>SFVC01000010.1 GCA_004560375.1 bacterium
GGCGAACGTCTGAGAAAAAATGCTGTTGAAATGGAGAAAGAAGCAGTTCATCACTTCGCCACAATCAACGACCCAGGAACTGGAGTATTAATGGATAAGATGGAAGATATGATTCAAATTTATAACCATACCACACAGATTTGCTTTGATAAGGAGAAGATTTACCTGGTATCGGATGAGCCAGCATAGGTCTGAGGACATATTCCCCACGACCGATAAGGTAGATAGATTTGTTTCTGTGATTTATTTTGCCCTTTTGGCCCATGTGGAGACGGTGTACCTGCTCCACCAGAAAAGGACTTGACGGGCCGCCCTTCTTTTTATAAAATGTGGGGGAACAAACGAAACACAGGAGGTATTGTTATGAAGGCCAAGGTATATTTCACCCGTGAGCTCACCCCCGAAGCCCTGCTCCGGCTGTACGACGCCCTGGGCGTCCAGCTGCCGGGCAAGGTGGCGGTCAAGCTCCACTCCGGCGAGCCGGGGAACCAGAACTTCCTCCGCCCCGACTTCTGGAAGCCCATGATCGACAAGGTGGGGGGCACCATCGTGGAGTGCAACACCGCCTATGACGGCGGCCGGAACACCACCGCCGCCCACTGGGAGACGATGAAGAAGCACGGCTGGTCGGACGCCGCCGCGGTGGACATCCTGGACGAGAAGGAGGACATGGAGCTGGCCGTCCCCGGCGGCAAGGTCATCCAGAAGAACTTCGTGGGGGCCAACCTGAAGAACTACGACTCCCTGCTGGTGCTCACCCACTTCAAGGGCCACCCCATGGGGGGCTTCGGCGGGTCGCTGAAGAATATCTCCATCGGCCTGGCCTCCTCCCGGGGCAAGCAATATATCCACGGCGCCGGCGACATGGACAAGTTCTGGGACGCGGATCACGACTCCTTCCTGGAGTCCATGGCGGACGCCGCCTGGTCCATCCATGATCACTTCAAGGGCAAGGTGGCCTATCTCAACGTGATGAAGAATATGTCGGTGGACTGCGACTGCTGCGCCGTGGCCGCCGACCCCAAGATCGGGGATATCGGTATGCTGGCCTCCCTGGATCCGGTGGCGCTGGATCAGGCCTGCCTGGATCTGGTGTACGCCTCCGATGACCCGGGCAAGGCGGATCTCATTGAGCGCATCGAGTCCCTCAACGGCGTCCACACCGTGGAGGCCGCCGCCGACCTGGGCATCGGCACCCGGGAGTACGAGCTGGTGACCCTGGACTGATTGACTTCCACTCAGATGAAAAACAGCGGCCCCCGGTGCATTGCGCCGGGGGCCGCTTCTTCTGTCATTGGAAAACCTCCGTAATGGTGCCGCCGCCCAGCACTGTGCCGGCGGCGTCGTAAACCACCGCCGCCTGCCCCGGCGTCACCGCCCGCTGGGGCTGTTCAAACTCCAGCCGCACCCGATCCCCTTCTGGGATCACCGTGGCGGGCTGCTCCCGCTGGCGGTAGCGGGTTTTCACCAGGGCGGCAAAGGGGGCCGACGGCGGGTCGATCAGCCAGTTCCAGTCCGCGGCGGCGCAGCCGGTGGAGTACAGCGCCTCCTCCGGCCCCACGGTGACGGTGTTGTCCGCCATGCACTTGGAGCACACGTAGATCCGCCCGGACGACGACACCCCCACCCCCCGGCGCTGGCCCAGGGTGAGCCCCGCCGCCCCCTTATGGCGGCCCACCACCTTGCCGTCCAGATCCAGAATGTCCCCCTCCGGGAAGGTCTGGCCGGTGTACCGCTCCAGGAAGGACAGGTAGTCCCCGTCGGGGATGAAGCAGATGTCCTGGCTGTCCCGTTTGCCGGCGTTGGCAAAGCCCGCCCGGGCGGCGATCTCCCGGGTCTGGGCCTTGGTGAGCCCGCCCAGGGGAAACAGGGTGCGGCCCAGCAGCGCCCGGGGGATGGGGTAGAGCACATAGCTCTGATCCCGGGACAGGTCGGCGGCCTTGGTCAGCCGGAAGCCCCCCGCCCCGTCGTCCACAATCCGGGCGTAGTGCCCGGTGGCCAGATAGCCGCAGTCCAGCTCCCGGGCCTTGGCGTGGAGCAGGCCGAACTTCAGGTAGCGGTTGCAGTCCACGCAGGGGTTGGGGGTCTCCCCCCGCCGGTAGCCCTCCACGAACCGGCGGATCACCTGCTCCTCAAACTCCCGGCACAGGGGGAGGACGTGGTGGGGAATCCCCATCCGCTCCGCCGCCGCCCGGGCGTCGTCCAGCGCCTCGGGCGGGGTGCCGTACAGCTCCATGGTGGCCCCCACGCAGTCATAGCCCTGCTCCTTCAGCAGGCAAACCGCCGCGCTGGAGTCCACCCCGCCGCTCATGGCCACCAGAACCCGCTTCCCGTTGTCCATTGCCAGCCCCCCTTTTTTGTTAGAACCTGTATTCACAGGGAAAATTATAGGGCCCGGGGCCGTCCCTGTCAAGGGAGCGCCCCGGGCCGGGTATTCTTACAGCGCCCGCAGCATGGCGGGGCCCTTTTTCGCCAGAATCAGGGCGCACGCCGCCGCGAACGCCGCCAGCAGCACCAGCGGCAGGGCCAGCGCCGCCGCCGGGGCGATGAGGCCGCCCAGCCAGTACAGCAGGGCGCACACCCCCAGCACCGCCATGGGCACGAACATCCCCAGGGTGACGGCCAGGGACTGCTTCACCACCACCGTCTCGTTCACCGCGTCCAGCTTGGGGAAGGTCAGGCCCATAAGCACCCCGAATGCGGCGTGGATCACGCTGAACAGGAGGGCGGCCAGCAGCATCACCGCCCCCTCCCCGACGGACAGCCGCAGGGCAATGGTGAGGAGCACCCCGGCGATGACGGTGCAGGGCACGGTGAGCAGCAGCTCAAAGCCGGTCTTGATCCACAGCAGGGGCTGCTCCCCCACCGGGGCCTCCCGGAGGATCCACAGGTACTTGCCCTCCAGGCTGATGGACGGCGCGGCGATGACACAGGTGCACAGGCAGAAGCCCATCACCACCGCCGCGATGGGCATGACAGGCAGCGCGCCTCCCGCCATGGTGAGAAACTCGTCCAGCTTTCCCTGCATCACGATGGCCGCCACCCCCATGCCCACCAGCATGATGAGGCCGATGCCGGCGTTCCACAGGTACATGGGGGTGCCGAAGAACCGGCGGGCCTCTTTCATCAGCAGGGCCTTTTTCTGGCCGGAGGCGGCCTGGGCGGACAGCTTGTAGTCATTCCGGGCCGAGCGGGCGGCGAAGGCGGTGACCGCCTGCCGGTACACCTCGCCCAGGCCGAACACCACCAGGGCAAAGGGAATGATACAGCAGGCCGTAAAGGCCAGCAGCCTGCCCCAGTCCCCCAGGATGCCGTCCGCCATCCACAGCATGGGGGCGGCCCAGGACAGGGACTCCTTCACGCCGGCGGCGTTTTCCGCCAGACCCTGGATCATGCCGTTGAGGTTGAAGGCGAACCAGAACACCGCCGCCATGTAGACGCCCATGATGATGTTCTGCCCCAGCGCCCCGCGGGTGACCCGGGCGGACAAAAAGGCCACCAGCGCCCCCAGCAGCACGGACAGCGCCGTGTCCAGCAGGGGCAGGGCCACCACCGCGATGAGCAGCCGCACCCAGAACAGCAGGCTGTGGCCCACCCCGCTCTGGGTCATAAAGGCGCACACCGCTCCAGCGGGGGCCAGCACAAACAGGGAGAACAGCAGGTTCTCCAGATAGATGGCCGCCACCCGGCTGGCCATCAGCGCGGTGGTGGACACGGGCATACTCAGCAGCAGGTCGTTGTCCCAGCCGCCGAACACCACGCCCTTTACGGCGAAGGCGGTGAACAGCAGCCCGCCCACCAGCGCCCCCATGCCCATGAAGATGAACACCAGCACCTCCATATGGATGGGGGCCAGCACCTGCATCAGCATGGAGCTGTACAGCCCGGACAGATAAAGCCCCAAAAAGGCGATGAGCAGAATGGCCCCCGCGCCGGTGGCCGCCTTCTTCCGGCTTTTCCCCCGGGAGTTGGTGGAGGACAGCAGCATGGACTTGACGCTCACCTTCAGCAGGGCGAAGAACTTTTTCATTTCTCTCCCTCCAGCTCCAGGAACACGTCCTCCAGGGAGGAGTCGCCCACCAGATCCTCGGTGGGGCCGCACTTCACCAGCCGCCCGTCCTTGATGATGGCGATCTGGTGGCACAGCTTCTCCGCCACCTCCAGCACGTGGGTGGAGAAGAACACCGCCGAGCCGTTCTGGCACAGCTCCGCCAAGTACCCCTTCATCAGGTGGGAGGCGGAGGGATCCAGACCCACGAAGGGCTCGTCCAAAATCAGCAGCTTGGGGCGGCGGATAAAGGCGGAGATCAGCGCCAGCTTCTGCCGCATTCCGTGGGAGTAGCTGCCGATGGGGGAGCCCAGGTTCCCCGTCAGCTCAAAGGCGTCCCCGTACTTGGCGATGTCCTTCGTCCGCTGCTCCGCCGGCAGGTCGTACAGGTCGGCGATGAAGTTCAGATAGTCGATGCCCTTCATGAACTCGTACAGATCCGGGTTGTCGGGCAGGAAGGCGGTGACCCGCTTGGCCCCCACCGGATCCTTCTTGATATCGTGTCCGTCGATGGTGATGACGCCCTCGGTGAAGTCCATCACCCCGGCCACCGCCCGCAGGGTGGTGGTTTTACCCGCCCCGTTGTGGCCGATGAAGCCGTAGATCTCGCCGGGGCGCACGTGGAGGGACAGGTCGTCCACCGCCTTTTTGCCGCCGGGGTAGGTCTTGGAATAGTGTTCGATGCGAAGCATAAAAGAACCTTCTTTCTGAAAACAAACGGTTTGTGCTATGTAGGGGAGGGGCTTGCCCCTCCCGGGGAAAGGGTTTTGACCCTTCAAAGCGGGAGGGGCAAGCCCCTCCCCTACATGGTCGTGCGGTGGTTCTCGTCTTCGACTCGGTCGGCGATGGACGAGCGCCGCCGGCGCTCATTGCCCCTTTCCCTACAGATATTCAAAGGTTACAGCGGGTCAAAGGTCACTTGTATTTCACCGCCGTGCCGTACACCGTGATCTCCGCCGCCCCCTGCATGATGGACGCGGAGGCGTAGCGGATGTTCAGCACCGCATCCGCGCCCAGGGCCTCCGCCTCGTCCACCATCCGCTTGGTGGCCAGCTGCCGGGCCTCGGTGAGCATGGCGGTGTACGCCTCGATCTCGCCACCCACAAAGGTTTTCATCCCCGCCATAAAGTCCTTGCCAAAGCTCTTGCACTGCACCACTGAGCCCTTCACGATGCCCAGCGGCTCGATCTCCCGTCCGGGAATGTGATCAATATTGAGAAGCAGCATCTTCTTCCCCTCCCTTGATCTGCTTGATGCGCTGGTACAGCGCCGCCAGCACGCCGATGATGATCACCACCGGCACCGCCGCGATGGCGATGACCACCCCGATGGGGGGCGCGTCCGCCGGATCCACGGTGAAGCCCCACACGATCAGGGCGATCACCGCCGCCATCATGGCCAGCACCACCACCGCCGCCCCCACGGGGCTGACGTACCGGGTGAGCTTATCCTGTTTTCCCACGTTCATAAACTTTGTCCCCTCCTGTTCCTGCCGCTCCATGCTCTCCAGCACCCCGTCGGCGTCCAGGCTGTCCAGCTGGCGGCCGCTGTCCCGGATCTGGGCGCACACGCCCTGGGCCGCCTCCAGGTTGGCCTGGCGGCGCTCCAGCTGGATGATGTGCCGGCCCATGGCGTCCTCCAGGGTCAGCGTCCCGGCCTTGAGGAGGCGGATCTCCTCGATGGGTACGTCCAGCATCCGCAGCAGTTTGATTTTTTTCAGCCACGCCACGTCGGCGTCGCTGTAGTCCCGGTAGCCGTTGTCGTGATTGCGACCGGGGGTGAGCAGCCCTTCCTTTTCGTAGAAGCGGATGTTGCCCTTGGTGATCCCCACCAGCTGCTCCACCTGATTGATCTTCATCTGCGTTCCTCCCTCCATGGACGTATCCTACACCTTCCACAGGGTGAAAGGTCAAGAGGCTTCCCAAAATTTTTTCCACCTTCCACCGGGTGGAAGGTGGGGACGGCCCCCCGATGGGGAGCGGACGTTACCCCGCCGACAGCGGCCCCGACAGATCCAGCCCGCCGTAGGCCGTCAGCGCGCTGCCCTCCACCAGCAGCCGCACCTGCTCCACCTTGTCCAGGCTGCACAGCGTCTCCACGATGGACGAGATCACCAGCTCCTGTTCCCCGGCGTCCTCCGGCGGGGCGGCCAGCAGGGCGGCGGACAGGTCGGCGTAGCACACCCCGTCGTCCACCCAGGCCGCCCGCACCGTCAGATCCGGGGGCAGCAGGGCGGACAGCCCCTCGTCCTCCGGCCCGGCGATGAGCGCCTCCAGCACCGCCTTGGCCGGGGCCTCCTCCTCGGTGAGCCGGAACACCCGCAGCTCATAGCCCAGGGTGCGCCCGTCCGCCCGGCGGAAGTAGAGGGCGGCGGTCACGTCCACCGGCTCCTCCTCCGCGCCGGAGAAGATGGCGTCCCCCGTCCGGAGCAGGCGGCCGCCGTCCCCCTCCCCGGCGGACAGACGCACTCCGTCCACCCCGGGCAGCTGGCACAGGGTCAGGGCCACGCAGTAGTCCGCCAGCGTCCGGTCGATGCCCGCCAGGGCGGCGTACTCCTCCGACAGCTCCACCTGGGCCGTCCGGTTTTCCACCGCCCAGCGAACCGCCCGGGTGCCCTCCGGTATGACCCGGATCAGTCCGCTGTCCTGGGGCGGCCCCGCCAGCAGCGCCGCCAGCAGGGCAGACACGCTCTCCTCCCCGCCGTAGGGGCAGGAGGACAGCGCCGCCGACACCTCCCGGCTCTGCTCCGCCGCCGGGACGGCGAACCACAGGCGCAGGCCGTCCTCCTCCTGCCCGCCCTGGGCGAGGCAGGCCGTGGCCAGCGCCAGCAGCAGCGCCGCCGCCAGCAGCGCCCCCATCCGTTTTCTCATGGCCTGTCCCCCTCCTTCAGGGCGGGGAATTCCGCCTCGAACCGGGCGCCCTTCCCCGCCGGGTTGGGCCCCACCTTGATGTCCCCGCCGTGGAGGCGGGCGGTGTCCCGGGCGATGGACAGACCCAGGCCCGTGCCCCCGGCGGCACGGGAGCGGGCCTTGTCCACCCGGTAGAACCGGTCGAAGATCTTGGGCATATCCTCCGGGGGGATGCCCACACCGGTGTCGCACACCACCAGGGACGCCTTGCCCCCCAAGCGCCGCACCGTCACGTCCACCCGGCCCCCGGGCTGGTTGTACTTGATGGCGTTTTCCATCAGGTTGAAGGCCACCTGGTAGACGTCGTCCTCCGTGGCCAGCAGGGCGCAGGCGGGCTCGATGCGGCACTTCAGCTCCACCCCCGTGGCCTGGGCCAGGGGGGTGAGCATATGGGCTACCTTTTCCGCCACCGCCCCCAGCTCCACCGGCTCCCGCTGCCGCTCCGGGCCGCCGTCCAGCCGGGTGAGGGCCAGCAGGTGCTCGCTGATGCGGGTGAGGCGGTCGGCCTCCTCCCCGATGTCGGACACGAACTCCCGGACGGTGCCCATGTCCACGCTGTCATTCTGCAAAATGGAGTCGGTGAGCAGGCGGATGGAGGCCAGGGGGGTTTTCAGCTCGTGGGAGGCGTCGGACACGAACCGCCGCCGGGCCTCCTCCGTGGTCTGCAAGCGGTCGGTGAGCTGGTTGAACTCGTCGGCCAGCTGGGCCATCTCGTCCCGCCCCCGGGCGTCCACCCGGTGGCTGTACTCGCCCTCCCGCACCCGGCGGATGGCGGACAGCAGCCGCCCGGTGCTCCGGGTGAGGGCCTTGGACAGCAGCAGCACCAGCGCCGCCGCCGCCACGCCGATCACCAGCGAGATGTACCGCAGGTTGGACTGGATGGACAGCAACACCTGGGCCTGCTCTGCGTCGTATTCATAGAGGTACACCGCCCCCAGGGTGGCCCCGTGGTACAGCACGGGCACCGCCGCCCGGCAGCGGATGGCCCCCTCCCGGTACTCGCTGCGGGCCACGTCCTTCCCCCGCAGGGCGGCCACCACCTCCCCCATGAGGGCGTAGTGGCCCAGCCGGTTGTCCAGGGTGGAGCTGTCGTACAGGATGAGGCCGGAGGCGTCCGCCACCAGCACCCGGGTGCCCTGGGCCTTCTCCAGCACCGCCATAGTCTGCTCCACCCCCTCACGGGTGAGGGTCTCGGACACCGCCAGGGCGGAGCCGATGACCAGGGCCTGCCGCTTCAGGTTGCTCTCCTTGGAGGAGAACACCATGTTCTCCACCATCAGCAGGGGGTAGGTGTTCATCACGATCAGGATGGCCGCCACCACCAGCAGGTAGGTCAGGGCGTATTTGACCTGGATGCTGCGAAAAAAGGGCACCCGGGGTTCCCGGCCCTGCTGCTTTGCCGCTGTTGTCATGGCGATCCCTCCTTTCCCGGCGCGGGCGGCTCCCTTTGGAAGCGCCTGCCCGCGCCCTCTCTCCGCGAGGCGGCTGGACGGCTTCGCGGCTTACGAATTATTGGCCAGATAGTACCCCACGCCCCACTTGGTGAGGATGTGCTCTGGGTTGGCGGGGTCGGGCTCCAGCTTCTCCCGCAGGCGGCGGATGTGCACGTCCACGGTGCGGAACTCCCCGATATACTCATAGCCCCACACCAGGTTCAGCAGGTTCTCCCGGCTGTACACCCGGCCCGGGTTCTGCATCAGCAGCACCATCAAGTCGAACTCCTTGGCGGTGAGCTCCACCGGGCTGCCGTCCCGCCAGGCCGCCCGCTCCGCCAGATCCAGGGTGATGCTGCCCTGGGTGAGCCGGTCGGCCTCCCGCTGCTGCTGGGCGGAGGAGGCCGCGCGGCGCAGCAGGGCCCGGATGCGGGCCTTCAGCTCCAGGATGTTGAAGGGCTTGGTGATGTAGTCGTCCGCCCCGCACTCGAAGCCCATGATCTTGTCCGCGTCCTCCCCCTTGGCCGTCAGCATGATCACCGGCACGTTGGAGAACTCCCGGATCTTCATGCAGGCCTGGAGCCCGTCGATCTTGGGCATCATGAGATCCAGGATGATGAGGTCGAACTGGCCCGTGCGGGCCTTGTCCACCGCCTCCTCCCCGTCGGAGCCCGTCTCCACCTGATAGCCCTCGTTTTCCAGATTGAATTTGATGCCCTTTACCATGACGCGCTCGTCGTCAACCACCAGAATCCTCGGCACCGCCTTCACCTCCTGTTGTAATCTGTTCCAAAATTCCGGACAGGATTCCTTCTCCGATGCCCTTCACCCGGATCAGCTCCTCCGGGTAGCGGAAGGGGCCGTGCTCCGCCCGGTAGTCCAGAATGGCCTGGGCCCGCACCGCCCCGATGCCGGGCAGGGACATGAGCTCCTCCAGTCCCGCGGTATTCACGTCCACCGTGTCCGCCGAAACGGATTCTGCCGCCGGCGGCGTCCGGGGAACGGGATCCAGAGGCGCTGCCGTTGTGCTTCGCCCTGCGAAGCACAGGATCATGGCGGCCCCAGCCGCCATGATAACGGCTAACACCCGGCGCGCCGCGCCTGATGGTTTCATCCGCGTTCCCTCCCCCACAGAAACCTGTATCCCCCAGTTGCGCCGGGGCACACTTTCTGATATAATGGCGTTAATACGGCCCACGGACAGGCCGCGGAGCCGCACACCACGTTATTATAGCATAGCTGCGAGCCGTTTTTACGCCTTGCGCGGCGATTGCTGTTATTATATCACAGATGACGGGAGATTCCTATGAAAAAATATCGTTTTCTTTCTCTGCTGCTGGCAGGGCTGATGGCCCTGGCCCTCACCGTTCCCGCCGCCGCCCTGGAGGATCCCCAGCCCCACGCCCGGGCGGTGGTCATTGTGGACGGCGACACCGGCGAGGTGCTGTACGATTTCAACGCCCGCCAGCGGATGTACCCCGCCTCCATCACCAAGATCATGACCTCTTTGGTGGTGCTGGAGGCGGTGGACAGGGGGGAGCTCTCCCTGGACACCCCCGTCACCGCCTCCGCCCAGGCGGTGAACCTGCCCCTGGGCAGCTCCACCGCCGACATCAAGGCGGGGGAGACCCTCACCATCCAGCAGCTGCTGTACTGCGACCTGCTGCCCTCGGGCAACGACGCCTGCAACATCCTGGCGGAGGCCCTGGGAGGCGTCACGGACTTCGCCGCCCGGATGAACGCCAAGGCCCAGGAGCTGGGCATGAAGGACAGCCACTTCACCAACCCCCACGGCCTCCACGACCCGGAGCACTACACCACCGCCTATGACATCTACCTCATGTCCCGGGCCGCCATGGACAACGAGACCTTCCGCACCATTGTGCGCTCCCCGTCCTACACCATCCCCGCCACCAATATGCAGCCCGAGCGCACCATCTACACCACCAACGGCCTGCTGGGAAGCTGGTATTTCACGGGCTACCTCTATTCCAAAGCCATCGGCATCAAGACGGGCAACACCGAGGAGGCGGGCCGCTGTCTGGCCTCCGCCGCCGTGGACGAGCTGGGCCGCACCTTCTACTGCGTGGTGCTGGGCTCGGAGGTGGTCACCGACGAGAACGGGAACCGGGACTACAAGCACCTGTCCGAATCCAAGCGGCTGCTGGAGTGGGCCTTCCAGAACTTCCACCGGATCACCCTGCTGAACCAGGACACGGAGGACGTGCTCCGGGAGGTGGCCGTCTCCCTGTCCGACGAGGGGGACTACGTGCTGGCCCAGCCGGTGGGGGAGATCTCCGCCACCATGCCGTCGGACTACGACCCCAAACAGGCGGAGCTGATCTTCGACCTGCCCACCGAGCCCATCGAGGCCCCCATCACCGCCGGGGACAAACTGGGCACCGTCACCCTGAAGTACGACGGGGTGGAGTACGGCACCCTGGACATGGTGGCGGCGGACAGCGTGGCCCGGTCGGACTTCCTGTATACCGTCCAGCAGATTGAGATCTACTGGGGCAAGTGGTGGGTGAAGGCGGCGGTGATCGGTGGCGTGATCCTGATCCTGCTGCTGATCCTTTACATAGCCGTCCTGCGGCCCAAGCGCCGCCGGGCCAAGCGGTACAGCTACTCCGGCGGCGGGCGGCGGGGGAGCGGGCGCTCCAACTACCGGGGCCGCCGGTGAGGGGGAGTTTGGCAGGTTTTGCCGGAATTGCCGCCAAGAGATCGAAGGGGGGCGGCCCGCCCGGGGGAATTCACAAATCCTTCACAGAAGGTTCTCAAATTGTCCAACATTCCCCCCTTGCGGTCTGGTATTATCATCATGTCAGGAAGAAAGCCAGACAATCTCTATCCTCCCTCTCTCTTTTCTCAAAAAATGAAAGCCCTCCGGCGTGAGCCGGGGGGCCTTTCATTTTCGTGGGGGGACGGCCTCCCCTCAGACGGGCTTTGAGGGGAGGGGCAGCTTTTCCTCCAGGTGGGCCGCCTTCAGCGCCTTGTGGAGGGCCACGCCCAGGATGGGGGCGAAGATCACCGCCACGATGCCGTTAAAGACCGAGTTGGGGATCCGCCCCAGCACGGCCAGCCACGCCGCATCGGCGGTGAGACCCTTGATGAGCAGGCCGTTGTAGAAAAAGCTCTTGGACAGATAGAGGACGATGTAGCTCACCGCCGCCGCCCCGCTGGCAACGGCCTCGTTCACATAGTTGCTCCTGCCCTTGAATAACTTGAAGAACACCGCCCCGGCCACCAGGCCGTATACCCCCTTGGTGACAAAGGTGATGGGGGCCTCGGTGATGCGGATGGGGTCGAACAGGTCGAAGATGGCGGAGCCCAGCCCCGAGGCCAGCGCCCCCCACCAGGGCCCCAGCAGCAGCCCCGACAGGGCGCACATCACGTTGCCCAGGTGGAAGCGGTCGCTGCCCAGGATCGAGGGGATTTGAATTTCCGCCTTGGAGCCTACCGCCACCAGCGCCGCCATCATGGCTGTGAGGCAGAGCATCAGCACGGCCTGTTTGCTTTTGGATTGGTTCATCTTACCCAGCTCCTTCCGGGGCCTTGACGGGCCCCTGGTTCTGGTGCTATTATAGGCAAAACTGGCATTGCTTCCAGTCCCAGTTTTCAACTTTTTTATGGGGTCAGATTTTGACGTCTGACCCTCCCGACCCGTTTGGAGGTGTCCCCGTGGCCCAATCTTTCCCCCTCCCGGTGTTCCACAGCGGCGCGCCGCTGTACGATCAGCTCTACCGCCACATCGCCGGGGCCATCCAGTCCGGCGCCCTGTCCCCGGGGGCGAAGCTGCCCTCCAAGCGGCGGATGTGCGCCCTGGCGGGGGTGAGCATGAGCACGGTGGAGACGGCCTACTCCCTGCTGGCGGCGGAGGGCTACGTGCTGGCAAAGCCCCGCAGCGGCTATGTGTGCGCCGACCTGCTGCCCCCCGCCCCCGGCCTGGCCGTCCCGCCGGTGAGGGCCGCCGGCCCGGCCCCCTCCCGGTGGGCCTACGACTGCTCCACCTCGGCGGTGGACGTATCCGCCTTCCCCTTCTCCTCCTGGGCGCGGATCACCAAGGAGGCGGTGTACGAGAACCCCGGCCTGCTCCAGCGGGGCCACCCCCAGGGGGACGAGCCCCTCCGGGAGGCCCTGGCCTCCCTGCTGGCCCAGTACCGGGGGGTGCGGTGCGACCCGGAGCAGATCGTGGTGGGGGCGGGGGCGGACTACCTGCTGTCCCTGCTGCTCCAGCTCCTGCCCGAGCAGCGGGCGGTGGCGCTGGAGGATCCGGGCTATCCCGCCGCCTATGCCGCCGCCACCCTCCACGGGCGGCAGGCCGTCCCCATCCCCGTGGACGGGGAGGGGATGTGCCCCGAGGCCCTGGCGGACAGCGGCGCGCTGATGGCCTACGTCACCCCCTCCCACCAGTTCCCCCTGGGGGTCACCATGCCCGTGGGGCGGCGCAGCCGGCTGCTCCACTGGGCGGCATCCGCCCCGGATCGGTGGATCATCGAGGACGACTACGACAGCGAGTTCCGCTGGTCGTCCCGGCCCATCCCGGCCATGCAGGGGCTGGATCGAGCGGGGCGGGTGGTGTATCTGGGCACCTTCTCCCGCTCCATCGCCCCGGCCATCCGGGCGGCCTACCTGATCCTGCCCCGCCCCCTGCTGGAGCGGTACCGGAGCACCTTCTCCCACGGGGCGTGCACCGTCTCCCGGTTCGAGCAGGAGAGCCTGCGCCGCTTCCTCGTCCAGGGGCTGTACGGGCGGCACCTGCGGCGGACGGGGAACCTGTACCGGAAAAAGTGCGCCCTGTTCACCGGGGCGCTGTCCGACATCCCCGGCGCGTCCATCTCCGGGGCGGAGGGGGGGCTGCATTTCCTGCTCACCCTGCCCCGGTTCAGCGAGGAGGAACTGGTGGCCCGGGCGGCGGAGAAGTCCGTCCGCATCCACCCGCTGAGCCGGTACTGCCACGCCGCCCCCCCGCGGCCCTCCACCGTGGTGCTGGGCTTCGCGGGGCTGGGCATGGAGGAGATCGGCAGGGCGGCGGAACTGCTGCGGGAGGCGTGGGCATAAAAATTTTTGAAAACCCCCTTGACTCTCCCGTTACGTCATGGGGTAGAGTGTCCCCTGGAGGTGAGAAGGGTGCGGTATTCCGTGAGCCAGGCGGCGCGGCTGGCGGGCGTCAGCGTCCGGACGCTGCGCTGGTACGACGAGATCGGGCTGCTGAAGCCCACCGAGGTGACCCCCGCCGGATACCGGTTTTACGGCGGGGAGGCCATGGCCCAGTTACAGCAGATCCTGTTTTACCGGGAGCTGGGCGTGCCCCTGGAGCAGATCGGGCGCATCCTGACCGCCCCGGACAACGACCGGGCCGAGGCGCTGCGAAAGCACCGGAACCTGCTGCTGCTGAAGCGGCGGCGGCTGGACGATATGCTTCGGCTGGTGGACGAGACGATTGGAGGGACTATCATGTACGACGAGAGACCCAAGCCCACCCGGGTGGACTGGGAGAAGGTGCGGGATCAGTACGCCCGGGAGGCGGCGGATCGCTGGGGGAACACCGAGGCGTTCCTGGAGAGCCGGGAGAAGCACAAGGACTATACGCCCCAGCAGGAGGACGCCATCCGGGCGGAGATGGAGGAGATTTTCACCGCCTTCGGCCAATGCGCCGATCCCACAGGGGAGGAGGCCCGGGCGCTGGTGCGCCGCTGGCAGGAGCACATCACCAAGTACCACTACAACTGCACTGACAGCATCCTGGCCTGCCTGGGGGAGATGTATGCCAACGACCCCCGGTTCCGGGAGAACCTGGATAAGTACGGCCCCGGCACGGCGGAGAAGATGAGCGCAGCCATAGCCGCGTACTGCAAGAAGTGAGAAACGCGAAAATCCCCCGGACGCTCCACCGTCCGGGGGATTTGGCATATTCAAGCCGCGGGGGTCTGGGCCTGGGGGCGCAGGGCGGGTTTCAGCACGGGGATCCGGGGCAGCAGCTTCAGCAGCGGCGTGCCCAGGGCGTAGCACACCAGCGCCTCGGCAGGAATAAAGGTGAGGGCGTTCCAGCCGCAGGCCGTCCAGAACGCCCCGTTCAGCGCGCCCACCTCCGTCCAGGCCCACATGGGGGACAGGATCAGGGCGTTGATCAGGATGGGGGGCAGGGCCGCCAGATACCACCTGGGCATTTTCATGGTCAGCCACGCGGCGATGGCGGTGGCCAGGGTGCCGAACAGCCAGTCCAGCGGGCCGAAGGGGGACAGCAGGTTGGTGAGGAAGCACCCCACCACCAGCCCCGGCGCGGCGGCGGGGAACAGGAAGGGCAGCACGGTGAGGGCCTCGGCAAACCGGCACTGGAACACCAGAAAGTTCAGGCCGAAGATGTTGGCGAAATAGCCCATCACGGTGTAGAGCGCCGCCACCATGGCGGCAATGGTCAGATCACGGACGGAAAACCTGTGCATCAAAAAAGCCTCCTTTATGTTTAGAGCGCCATCGCGTTGGCGCAGCGGCGGGCGTTCCTTCCGGGCGGGAACGCGCTTTCCCGCCCGCGGCTCTCTGCCCGCCGGTTGGACCGAAGTGGAGGTCGGTCGTGCTTATTTTATCACAGGCTTCGCCTCGTGTCCAGCTCTATTGTCCATCCAGCAGCTCCGGATTCAGCACCGCAAAAACAATGGCACCGGGGATAATAGTTAGCATTGAAATAGTTCCGATAAAGTATTCCAGAATCCATGACAGGATGGCTGACCCGACTAATGCGGCTGCGCCAATCAAAATTCGTGCGGCTTGGGGAAGTTTTTTCATTTATGCCAACTCCTGCATAAAAAATTCGCTATTGCGAAACATTATATCACCACAATTTGTTAAAATCAAGAAAAATTCTTAATAACGAATTTTGCGGTGGTATCATGCAAAAGTTGAGATCTGATTTGGATATTGGCCATAATATCAGCAGATTACGCAAGGACGCTGGACTGACCCAAGAGCAGACCATTGCGAAAATGCAGATTATGGGGCTTAAAATATCAAAAAGCACCTATGCGAAAATTGAAACCAATCGGATGAATATCAAGGTAAGTGAGCTGGTTGCGCTGAAGCGGATTTTTCATGTGGAGTTCAATGCATTTTTTAATGGTTTGGAATAAAAAGGGCCGCCGGCATCTGCCGGCGGCCCTTCATTATGTTAGGATTACGCGAACTTGCCGGTGTTCAGCTTCACGCCGGGGCCCATGGTGGACGCAGCGACGCAGCTCTTGACGTACTGGCCCTTGGCGGCGGCGGGCTTGGCCTTGACAATGGCGCCCATGAGGGCGTTCAGGTTGTCGGACAGCTTCTCGGGGCCGAAGGACACCTTGCCGATGGGGCAGTGGATGATGTTGGTCTTGTCCAGGCGGTACTCCACCTTACCGGCCTTGATCTCGTTGACGGCCTGGGTCACGTTGGGGGTGACGGTGCCGGCCTTGGGGGAGGGCATCAGGCCCTTGGGGCCCAGCACCTTACCCAGACGGCCCACCACGCCCATCATGTCGGGGGTGGCCACGACGACGTCGAAGTCGAACCAGTTTTCCTTCTGGATCTTCTCCACCATGTCCATATCGCCCACGAAGTCGGCGCCGGCGGCCTTGGCCTCGTCGGCCTTGTCGCCCTTGGCGAACACCAGCACCCGGGCGGTCTTGCCGGTGCCGTGGGGGAGGACGATGGCGCCGCGCACCTGCTGGTCGGCGTGGCGGGAGTCCACGCCCAGCTTCACGTGCAGCTCCACGGTCTCGTCGAACTTGGCGGTGGCGGTCTTGATCACCAGCTCCATGGCCTCGTTCACGTCATACTGGGCGGCGCGGTCGATGAGCTTGGCGCTGTCCACATACTTTTTGCCTTTCTTAGCCATTGTAATTCCTCCTCTCCCTTATTCTTCCACCGTCACGCCCATGGAGCGGGCGGTGCCGGCGATCATGCTCATGGCGGCCTCCAGGCTGCCGGCGTTCAGGTCGGGCATCTTGGTCTCGGCGATCTTCTGGCAGTCCGCCTTGGACAGGGTGGCCACCTTGGTCTTGTTGGGCACGCCGGAGCCGGACTCGATGCCGCAGGCCTTCTTGATGAGCACCGGGGCGGGAGGGGTCTTGGTGATGAAGGAGAAGGAGCGGTCGGCGTATACGGTGATCACCACGGGGATGATCAGGCCCATATCCTTCTTGGTGCGCTCGTTGAACTCCTTGGTGAAGGCGGCGATGTTCACGCCGTGCTGGCCCAGGGCGGGGCCCACAGGGGGGGCCGGAGTTGCCTGGCCGGCGGGGATTTGCAGCTTGACATATCCAGTAATTTTCTGTGCCATTTGAAACAGCACCTCCTACATAAAATGTGGTGGTGACGAAGCCCGCGCTGGGGCTTCTCCCACTGGCAGGGCCTGCCTGCCGCTTGTGTCCTGTCTTTTTAAATGGTTTCCACCTGATCCAGATCCAGCTCCGCGGGGATCTCCCGGCCGAACATGGACACCACGACCCGAACCTTGCCGCGCTCGGCGTCCAGATCCTCCACCGTGCCGAACTGGCCGGCCAGGGCGCCGTCGTTGATGCGAACGCTGTCGCCCACGGCGTAGTCCACCTCCACCACAGGGCGCTTCTCCGGGCGCAGGGCGGCCATCTCGTTCTCCCCCAGGGCGGTGATCTCCTCCTCGTGGGCCTCGATGCCCATGGCGGCGATCTCCTCGTCGGTGAGGGGGATGGCCTTGTTGGCGGCGCCCACGAAACCGGTGACGCCCCGGATGTTGCGTACCAGGTGCCAGGTCTCGTCGGTCATGATCATCTTCACCAGCACGTAGCCGGGGAACACCTTGCGCTCCACGGTTTTGGGGCCGTTGTCGGTGATCTCGGTGACCGTCTCCAGGGGGATGGACACCTCGGCGATCAGATCGTGCATATTGCGGTTCTCCACAGCCTGCTGGATGGACACGGCCACCGTGTTCTCATAGCCGGAGTAGGTGTGGGCCACGTACCACTTCAGTTCGTCCGCCATGGCCCGTTACGCTTTAAAGAGATTGAGCAGGGCGCCCACCACCGCGTGGGCCAGGTAGTCAAACACCCAGATGCACACGCCTACGATGAGGACGCACACGATGACGATGCCCACGCTCTTGATCACGTCTTTGGCGGAAGGCCAGGTGACCTTCTTCAGCTCGCCCCTCAGATCCTTGAGCCAGCGCAGGACGCGGTTGGGCTTCTTGGCGTCCTTCTTCTTGGGCGCCTTGGCCTTCTTGTCGGAGCTTACGGTCTCCTTCTCAGCGGCGTTGTCCCGCTTCTCCTGTTCAGACATTCCGTTTAACCCTTCTTTCGTTGTGAGCGGCGCTCATTACTTGGTTTCGGTGTGCAGAGTGTGCTTTCTGCAGAAGGGGCAGTACTTGTTGAGCTCCAAACGCTCGGTGGTGTTGCGCTTGTTCTTCTTGGTGTTGTAGTTGCGCTGCTTGCACTCGGAGCAGCGCAGCACGACCTTTACACGGTTCCCGGCTTTCGCCATTCTCGGCACCTCCTTTTGAATTTGGCCTGACCGGCAAAAAAGCGCCGGACGGCCTATGCCGATCCGACGCCTTACACTGGGCGTAATACGCCCAGCATATCGCTACGGGGGATCGGCCCATTGCCTCCCTGCGGCCTCCCGGGGAGGATCAGGGTTTTTGTCCGCGTCCCGTAAAAACGCGCGCAAAAAGAAAGCCCTGCACACAGGTGCTGATAGCATATCACACCTGCGGGGGCTTGTCAAGGGTTCTCTTTTCAATTATAATGTGTTAACCACGTTTCCCGCGCCTGCGGCGCGGGAAACAGGGAACACTTCCTGATTGGAGGGGATGAGATGCGCGTCATGGCCATTGACTACGGCGACGCCCGGACGGGGGTGGCGGTGTCCGACGCCGCCGGGACGCTCACGGGGTACACCACGGTGATCCCCAGCCGCGTGCCGGAGCGGGCGGCGGAGGAGCTGGCCCGGATCGCCCGGGAGCGTCAGGCGGACGAGCTGGTGATGGGCTTTCCCCGGAACATGGACGGCACGGAGGGGCCGAGAGCAGAGCTGTACCGTTCCTTCGCCGCGCTGGTGGAGGAGAAGGCGGGTATGCCGGTGCGCCTGTGGGACGAGCGGCGTACCACCATCGAGGCCCACCAGATCCTCCACGCCGCCGGGAAGCGGGAGAAGGCCCACAAAAAGAACGTGGACGCGGTGGCGGCGTCCCTCATTTTGGAGGGGTATCTGGCTTTCCGGGCGCGGAACCCGTAAAAAAGCCCCCGGCGGAGCTCCGCCGGGGGCTTTTCTTGTCTTGCGTTACGCCAGCGCCGCGGTGTCCAGCGCGATCATCAGCTCCTCGTTGGTGGGGATGAGCAGTACCTTCACCTTGGAGTCGATGGCGGAGATGATGGCCTCCTTGCCCCGGACGTTGTTGGCGTCCGCGTCCATCTTGATGCCCATAAACTCTAGGCCGGAGGCGATGGCCATGCGCTGCTGGGCGTCGTTCTCGCCCACGCCGGCGGTGAAGATGACGGCGTCCACCCCGCCCATGGCGGCGGCGTAGGCCCCGATGTACTTCTTCACGCCGTAGCTGAACATATCCAGGGCCAGGGCCGCCCGGGTGTTGCCCTGCTCGGCGGCGGAGCCCAGATCCCGGAAGTCGGAGGACACGCCGGACACGCCCTGCACGCCCGACTTCTTGTTCAGCACGTTGAGCATCTCCTTGATGTCCATGCCGTACTTGTTCATCAGGAATTCCAGGATGCCCGCGTCCAGATCGCCGGAGCGGGTGCCCATGGGCAGGCCGGCCAAGGGGGTGAAGCCCATGGAGGTGTCCACGCTCTTGCCGTGGCACACGGCGGCGATGGACGAGCCGTTGCCCAGGTGGCAGGAGATGAGCTTCAAAGACTCGATGGGCTTGCCCAGCATATCCGCCGCCCGCTGGGTGACGTACTTGTGGCTGGTGCCGTGGAAGCCGTAGCGGCGAACCTTGTCCTTCTCGTAGTACTCATAGGGCAGGGCGTAGGTGTAGGCCACCGGGGGCATGGTCTGGTGGAAGGCGGTGTCGAACACGGCCACCTGGGGCACGTCGGGGCCCATGACCTTGGTGCACGCCTTGATGCCGGTGATATTGGCGGGGTTGTGCAGGGGGGCCAGGGGGATGCACTCCTCCAGGGCGGCCATCACCTTGTCGTCGATCTTCACGGAGGAGGCGAAGGTCTCGCCGCCGTGGACGACCCGGTGGCCCACCGCCTCAATCTCTTTCATGGAGCCCACCACGCCGTTGGCGGGATCCACCAGGGCGTCCAGCACGGCCTGGATGGCCTCGGAATGGGTGGGCATGGCCACGTCCTTGGCGTCGATGGTCTCCTTGCCGGGGGCCTTGTAGGTGAACTTGCCGTCGATGCCGATGCGCTCGCACAGGCCCTTGGCCAGCACTTCCTGCGTGTTGGTGTCCAGCAGCTGGTACTTCAGGGACGAGCTGCCGGCGTTGATTACCAGAACTTTCATGTTCCGCACTCCTTTGAATCGTGATGCTTTGCAGAGACGATCCGCACAACCCTCTCTCCACGGAATTATGCGGTTTTACTTTACTTCGACCGGCCTTTTGGATTATAATACCCGCAGGCGGCCGAAGGGGACGAATTGAATTCGCCCCATACCGGACATATTATACTACGGGGGCCGGAATATCGCAAGTATTTTTCTCAATTTTGCCAAAGAGAGTCTGCGGAAAGGGGGACGCGCCATGGATGTGGCGGGAATTGTGGCGGAATACAACCCCTTCCACGGCGGGCACGCCCACCAGATCGCCCAGACCCGGCGGCTGCTGGGGGAGTGTGCGGTGGTGGCGGTGATGAGCGGCCACTTCGTCCAGCGGGGGGAGTGCGCCGTGCTGGACAAGTGGATCCGGGCCCGCTGGGCCCTGGAGGGGGGCGCGGATCTGGTGCTGGAGCTGCCCACGGTGTGGGCGGCGTCCTCGGCGGAGTCCTTCGCCCGGGGGGCTATAGGCATTTTGGAGGCCGCCGGCGTCGTCACCCACCTGTCCTTCGGCAGCGAGCGGGGCGATGTGGACGCCCTCCGGCGGGTGGCGGCCTGTTTGGACAGCCCCCGGTATCCCGACGCGCTGCGCCGGTTTCTGGATCAGGGGCTGCCCTTTGCCGCCTGCCGTCAGGCGGCGGTGTCCGAGCTGCTGGGGCCTGGGCCGGCCCAATTGCTGGCCCAGCCAAACAACAACCTTGGAATTGAGTATATCCGGGCGTTGAACGCCATGAAAAGCCCTATCCGGCCCATCGCCACCCCCCGGATCGGGGCGGGGCATGACGGCGGGGATCACCCGGACTACCCCTCCGCCTCCTTTGTGCGGGGGGAGATGCTGTCCGGGCGGCTCCCGGCGGACAACCCCGCCAGCCTGAAGTGGGGGGAGCGGTGGGTGCTGGGCCGCCTGCGCGCCCTGGACGAGGGGGACTTTGCCGCCCTGCCCGACTGCGGGGAGGGGCTGTCCCACCGTTTGTACCGGGCGGCGCGGCAGGGGCGGACGCTGGAGGAGGTCTACGAGCTGGCCAAGACCAAGCGGTACGCCCACGCCCGCATCCGGCGGGCTGTCCTGTGGGCCGCCCTGGGCCTGAGGGCGGGGGGCAGGCCGGACGGCCCCCCCTATCTCCGGGTGCTGGGGGCCAACGAACGGGGGCGGGAGCTCCTGCGGGAGATGAAGGGGAAGGCCGCCCTGCCCGTGATCACCAAGCCCGCCCACGGCCGGGGGATCCCCCTGCTGGAGCTGGAGGGGCGGTGCACCGACCTGTACCAGCTGTGCCGCCGGGAACCGGGGCCCTGCGGGCTGGAATGGACGACGAACCCGGTGATGCTGTAATTTTTTACCGAAAGGAAGTTATCATAAATGAGAGCCTGTGAACGCCTGCTGAAGTATGTGAAGGTCAACACCCAGTCCTCGGAGGGGGCGGGGGTCACCCCCTCCACCCCCGGCCAGTGGGATCTGGCCCGGCTGCTGGTGGACGAGCTGACCGGGCTGGGGCTGGAGAATCCCTCCGTCAACGAGTTTTGCACCGTCACCGCCTGGCTGCCCGCCACCCCGGGGCTGGAGCACGTCCCCGCCCTGGGCCTGCTGGCCCACCTGGACACCGCCCCCGCCTTCTCCGGGAAGGACGTGAACCCCATCGTCCATGAGCACTACGACGGCGGCGACATCGTCCTGCCCAAAGAGGGCCGGGTGATCCGGGCAGCCGACTTCCCCTGGCTGTCCCGTTTCAAGGGGAAAACCGTCATCACCGCCGACGGCTCCACCCTTTTAGGGGCGGACGACAAGGCGGGCATCGCGGAGATCATGACCCTGTGCCAGCGGCTCATCGCGGAGGGCGTCCCCCACGGGCGGCTGTGCATCGCCTTCACCCCCGACGAGGAGATCGGCGAGGGCCCCGACCACTTTGACGTACACGCCTTCGGGGCCCGGTATGCCTACACCGTGGACGGCTCCACTCCCGGCGTCATCGCCTATGAGAACTTCAACGCCGCCACGGCGGTGGTGGACATCACCGGCGTGTCCGTCCACCCCGGCGCGGCCAAGGGGATTATGGAGAACGCCCTGCTGCTGGCCCAGGAGTTCAACCTCCTGCTGCCGTCGGACGCCGTCCCCGGCAAGACCGAGGGGTATCAGGGCTTCTTCCACCTGGAGGCCCTGGAGGGCACCGCCGCCGCCTGCCGGATGGAGTACATCGTCCGGGATCACGACAAGGAGAAGTTCACCGCCAAGAAAGCCCTGCTGGAGCGGGCCGCCGCCCAGGTGCAGGCCGCCCACCCCACCGCCAGGATCGAGCTGACCCTGACGGACAGCTACTACAATATGAAGGAGAAGCTGGCGGACTGTATGCACCTGGTGGACAATGCCAACAAGGCGGCGGAGCTGGCGGGCCTCACCCCCGCTGCCGAGGCCATCCGGGGGGGCACCGACGGGGCGCGGCTCAGCTTTATGGGGCTGCCCTGCCCCAATCTGGGCACCGGGGGCTATAACTTCCACGGGCCGCTGGAGCTGGCCTGCGCCGAGGAGATGGACACGGTGGTTGACATTCTGATGAACATCGTCCGGCTGTACGCGGAATGATTCACAGTTTATTGATTATTTTCCCAGCGGGAAGGGCTATAATAGCCCAATAACCCAGTCCGCTCAAGGAGGGATTCCTCTTGATGTACCGAAACGATCACTACGGCCCCATTGAAAAGTTCTGCTCCCGGCACCCCCGGTTCGGGGTGCCCAACCTGGCCCTGTACATCGCCATCGCCCAGGCGGTGGTGGGCATTTTAGATTTGCTGATGCAGAGACGGCTGATCCCCATGCTGCTGTTTCTCCGCCCCCTCATCGGCCCCCCGCTCTTTCAGGTGTGGCGGCTGATCACCTTCATCCTGGTGCCCCAGAGCACCAATCCGTTCTATCTTCTGCTGGGCTGCTATGTGGTGTTCTGGACGGGCCAGATGCTGGAGCGGGAGTGGGGCACGGCCAGGTTCACCCTGTTCTACCTGTGCGGGGTGGCGCTGTCCATTGTGGGCGGGCTGCTGCTGGGGGGCACCAGCATCTACTACATCCACCTGTCCTTCTTCCTGGTCATCGCCACCATGTACAGCGAGATGCAGGTGCTGTTCATGTTCGTGCTGCCCATCAAGATGAAGTGGCTGGCCATTCTGGACGTGGCGCTGATCCTGCTGGAGGCGGTGGAGAGCGGGCCCTTCGTGCTCCTGCTGGCCCTGCCCAGCTTTATCAACTACTTCATTTTCACCTGGCCTTTCTGGTCAATGAAGCTGGGGTTTGCCCGGCGCCGCGCGGATCCCCAGGTGATCAACTTCAAGAAGGCCCAGAAGCAGGCAAAGAAAAAGGCCCAGGAGACGGGGGGCTACCTCCACAAGTGCGCGGTGTGCGGGATTACGGATCAGGACGACCCCAACATGGAGTTCCGCTACTGCTCCAAGTGCGACGGGTACTACTGCTACTGTGCCAACCACATCAATAACCATATCCACATCCGCCAGGATTGACGTGAAGGGCCCCGCGGTCATAGACCGCGGGGGCCCTTTCTGCCTCCCCCACGGGGGAGGTTTTTCATTCCCAATACGCTACCGCGTAGCAGCCGTACCTGTCCACGGCGAACCCCGCCTGTGCCAGCTCGTCCGCCCAGTCCCCGTCCTCCACCAGGTAGACGCAGGCCGGGTCGGGCTCCCCCAGCCCGGTGAGGAACCGGAACCGGCCGAAGCCCTCCACGTCCAAAAAGGCGCTGGGGTAGTTTTTGTAGGTGACCGTCTCCCGGTACTCCTCCGGATCCTGGCCGCAGTCAAACAGCACCCGGGCGTAGTTGGCCCCGCGGGCCACCCGGATCTCCCCCTCCCGGGCCAGGGCCGCCTCCACCGCCTGCTCCAGCCCGGCGCCGAAGTGGGCCCGGGACTGCTGGGCGTAGTCGGTGAAGTAATAGTCCGCGAACCGGAGGAACAGCGCCCCGAAGATCAGCAGGGGAACCAGCAGCGCCCGCAGGTCGAAGCCGCACAGCCACCGCGCCCCCAGCGCCGCCAGCAGCACCACCGGGATCCACAGGGTATTCACCCGGTTCACGTTGGCGTCCAGGGTCAGCCCCTGCAAGATCCCCGCCAGCAGCTGGATCAGCAGGAAGACCCCGGGCCGCAGCTTCCGGGTGGACAGGCCCTCCACCGTCTCCCGGACGGCCCACACCAGCCCTGCCAGGGCCAGGGGCAGGGCGCCGAAGTAGAACAGCCCGAACCGATCCGTCCCGTTCCACAGCAGCCCGTCCCCCTGGCGCAGCACCAGGGACAGCAGGTTGGCGGCGTGCTCCGGAACCCGGGACAGGGAGAACTCGCCGTCCCGCATCACCACCAGCCTGGGGACGGTGAAGGGGCCCAGGTGCAGCTCGGGCAGCAGGCCCCAGTTCACCAGCAGGAACAGCACCAGCGGCAGGGCCAGCGCCAGCAGCACCGCCGCCGCCCCCAGCAGCCACGCCCCCTTCTGGCCGCGGGGGCGCAGCTTGCCGCACCACAGGGCGTACCCGCCCTGAAGAAGCAGGATCAGGGGGACGAAGGGCCAGATGGCGGCGTAGCAGTACAGGGACAGCCCGTACATCAGGGCGGACAGGGGGAGCCAGCGGCAGTCCTCCAGCCCCCGCAGGAAGAAGTACAGCCCGAACAGCAGAAAGCCCGGGGCCAGGTTGGACTCCAGCCCCCACCGGGACAGCATCACGTGCCACGGGCACACCGCCAGCAGGAACAGGGAGCACAGCCCCGCCCACTTGTCCGCCATCCGCTTGCCCACGCCGTAGACGGCGGGCAGCGACAGCAGGGACACGATAAGCTGGGGCAGCCGCACCGCCAGGGTTGTCCGGCCCAGCAGGGCCAGGCAGGGGATCATGAGGTAGCTCTCCAGGGCGTTCATGCCGCTGCCCCAGGCGGTGAGGTACACCGGCAGGGAGTGGCCGAAGGAGTCCCGACCCGTGGTCAGCAGGCACCACGCCTCGTAGGCGGCAAAGGCCTCGTCCTGGTTCAGCCCCTCTGGTACCGCCCCGAACCGCCAGAGACGGAGGGCGGCTCCCACAAGCAGAAACAGCACCAGCAGCACACGGATCAGCCAGTCCTCCCCCTCCCGGGGGCGCGTGGGGCCTGTCATGGGCGATCCTCCCTTCCGCTGGGGGCGGATGCGAAATACGGCCCGCCGCCCCATGTTTTTCCTTATTATAAGGGGAATTCCGGCGGAATGTCAAGCCAACCGCCCCGGCCCGGGCGGTTTTCCCGTCAAAGGCGGGCACCCCGCCGCGGAGCCCGCCATAGGATAACTTGCAGGCCGTCCGCGGGGCGGCCCGCGCGGGAAAGGAGCATCCATTATGTATGAGACATTGTGCCTGTCCGCCCTCCCTGAGGGGGAGAGCGCTTATGTGACCGAGGTAAACGCCGCCCCCGCCATGGATCGGCGGCTCACCGACCTGGGGCTGGTGCGGGGCACCCGGGTGACCTGCGTGCTGAGAAGTCCGGCGGGGGATCCCTGCGCCTACCTGATCCGGGGGGCGCTCATCGCCCTGCGCCGCTCCGACGCGGAGGGGATCACCCTGGAGCGCCGCGCCCAGGAGCAGCCCGCCCGGGCGGTGGCCACATGAACCGGGTGGCGCTGGCGGGCAACCCAAACGTGGGCAAGTCCACCCTGTTCAACGCGCTGACCGGGCTGCGGCAGCACACGGGCAACTGGGCCGGCAAGACGGTGGCCACCGCCCGGGGAACCTATACCTATGAGGGGCAGGAGTACCAGCTCATCGACCTGCCCGGAACCTACTCCCTGGCGGCCCACTCCCAGGAGGAGGCGGTGGCCCGGGACTTCATCGAGAGCGGCCAGGCGGACGGGGTGGTGGTGGTGTGCGACGCCACCTGCCTGGAGCGGAACCTGATCCTGGTGCTCCAGGTGCTGGAGCTGACGGGGAAGGTGCTGGTGTGCGTCAACCTGATGGACGAGGCGGAGCGGCTGGGCGTCCAGGTGGATCTGCCCGCCCTGTCCCAGCGCTTAGGCGTGCCGGTGGTGGGCACCGCGGGAGGCCGCCAGGACGGGCTGGAGGAGCTGAAGGGGGCCGTGGCCGCCCTGGTGCGGTCGGAGGCTCCCGCCGAACCTCAACGGGCCCCGGCCGAGCGGGTCACTTTGGCGGAGCGGTACGCCGACCAGGTGGTGCGAAGCCGGTCGGCCGAGCGCCTGCGCCGCCAGCGGCGGCTGGATCGCTTACTTACCTCCAAGGCCACCGGCATCCCCCTGATGCTGCTGCTGTTCGGGCTGGTGGTGTGGCTGACGGTGGCGGGGGCCAATTTCCCCTCCGCCCTGCTCACCGAGCTGTTCGCCCGCGTGGGCGCAGTGCTGGAGGGCTGGCTGGCAAATTTCCCAGCATGGCTGCGGGGGCTGCTGCTGGACGGGGTGTACCGGGTCACCGCCTGGGTGATGGCGGTGATGCTGCCCCCCATGGCCATCTTCTTCCCCCTGTTCACCCTGCTGGAGGATCTGGGCTACCTGCCCCGGGCGGCCTTTGTCATGGATCACGCCTTCCAGAGGGCCAAGACCTGCGGCAAGCAGTGCCTGACTATGTGTATGTCCCTGGGCTGCAACGCCTGCGGCGTCACCGGCTGCCGGATCATCGACAGCCCCCGGGAGCGGCTCATCGCCATTTTGACCTCCTCGCTGGTGCCCTGCAACGGGAAGTTTCCCACCCTCATCGCCCTGATCACCATCTTTTTTGTGGGCGGGCGGGTGGGGCTGCTGGCCTCGCTGGAGGGGGCGGCGCTGCTGCTGGGCACGCTGGTGCTGGGGGTGGCGGGGACGCTGGGCTGCTCCCGGCTGCTGTCCGCCACGGTGCTCAAGGGGGTGCCCTCCTCCTTCGCCCTGGAGCTGCCCCCCTTCCGGAAACCCCGGGTGGGGCAGGTCATCGTCCGCTCCATGCTGGATCGCACCCTGTTTGTGCTGGGGCGGGCGGTGTCGGTGGCCGCCCCGGCGGGGGCGTTCATCTGGCTGATGGCCAACCTCACTGTGGGGGACGCCTCCCTGCTGGCCCACTGCACCGGGTTTTTAGATCCCTTCGCCCGGCTGTTCGGGCTGGACGGGGTGATCCTGATGGCCTTCCTCCTGGGCTGGCCCGCCAACGAGATCGTGCTGCCGGTGATGCTCATGGCCTACCTGGCCACGGGCAGCCTGGTGGAGTTCGACGATCTGGCGGCGCTGGGGGCGCTGCTGGGCCAGCACGGCTGGACATGGCTGACGGCGGTGTGCACCATGCTGTTCTCCCTGTTCCACTGGCCCTGCTCCACCACCTGCCTGACCATTTACAAGGAGACGGGCAGCGTGAAGTGGACGGCGCTTTCCGTGGCGATCCCCACCGCCCTGGGGCTGGGGCTGTGCCTGATTGTCACCACAGTGGCCCGGTTGCTGGGGCTGGCGTGAAAAAAACCCGCCGCCGGTGGTTTACCGGCGGCGGGTTTGCCGTGTTTGATAACGTTACAGGGCAGCCTTGAGCTGATCCACCATGTCCAGCTTCTCCCAGGGCAGATCCAGATCCGGGCGGCCGAAGTGGCCGTAGGAGGCGGTCTGCCGGTAGATGGGACGGCGCAGGTTCAGTCGATTGATGATGGCGGTGGGGCGCAGGTCGAACACCTTGTCCACGGCGGCCTCCAGCGCCTCGTCGGACACCTTGCCGGTGCCGAAGGTGTCCACCCGGACGGACACGGGCCGGGCCACGCCGATGGCGTAGGCCAGCTGCACCTGGCACTTGTCCGCCAGCCCCGCGGCCACCACGTTCTTGGCCGCCCAGCGGGCGGCGTAGGCGGCGGATCTGTCCACCTTGGTGGGATCCTTGCCGGAGAAGGCGCCGCCGCCGTGGGGGGCGCTGCCGCCGTATGTATCCACGATGATCTTCCGCCCGGTGAGGCCGGAGTCCCCCTGGGGCCCGCCCACCACGAAGCGGCCGGTGGGGTTCACCAGGATGCGGGTATGCTCATCCAGCAGGGCGGCGGGGATGGTGGGCTTCACCACCAGCTCGATCATGTCCGCCCGGATCTGCTCCAGGGACGCCTCGGCGGCGTGCTGGGTGGATACCACCACCGTGTCCACCCGGACGGGCTTGCCGTCGTCGCCGTACTCCACGGTGACCTGGCTCTTGCCGTCGGGCCGCAGGTAGTCCACCAGCCCCTCCTTGCGAACCTGGGCCAGCCGCAGGGCCAGCTTGTGGGACAGGGAGATGGCCAGGGGCATCAGCTCCTCCGTCTCGGTGCAGGCGTAGCCGAACATCATGCCCTGATCCCCGGCGCCGTTGTCCAGCCCGTCGCTGAGCTGGCCCTCCTTGGCCTCCAGGGCCTTGTCCACCCCCAGGGCAATGTCGGGGGACTGCTCGTCGATGTTGGTGATGACGGCGCAGGAGTCGCCGTCAAAGCCGCCCTGGCCGTTGACGTAGCCGATGTCCTTGACCACCTGGCGGGCGATGCGGGGTATGTCCACATAGCAGGAGGTGGTGATCTCGCCCATGATGTGAACCAGGCCGGTGGACACGGCGGTTTCGCAGGCCACCCGGGCGTTGGGATCCTTCTCCAGGATGGCGTCCAGGATGGCGTCGGAGATCTGATCGCACACCTTGTCGGGGTGGCCTTCGGTGACGGACTCGGAAGTGAATAGACGTTTTGCCATGATGTGTTCTCCTTTCTGTTTTTGAGGGGAAATGAGGGATGAAAAAGCCCCCTGCCGGGAAACGGCGGGGGGCTGGAGGCTCCAGTGCTTTCCTCATCTCGCGTTTCCGCCGGACTTGGCACCTTGCAAAGCAGGTTGCCGTGGCTTCATCGGGCCGGTCCCTCCGCCACTCTTGATAAGGGAGTATTCAATTGACGCTTTTATTATAGCACACAGCCGCGCCTTGTCAATGACACAGCCATAAAAACTGTAAAAATTTTATCCATGTTTTGCTGCCGTCGCAGCAGGCTCCGGTTTGCGTCTGCGCCCGTCAGCGAACTCAAGCTCTTTTAGTACCTATCCTTTAGGCTTGGGCTTGAAAATCAGGGCCACCAGCACGCCCAGGAAGATGGCGGCGGTGATGCCGCCGGCGGCGGAGGTCACGCCCCCGGTGAGGGCCCCCAGCAGACCCTTTTCCGCCACCGCCTCCTTGACCCCCTTGGCCAGCAGGTAGCCGAAGCCCGTCAGAGGCACCGTGGCCCCCGCCCCGGCCCACTCCGCCAGGGGCTTGTAGACCCCGATAGCTCCCAAAATCACCCCGGACACCACGTAGGCCACCAGTATGCGGGCAGGGGTGAGCTTGGTTTTGTCGATGAGGATCTGGCCGATGATACAGAAGATGCCGCCCACCACAAAGGCTTTCACATAGTCCATGTCATTTCCCCCCTTCCAGCGCCAGGGCGTGGCATACGC
Source organism: bacterium (assembly GCA_004560375.1). GTDB lineage: Bacteria > Bacillota > Clostridia > Oscillospirales > Oscillospiraceae > Enterenecus. Next base: position 29,299 of record SFVC01000010.1, read on the forward strand.
CGGGGATGGATTCCCCCTGCATGGTGGCGGTGGGGGAGTGGAGGGCCCCGGTGGGGCAGAACAGGATCCGCCGCCACCGCCCCGCCAGCAGCCCCGGCAGCAGGTAGCCGCACAGCACCGACGCCGAGCAGCCGCACCCCGACGCCCCGGCGTGGACGTCCTGCTCCTCCCGGTCGAACAGGATCAGGCCGCAGTCGTTGTAGTTGGCCAGCTTTACCCCGTCCCGTTCAAAGAGGTCGGTGACGATCTCGTGGCCCAGCTTGCCCAGATCGCCGGTGAGGATCAGGTCGTAGTAGTCCGGGGTGAGGCCGGTGTCCTCAAAGTGGGCCTTCAGCGTCTCGTAGGCGGCGGGAGCCATGGCCGCCCCCATGTTGTTGGCGTCCTTGATGCCCTTGTCCTTCACCCGGCCGATGGTCACCCGGGGGATCCGGGGCCCGGGCCGCATCTCCCCGGTCACCACCACCGCCCCGGCGGCGGTGGCCGTCCACTGGGCGGTGGGGGTGCGCTGGGAGCCGTACTCCAGCGGGGTGCGGTACTGCCGCTCCGCCGAGCAGAAATGGGAGGAGGTGACGGCGGCGGCGTAGGTTCCGTACCCGCCGCTGAGCAGCAGGGTGGCCAGGGCCAGGCTCTCCCCCATGGTGGAGCAGGCCCCGTACAGCCCGAAGAAGGGCACGTCGGCGGCCCGGGCGGCGTAGCCCGAGCCAATGCACTGGTTGAGCAGATCCCCCGCCAGCAGGAGATCCAGATCGGTTGTGTGCAGCCCCGCCCGCTTCAGCGCCGCGTCCAGGGCCAGCCCCTGCATGGCGGACTCCGCCTGCTCCCAGGTCTTGCAGCCAAATGTGTCGTCCTTGCAGGTGTGGTCGAAGTGCCGGCCCAGGGGGCCCTGGCTCTCCTTGTTGCCGGCGGCGGAGCCGAAGCCGATGATCACGGGGGGCGAACCGGGCTGGAAGGTCTGCCGCCCCAGCTTTTGATTTTCCATGGATGTGACTCCTTTGGCGTGGTTTGCCCTTATAGGGAACAAAGTTGAACAAGTGCAATTGCACTTGTTCAAGCAGCGGGCCGCTGGCCCGCTGACGCGCGAAGCGCGCTTTGTTCCCTATGAAGTGCAAGTTAAGGCCGCGTCCGCGGCCATCGGCGGCGATAAATCGTCGCCGGGTTCAAAAGTATCAAATGATACTTTTGAACTTACTTGACTATAGTGTGCCCGGGAAATGAGGGTTCATGCATGGGAAAACTATGACACTCTGGGAACTTTGTCTCTGGAAAACCGGGTAAAATGGTGGTATAATCTCCTTCGGAATTTGTGAGGAGGGATCCCCATGCCCGAAGAAGCCCGCTCCATTGGATACATCTGCCCCGTGTGCGGACAGGCGGTGATCGCCTCCCGTACCGCCTTTCAGCTGTGCGCCGGGGACAGCGCGCTGCCCTGCCCCTGCGGCAAGTCGGAGCTGCGCTTTACCCAGCTTGGCGACCGGTGCGAGGTCACGGTGCCCTGCCTGCTGTGCGCCCGGGATCACACCGCCGTCTGCTCCAACGACGGGATGCTGACCCAGAAGCTGCTGGCCCTGTCCTGCCCCAAGTCCGGGCTGGGCTGCTGCTACATCGGGGAGGAGGGGCCGGTGTTCCGGGCCATGGAGCAGCTGGAGCAGGCGGTGGACAAGCTCCGGGCGGACGACGAGGGGGAGCGGCGGGGCGCGTTCCTCAACGACGGGGTGATGGCCGAGGTGCTGGCCGAGCTGAAGGACGTGGCCCAGCGGGGCGGCGTGTCCTGCGGGTGCGGCTCCACGGACTACGGCGTCAAGGTGGGGTACGCCGCGGTGGACGTGGTGTGCGCCGCCTGCGGGGCGGCCCTGCGGCTGCCCGCCGCCACCGCCGACGATCTGGACGCGCTGTGCGCCCGGTATACCATCACCATCCCCGGAAGGAAGGAATAGAACGATGGGCACCTTTTATGAAGGACAGTTCCGGGTGGACTCCCGGGACGTGGATCTGTTCAACCAGTGCCGCCCGTCGGCGCTGCTGGGCATTTTGCAGGAGGCCGCCACCCAGGCCGCGCTGGCCCTGGGTGCGTCCGGCCCCGAGGTTTTGGCCAAGTACAACTGCCTCTGGATGGTCACCCGGAGCTGGGTGGAGCTGGACGCGCCCCTGCGGTGGAACGACCTGGTGGACGTGAAAACCTGGCACCGGGGGGCCTCCGGCGCGTCCTCCTACCGGGACTTCGACCTGTTCCGGGACGGGAAGGCCGTGGGTCAGGGCTCCACGCTGTGGGTGATGGTGGACGCGGACAGCCGGAAGCTGTTCCGCATGAAGGAGCTGGCCGAGTTCCAGGGCACCGACGGCGGCGAGCTGTGCAAGAGCGTGAAGCTGCACCGCATCCCCATGCCGGAGGAGTTTGACAACCGGGTGCGCCGGGATCTGCGCTACTCCGACACCGATATCAACGGCCACGTGAACAACATCCATTACGCCGACTTCGCCTGCGACAGCCTCCACCTGGAGGAGCTGGGCCGGGGGAAGTTCGTCCGCTCCCTGCAAATCGGGTACGTGAACGAGTGCCGGGCGGGGGAGACCATCTGGGTGGACACCGCCGCCCGGGGGGACGAGCTGCTGGCCCGGGGGTCGGGGGAGGACGGGGTGGAACGGTTTGAGTTTTCCCTCACCCTGGCGGATTTATAAAAGGATCAGGAAGCCCTCCGCGATCAGGAATCGCGGGGGGCTTCCTCCTGTTTGGGGCACCAGTGGGGGCAGTGCTCCTCCGCCCGCCGTTTTTTCAGCCGGGGATGGACACAGTGGCCGTAATTTGTGGCGGAATAATGACCTTGATACAGACGAATGTAGTGCTTGCGAAAGTATTTGCAGCTGCCGCAGCGTTCGGCGGGGAGAGCTTGCCAGCCTTTCATAGGGATCACCTCCGGAACCTATTATACCACATTATTTGTCATATGGTTGACAGACATTGACAGTCATTGACAGTCGTTGGGGTGCGATGAATGTAGGGGAGGGGCTTGCCCCTCCCGGGGAACAGAGAGCAGATCGTCACGGCGGGAGGGGCAAGCCCCTCCCCTACGGACGCGCCCAATTCACGCGGCAAAATGAAACGCCCCAGGTTTCGCACCTGGGGCGTTTCTCTATTTCAGATTCAAACCAACGCAGAACCCGCCTCAGCAGATCCCCTGCCACAGCATGGCGTCCGCCACCTTCAGGAACCCGGCGATGTTGGCCCCCGCCTGGAGGTTCCCCTTCATGCCGAACTGCTCCGCGGCGGCGGCGCAGGCGGCGTAGATGCCATTCATGATGCCCTTCAGCTTGGCGTCCACTTCCTCGAACGTCCAGCTCAGCCGCTCGCTGTTCTGGCTCATCTCCAGGCCGGAGGTGGCCACGCCGCCGGCGTTGGCGGCCTTGGCGGGGCCGAAGAAGATGCCCGCCTCCTGATAGGCGGCGATGGCCTCGGGGGTGGAGGGCATATTGGCCCCCTCAAACACGCCCTGGCAGCCGTTGGCGATGAGGGCCTTGGCGCTCTCCCCGTTGATCTCGTTCTGGGTGGCGCAGGGCAGGGCGATGTCGCAGGGCACCGTCCAGATCCCGGAGCAGCCCTCCACATACTTGGCGGAGGGGACGTAGTCCAGATAGGTTTTGATCCGGGCCCGCTTGACCTCCTTGATCTCCTTGATGATCTTGTAGTCGATGCCGTTCTCGTCTACAATATAGCCGTTGGAGTCGGACATGGCGATGACCTTGCCGCCCAGCTGGTTCACCTTCTGGTTGGCGTAGATGGCCACGTTGCCGGAGCCGGAGATGACCACCTTCTTGCCCTCAAAGGACTGGCCGTTGTCCCGCAGGCAGGCGTCGGCGAAGTAGCACAGGCCGAAGCCGGTGGCCTCGGTGCGGGCCAGGGAGCCGCCGTAGGTCAGGCCCTTGCCGGTGAGCACGCCGGTGAACTCGTCCCGGATCTTCTTGTACTGGCCGAACAGAAAACCGATCTCCCGGGCGCCCACGCCGATGTCGCCGGCGGGCACGTCGGTATCCGGGCCGATGTGGCGCTGAAGCTCCGTCATGAAGGACTGGCAGAAGCGCATGACCTCGCCGTCGCTCTTGCCCTTGGGGTCGAAGTCGGCGCCGCCCTTGCCGCCGCCCATGGGCAGGGTGGTGAGGGAATTTTTGAACACCTGCTCAAAGCCCAAAAATTTGATCACGGACAGGTTGACGGTGGGGTGGAAGCGCAGGCCGCCCTTGTAGGGGCCGATGGCGGAGTTGAACTGAACGCGGAAACCCCGGTTCACCTGCACCTTGCCGCTGTCGTCCACCCAGGGCACCCGAAACATCACCACCCGCTCGGGCTCCACCATGCGGCCGATGATGTTCTGCCGCTCGTAGCGGGGGTCGGCCGCCACCACGGGCTCCAGGGACTCCAGCACCTCCTCCACGGCCTGGAGGAACTCGGGCTCATGGGCGCTCTTTTTCTTCAGGTCGTCCAGCACGGACAGGAGGTACGCATTTTGAATCGACATACCGTCAACATCCTTTCCTCTTTGAAGGTGTCGCTTTGACGCGATACTGTATTGTACACCAGGTTCGGCAGTTTTGCAAGTCCGAGCGTGAAAAATTGCAAAAACGAAGTTCACAAAATTTTTTGGCGAAGGGGGGAACCTTTTTGGCGCCCCCCGCGTCTATAGGATGTCCGGACAACAGACCCACCCACGAGGAGATGAGACAAGGCATGGATTGGACGCGGGAGGAATTCGCCGCCGCAGTGACAGAGCACAGCCGCCGGATGTTCCGGGCGGCCCGGTCGGTGCTGGACAGCGACGCCGACGCGGAGGACGCGGTGGGGCAGGCGGTTCTGCAGGCGTGGCAGTCGCTGGACCGGCTGCGGGACAAGGAGGCGGCGGGGCCCTGGCTGGTGAGGATCGCGGTGAACTGCGCCTGCTCCCAGCGGCGGAAGCGGGGGAGGGTGGTCTATCTGGACGACCTGCCCCAGGAGCCCGCCGCGCCCCAGCCCCGGCGGTACGACGGGCTGTGGGAGGCGGTGTCCGCCCTGCCCGCGGAGCGGCGGGCGGTGGTGACGCTGTTCTACTATGAGGACATGACGGTGGGTCAGATCGCCAAGTGCCTGGGCGTCCCGGCGGGGACGGTGAAATCCAGGCTTGCAAGAGCCCGTACGCAGTTGAAGGAAATGCTGCAAAGTCAGGAGGGCAAATATGGAACAGTTTGACGAGCTGCTGAAGGAACTGGCGCAAAAGGAGGAATGTGTTGTGCCGAAGGGATTTGACGAGAGAATGCAGGACGTGCTGGACAGCCTGCCGGCCAAGGCGAAGAAGGCGGGGCTGGGGGTGGTAAAGACGGCGCTCATCGCAGCGGTGGCCTGTGCGGTGCTGCTGGGGACGGCCTTTGCCGCGTCCCCCACCCTGCGGGAGCTGATGGGGAGCTTTGCCCCCTACGCCCAGGAGCAGGAGGGCGAGCCCTATGTGATCAACGGGATCGAGTTTCGGGTGAAGTCGGTGCTGGCGGACGACTTCACCGTCCGGGCCTACGTGGAGGCCAGGGATTTGGAGGGCAGCCGCCTGGACGGGGACGTTGGTATCTGGGGGCTGGTGGACATCCCCAAAAAGGACACCGGGGAAGGGTTTACAGCCAGCACGTTTAGCGGATCCTTCCTGGGGTATGACAGGGAGAGGAAAGCCGCACTGTTCGTGATTTCTGACTGGGGACAGGTGGCGGCGGACGATCTGACCGGGGCGGAGGTGCGGATCTTCTCTCTTGAGAACAGAGAAACCGGGGTGGAGCTACTGGACGGCGGGGAAAATTTTTGCGCTCCAGTGGAGGTCAAACCTATCCCCAGCCTGTCCATGGGCCCGGACGCGAAGCTGGCCTCCGGTCTCCGCGCGGAGGAGGTGCGCCTGTCCACCGTGGGGCTGTCCGCCATCTTCCGCTATGACGCGGGTTGGGGCGGCTTCGCGGGAAAGAATGTCCAGGCAAAGCTGGCGGACGGTTCCCTGGTGGACGCCCCCTGGGAGGGCGGACAGGGCGATTTCGGCGCTGAAAGCGCGGAGGGCTCCCGCAAGGTACTGGTCTGGAACTTCACCGAACCGGTGGATGTGGAAAGCATCGAGGGGATCTACGTGGGGGAGGACTATTTCCCCGTCCGGTAATCCCGCCCCGCGAAATGAAACAGCGCCCGGCGGCCTGCGATAGGCCGCCGGGCGCTTTCGCGTCGGCGCGTTGCCGTCCTGTCCGGGGACGGCGGGGCTACGCCACCCCCAGTGCCGCCAGTGCGTCCCGCAGGGTCTGCCACTGCTTGAGCAGGCCGCCGTACCGGCTCAGCCCATTGTCTGTAAGGCGGTAGTACTTCCGGGCGGGGCCCGCCGAGGTTTCCCCCTGGTACTGCTCCAGGCAGCCGTCCCGGCACAGGCCCCGGAGCAGGGCGTAGATGGCGCTCTCCTGGGTGTCGGGGAACACGGCGTGGAGGCGGCGCAGCAGGTCGTAGCCGTACTGGTCGCCCTGGGAGAGCAGGTGGAGGAGGGCCAGCTCCACCAAGTCCTTTTTCAGCATAGGGCCACCCCCGTGCCGATCACGCCAACAGCGGCTTGGATCGCCCAGATCCGGAAGTGCGACAGCCACCAGCCCGGGCCCGCGCTGTCCAGCGACATGACGTTCATGAAACTCAGCGTTTGCCAGGACAGCAACACGGCGGTGAGGGCCAGTATGTACACCGCCGCCCACCGGCGATCCCCCGTCCGGGCCTTTATGAGGGCGAACACCGCCAGCAGGGCCAGGGCAAAGCCGCCCCACATCAGGGCGTCGCCGAACAGCATGAGGGTGAGCGGCCTTGTCCAGCCCAGGCTGTGCCACAGCACGCGGACGGGCGCCTCTCCCCACAGCTGGGCGAAGGCGATGGGGTCGTTCAGGAAGGACCGATCCACCGCCAGCACCGCCGCGATCCACGCCGCCACCGCCGCCAGCAGGACGGGGACCGCCCTGGGGAGCTTTCCCAGCTTTTGACCCTTCCAGCGGAACCAGACCAGCGCCGCCGCCATGCCCAGCGGGGGAAAGACATTGCCCAGGGTAAAGAGAGCCCTGTCATTCCAGATAACAGAGATGCTGAGAAACCACAAGAGCCGGTTCCCGCCGGGCAGGGGGCTGAGGGCCAGCAGGAGGGCGCAGGCCGCCATCACGGCGAACGCCGCCAGCCACACGCGGTAGGCCCTGGTGTCCGCCAGGGGTCGGATCACCTTCCTCGGCTTGTCCAGGCCCCGCAGCAGCTCCGGGTCGGCGGCGATGTCCCGGTAGTCGGCGATGACGTCCTCCGCCTCGGGCCGGGGCAGCATCCAGCGGGCCCAACGCTCCAGGCAGGTCATGTATTTCGTTTTCATGCACATACCCCTTCCACTACTATATTTTTTACTACTGTTAAAAATATAGTAGCATAGGGCGGGACGCTTGTCAAGGGGGCGGGCACAAAAAAGCCCGCCGGGGGTTCCCGGCGGGCTTTGATGTATGGAAGCCGTTCCGATCAATAATTCTCGGCGTTGACCTCGAAATAGGACTGGGGATGGTTGCAGGTGGGGCAGATGTCCGGCGCGGCGGTGCCCACCACGATGTGGCCGCAGTTGCGGCACTCCCACACCTTGACCTCGCTCTTTTTGAAGACCTCCAGAGTCTCCACGTTCTTCAGCAGGGCGCGGTAGCGCTCCTCGTGGTGCTTCTCAATGGCGGCCACCAGACGGAACCGGGCGGCCAGCTCGGGGAAGCCCTCCTTCTCGGCGGTGTCGGCAAAGCCGGCGTACATATCCGTCCACTCGTAGTTCTCGCCCTCGGCGGCGGACTTCAGGTTGGCGGCGGTGTCGCCGATCCCCTCCAGCTCCTTGAACCACAGCTTGGCGTGCTCCTTCTCGTTGTCCGCCGTCTTGAGAAACAGCGCGGCGATCTGCTCGAAGCCCTCCTTCTTGGCCTTGGAGGCGAAGTAGGTGTACTTGTTCCGAGCCTCGGACTCCCCGGCGAAGGCGGCCATCAAATTCTTTTCGGTTTGGGTGCCGGCATAACGTGACATAAGAAACCACTCCTAATCAGTAAAATTTCCCAAGGTGAAGGCCTGTGGGATAACCTTATTATACCAGGGGCCAGGGGGAAAAGCAAGGGGAGATTCACGCCCCCAGCAGCTTTTCCCGGTTGAACTGCAGGGTGTAGAGCTGGTAGTAGCGCCCTTTTTTGGCCAGCAGCTCCTGGTGGTTCCCCGACTCCACGATCTGACCGTGGGACAGCACGATGATCTGGTCGGCATGCTGGATGGTGGACAGGCGGTGGGCCACGATGAGCATGGTGCCAATGGAGCGCATCTTCTCCAGGGAGTCCTGGATGAGCAGCTCAGTCTCGGTGTCGATGTTGGCGGTGGCCTCGTCCAGGATCATGACGGCGGGCTTGTGGAGAATGGTACGCACGAAGCTCAAAAGCTGCCGCTGGCCGGCGGAGAAGTTGCCGCCCCGCTCCCGCACCTCCTCGTCCAGACCCTTGTCCAGCTTGCGGATAAAGGCGTCGGCGTTGACGTATTTGCAGGCCTCCCAGATCTCCGGGTCGGTGAAACCCTCCTCCCGGAGCGCCAGGTTGGAGCGGATGGTGCCGGAGAACAGGAACACGTCCTGGAGCATCTGACCGAACTGCCGCCGCAGGGAGGAGATCCGGATGGTGCGGATGTCCCGGCCGTCGATGAGGATGCGGCCCTTCTGAATGTCGTAGTTCCGGCACAGCAGGGAGAGGATGGTGGTCTTGCCCGAGCCGGTGGCCCCCACGAAGGCGGCGGTCTGCCGGGCGTCCACGTGGAAGGACACCCCCTTCAGCACCCACTCCCCGGGCTGGTAGGCGAACCACACGTCCTGGAATTCGATCTCCCCCCGGATCCTGTCCACCGCCTCCGCCCCGGGGTCGTCCACCACCTCCGGCTTCAGGTCGAAGATGTCGAAGATCTTCTCCGCCGAGGCGAAGGCGGACTGGAGCATATTGAACTGCTCCGCCAGGGTCTGAATGGGGTTGAAGAACTTGGAGATGTACATATAAAAGGAGACGATGGTGCCGCTGGTCATGGCCTGGCCCAGAAATACCGTGTTCCGGATGTACCCCTTGCCCCCCAGGTAGAACAGGCACAGGATGGAGGACACATAGAGCATATACACCATGGGGCGGAAGATGCCGAACACCAGGATCTGGTTCTGCTTGGCCTTCTTCAGCCCGTCGCTGCGGGCCAGGAAGTCCTGGAACTTCCGCTCCTCCTGGTTGAAGATCTGGGTGATCTTGATGCCGGACAGGTTTTCCGACAGGAAGGTGTTCAGGTCGGTGGTGCGATCCTTCACCACCCGGTGCACCTTCCGGGTGAATTTACGGAAGATGACGGTGAACAGCACCAGGAAGGGGACGAAGCAGAGGATCATCAGGGTGAGGGCGTAGTTCAGCGCCAGCATGGCCCCCAGCACCCCCAGCACCAGGAAGGCGTTCCGGGCCATGTTCACCAGCACGTTGGTGAACATCATGGAGATGGCGTTGGTGTCGTTGGACACCCGGGTCACCAGCTTGCCCACGGGGATTTTATTGAGTTGGTCGTGGGACAGGGACTCAATGTGGGTGAACAGATCCTGCCGCAGGGCGGAGAGGATCCGCTGGCCGATCTTTTGCAGGAGAATGGACTGGAAGTAGGTGCACACCATGTTGACCGCCAGCGTGAAGGCGTACAGCGCCACCCAGCGCAGCAGGACGGGGGGCTGGAAGCTGTCCTTGATCAAGTCCTCCACCCGGCCGATGATCAGGGGGGAGGCCAGGTCGGCGGCGATGGACAGCAGCATGATGGCCAGCACCAGAGCGAACTGCTTCTTGTAGGGGACGGCGTACTGCATGAGCCGCCGGACGATCTCCCCGTCGGGGATGTGGCGGTCAAAGTCCGGGGCGGTTTTGGCGCGGGCCTCCCGCAGCCAGGCCAGCAGGAAGATCAGGGAAAAGGTTCCCACCACCGCGCCCACAAAGAGAAGCGGAAAATATTCACGCATTGTGCCGCACCCCCTCTTCCTCCAGTTTTTGCAGCTCCACCATCCGGCGGTAGGCGGGGCAGCTCTCGCACAGCTGGGCGTGGGTTCCCACGGCGGTCACCGCCCCGTCCTCCAGGAAGATGATCTGATCCATGCCCTCCACGGTGGACATGCGGTGGGCGATGAGGATGGTGGTGCGGCCCTGGCGGGTTTTGGCCAGGTTGTCCAGGATGGCCCGCTCGGTCTGGGTGTCCACGGCGGACACAGAGTCGTCCAGAATGAGGATGGGCGCGTCCTTGATCAGCGCCCGGGCGATGGAGATGCGCTGCTTCTGGCCGCCGGATACGGTGACGCCCCGTTCGCCTAAGACGGTGTCGTAGCCCAGGGGGAAGTCCTTCACGTCGGCGTCCACGTCCGCCAGCACCGCGGCGATGGACACCCGCTCCCGGTCGGGGACGTTCTCGGTGAAGTCGATGTTCCGGGCGATGGTGTCGCTGAACAGGAAGTTATCCTGGGGCACATAGGCCGCCGCCTGCCGCACGTCCCGGATGGGGACGGTGTTCACGTCGTGTCCGTCCACGAACAGGGCGCCGTCGGGCACGTTGCAGGTGCGGAGGATCAAATCCACCACCGTGGTTTTCCCCGATCCGGTGCGGCCCACAATGCCCACCCGCTGCCCCGCCTGGATGGTGAAGGACACGTCCCGCAGGGCGTCGAACTCCCCGTCGGGGTAGCGGAAGGTGAGGTGGCGGAACTCAATATCCCCCCGTACCTCCCCCAGGGGCTCCACGTCCGGGCGGTCGGCCACGTCCCGGGGGGCGTCCAGCAGGGCGGAGATCCGCTTCAGGGAGGCCCGGCCCCGGCTGGTCATGTCGATGAGCTCGGACACGGCCATGATGGGCCAGACGATGGAGGTGAAGTAGCCGATGAACTCCATCAGCTCCCCGGCGTTGAAGGCGCCCGTCCACACCAGATAGCCGCCGTAGCCCAGGATGATGCAGATCACCGACTCCACGAAGGTGGTCACCAGAATCCGCAGCAGCACCGACGAGCGGGTGAAGTCCACGTTGGCCTTTTCGTTCTCCCGGTTCAGCTGCTGGAAGGCCAGCAGCTCCTTGGCCTCCTTCACGAAAGCCTTGATGACGGCGATGCCGGAAAAGCTCTCCTGGGAGAAGTCGGACAGGCGGGAGAACGCCTCCTGCCGGATGTCCCACTTCTTCATCATGTACCGGCCCACCACCGCGCTGGACGCCAGCAGCAGGGCCATGGGGATCATGGACAGGGCGGTCATCACCGGATCCATGGCCCACATTTTCACCACCGACAGCCCGCCCAGCAGCAGCGCGTCGAAAAACATCAGAAAGCCGGAGCCGTAGCAGTCCTGCACCGTCTCCAAATCGTTGGTGAACAGGCTCATCAGGCCGCCCACCTTGTTCTCCGCGTAAAACTGCCGGGACAGATCCTTGGCGTGGTCAAACATCTCGTTTCGCAGACCGGTCTCCACCTTGATGGCCGCGCCGAAGATGCAGATCCGCCACAAAAAGCGGCCCGCCACCATGGCCAGGATGATCCACACCATGGGCAGACAGATCCGATCCAGCAGGAAGTCCGGGTCAAAGGGGAAGGTCTCGCCGTTTACCGTCACCCGGCCCTGGTTGACGCCGTTGATCACCTGCTGGTACAGGTTGGGGATGATGAGCTGGATATAGTCCACCAGCGCCAGCGCGGCCAGTCCCAGCAGGAGCCAGCCGGCGTATTTGAGATAATACTTGTTGATGTGCCGGCCGAAGATCATGACAGGGCATCCTCCTCCCAGGGGGCGTGGCCCCCGGACAGGTTGTTGGGCTTGGTGCAGTAGGCCCCGCTGGCGGTCACCAGCAGTTTGTCCGGCTGTCCGGCCAGGTACACCTCCGCGCGCATCTGCCCCGAGGTGGCCCCGCAGCGCACGGTGCGGGTGCACACCACGATGGAGGCGTTCAGCGGCACCGGACGGGCGTAGTTCACCGTCATGGAAATGGTGGGGGTGATGAGCCGGCACATCAGGCCGCAGGTGATGCCCATACAGGAATCCACCAGGGAGGCCACCACCCCGCCGTGGACAACCCCCCAGATGTTGGCCATCCAGGGCTTGGTCTCATAGCCCAGCACCAGGGATCCGGAGGGGGCGTCGCAGTCCAGCAGGGTGAGGTCGGCGGAGGGATCGGGAATACCGCCCGGGGTGGCCTCTGTGCGCCGTTTCAAAAAGGCCAGCGCCCGGCGGCGCAGCTCCTCGGTTGTCAGTTGTGTGGCCATGGCAATCCTCCTCAATTCTGTGTCCGGCCCCGCAGCGCCCGCACCAGCTCCTGGTCGGGGGTGACGTACAGGGTCTTGTAGGTGTTGTAAACAACGTAGCCGGGTTTGGCCCCGGCGGGCTTTTTTACCGCCTTCACCGGGGTGTAGTCCACCGGCACCTGGCCCGACTCCCGGCCCTGAGAGAACCAGGCCGCCAGCATGGCCGCCTCGGTGAGGGACGCCTCGTCCGGCTGGGCTCCAGCCGTTTTCAGGATCACGTGGGAGCCGTGGAGCTTCTGGGCGTGAAGCCACAGATCCCGCTTGTCCGCGTCCTTCAGGGTGAGGCGGTCGTTCTGGCTGTTGTTCTTGCCCACCAGAATGGTGAGGCCCGCGCTGGACGTGAACTCCATGGGCTTGGAGCGGACGAGCTTCTGGCGGCCCTTGGCGGTCATTTTCCGCTTGTGCTGCTTCAGGTAGCCGTTGTCCATCAGCTCCTGGCGGATCTCCTGTAAGTCCCGATCCCCCTCGGACAGGGTGATCATCTGGAGCACGCTGTCCAGATAGTCCAGCTCGGCCCGGTTCTTCTCCAGCTGGAGGGTGAGCATCTCCTCCGCCTTCTGGGCCTTCTTGTACTCCTTATAATACTTGGCCGCGTTCTGCTGGGGGGTGAGGAGGGGATCCAACGGTATGTCCACCTCCCGGCAGTCCGGGTCGTAGTAGTCCTGGGCCCGGAGGACGGACTGGCCCTTGGACATCTGGTAGAAGTTGGTGGTGAGGATGTCCCCATACCGGCGCAGCTTGTCCCGGTCGGCGGTGCGGGCCAGATCTGCCTCCTGGTTGGTGATCTTCTTGGCCGTCCGGTTCCGGGCCTGGGTGACGGAGCGGATGAAGTCCTGGCCCCGCTGGCGTACCCGCTCCTGGGCCTCCTTCTGCTCGTAGAAGTCGTCCAGCAGGGCGGAGAAGGTGGGGTAGCGTTTCAGCTCCACCGAGGGGCCGTATTGCAGCACGGCCTGGAAGGTGAAGTCTATAGGCTTGCCGTCCCGTACCAGCACGGTGGGTGTAAAGTCCCCCGCCCGTACTCTGTCCATGAGCTGCTCCAGGCGCTGGGCGAGGCCCTCCCGGGTGCCCTCCCCCTGGAAGGCCAGCTCCCGGGCGATGAGGGGGGACAGGCCGTTGAAGGCATCCAGCAGCCATTTGTCCTGGCCGTCCCCCTGGGGGGCGTTGGCGAGGACGAAGGAGCGCAGCTCCTCGGCGGGCATGGCGGAGGGATCCAGCCGCCCGGTGGGCTCCGGGGGGGCGTAGAACAGCCCGGGCATCACCGGGCGCTTGGCGGACAGATCCCCGTCGGCCCGGCGCATACAGTCGGTGATCCGGCCCGCGCCGTCCAACATGATCAGGTTGGACTTGCGGCCGATGCACTCCAGCACCAGCCGCCGCTCCACCCGATCCCCCAGCTCGTCCAGGGCCTCGAACCGGAAGTCCAGCAGCCGCTCCATGGAGGGCTGGGACAGATCCAGCAGGCGGGCCCCGGTGAAGTGTTTTCGCAGCAGCATACAGAACATGGGGGGCGTCTCCGGGTTCTCCCGGGGCACCTTTGTCAGCTGGGCCCGAGGGTGGGCGGGGCTGGCAGACAGCAGCAGCCGCACGTTATCCCGGCCCGCCCGCATATGGAGCACCGCCTCGTCCCGGGCGGGCTGGTAGAGCTTGTCCACCTTGCCGCCCACCAGGGTCTCCCGCAGCTCCCCGGCCAGCGCGGTCATGAATATAGCGTCAAAAGGCATAGTTTACGTTTCCCTCCAAGCAGATTTCGGGGCCCCCGCGAAAGCGCCCTTCCGCTTTCGTGGGGAGAGGAGGCACAGCGGAACGGAGGAGCTTTCCCCGAAGGGGGAAGCGACTGAGTGCAGCTTGTGCCGACGAGTCAAAAGGCATGATTTGCCTCCTCCATCATGGCGTCGAATAACTCGTTGAGCCGGTCGGTTCTGCCCTGCAGATACAGCCAGCCGAACAGAGACTCCAGGGCCGTGGCGGCGTGGTACTCCCCCACGCTGGCCCCCTTGGGGACGGCGGCGGTGCGGCTGTTGCGGCCCCGGCGGTAGACGGCCTGCTCCTCCTCGGTCAACAGGGGGAGGATGGCGTGAATCAGCTTGGCCTGGGCGGGGGCGGCCACGTATTTCACCGCCGCCTTGTGCAGCCCCGCGTTGGTGGCCTTGCCGTGGAGGCACAGCCAGGAGCGCACCATCAGTTCGTATACTCCGTCCCCCAGATGGGCCAGGCCCAGGGCGCTGATTTTTTCGATGGCGTCCGACTGGGCGGACAGGTGAAAGTAGTCCATGGGAAGCTCTCCATTCCTGGGGGTGTGTCAGTGGGAAAACGGGGGCAGGGCCCACGCTCCACCGCGGGCCGATACGAGCCCATATTATATCACAAAGGCCAAAAAACGCAAGGGGCAGGGGAGCGGGCCTTCCCTCTTGACTTTTTCCCGGTTTGGCAATACAATATGGAAACCATATATAAAAGGATGGAGAGGACATGGCACAGGACAAGAACAAGCAGGTGAGCCAGATCACCGATATGGACGTGGACTTCGCCCAGTGGTACACCGACGTGTGCACCAAGGCGGAGCTCATCGGCTACGCCAAGACCAAGGGAATGTTTATCCTCCGCCCCTACGGCTACGCCATCTGGGAGAATATCCAGGCGTATCTGGATCGGCGCTTTAAGGAGACGGGCCATCAGAACGTCTCCATGCCCATGCTCATCCCGGAGTCCCTGCTCCAGAAGGAGAAGGATCACGTGGAGGGCTTCGCCCCCGAGTGCGCCTGGGTGACCTACGGCGGCAGCGAGAAGCTGGACGAGCGGCTGTGCATCCGGCCCACGTCGGAGACCCTGTTCTGCGACCACTGGGCGGATATCGTCCACTCCTGGCGGGATCTGCCCATGCTCTATAACCAGTGGTGCTCCGTGCTGCGCTGGGAAAAGACCACCCGGCCCTTCCTGCGCCACCGGGAATTCCTCTGGCAGGAGGGCCACACCCTCCACGCCACCGCCCAGGAGGCCATCGAGGAGACGGAGCGGATGCACCGCATCTATGCGGATCTGTGCGAGGACGTGCTGGCCATGCCGGTGGTGATGGGCATGAAGACCGACAAGGAGAAATTCGCCGGGGCGGAGCGCACCTACACCATCGAGTGCATGATGCACGACAAGAAGGCCCTCCAGAACGGCACCAGCCACTACTTCGGGGACGGGTTCGCCCGGGCCTTCGGCATCTCCTTCGCGGACAAGAACAACCAGCAGGTCACCCCCTTCGAGACCTCCTGGGGCATCACCACCCGCACCATCGGCGGGGTCATCATGACCCACGGCGACAACCGGGGGCTGGTGCTGCCCCCCAAGGTGGCCCCCGTCCAGGTCGTTATCATCCCGGTGGCCCAGCACAAGGAGGGCGTCATCGAGGCCAACGAGGCCGTTATGGAACGGCTTTCCAAGGCGGGCTTCCGGGTGAAGATGGACGCCTCCGACAACTCCCCCGGCTGGAAGTTCGCCGAGTATGAGATGAAGGGCGTGCCCCTGCGGCTGGAGCTGGGGCCCAAGGATATGGAGAAGGGCCAGTGCGTGCTGGTGCGCCGGGACAGCGGGGAGAAGTCCTTCGTGCCGCTGGAGGGCATCGAGGACACCGTGGCCAGGATGCTGGACGACATCCATGCCGGGCTGTACGCCAAGGCCAAGAAGAACCTGGAGGACAACACCTATCCCTGCGCCACCCTGGCGGAGGTCAAGGAGAAGATGGAGAGCCGGGGAGGCTTCGCCAAGACCATGTGGTGCGGCGATGTGGCCTGCGAGGTGAAGATGAAGGAGGAGGCGGGGGTGTCCTCCCGGTGCATCCCCTTCCAGCAGGAGAAGCTGGGCGACGTGTGCGCCTGCTGCGGCAAGCCCGCCAAGAAGATGGTTTACTGGGGCGTGGCGTATTGACGCGGACGGGATAGGTGAATTTGTACCTGTAGGGGGCTTGCCCCTCCCGCCGTTCCGATGTGTCCTCTGTTCCACGGGCGGGGCAAGCCCCGCCCCTACAAAACGGCGAACCTCGGTACGGGGTTCGCCGTTTCGCGTTTGGCAATGTTGCACAGACGGTTTCATGGTAAAAGCCTGAAAACCGTGAAAAAACTTTGGGATGGGGGCAAAAAAGTGCTTGACTTCCAGGGGGCTCCTGTTGTACAATAGTCAAGCGCCTGTCAAAGGGCGCACTGCGATGATGCGGGAGATTGCTCGCGATAAGCGAGGTAACTTCCGCGGAGTATGTCCGTATAATCGGGCGGCTGAGAGACTCATGCCATGGCGTATATCGCCCTGGGTGGGTAGAACCGGCTCGCTTTGCGCCGGTTTTATTCATGCCGGGGAGTGATACGCACGGAAACGTGGATGAAACGTCTCTCACCGTACGAAGCAAGGACAGCCTTACCGTCAACTTCGTATGTCAAGGAGGAAAACACATGGCAGCTCAGAAAGAAATGATCCGCATCCGGCTGAAGGCCTACGACCATCAGCTCATCGACCAGGCCGCCGAGAAGATCGTGGACACCGCCAAGCGCAGCGGCGCCGAGGTCTCCGGCCCCATCCCCCTGCCCACCAAGAAGGAGATTGTCACCATCCTGCGCTCCGTCCACGTGAACAAGGACTCCCGGGAGCAGTTCGAGCGCCGCACCCACAAGCGGCTCATCGACGTGGTGAAGCCCTCCCAGAAGACCGTGGAGGCTCTGATGTCCCTGGAGCTCCCCGCCGGCGTGGATATCGAGATCAAGCTCTGATTTCACCCAATTTTGTGAGAACCGCAGCCTGCCGCGTTACTGAGGCAGGCGGGTCACGTTGGAAAACCAATGGGAGCCCAAGGCCCACGTTTTTCAACCAATAACCTAACAAGGAGGAATACACATGGAAAAGGCCATCATCGGCAAGAAGGTGGGTATGACCCAGATCTTCGACGAAGCCGGTAAGGTCATCCCGGTCACCGTCATCCAGGCGGGCCCCTGCACCGTGGTGCAGAAGAAGACCGAGGAGAAGGACGGATACACCGCCGTCCAGCTGGGATTTGAGGAAGTCCCGGAGAAAAAGCTGTCCAAGCCCGAGGCCGGGCACAGCAAGAAGGCCGGCAAGTGCCTGCGGGTGCTCAAGGAGTTCAAGCTGGACAACGCCGACCAGCTCAACGTGGGCGACCAGCTCACCGCCACCGTGTTCGCCCCCGGCGACCGGGTGGACATCACCGGCATCAGCAAGGGCCACGGCTACCAGGGCGCGGTGAAGCGCTGCGGCGGCCACGTCCAGAAGAAGTCCCACGGCGGCGGCCCTGTCCACCGCCACTCCGGCTCCATGGGCTCCAGCACCGACCCCTCCCGGATCTTCAAGGGGCACAACGGCGCCGGCCAGATGGGCAACGAGCAGGTCACCGTCATCAACCTGGACGTGGTGCAGGTGGATGAGGAGCTGGGCGTCATCGCCGTGCGCGGTGCGGTGCCCGGGCCCCGGGGCGGCGTTGTCGCCCTGCGTACCAGCGTCAAGAAGGTCGCCGAGAAGCACGCCACCGAGGCCGGGCGCGTCAATCCCCAGAAGCAGTCCGCCCGTGTCAACCCGCAGAAGGCCTCTGCGCGTAACAAGTGAGAAAGGAGAGAATGACAAATGCCTAAAGCGAACCTTTATAATATGGCCGGTAAGCAGATCGGCGAGGTCGAGCTCTCCGAGGCCGTGTTCGGCATTGAGCCCAACCAGTCCGTGGTGCACGACGTGGTTAAGAACCACCTGGCCAACTGCCGGCAGGGCACCCAGAGCAGCCTGACCCGGGCCGAGGTGTCCGGCGGCGGCCGGAAGCCCTGGCGTCAGAAGGGCACCGGCCACGCCCGTCAGGGCTCCACCCGGGCCCCCCAGTGGACCCACGGCGGCATTGTGTTCGCCCCCAAGCCCCGCTCCTATCGCTACACCCTCAACAAGAAGGTGCGCCGGCTGGCCCTGAAGTCCGCCCTGAGCGCCAAGGCCGCCGCCGGCAACGTGCTGGTGGTTGACAAGCTGGAGATGGGCGAGATCAAGACCAAGACCTTCCAGGGCTTCCTGAACGCCGTGGAGTCCAAGAAGGCCGTCGTCGTCACCAGCGACTCCAACGTGGTGCTGTCCGCCCGGAACATTCCCGGCGTGGTGACCAGCCCCGCCAACCTCATCAACGTCTACGACATCGTCAACGCCAACCAGGTCATCATCGACCAGGCCGCGCTGGCCGCCATCGAGGAGGTGTTCGCCTGATGAAGACCGCATACGACATCATCAAGCGCCCCATCATCACCGAGCAGTCCATGGCCGCCGCCGCCGAGAAGAAGTACACCTTCGAGGTGGCCAAGGACGCCAACAAGATCGAGATCGCCAAGGCGTGCGAGGAGATCTTCGGCGTGAAGGTGGCCAAGGTCAACACCCTGAATATGCAGGGCAAGGCCAAGCGCATGGGCCGCTATCCCGAGGGGCGCCGCCCCCAGTGGAAGAAGGCGATGGTCACCCTGACCGCCGATTCCAAGTCCATCGAGTTCTTCGAAGGCATGGTGTAAGGAGGAGATTGAAAAATGGCTATCAAGACTTATAAGCCCACGACGCCCTCCCGCCGCCACATGACCGTGTCCGCCTTCGAGGGCATCGACAAGAAGGCCAAGCCGGAGCGTTCGCTGCTGGAGAGCCTGAAGAAGCACGCCGGCCGCAACAGCTACGGCCGCATCACCGTCCGCCACCGCGGCGGCGGCAACAAGAAGAAGTACCGCATCATCGACTTCAAGCGGGACAAGGCGGGCAAGGCCACCGTGCTGAACCTTCAGTACGACCCCAACCGCTCCGCCAACATCGCCCTGCTCCAGTATGAGGACGGCGAGAAGCGGTATATCCTGGCCCCCGTGGGTCTGAAGGCCGGCCACACCATCATGACCGGTTCCGGCGCGGACATCCTGCCCGGCAACGCCATGCCCATTGCCGACATACCCGTGGGCGAGACCATCCACTGCATCGAGCTCTACCCCGGCAAGGGCGCCCAGCTGGTGCGCTCCGCCGGCACCGCCGCCCAGCTGATGGCCAAGGAGAACGGCATGGCTCAGGTGCGCCTGCCCTCCGGCGAGGTGCGGCTGATCCGGGAGAACTGCATGGCCACCATCGGGCAGGTGGGCAACACCGACTGGGCCAACATCCACATTGGCAAGGCCGGCCGGAAGCGCCACATGGGCTGGCGGCCCACCGTCCGCGGCTCCGTGATGAACCCCAACGACCACCCCCACGGCGGCGGCGAGGGCAAGAGCCCCGTGGGCCGTCCCGGCCCGGTGACCCCCTGGGGCAAGCCGGCCCTGGGCTACAAGACCCGCAAGAAGAAGAACCGCACCGACAAGTTCATTGTCCGGCGCCGCAACGGTAAGTAAGGAGGGAGAGTAACAAATGAGCAGAAGTATCAAGAAGGGCCCGTTTTGCGCTCCCGAGCTGCTGAAGCGCGTGGACGAGATGAACAAGAAGAACGAGAAGAAGGTGCTCAAGACCTGGAGCCGCGCCTCCACCATCTTCCCCTCCTTCGTGGGCCACACCATCGCCGTCCATGACGGCCGCAAGCACGTGCCCGTCTACGTCACCGAGGACATGGTGGGCCACAAGCTGGGCGAGTTCGCCCCCACCCGCACCTTCAAGGGCCACGCGGGCAGCAAGACCGGCAAGTAAGGGAGGAGAGAGAATATGGAAGCGAAAGCGACAGTGAGATACATCCGTATCTCCCCCCGCAAGGTCAGCATCGTGTGCGACCAGATCCGCGGCAAGAGCGTCAAGGACGCCGAGGCCATTCTGGCCCTGATCCCCAAGGCCGCCTCCGACCCCCTGGCCAAGCTGGTGCATGCCGCCGCGGCCAACGCGGAGAACAACCACGGCATGGATCCCGAGAAGCTGTATGTGGCCGAGGCATTTGCCTGCCCCGGGCCCATCATCAAGCGGTTCCGCCCCGTGTCCAAGGGCCGCGCCCACCACATCATGAAGCGCACTTCCCATATGACCATCGTGGTCAAGGAACGCTGAGAAGGAGGTCGAGAGTAAATGGGACAGAAAGTGAATCCCCACGGCCTGCGCGTGGGCGTCATCAAGGACTGGGACTCCCGCTGGTATGCCCGTGACGAAAAAGTGGGCGACCTCCTGGTTGAGGACTACAATCTCCGCAAGGAGCTGAAGAAGAAGCTGTACGCCGCCGGCGTGCCCAAGATCGAGATCGAACGCGACAACGCCAAGATCCGCATTTACGTGCACTGCGCCCGCCCCGGCATGGTCATCGGCAAGGGCGGCGAGGAGATCGAGAAGCTCCGCGTGGAGCTGGAGAAGAAGCTGGGCAAGAGCGTGGCGCTGAACATCGTTGAGGTCAAGAACGTGGACACCAACGCCCAGCTGGTGGCGGAGAACATCGCCCAGCAGCTGGAGAAGCGCATCGCCTTCCGCCGGGCCATGAAGAACGCCATGGGCCGCGCCATGCGGATGGGCGCTCTGGGCATCAAGGTTCAGGTGTCCGGCCGCCTCAACGGCGCCGAGATCGCCCGCACCGAGCACTACCACGACGGCACCATCCCTCTGCAGACCATCCGGGCCGACATCGAGTACGGCTTCGCCGAGGCGGCCACCACCTACGGCCGGCTGGGCGTGAAGGTGTGGATCTACAAGGGCGAGGTGCTCACCCAGACCCTCCGCACCACCCCCCGCACCATCGACACCAAGAACTACAAGGAGCGCGAGCAGCGGCCCCGCCGCCGCGACGGAGACCGCAGGGGCGGCTTCAACCGCCAGGGCGGCGACCGGCGCCAGGGCGGCTTCAACCGCGACCGCCAGGGCGGCCCCCGTCCCGCCGGGAACGGACCCCGTCCCAACAACGGCCCCCGGCCCTCCGCGCCCGCTAAGGAAGGAGGCGCCCAGTAATGCTGCTGCCTAAGAGAGTAAAGTACCGCCGCGTTCAGCGCGGCCGCATGACCGGCACCGCCACCCGCGGCAACAAGGTGTCCTACGGCGAGTGGGGCCTCCAGGCCTGCGAGCCCGCCTGGATCACCGGCAACCAGATCGAGGCCGCCCGTGTGGCCATGACCCGCTACACCAAGCGCGGCGGCAAGGTCTGGATCAAGGTGTTCCCCGACAAGCCCATCACCAAGAAGGCGCTGGGCACCCGTATGGGTTCCGGTAAGGGCGCCCCCGAGGGCTGGGTGGCCGTGGTGAAGCCCGGCCGCGTCATGTTCGAGATCGCCGGCGTGACCGAGGAGGTCGCCCGGGAGGCGCTCCGTCTGGCCAGCCACAAGCTGCCCATCAAGAGCAAAATCGTCAAGAAAGAGACCGAGGAGAAGGGTGGTGAATGAAGATGAAGGCAGTGGAAGTGCGTAAGATGAGCGCCGCCGAGCTGGACGCCAAGCTGGTGGAGCTGAAGAAGGATCTGTTCAACCTCCGTCTTCAGCACGCCACCAACCAGCTGGACAACCCCATCCGCATCGCGGAGGTCAAGAAGGACATCGCCCGCGTCAAGACCATCCTGCGTGAGCAGCAGGGCCGATAAGGAGGAGTAAACGATGAGTGAAGTGAGAACCTCTTCTCGTAAGACCAGAGTCGGCCTGGTGGTTTCGGATAAGATGGACAAGACCGTTGTGGTCGCCATCGCCGACCGCGTGGCCCACCCTCTGTATAAGAAGATCGTAAAGCGGACCTACAAGCTGAAGGCCCATGACGAGAACAACCAGTGCGGCGTGGGCGACCGCGTCCGCGTGATGGAGACCCGCCCCCTGTCCAAGGACAAGCGCTGGCGCGTGGTTGAAATCCTCGAGAAGGCGAAGTAAAAGGAGGTGCCAGTATGATTCAGGAAGAAACCTATCTGAAGGTGGCCGATAATACCGGCGCCAAAGAGATCAAAACCATCCGCGTGCTGGGCGGTTCCCGGCGCCGGTTTGGCAACATCGGCGACGTGGTGGTGGCTTCCGTCCGGAAGGCCGCCCCCGGCGGCCAGGTGAAGAAGGGCGAGGTGGTCAAGGCCGTCATCGTCCGCTCCGCCCGGGGCGTGCGCCGTCCCGACGGCAGCTACGTCCGGTTCGACGACAACGCCGCCGTCCTCATCCGCGAGGACAAGAACCCCCGGGGCACCCGTATCTTTGGCCCGGTGGCCCGTGAGCTGCGCGACAAGGATTACATGAAAATCCTGTCTCTGGCTCCCGAAGTGCTGTAAGGGGGGAGCGAGGTATGAGTATGAACGTGAAGAAGAACGACACCGTGGTGGTGCTGTCCGGCAAGGACAAGGGCAAGCAGGGCAAGGTGCTGTCCGTGGATCCCAAGGGCGGCAAGGTGATCGTGGAGAAGGTCAGCGTGGCCCAGCGGCACCAGAAGCCCCGCCAGCAGGGCCAGGAGGGGGGCATCATCTCCAAGGAGACCCCCATCTACGCCTGCAAGGTGATGACTGTCTGCCCCAAGTGCAACAAGCCCACCCGTCCCGCCTACAAGGTGGAGGGCGGCAAAAAGACCCGCGTGTGCAAGCACTGCGGCGCCGAGATGTAAGGGAGGAGGAGCGTAACATGGCAGAGAAAAAAGCGCCTAACCTGAAGGCGAAATATCAGGCCGACGTGGCTCCCGCCCTGATGCAGAAGTTCGGCTACAAGTCCGTGATGCAGATCCCCCGGATCGACAAGATCGTGGTGAACTGCGGCTGCGGCGAGGCCCGGGATAACGCCAAGGTGCTGGACAGCGTGGTGCGGGATCTGGCCGCCATCACCGGCCAGAAGCCCATCATCACCAAGGCCAAGAAGTCCGTGGCCAACTTCAAGCTCCGCGAGGGGATGCCCATCGGCGCCAAGGTCACCCTGCGCCAGGACAAGATGTGGGAGTTCATGGACCGCCTGTTCAACGTGGCCCTGCCCCGCGTCCGCGACTTCCGGGGCATCAACCCCAACGCCTTCGACGGCCGGGGCAACTACGCCCTGGGCCTGAAGGAGCAGCTGATCTTCCCCGAGATCGAGTATGACAAGATCGACAAGATCCGGGGCATGGACGTGGTCATCTGCACCACCGCCAAGACCGACGAGGAGGCCAAGGAGCTGCTGACGCTCCTGGGCGCCCCGTTCCACACCAACGGCTGAGAGAGGGAGGAAAACTGCTATGGCCAAGAAGTCCATGATTCTCAAGCAGCAGGCTGAGCCCAAGTTCTCCAGCCGCCGCTACAACCGCTGCAAGATCTGCGGCCGTCCCCACGGCTACCTGCGTAACTACGGCATCTGCCGTATCTGCTTCCGGGAGCTGGCGTACAAGGGGGAGATCCCCGGGGTCAAAAAGGCCTCGTGGTAAATTTATGGTAACTCGTCCAAAGGCGGGAGCTTGCTCCCGCCTATGGGCCTGTTATATGGCACTGTCAAAACGTGCCGGATTAAGAGACCCCCAGCGCGGGAAAAGGCGGACAACAGGTCTGCGGATGATGCCTAACCGTGGATACCTTTCCGTCTGTACCGGTGAAGCGTGTGCACAGCCGGTAATCTTAATAGGAGGTAACATCTCATGCAAATCACTGACCCCATTGCGGATATGCTCACCCGCATCCGCAACGCGAACAAGGCCAAGCATGACACCGTGGATATCCCGGCGTCCAACATGAAGAAGGCCATCGCCCAGATCCTGCTGGACGAGGGCTATATCAAGAATTTCCAGACCATCAACGATGGGACTCAGGGCGTCATCCGCATCACCCTGAAGTATATCCAGCCCGGCAAGGAGAAGGCCATCACCGGCCTGAAGCGGGTGTCCAAGCCCGGCCTGCGCGTCTACGCCGGCGCTGACGAGCTGCCCCGGGTGCTGCGCGGCCTGGGCATCGCCATCGTTTCCACGTCCAAGGGCGTCATGACCGACAAGAAGGCCCGGGAGGCCCATGTCGGCGGCGAAGTCCTGGCATTCGTCTGGTAAGGAGGGTTATAGGAATGTCGAGAATTGGCAGAGCTCCTATCGCCGTCCCCACCGGCGTGGAGATCAAAATTGAGGACAACAACGTTGTCACCGTGAAGGGCCCCAAGGGCACCCTCACCCAGCAGTTCCATCCCAATATGACCATCAAGCAGGATGGGGCCGAGCTGCACGTCACCCGGCCCAACGACCTGAAGGAGAACCGCTCCCTCCATGGGCTGACCCGCACCTTGCTGCACAACATGGTGGTGGGCGTCACCGACGGCTTCAAAAAGACCCTGGACGTGAACGGCGTGGGCTTCCGCGTCGCCATGGAGGGGGGCAAGCTGGTGATGAATCTGGGCTTCTCCCATCAGGTGATTATGGAGGTGCCCCAGGGCCTCACCGTGGAGACCCCCACCCCCAACCAGATCGTGGTTTCCGGCTTCGACAAGCAGCTGGTGGGCCAGTTCGCCGCCGAGATCCGCGAGAAGCGTCCCCCCGAGCCTTATAAGGGCAAGGGCATCAAGTATTCCGACGAGGTCATCCGCCGCAAGGTTGGTAAGACCGGCGTCAAGAAATAATAAGGAGGTGTGCCGATTATGATTAACCGTCCCAATACCAAGGCTCAGCGCCTGCATCGTCATAAGCGCGTTCGCGGCAAGGTGTCCGGCACCCCCGAGCGTCCCCGCCTGAACGTGTTCCGCAGCGGAACCAACATCTACGCCCAGCTCATCGACGACACCAAGGGCGTCACCCTGGTTTCCGCCTCTTCCCTGGAGAAGGGCTTCGAGGGCCCCGGCAGCAACTGCGAGGCCGCCAAGAAGGTGGGCGAGGCCATCGCCCAGCGCGCCAAGGACAAGGGCATTGAGGCCGTGGTGTTCGACCGCGGCGGCTACCTGTACCACGGCCGCGTGAAGGCTCTGGCGGAGGGCGCCCGCGAGGGCGGCCTGCAGTTCTAAAGGGAGGAGGAAAAAATATGGCTCGTTTTGAAAGAGAACCCAAGGAGTTCGTGGAGAAGCTGGTGTACCTGAACCGCGTCTCCAAGACCGTGAAGGGCGGCCGTGTGGCCAAGTTCTCCGCGCTGATGGTAGTCGGCGACGAGAAGGGCCGCGTGGGCTATGGCCTGGGCAAGGCCGCCGAGGTGGCCGAGGCCATCCGCAAGGGCATTGAGGATGCCAAGAAGAACATGGTGAACGTCACCCTGTCCGGCACCACCATTCCCCATGAGGTCATCGGCGAGTTCGGCGCCGGCCGCGTCCTCCTCAAGCCCGCCAGCAAGGGTACCGGCATCATCGCCGGCGGCCCGGTGCGCGCGGTGATGGAGGCCGCGGGCGTGTCCGACATCCGCGCCAAGTGCCTGCGGACCAACAACCCCCAGAACGTGGTGGCCGCCACCATGGAGGGGCTCAAGTCCCTGCGCAGCCCCGCCGAGGTCGCCAGGATCCGCGGCAAGAGCGTGGAAGAAATCTTAGGTTAAGGAGGCTTGCGACAATGGCTAAAACGATTGAGATCAAGCTGGTCAAGAGCCTGAACGGCCGCCTGGCCAAGCATAAGGCCACCGCCGAGGCCCTGGGCCTGCGAAAGATCGGCGACACCACCGTGCAGCCCGACAACGAGGCTACCCGGGGCAAGATCGCCCACATCGGTTACCTGCTCCAGGTGACCGAGAACGCCTAATGGAGGTGCTGACCATGAATCTGCATGAACTGTCTCCCGCCCCCGGCTCCACCCAGGTGGGCAAGCGCAAGGGGCGCGGCCCCGGCTCCGGCAACGGCAAGACCGCCGGCCGCGGCCACAAGGGCCAGTGGGCCCGTTCCGGCGGCGGCGTCCGCATCGGGTTTGAGGGCGGCCAGATGCCTCTGGCCCGCCGGCTGCCCAAGCGGGGCTTCCACAACATCTTCGCCAAGCGCCTGGAGGCCATCAACGTCTCCGCCCTGAACAAGTTCGAGGACGGCGCCGTTGTCAATGTTTGCGATCTGCTGGAAAAGGGTATCATTTCCAAGTGTGAGTACGGCGTCAAGGTTCTCGGCAATGGGGAGCTGACCCGTAAGCTCACCGTCCGGGCGTCCGCTTTCTCCGCCTCGGCCAAAGAGAAGATCGAAAAGGCGGGCGGTACGGCGGAGGTGATCTGACATGATTCAGACCATCCGCAACGCCTGGAAGGTGCCGGAGCTGCGGGGTAAGATCCTGTTCACCGTGTTCGCCCTGCTCATCTTCCGGGTGGGCGCCGCCATCCCGGTGCCCTTCATCGACACCGAAACCCTGAGCAACTATATCCAGGCCCAGTCGGGCAGCATCTTCGGCCTGCTGAACGTGATGAGCGGCGACGCCTTCGCCCAGGCCACGGTGTTCGCCCTGTCCATCCAGCCCTATATCAACAGCTCCATCATCATCCAGCTGCTGACCATCGCCATACCCGCCCTGGAGCGCCTCCAGAAGGAGGGCGGCGAGGAGGGCAAGAAGAAGCTGGAAGCCATCACCCGGTACGCCACCGTGGGCATCGCCATCATCCAGGCCTTCGGCTTCTATACCTTCCTCCGGGTGGGTTCCAACGGCCAGAGCCTGCTCACGGTGCAGGGCGTGTGGCCCGCCATCGTGATCATCACCGCCTTCGTGGCCGGCTCCGCCTTCCTGATGTGGCTGGGCGAGCAGATCACCGAGTTCGGCATCGGCAACGGCATCTCTATCATCCTGTTTGCCGGCATTGTGGCCCGTGGCCCCGCCATGGTGAGCACCATCTACAACGGCGTGTCCAACTGGGCCAGCGGCCTGGTTTCCACGGAGGAGAATCCCATCTCCATTATGCACCCGGCGTTCGTCCCGTTTGTCATCGTCGGTATGCTGCTGCTGGTGGCGTTCATTGTGTTCATCACCGACGCCGAGCGGCGCATCCCCGTGCAGTACGCCAAGCGGGTGGTGGGCCGGAAGATGTACGGCGGCCAGTCCAGCCATATCCCCATCAAGGTGAATATGTCCGGCGTGCTGCCCATCATCTTCGCCCAGGCCATCGCCTCCATCCCCGCCACCATCGGGATGTTCGTGCCCAACGCCACGGTGAAGGGCACCGGCTGGAACACCTTCCTGGAGATCTTCTCTCCCACCGGGCTGGTGTACGGCATCGTGTATTTCCTGCTGATCATCCTGTTCAGCTATTTCTACAACACCATTCAGTTCAACCCCGTTGAGGTGGCCAACAACCTGAAGAAGAACGGCGGGTTCATCCCCGGCTTCCGTCCGGGCAAGCCCACCAGCGACTTCCTGTCCAAGGTCATCTCCCGGCTGACCATCTTCGGCGCCATCTACCTGGGCGTGGTAGCCCTGCTGCCCACCATCGTGGGCAACATCATGGGCGCCTTCGGCAGCAGCGCCGGACGCAACCTGGGCATCGGCGGCACCTCCGTCATCATCGTGGTGGGCGTGGCGCTGGAGACCGTGAAGGCCCTGGAAGCTCAGCTGATGATGCGCCACTACAAGGGCTTCCTTGAGTGAGAGCAGGGGTGACTGAAATGAAACTCATTATGCTGGGCGCCCCTGGCGCCGGTAAGGGAACCCAGGCCGCCATCTTCAGTGAGCGGCTGGGCATCCCCACCATTTCCACAGGGAACATCCTGCGGGCTGCCGTGAAAAACGGCACGCCCGTGGGACTCCAGGCCAAGAGCTACATGGACGCGGGCAAGCTGGTGCCCGATGAGGTGATCATCGGCATCATCGCCGAGCGGTTGGGCGAGGCGGACTGCCAAAAGGGCTATATCCTGGACGGCGTGCCCCGCACCATCGCCCAGGCCGAGGCCCTGGAGGCCGCCGGAATCCAGTTTGACTGCGTGCTGGATATCGAGGTGGACGACCAGGAGATCCAGCGGCGTATGTCCGGCCGGCGGGCCTGCACCGCCTGCGGCGCCACCTACCACGTGGAGGCGGCGCCCCCCAAGGTGGAGGGCGTGTGCGACGCCTGCGGCGGGACGCTGGTGCAGCGGGACGACGACAAGCCGGAAACGGTGCAGGATCGTCTGCGGGTGTACCACGCCCAGACCGAGCCTCTCAAGGACTTTTATGCCCAGCGGGGCGTCCTCAAGGTGGTGGACAATCAGCCCACCATCGAGGACACCTCCAAGGCCATCGCGGCCGCTCTGGGTGTCTGACCATGGAGCTGATCACGCTGAAGTCCCCCCGGGAGCAGGAGGCCATGCGAAGGGCCGGACGGATCACCGCCCAGGCCCGGGCGCTGGCCGGAAGCATGGTGCGCCCGGGGATCTCCACCAAGGAGATCGACGATGCGGTGCGTAAGTTTATCCGGGGCAATGGGGCGGAGCCGTCCTTCCTGGGCTACGGAGGCTTTTCCGGATCGGCGTGCATCTCGGTGAACGAGGTGGTCATACACGGGATCCCCTCCCGGCGGATTGTGCTGAAGGAGGGGGACATCGTCAGCATCGACGTGGGGGCCCACATCGACGGCTTCCACGGCGACTGCGCCGCCACCTACCCCTGCGGGGAGATCTCCCCTGAGGCCCAGCGGCTCATCGACGTGACCCGGCAGAGCTTCTGGGAGGGCTTCCAGTTTGCAAAGGCGGGCCGGCGGGTGTCCGACATCTCCCACGCGGTGCAGCAGTACGTGGAGAAGCACGGCTATTCCGTGGTGCGGGACTTTGTGGGCCACGGCGTGGGGGCAAAGCTCCACGAGGCCCCCGAGGTGCCCAACTTTGGCCCCGCCGGACATGGCGCCCGGCTCCAGCCGGGCATGGCCATCGCCGTGGAGCCCATGGTGTGCGCCGGGGACTGGCCGGTGAAGGTGCTGAAAGACGGCTGGACCACCGTGACAACGGACGGATCCCTGGCGGCCCATTACGAGAACACCATCCTCATCACCGAGGACGGGCCCGAGATCACCACCGTCACCGAGGACGGGGCTTATGAGTGACTGCACAGGCCGGATCGTCCGGGCAATTGCCGGACGGGACAAGGGTGGACTGTTCTGCGTTGTAGGTGTGGATCAGGGGGGGGAGCGGCTACTGCTGGCCGACGGCAAGCGGCGAAAGCTGGCCCGGCCCAAGGCAAAAAACCAGAGCCATGTGGCCGCCCTCACCGAACACGTCCATGGGTTCAACCACCCCGCCATTCAAAAGCTGAAGCAGGGCGAGGCCCTGAGCGACAAGGAATTGAGAAGGGCGCTGGCCGCGTTCCGAGATCAACTGGAGGTATGACGCTTTGGCAAAAGACGACATGATCGAGTTGGAGGGCGTCGTCACCGAGGCCCTGCCTAACACCACGTTCAACGTGGATATTGGAAATGGACACATTATCCTGGCACACATCTCCGGGAAGCTGCGGATGAACTTTATCCGCATCCTCCCCGGCGACAAGGTCACGGTTCAGATGTCGCCCTACGACCTGACCCGGGGCCGGATTACCTGGAGATCGAAGTAACTATTCACGACCTGCGAAGCCCGGGGCCTTGCCTCCGGTTTCGTGGGGGCCATTTAAGGCGAGTACAGGAGGTTATTAACATGAAAGTCAGACCGTCTGTCAAGCCCATGTGCGAGAAGTGCAAGATCATCAAGCGCAAGGGCAAAGTCATGGTCATTTGCGAGAACCCCAAGCACAAGCAGAGACAAGGTTAAAGGAGGGACATAGAGTATGGCACGTATTGCCGGCATTGATCTGCCGAAGGAGAAGCGAGTCGAGATCGGACTCACCTATATTTATGGCATCGGCCGCACCAGCGCGAGCGAGATCCTGGAGAAGGCGGGCATCAACCCCGATACCCGCGTGAAGGATCTCACCG
Organism: bacterium; assembly: GCA_004560375.1. GTDB lineage: Bacteria > Bacillota > Clostridia > Oscillospirales > Oscillospiraceae > Enterenecus. The sequence continues at coordinate 59,284 of SFVC01000010.1, forward strand.
ACGCCGAGGAGGCCAAACTGCGCGAGATCATCGGCCACGAGTACACCGTGGAGGGCGACCTGCGCCGCAACGTGGCGATGGACATCAAGCGCCTGACCGAGATCGGCTGCTACCGCGGCGTCCGCCATCGCAAGGGCCTTCCTGTGCGCGGCCAGCGCTCCAAAACCAACGCGCGTACCCGTAAGGGTCCCAAGCGCACCGTCGCCAACAAGAAGAAGTAAGGAGGGATCATCACATGGCTGTTAACAAGAAAACCATCAAGCGCCGCCGCGAGCGCAAAAATGTGGAGAAGGGTCAGGTGCATATCCGCTCCTCCTTCAACAACACCATGATCACCGTCACCGATATGCAGGGCAACGCCCTGTCCTGGGCTTCCTCCGGTGAGATGGGCTTCCGGGGCTCCCGGAAATCCACCCCCTTCGCCGCCCAGACCGCCGCCGAGACCGCCGCCAACGCCGCCATCGAGCAGTGCGGCCTCAAGAGCGTCGAGGTGTACGTCAAGGGCCCCGGCCAAGGGCGTGAGGCCGCTATCCGGGCGCTGCAGGCCGTGGGCCTGGAGGTCACCCTCATCAAGGACGTGACCCCCGTGCCCCACAACGGCTGCCGCCCCCCCAAGCGCCGCCGCGTCTGATCTGGAAGGAGGAAAACCGATATGGCTAAGAATATGCAGCCCTACCTGAAGCGCTGCCGCACGCTGGGCATCTCCCCCGCCGTCATGGGCGTGAACAAAGAGTCCAACCGGAACCCCGGCCCCCAGCGCCGCCCCAAGAAGAGCGAGTACGCGCTCCAGCTCACCGAGAAGCAGAAGGTCAAGTTCGTGTACGGCGTGCTGGAGAAGCAGTTCCGCGCCTACTACGAGAAGGCCGCCCGCATGAAGGGCAACACCGGCGACGAGCTGATGACCCTGCTGGAGCGCCGGCTGGACAACGTGGTGTTCCGCCTGGGCCTGGCCGCCACCCGGCGTGAGGCCCGCCAGCTGGTCAACCACGGGCACTTTACCGTCAACGGCAAGCGGGTGAACATCCCCTCCTACCTGGTCAAGACCGGCGATGTGGTGGCCGTGCGGGACAAGAGCCGCTCCTCCGCCAAGTTCAAGAAGATGGTGGAGGACGACCGGTTCGTGGCCGCCCCCAAGTGGCTGGAGAAGGCGAAGAACGCGCCGCTGGAGGGTAAGGTCGTTGCCATGCCTCAGCGGGACGACATCGACTTCGACGTTGCTGTTAACCTCATCGTGGAGTTGTACTCCAAGTAATGCCGGCTATCCGTCGGTATTACCGGGAGGCCCGCCGTCCGGCTGGGCGGCGGGCTGCCCGGCGTACAACGACCCTACCGAGCGATTCCCGGCAACAAACGCCACTGTAAAAGGAGGGTAACACACGATATGGTAGAAATCCAGAAGCCGCGTATCGAATGTATCGAGAATGTGGGCGACGATTCCTACGGGAAATACGTGGTCGAGCCGCTGGAACGGGGCTACGGCACCACCATCGGCAACTCCCTGCGCCGCATCCTGCTGTCCTCGCTGCCCGGCACGGCGGTCACCACCGTCAAAATCGCCGGCGTGCAGCACGAGTTCTCCGTCATCCCCGGCGTCAAGGAGGACGTGACGGAGATTGTCCTCAACATCAAGGGCATCATCGCCAAGCTGTACAGCGAGGGCGTCAAAACGGTCTACATCGAGGCCGCCGGCGAGGGCGCCGTCACCGCAGGGGATATCAAAACCGACAGCGACGTGGAGATTTTGAACCCGGAGCACCACATCGCCACCCTGGGGCCTGAGGCCACCCTCAACATGGAGCTCACCCTGTCCCAGGGCCGGGGCTATGTCACCGCAGATCGGAACAAGCCCGCCCAGACTATCATCGGCGTCATCCCCGTGGACTCGGTGTACACCCCTGTGCGGAAGGTGAACTACTTCGTGGAGAACACCCGCGTGGGCGACGCCACAGACTACGATAAGCTGACGCTGGAGGTCTGGACCAACGGCACGATTTCCGCCCGGGACGCCGTCTCCCTGGGCGCCCGGATTCTGGTGGATCACTTTACCCTGTTCACCGATTTGTCCGAAACCATGGGCTCCAAGGCCACCGTGGTGGAGAAGGCCGAGGCCCAGCGCGACAAGGTGCTGGAGCTCACCATCGAGGAGCTGGATCTGTCCGTGCGCTCCTTCAACTGCCTGAAGCGGGCCAACATCAACACCGTGGAGGATCTCATCTCCAAGACCGAGGACGAGATGATGAAGGTGCGTAACCTGGGGCGTAAGTCCCTGGAGGAAGTCATCAACAAGCTGGCGATGATGGGCCTGTCCCTGGCCAGCGACGAGAATCTGTAAGGCCGTCCCTGCGGACGGCTGGCGATATAGGGGTATGTAACGTTCCTCTCTATGTACCGGCCAAAGGCCGCGTCCCGGAGTTCCCGGGCGCCAGAACGAATTTTAATCACCCCGCCAAGCGGGGCCAAAGGAGTGCTTTACAATGGCTAAGAACCGCAAGCTGGGCCGCACCAGCGACCAGCGCCGCGCTATGCTGCGCGCCATGACCACCTATCTGCTGGAGAACGGGCAGATCAAGACCACCTACTCCCGGGCCAAAGAGGTCGCCCCCATCGCGGAGAAGATGATCACCCTGGCCAAGAAGAACAACCTGGCCGCTTACCGGCAGGTGCTGGCCTACGTCACCAAGGAGGACGTGGCCAAGAAGCTGTTCGACCAGATCGGCCCCAAGTACGCCGACCGTAACGGCGGCTACACCCGGGTGCTGAAGCTGGGCCCCCGCCGCGGCGACGCGGCCGAGATGGCTATCGTCCAGTTGGTGTAAGCAACAAAACAGAAGCCCTCTGCCAGGCGGCAGGGGGCTTTTTGTGTGCAACGTTGACTTTTTGGGGCGAATGGTGTAAAAATACAGAGAAGGGGTTCTGCGCGAGGGAACCCGGCGACGGCAGGCGGTTTGGCTGCACCAACCCGAAAGGGGGTGTAGATATGCCGATTACCTTAACGTTCCATGTGTTCGGTTGTACCGTCACAGTGAAGGTAAAAAGCGACAACCGCCACTCTGCCAAGTGACGGTTGTCTGTGCTTTCGCATAGATACCACATTGCTTGACTGAGCCAAACCGCTTGCCCGGGTGAACGAGTGCGGGACTCCTCATGCTTAGTATACCCGCTTCGAGGCAATTTGTCAAGACGTTGCCGCGAAACGTGCAATTCTCCCCCGGTTCTACCCAGCGGCGAAGGAGATGATAGAAGAGATGCAACAAACGGAACATCTGAAGCTCAACCTCATTGAGACGGGGGATCCCCTCTCGCCGGCGCCGCTGAACGAGAACGCGGAGAAGATCGAGGCGGCGCTGACGGCGCTGGACGGGGCAGACGCCGCCCTGGACGCCCGGGTCACCGCCCTGGAGGTGCAGAAGATCTTTTTCGGGACGGTCGTTTACGAGAGTTCCCCGCAGTTCGTCAACCTGGGCTTCACGCCCAAGGCAGTGCTGTTCCTCGGGCGAAACGTCGGCAATAATCCCGGCCTGGCCGTGGGGGACAAGTACCTTTACCACAAGAGCGGCGGACAGGAGACGATTCACCTGAGGATCGTGGAAAACGGCTTCATTGTCGCCGGATATAGCGTCAGTTTTTTTGCCTCCGGCGAACACAACTACATCGCCTTTGTCTGAAGGCAAAGAAAGGCCCCCCGGGAATTTCCCGGGGGGCCTTTTTGCTTGGACTCGTTTGTATACGTCTGATTAGGTGTGAGCCTGGTTGTAGCAGACGTAGATGACCTCGGCGGTCAGGTTGTCGCTGGACAGAACCACAGACACCTGAACCTCACGATAGGCAGCGACGTTGTTCAGGGAGCTGGCCTCGTTCAGGGTGGCCAGGTCAGTGATGTTCGGCCAGACGCAGCTGGTGGCGCTGGTCTTGTTGTCCTTGTTCAGGTTCACGACCTTGGCGCCGGTCACCTTGTACAGTGCGCCAGCGCTGGGCGTAGCGCCGATGGTGGTGTAGATCATGGCGGTCTGGCTGTCGGTAGTGGCCGCCACGTAGTCCTTGGCGATCACGATGCCGTCCTTGGCCCGGTTGGTGCCGCCAACAGCGGTGTCGTAGGAGGCGGTCACCGCGGTGACGGAGTAGATGGGCTGGCCGTCGATAGCCTTCTTACCGGTGTCGGTCAGGTTGTAGAACTGGTCGTGGTTGTCGGCCACAGTGCCAATACCAGCAGTAGCACCGAAGGCCACGATAGTAGCGCTGGTACGAGTCGGGCCGGCGGCCTGGGTGTCGTCCACCAGACCTTCAATCCAGTACTCGCCCCGCTCGCCGTCCACGTACATGGCGAACTTGGTGGCATCCTCACCGTAGGCGTTCACCAGCAGCGGGGTGCTGTTGCCTACGTAGTACAGGCTGCTGCCCACGCCGTCCACGGCCTCGGCGGGTAGGAAGATCACGTTGGCCTGCTTGGCGGTGCCGGTGTTATCCTGGGCGTAGATAAAGTCACTCTGGGACCACACAGCCATGTTGGCGTAAGTGGTGGCGGCGCCGCCATTCACCCGGAAGTAGGCGGGAACGCCCGCAGTATTCATCGTGGTGGTGAAGTCGAAGGTCACCTGGCGGTTGCTGCCCAGCAGTTCGGAGATGCCGTTGTACACGGCCACCTTCTGGGTGTCGGTACCGGTGCCGCTCACCAGGATGAACTTAGTGGCCTCGGTGACGTACAGGCGCTCAGCGCCCGCGCCCGCAGTGGAGGAAATCAGCTTCGCGCCGATGGCGGCGTCACGGGAATTCAGGGTGATATCGGCCGGGAAGATGGCGGCGCTGCCGGTCTGCATCGGGGTGGCCAGGTTGGCGGCGCTGGTGTTGCCGATGTCGGTATTCACCACGCCGCTGCCGTTCACCGCAAAGCCGACATACTTGCCAGGCTGCACGCCGGTGACGCTGGTGCCCATGCCGGCGTCGCCGCGGAAGGGCACGCCGATGGCGTCCAACTCATGGCCGGTAGATCCGATGGCAGAGGTGGCGGCGGACTGGAAGGTGGTGGTGCTGTGACGGCTCACGTCCTTGGTGACCATCTTGCCGTCCATGCCCACGCCCACCAGGCGATAGGTGTAGGTGGAGGTGCCCAGGTTGGACTCGAAGTCGATGTAGGTGCCGTAGACGAACTCGGTGCCCACGATGGGCTCAGCGCCGATGTAGTTGCCCTCGGCGTCCAGATAGAACCGGTAGGTCATGGAGCCGTAGTTCTGATCATTGGCGGTGGCGTTGGTGCTCTGCTGGGGAATCGTATTGGCCTGCACCGTGTTGTACAGCACGGACTGGTTCAGGCGGGTGCCGTCGGACAGAGTCACATAGCCGGTGCCGGGCACGTTGGCGGTGTGGTTGTGATAGCTGGTGACGGTGCCCTCCTTGGTGGCCACAGCGCCCAGCTTGAAGTAAGCCTTGCTGGCAGTATCGGCGGTGCCGGCGTTGGTCAGGGTGTGGATGATCGCGCCCTCAGTGCCGGCGGCGCTGCCCACGTTCCGGCGGCCGCCATCGGCCACAGTGGACTGGGGAGTGGTGCCGGTGATGTGCCAGCCGATCTCATTGGCGCTCAGGGCCTTGACGGAGTCACCCACCAGGGCGGCCTGCGCGATGAAGCCGGTGGTGGTCTTGATGTTGGTGTTCGTCAGGAAGTTGGTGCCGCTGGTCTCAGCAGTCACGTACTTGAAGGCGCTGACGTTGTCCACGCCGGTGATCTTGGAGCTCTGTACGTTCAGCTCGATGACCACGTCCAGCACGTTCTTGCCGTCCACGTTGGTGCTGTTGGAGATGATCTTGTACAGGCTGCTGGGGCTGGGGGTGCCGGTAGTGCCGTAATTAGTGTCGGTGTGATGGTTGAGGGTCAAACGGTCAAAGGCGGTGTTGAAGATGGCCTGGTTATTAGTCTTCATAACCATGCCGCTGTCGGCAACCATCTTGCCCAGGCTCTGGTTGGCAGCGCCCACCAGGTTCGTGCCGTTCAGGTCAGCGTCGCCGGCAAAGACGATCTTCTCCGCCTTCACCTTGTCGATGGCGGCGTACACGGTGCGGGGCGCATCGGAAGTGCCCGTCAGGGTGCCGTCGCTCAGGCCGCCGTTGTACCAGAACTTGACATTGTGGGCAAAGACGTCGATGCCGCTCTTGTAGTTCAGGTACAGGCTGTTGTTGACGAGAATGTCACCATCACCGGTACCGCCGAAGGGCGCACCAGAGGCGGCATCCCAAACACTAGCGCCGTCCACCACGGAGGTGCCGGGGTAGTTGTAAGCGGTCCAGGTGGCCAGGGTGACGGGGCCGGCGGAGGCGCCGTCAACGCTGATGTAGGCCTGGCTGCCCGCGCGGCCCAGGATGGTGACCCGCTCGCCGGTCTCCTGGTTGCCCACGATGATACCGGTCTGATTGGTCAGGCCGTAGTTGATCAGGCCCAGGGAGGGGTTCTTGGCGGTGCCGGTGGTGGGCAGCGCCACGGGGTACTCATTGTAGCCGTTCAGCTGCGTCCAGGTGACGGTGGGGATCTGAGCGGCCTGGAACAGGATCTCGGCCACCAGCTCACGGGGAGCCGCGTTGTTCAGGGTGTTGGCGTAGGTGGTCTTGTCCACGTTGGTCAGCAGATCCTTGGAACGGGTGACGTTGGCCACCTGCACCTGCCAGGTGGGGCCCTGGAACTCGCCGTTCTTGCCGTAGCCAACCGCCCGCAGGATCATGGCGGCGGCCTGGTAGCCGGTCACGCTGTCGTTGGGGCCGAACTTGCCGTTGCCGTAGCCGGCGATCCACTCCGCGTTGGCGCAGTAGTTGATGTAGCCGGCGGCCCAGTGGTCGGGCTTCACGTCGTCGAACTTCTGGTAGTCCTTGTACAGGTGGGCCTGGTCGCCCTTGGCGTCGCCGGTGGCCAGGCGATAGACGATAGTGGCCACCTCGGCGCGGGTGATGCTGTTCTTGGGCAGGAACGTGCCGTCCTCATAGCCCTCGAACACACCCATACCCTTCAGGACTTCGACGCCCTCACCGAATTCCTTGGTGATGGAGTCCTTGTCCGTGAAGTCGCTGGTGGTGGCGGCGTTGACGGTGATCATCAGGCTGAGGGTCATCATCATCGCCAGAACCAGCGCGAGGAACTTTTTCAAGTTTCTCATTGGATTTGTTTCCTCCTTGTTCATTTTTTGCGTGAGGGCCGAAGGATTCGCCGCCGCTTTGCGGTGGACAGGATGGGCCATCCTCTTTTCGCAAAAAAGTGAGCCGGGGCGGTTGGCCCCGGCTCTGAGGAATGGAGGATAGAATGAAAAAGAAAAGATGTCTCTTGCAAGTGTTATAATAGACGGGTTTTGTTACGAAAGTTCAAGAAAGAATGTTACAAAAGTGTGAAATCTTCGGGGCCGGCCGCACACCCCGTCCCGCCGCCCGTCCTCCGTCCGCCCGGACAGCGCCAGCGCCGCCCCAGGGCAAACCGATCACCTCATCGGCAGAAATGAGAGGAAGTTTCCCCCCCGCGGGCGGGGAAAAAGAGGAGATTTTGCCCTCTTGCGGCGATTTTTCGCTTTGACTTTGACCTCGCGCTACCTTATAATATCATCGTAGACCGCACAGAGGGGAGGGGGGGCGGTCAAAATCGTTCCGGGCTGAAAAGTTTGCGATTTGGCTTTTTTTTCACGTTTTGCACTTTTTTATGCAACTTCGGGCTTTGTTACAGTTATGTTACACTTGGGCTTGGCCCATTGACTTTGACGTTGACCGGCGCTATAATGCAATCAGCCTGAGGGAGGAGATCTCCGCCGCTTATGAGAGGATGGCCCATCCTATCATGGGTTTTGGGCGGATTTTGCCTCTGAACGGGTCAAAATTTTGTAAGGAGGAAACAATCCAATGAGAAACTTGAA
>SFVC01000033.1 GCA_004560375.1 bacterium
ATGAAGATCGTCAAGACTATCTTGGTGAAAAATCGGCTGGTCAATCTGATCGTGAAGCCTCAGTAACCGGTTTTTTCAGGCTCTTAAACAAATTTTGTGGAAAAATCCTTGACAATTCCTCCGAAGGTCCGTATAATAGCTTTGTTAACGCCATAGATTATGGCCCTTAAAGTATCCTGGATTGAGCCGGATACCTCGGAGGGAGGGAAATATAGATGTCTGAAATTCATGTGAAGGACGGCGAGTCCATCGACAGCGCACTGAAGCGTTTTAAGCGTTCCTGCGCCAAGGCGGGCGTCATCGCCGAGGTCCGTAAGAGAGAGCATTATGAGAGCCCCAGCGTGAAGCGCCGCAAGAAGTCTGAGGCCGCTCGCAAGAACAAGAAGCGTTATTATTGATGCTGAAAAAGTGCTGTGCCGACAGGCACAGCACTTTTTTATTGCTTCCCCAGCTTGCCCATGATGTCCCTGACCTCCGGCCACATGAGAAACGCTGCGGAAAATCCCATGGACGCGCCCAGCTTCAGCTTTTGGTTCAGCGTCTCCGCGTCGTCGAACAGCACAAAGTGGAACTCGCCGCCCCGGGTGTAGGTGAAATACCGGGCGCACAGCTCCTGGGAGAAGAACACCGACGGCGACTCCCGCTCCATCAGCTTGCGGAACCGTTCTTCGTCCAGCGGTTCCCCCTCGCCGGAGCGGGCGGGCAGGCGGAAATCCATTCGCAGCCGCTGGACGTCCAGCGCCAGACGTCCCGCGCCGCCGTGGGCTTCGGCGGCATCCTGCAGCCGCTGGTTCAGGCTTCCGCCTGAAATGGCGGTGCAGATCAGGATGACGGTGCCGTCACCCGCGTTCTGGGCGTAACGCTCCGGCAGATACAGCGTTCGCCGCGCGGAGGCCAGCGCCGGCCCCAGCCGCTGGGCAAAGGCCAGCCGGTCCCGGCGGATGGGCTCCTCGAAGTCCAGCACCGCGCCGGTGTAGCCCCACCGCCCGCACTCCCGCTGCACCGCCGTGCACAGGGCGTCCGGGTCGCCGATCATCGGCGCCTCCCGGTCGCTGACGGACAGCAGCCCGCCCCGGGTCTGGAGCGGTAGGCTTTGCCGCAGCAGGGTGGAGCCGGGGCCGATGCGGTAGGACACATGGGCCAGTGTCCGGCCGTATTGGGCAGCCTCCCGGGCCTCGCCCGGCGTTACGGCCAGATAGAGCTGCACATCTCACGCCCCCTTGTATTGCCCCACGAAATCTGTTATGATGGACACAATACATTATGCACAGAAGGAGCCGCCTATGCCGTTTTCTCTCGTACCCCACCGCGTGTTCGGCTGTTACGCCGACATCACCCCGGATTACCTCACGGAGCAGGGGATCACCTTGCTGCTCAGCGACCTGGATTTCACCCTGGCCGCGAAAAAGACGCCCCGGCCGGATCAGCCCCTCCGGGACTGGATCGCGGATCTGGCGGCTCACGGCATCGGCTTTATGATCGTGTCTAATAACCGCTCCGGCAGGCGGGTGACGGAGTTCTGCGCGGACCTGGGCGTACCGTATCAGGGCCACGCCCGGAAACCTAGTCCCCGGGGCCTGTACGCTGCCATGGAGCGGGCGGGGGCGGACGCGGCCCACACCGCCATGCTGGGGGACAAGCTGCTGACGGATATGCTGGCCGCCAACCGGGCCGGGGTCCTGGCGCTGATGGTGGAGCCGGTGGGAGGCCCGGTCACCGCCTGGCAGAAAGTGCTCCACGCCCTGCAAGCGCCGTTCAAAGCGGCCAGCCGCCGCCATGCGGAGAAAATTGGATGAAAAAAACGGGGAAGTCGTGGAAAAATACTTGCAATCATGGGCAACATACGGTAAAATATCATCGGTAATTTTACTAGATATAGAATACAGAGAAAATGTCCTCCCGCAGGTCGTTTTCTCGTAGATTTGTGAGGAGGAAAAACTATGCCTACCATTACTGCCGGCGATTTCCGGAAGGGTATGATTTTCGAGATGGAAGGGAAGCCCATGGTGGTCGTGGACTTCCAGCACGTGAAGCCCGGCAAGGGCGCCGCGTTCGTCCGCACCAAGTACAAGAACGTCATCACCGGAACCATCCGTGAGGAGTCCTTCAACCCCACCGCCAAGTTCGAGCAGGGCGCTGTGGAGCGCAAGAACGCCGAGTACAGCTACAACGACGGCGACCTGTACTATTTCATGGACCCGGAGACCTTCGACATGACCCCGCTGAACAAGGACGTGCTGGGCGACGCCTTCCAGTTCGTCAAGGAGAACACCATGTGCACCCTGGTCAGCTACAAGGGCAGCGTGTTCACCGTGGAAGTCCCCAACTTCGTAGAGCTGGAGGTCACTGAGACCGAGCCCGGCGTGAAGGGCGATACCGCCACTAACGTCACCAAGAACGCCGTCTTGGAGACTGGCGCGCAGATCAAGGTGCCCCTGTTCATCAACGAGGGCGAGAAGATCCAGATCGACACCCGTACCGGAGAGTACCTGGGCCGCGTGAAGGAGTAAGACATAAAGGGGGGACTTCCGTCCCCCCTTTCTTCCCCCTTGGAAAGGGAACTACAACATTTTTTATCAAGAAAGGAGCAACCGCTATGGAAATCTCTGAGAAGGTCGCCTATCTGAAGGGCCTGGCCGAGGGCATGGAGCTGGACACCGAGAAGAAGGAGGGCAAGCTGCTGGAGCTGGAGGACATCCAGGACGAGCAGGCGGAGCTGGCCGACGGCCTGGACGCCGTCAGCGATGACCTGGAGGATGTGGAAGACATCGTGTTCGAGGACTGGGACGACGAGGACGACGAGTACGAGGAAGACGAGCTGGACGAGGATGAGGAGTGCTACGCCACCACCTGCCCCACCTGCGAGGAGACCATCTACTTTGACGAGTCCATCCTAGAAGACGGCGAGGTCATCTGCCCCAACTGCGGCGAGAAGCTGGAGTTCGACCTGACCAGCCTGGACGAGGAACCCGAGGACGGCGAGGAATAATTCCCCGAGAATAGGAAACGCCCGGTGCCTGCGCACCGGGCGTTTTTATATGAGTTGGTATCATACAGGCCCCAGCCAGCTGTCAAAGCTGGTCTCACGAAATTCCTCCAGAGACTGCCGGAATTGGGGCGCCCACTGGGAAACCCGCCCCATTCCCACCGCCAGCGGGTCGATGCAGCGCAGCTTGGCAGGTATCTGGAGCCACTGGCCTTCCGCGGGGCGGCTGGGCCGGGATTCGATGTTTGTGTATCCCCGGTAACGCCGCCACAGCGGACCGCAGACCGCGTCCGCTTCCAGCCTGCGGATGACCTGGGGCTCCGTGCCGTACAGGTCCTCCGGGCCGATGACGTTCCGCTCCAGCGCCAGCCGCAGCAGCCGGGCCAGCACCTCCATGGAGAAGCGGTCCTCGTCCGCCACATAGATGCGGGCGGTGCCCAGGGCGTCCATGGCGAAACCGGCCGCTGTCTCCGGCGTGCGGAAAGCCAGCTCCGGCTGGCCATCCTCATTTTCCGCGACGGTCAGGTCCGCGTAATAAGACCGGGCCTTCTCAAAAGAGATCAGACCGTAGTTCCACAGGTTCCCAAGAGAGTATTCCAACCGGTCCGCCGACAGCCAGGGCGTGTCGTTGTCGGCGATGGGGTAGTCGTGGTAGTCCGCTACTTGAGAGACCGTCAACCCCTCCCGCTGTAAAATACGCCGGATTTCAGGGGAGCGGTCGATCAGCTCCCCTGTCCGAGCCTCCGTGGACTCCTGCCGCAGGTGGTCCCCGTTGAGGAAATCCACCACATGGGCAAAGACCGGGGTGGCGATGTCATGGAGCAGCCCCGCCGCTGCCTGGGAGGGGCTTTTGGTAAAGTGCCACACGATGAGCCCTACGCCCACGCTGTGGTCGAAGCGGAAATAGGGCGCCAGCTTTCGGAACCGGGGGAAGTCCGTGTATTCGCAGCCGCAGTTCATGCCCACGTTTCGCAGCCGCCGCATTTCCGGCGTTTCGGCCAGCTCCCGCAGAAAGGGAGGAATGTCGGGATGGTAGACCGGCCACAGGGCCTGCATGGAGCCCGCCCGGTTTTCCATCACTCCACCGCCTTTTTCTTCAGGCTGCACAGCCCCGCGCCGATGGCGGTGGCGAAGGTGGCGTTTTCGGGTACGATGTAGTGGATGCCGTAGAGCTTTTCAAAATTCTCAAAGTTGGGCTGCACCTGGTCCAGGGTGGTCATGGACCCGGTCAGCACCACAGTCCGGGTATCGCAGCACTGGCAGGCCAGCACCGTCATGGTGCCGATGGCCTGGAGCACCAGATTCACCGCCCCAGCGGCCAGGTCAGCGGGGGAGGCGTCCTCCGCCAGATTGCCGAAGTTGGCGGCGGTGAGGGTGGGGTCCAGCGTGGGAGCGGGGTGGCAGGTAATGTCGGCAATGGTCAGGTCCACCTGGCCCAAATCGCCGCCGGCGGCCAGCTTTTTGATCTGGCCGAACCGCTCCATGCCCACCAGCTTGCGGCACAGGCCGCCCAAGGTGCCGCCGCCGATGCCGCTGCCGCACAGGTGCCGCACGGTGCCGTCCTTTTCCGCCCACATGAAAGCGGTGCCGGTGCCCATGGTGACCACCACGGCCTTGTCCTGGCCGGAGAGCGCCAGCGCCCCGGTGCCGCTGGCGGAGAACTCGTCCACCTTGCAGGTGGGCAGGCCGTAAATGTCGCCCTCCACGTAGCTCGCGCCGACGCCGGTGAGGACGATCCGCCGCACATCTGTCAGGGTCAGTCCGTTGCTGGTGAGATAGTTGCCCAAGGCGCCGTACAGACTGGTCACCTGGTCGTCTGCCCGCACCCGCAGCATGGAGACGATGCTCCCGTCGGTCCGGAGCCCGACGATTTTCGTGGTGGAGCCGCCGATGTCAATACCCAAAATCACATCCATGTGATGATCCCTCACTTTGAAAAGCGCCGGGGCGCTTTGATTCTCCCTCATCATAGGGGAGGGGAGCCGCCTTGTCAATCAGAATTGACAAATATTTGACGCGTTTTTTGAAAAACGATTGCTTTTCCGGGCAAAGCCGCTTATAATGCTTATAATCAAGCCAGGTGACAAGACACTTGCCCAACATGATACCGAGGTGTAGTTATGGATACGGAAAAGAAACTGAATATGACCATGCTCTGCGACTTTTACGAGCTGACCATGGGCAATGGGTATTTTCAGGCGGGCTATCAGGACCGGATCACATATTTTGATGTATTCTTCCGGGACGTCCCGGACAAGGGCGGCTTTGCCGTCTGCGCGGGCCTCAGCCAGCTCATTGATTACATAGAAAACCTCCATTTTGATGAGGAGGATATTGCGTACCTGCGGAGTAAGAATCTGTTTTCTGAGGAGTTTTTGAACTATCTCCGGAATTTCCATTTTTCCGGCGATATTTGGGCTATCCCGGAGGGCACACCCATTTTCCCCCGGGAGCCGGTGGTAACGGTCCGGGCCAAGGCTATCGAGGCCCAGCTCATTGAGACGTTCACACTGCTGACGGTGAACCACCAGAGCCTGATCGCCACCAAAGCCAACCGCATCTGCCGGGCGGCTCAGGGGCGGACGGTGCTGGAATTCGGCTCCCGCCGGGCCCAGGGCACCGACGGCGCCATCTCCGGCGCCCGGGCGGCCTATATCGGCGGCTGCAAGGGCACGGCCTGCACCATCTCCGACCAGCTCTACGGCGTCCCCGCCGGCGGCACCATGGCCCACTCCTGGGTCCAGATGTTTGACAGCCAGTACGAGGCCTTTAAGACCTACTGCCAGATCTATCCCACCAACGCAACGCTCCTGGTGGATACTTATAACGTCCTGAAATCCGGCGTGCCCGACGCCATCCGGGCCTTCAACGAGGTGCTGAAGCCCCTGGGTATCACCAAGTGCGGCATTCGTCTGGACTCCGGTGACATCGCCTACCTCTCCCGGGAGGCCCGGAAGATGCTGGACGACGCGGGTTGGACCGAGTGCCAGATTTCCGCGTCTAACTCGCTGGACGAGTACATCATCCGGGACCTGCTGCAGCAGGGCGCCAAGATCGACATGTTCGGCGTCGGCGAGCGGATGATCACCGCCAGCAGCCAGCCGGTGTTCGGCGGCGTGTACAAGCTGGCCGCCGTGGAGGATGCCCAGGGCAACATCATCCCCAAGATCAAGGTCAGCGAGAACGTGGACAAGATCACGAATCCCCACTTCAAAAAGACCTACCGCATTTTCGATAAGGCTACCGGCAAGGCCGAAGCGGATTATATCGCCGTCTGGGACGAGACGGTGGATGAGACGCAGCCGCTGGAGCTGTTCGACCCCCGCGCTACCTGGAAGCGCAAGACCTACACGAATTTCGAGGCCCGGCCCCTTCAGGTACAGGTGTTCAAGGGCGGCCAGCTGGTCTACCAGCAGCCCTCCCTCCAGGAAATTCAGAAATACTGCGCGGAGCAGGTGGATACCCTGTGGGACGAGGTGAAGCGGTTCGAGAACCCCCATAAGTATTATGTCGACCTCAGCCAGAAGCTGTGGGACATCAAGCAGGAGCTCCTGCGCCAGCGCAGATAAGGCCCAGCGCCGCCGCGTTTGCGGCGGCGCTGTTTTTCCTCTCAACGAATTTACAGAATCATAGTTGAAGCATTCGCCCGTTTTGGTTATAATGATACCGGAAAGAGAGAAAGACCGGGAGGTGAAGAGCTGTGCATAAAAAGCTTCCCCATCCGCAGGAGCGGACAGAGCGGCGGATCTCCGCCGCGGCCAGCATCGGGATGTGCGTCCTGACGGTGCTGGCGCAGATCGCCACCACATTGCTGCTGACCTATTTCCTGCGGGAGAAAGCCAGCTATGTGTACAGCGTGCTGGAATTTATCGGCGCCATCATTGCCATCCGGGTCTACCAGCGTCCCGGCAGCCCCAGCTATAAGCTGGTGTGGATGTGCCTGCTGCTGGCGGTGCCGGTGGCCGGTATGATCCTGTTCTGCCTGTGGGGCGGCACCCATCAGGCCAAGCAGCTCAGCCTGCGGAAGGTCCCGCCCATCCCCCAGCGGGAGAGCCAGCGGATGGCCAGCGAGGCGAACCTCTCCCGGCTTACCCGGAAATCCCCGGCCTGGGGTCGGCTGGCGGCCTATCTGCAAAAACGGGGCTTTCTGCTGCACCGAAATACCGCCGCCCGGTATTTCGGGGACGGCGCCGCCTTTTTCGATGACCTCATTGCCCATCTCCGGCAGGCGGAGGTCTACATTTTCCTGGAATACTACATTCTGGCGGAGGGCCAGATCTGGGACCGCATTTTTGCGGTGCTGAAAGAGCGGGCCGCCGCCGGCGTGGAGATCCACATCATTTTTGACGATTTCGGCAACCTCACCCGGTTGTCTGACGCGACGCTCCAGACGATCCAGGACGCGGGCATTGAGGTGGAGGTGTTCAACCCCGTTCACCGTTATGTAAACCGCATTTATTTCAATTACCGGGACCACCGGAAGATCGCCGTCATCGACGGCCAGACGGCCTATACCGGCGGCATCAACATCGCGGATGAGTACGCTAACATCGTGGAGCGGTTCGGCCACTGGAAGGACAGCGGCGTCCGCATCGACGGCGAAGGCGCCTGGGGGTTTGCCGCCCAGTTTATGCAGATGTGGAAGATGATGGGCCGGACCTTTTCCAACGAGGATGACTACTACCGTCCCCGGCATGAGATGCCGGAGTGTCCCGGCTGGTGCCAGCCCTTCACCGACGGCCCCCTGAACAACCCGGACAACCCGGTGGAGGAGACGTACCTCCAGCTCATTTCCTCCGCCCAGAAAATGCTGTATATCACCACGCCCTATTACGCGGTGGAGGAGTCCATGCAGCAGGCGCTGTGTATCGCGGCGGACGCCGGGGTGGATGTGCGGCTGCTGGTGCCCGCCATCCCGGATAAGAAGTACGCCTACATGGTGGCGGAGACCTACTGGGGTGAGCTGCTGGCCCACGGTGTGAAGATTTACAAGTATGCCCCCGGCTTCGTCCACGCCAAGAGCGTGATGGTGGACCGGGAGGTGGCCCTGGTGGGCAGCACCAACATAGACTACCGGACCTTCCAGCTCCACTACGAATGCGCCGTGCTGATGTACCACATGCCGGTGGTGGAGGAACTGCTGGAGGACATGGACGATATGATGTCCAAGAGCAAGCAGTACACGCTGGAGGAGTGGAACAGCCGCTCCTGGATGCGGAAGATGTTTTCCTCCATTTTGCGGCTGGGGGCCATATTCCTATAATAAAGAGGGGACTGGCGTCCCCCCTTTAAGATTCCCCCCACCAGTGAATACGATTCACTGGTGAACGCGCCCAAGGCGCTTAGGTCAAAGTATTTTTGTCAGGCGCATGTCCTGACAAAAATGATTGAAATTGATTCTTTTGCCGGAGGCAAAAGAACCAGGGGCGTGCCCCTGGACCCCAGGGGGCGGCCATCGGCCGCCCATCATTTCTGAATGCACCGGAGGTTCCCATGTCCCGTGAACTGACGCCCCAGGAGATTGCCGAGCGCAGTCTCATCAAAACCTACCGCAAACAGCTCTGGAATCCGTTCATCGCCGCCGTGAAGCGGTATGAGCTGGTGTCCCCTGGGGACCGCATTGCCGTGTGTATCTCCGGCGGCAAGGACTCCGTGGTGCTGGCAAAGCTGATGCAGGAGCTGCAAAAGCACACGGACCAGCCCTTTGAGCTGACCTTTCTGGTGATGGACCCTGGCTATAACCCGGAGAACCGGGCGCTGATCGAGGAGAACGCCCGGACACTGGGCATCCCCATCACCATATTTGACAGCGATATTTTCGATGTCACGGTCCAGGTGGACAAAAACCCCTGCTACCTCTGCGCCCGGATGCGCCGGGGCTTTCTGTACGCCAAGGCCCGGGAGCTGGGCTGCAACAAGATCGCCCTGGGTCACCACTTTTCTGATGTGGTGGAGACGACCCTTCTGGGCCTGTTTTACGGCGCCCAGCTCCAGGCCATGCCTCCCAAGCTCCACAGCAAAAACTTCCCGGGCATGGAGCTGATACGGCCCCTCTACTGCGTCCATGAGGACGCCATCATCGCCTGGAAAAACTACAATCATCTGCGGTTCCTCCAGTGCGCCTGCCGGTTCACGGAGGAGCGGGACGCGGCGGAGGACGGCGTGGGGGAGAGCAAGCGGCAGGAGATGAAGCTGCTGCTGCGGGAGCTGAAAAAGACCAATCCCAACATTGAAAAGAGCATCTTCCGGGCCATCCACGGCGTCCAGCTGGATACGTTTCCCGGCTTTAAATACCGGGGCAAAGCCCATTCCTTCCTGGACTTCTACGATGACCCCGACCCACTGGGGGAGGATGACGCCTGACAGGAGAAAATATGGAGTATTACCGTTGTGAAAATCCGGACTGCGGCTTTGTGGCCGAAGCGGAGCCGGATTTTTGCCCCCGCTGCGGCGGAACGTTCTTCAACGCCGTGACGGAGGAGGAACTGACCGCGGCCAACTGGGTGTCCCTGGGCAATGATGCCGTGGATGATGCGCGCGGGACCGACGCCCTGGCCTGCTACCAGCGGGCCGTCGCCATGGATGACCCCCTGGGCCTGACGAATCTGGCCTGGTGCTTTGAGGCGGGGGTGGGCGTTCCGGCGGATCCCCGGCAGGCGGTGCTGCTGTACGTCCAGGCCGCGGCCCGGGATTACATACCGGCTCTGACGAATCTGGGCTACTGCTATGCCAACGGCATTGGTGTGGAACAGGATGACGCCAAAGCCGCGGAGTGTTTCCAAAAGGGCGCGGCGCAGGGCTTTCCCCGGGCCCAGTTCCTGCTGGGCGAGGCACACAGCCGGGGCGCGGGTGTGGAGCAGGATGACGCTGAGGCAGTGAAGTGGTACCGCTCCGCCGCCTGGCTGGGGTATCCGCCAGCGCAGACGGAGCTGGGCCGGTGCATGGAATTCGGCGCGGGCACTCCGAAGGACCTGGAGCAGGCGGTGCGATGGTATCGTGCCGCCGCGGAGCAGGGCCACGCTCCCGGCCAGTGCTGTCTGGGATTTTTGTATGAGATCGGCCAGGGCGTGGAGCAGAGCTGGGCGGATGCGGTCCGCTGGTACCGCGCGGCTGCGGAGCAGGGCTATCCCCGGGCGCAGTGCAATCTGGCCTGGTGCTATGAACACGGAAAAGGTGTGGAGAAGGATCTAAAGTCCGCTCTCTCCTGGTACCGCGCAGCGGCAGACCAGGGCTATCCCCGGGGGCTGTTTGCCGTTGCCCGGGCTTATGACTATGGCAATGGCGTGGAGCAGGACCAGGCGGAGGCCTGCCGCTGGTATCAAAAGGCGGTGGACGCCGGTTCCGCCGCGGCCATGTGCGATTTGGGCGTCTGCTACGAGCGGGGAGAGGGCGTCCCCCGGGACTATGAGAAGGCGGCGAAATTGTACCGCCGTGCGGCCGACGCCGGTAATCTGGCGGGCCAGTGCAATCTGGGCTACCTGTACGAGTTCGGCCGGGGCGTGGAACAGAGCTGGGAAGAGGCGGCGAAGTGGTACCGTGCCGCCGCGGTGAAGGGATTCGCCCGGGCGCAGTGCAACCTGGCCTGGTGCTATGAGCACGGCAAAGGCGTGGAGCGGAATCTGAAGCGGGCTGCCCATTGGTATCGCCAGGCGGCGGACCAGGAGGACCCCCGGGGCATGTACTGCATGGGGGTCTGCTGCAAGCGTGGCCGCGGCGTGGAGCAGGATTGGGCGGAGGCCGTCCGCTGGTATGAGAAAGCGGCGGACGCCGGCTATGCCGCCGCCCAGTGCAACCTGGGTGTGTGCTATGAGCACGGCGAGGGCGTGGAAGAAGACCTCTGCAAAGCGGCGGAGCTGTACCGTGCGGCGGCGGAGCAGGGCGACCCGGCGGGCCAGTGCAACTTAGGCTACCTGTATGAGAGCGGGAAAGGCGTGCCCCAGAGCTGGGAGGAAGCCGCCAAGTGGTACAAAGTGTCCGCCGATGCCGGCTACGCCCGTGCCCGGTGCAACTTGGGCGTGTGCTGTGAATTTGGCCACGGCGTGGAAAAAAACGTGAAAAAGGCCGCGGAACTATACCGCCAGGCGGCGGAGCAGGGCGACCGGACGGGCCAGTGCAACCTGGGCTACCTGTACGAGACCGGCGTGGGCGTGACCAAGAGCTGGAAGGAGGCTGTGCTTTGGTACCGGAAGGCGGCGGAGCAGGAACTGCCCCGCGCCCAGTACAATTTGGCCTGGTGCTATGAAAATGGCCGTGGCGTGGAGAAGGACAGAGACCGGGCGCTGGAGCTGTACCGCAAAGCGGCGGAACAGGACTATGCGGACGCTCAAAAAGCGTTGGCCCGACTGTCCTGCAGCGGCCGGGAGAAAAAAAGCGGATTCTTCAAAGGATTTTTCGGTGGCCGAAAGGGGTAAAAAAAGTCAAAAAGAATTTCAGAAATCCCCTTGACAAAAAAACGAATTTCTGTATAATAATATCTGTTCGCTGCGGCGGACAGGTATAGCGGGTTTGTGTAAAGGTAGCACAGCAGACTCTGACTCTGTATGTGAGGGTTCGAATCCTTCACCCGCTGCCAAATGAAAAACCTCGGAACTTCAATGGTTCCGAGGTTTTTTCTTGCATTTCAATGGATTGGCGGTTTTCTGAGGGCCCTTTTTTCATAAATAATATCAGAAAACCTCGCTACCACGCCCGCAGCTCCCAGAAAGCGACGGCGCTGGCCGCCGCCACATTCAGAGAGTCCACCTGGTGGGCCATGGGGATACGGACGGTGTAATCGCATTCGGCGATGGTGCGCTCCGCCAGGCCGTCGCCCTCGGTGCCCAGTACGATAGCCAGCTTCTCTTCCGCTGCCAGGCGGGGATCGTCGATGCTGACGGAGTCGTCACGCAGGGCCATGGCGGCGGTCTGGAACCCCAGCTTCCGCAGCCGTTCCAGTCCCGGCTCCGGCCATTCCGACGGTTCGCTGCCGATGCGGGTCCAGGGCACCTGGAACACGGTGCCCATGCTGACCCGGACCGCCCGGCGGTACAGCGGGTCGCCGCAGGTGGGCGTGACCAGCACGGCGTCGATGTTCAGCGCGGCGGCGGAGCGGAAGATAGCGCCAACGTTGGTGGAGTCCACGATCCCCTCCAGCACCGCCACCCGGCGGGCGTTTGCGCAGACGTCTTCCACGGAGGGCAGGGGCGGGCGGCGCATAGCGCACAGCACACCCCGGGTCAGGGCGTAGCCGGTGAGACCCTCCAGAATTTCCCGGCTGGCGGTGTAGACGGGGATTCCTTCGCAGCGGGCGATAATGTCCCGGCCCTGCCCGTCGATATGCCTGGGCTCCATCAGCAGCGACACCGGCTCATACCCTGCGTCCAGGGCCCGTCCGATGACCTTGGGGCTCTCCGCGATGAAAACGCCCTTTTCCGGCTCCAGCCGGTTTCGCAGCTGAGCCTCCGTCAGGCGGGCAAAAACGTCCAGCTCCGGCGCCGCGATGTCCGTGATTTTGATGATGTTCGGCATACGATCTCTCCAGTCGGAAAAATTTTCACGATGGAGACATTATAGCCCTGGGTCACGGCGCTGTCAAACCTCCGGCAGCTCGTCCAGGGAGGCAAAGGTGAACCCCATGCCCTCCCACTTGGTCAGCAAGTCGTCCAGGATTTCCGCGTTGGTTTTGGAGGTGGAGTGGAGCAGGACGATGGCGCCGTCGTGGATGCGGGGCAGCAGTTTGGCGTAGGCCTGTTCCGCCGTGGGCTGGTTGTCCACATACCAGTCCACATAGGCCAGGCTCCAGAAGATGGTCTTGTACCCCAGCGCCTGGGCCTGCTTCAGGTTCTCCACGCTGTATTTTCCCTGGGGCGGGCGGTAGTACATAGGCAGGTTCTCGCCCACCGTCTCCTTGTACAGCGCCGCCAGAGATTCCAGCTCTTTCTGGAAAGCCGCCTGATCACTAATGACCGACATATCCGGGTGGTGGTAGGTGTGGTTGCCCACGATGTGCCCCTCCGCCGCCATCCGCCGGATGATGTCCGGCGCGGTCTCGATCATATTTCCCACCACGAAGAAGGCGGCGGGGGCATTGTGCTTTTTCAGCGTGTCCAGAATGGATTCCGTGTATCCGTTCTCATACCCGCAGTCAAAGGTGAGATAGATGACCTTTTGGGAGGTGTCCCCCAGGTAGTAGGCGTCGTACTGGGCCAGATCCTCCACCGTGGCATTGCCCACCGGGGACTGCCCCTCGTTGGGGAAGGACAGTCCCCAATTGGCGGCGGATGCGGGGATGGCGGCGGATGCGGACGCGGCCTCGGACCGGGACGTCACCCGGCCCTGGACGTACAGCGCCCCCGCCAGAAACAGGCAGGGAAGAAGCAGCATCAGGGAATTGCGGAGCAAACGGCGCATGAAAAGACCTCCTGTCAGCAGTGATGCCACCAGTTTGCCCGAAAATCCAGGAATTATTATTGTTATGTAAACCTTGCAAAGGCTGTCGAAATCTGGTATGATAAACGCCGGACGTGACACAAGACCGAGAGGAGATGACGCGATGATCGCCGCTGTCTGTATTGATGACCGGAACGGCCTGCTGTTCAACCGCCGGCGGCTCAGCCGGGACCGTGCCCAGCAGGAGGACCTGCTGGCCCTCTGCGGTGAAAAGCCGCTGTGGTTGGCGCCTTTTTCCGTGCCCCTGTTCGACTGGGCGCCGGAGCGGGTGCGGGTGGAAGAGAAGTTTCTGGAACAGGCCGCCCCCGGAGACATCTGCTTTGTGGAGGACCGCCAGCTCCCGGCGGAGAAGCTGGAGGGCCTCATCCTCTACCGCTGGAACCGGGCCTATCCGTCGGACGTGCGATTGGAGCTGGACCTGTCCCGGTTTGCGCTGACGGAGCGGGCAGAGTTTTCCGGCACCTCCCATGAGACCATCACCCGGGAACGGTATACGAGAAAAGAGGACTGACCATGGCAAAGCAACAGACGAAAACCATCCATTTGACCGTGAAGCAGGCGCTGCTGGTGGTCGTGCTGCTCATCGTGGTGAGTGCGGTACGCTGGTATCTGACGCCCCCGGCGGAGACCTATTCCATGGAGAATATCCCGCCCTATGACGGTACGCCCTACGTGGTCCTCAACGACAACCAGCCCTCCTTCACCGCAGAGGACATGACGGATGTCTCCTACGAGTTTTACAGCGACCTGGACGAGCTGGGCCGCTGCGGTGTGACGGAGGCCTGCATCGGCCGGGACCTGATGCCCACGGAGAAGCGGGGGGACATCAGCTCCGTGAAGCCCACCGGCTGGGTGCAGAACCAGTACGACTTTGTGGACGGCAAGTCCCTGTGGAACCGCTGCCACCTGATCGGCTTCCAGCTGGCGGGAGAGAACGCCAACGAGTGCAACCTCATCACCGGCACCCGCTACCTGAACGTGGAGGGGATGCTGCCCTTTGAGAACCTGGTGGCGGACTATGTGAAAGAAACGGACAACCACGTTCTCTACCGGGTGACCCCGGCCTTCCAGGGCACGGAGCTGGTGGCCCGGGGCGTTCAGATGGAGGCGTACTCCGTGGAGGACGGCGGCGACGGCGTCTGCTTCAACGTGTTCTGTTACAACGTTCAGCCCGGTGTGGAGATCGACTACGCCACCGGCGACAACTGGCTGGCGGAGGAGGCTGCTGCCTGATGGAAAGCCTTTGGAAACAGTTTGACCGTCTGGTGGTGTTCGACACGGAGACCACCGGCATCGAGTTTGGCAGGGACGCCATCATCGAGCTGGGGGCCGTGTCTCTGGAGAAAGGCGGGGAGACCGGCAGCATGGACCGGCTCATCCGCCTGCCGGAAGGGAAATCCCTGCCGCCCTTCATCACGGACCTGACAGGCATCACGGATGAACAGCTTCAAAGCGAGGGCGTGGCACCGCGGGAGGCCGCCGGGGATTTCTGCGCCCTTCTGGAGGGGGCGGAGCGGCCCCTGTTGGTGGCCTATAACGCCCAGTTCGATTTGAATTTTCTCTTTTGGTTTCTCCGGCCCTTCGGCCTGGTGGAGGTGCTGAAAAAGCCCCGGTTTCTGGACGCCCTGACAGTCTACCGGGACCGCCGGGACTATCCCCACAAGCTCTGCAACGCCATCGAGACCTATGGCCTGACGGACGCGGTCAACAGCCACCGGGCGGTGGACGACGCCCGGGCCACGGTCCAACTGCTGGAGGCTATGGCGGCGGAGCGGGACGACCTGGCACAGTACATCGACCTTTTCGGCACCCACCCAAAATACGGCATCTCCGGCCGGAAGATCTCCTCTGTGACCTACCGTTCCCAGCCCTATCAGCGGACAGTTCCCCTTTATGAATTAAAATAATGCTGAAAAAACATGGACGGCATTTGCCGCCCGTGTTTTTTCATATATCACAAGATTTCTCTTGACCTTCCATTGGGTGGAAGGTGTATCCTCAGCCCGTACCAAAAAAATTTCCAGCTTTCACCTTGACAAACGGCAAAATTGTGCTATTGTACTAATTGACTAAGACAATGGGCAAAGAAAAATGATAGGGCCTGAAGAAAACGGCTGCGCCGTACCGTTATAGAAAGCGGAAGAACAGCCGTCAGGCCGGAATAAGGAGAACTTGTATGAATGAGATCATGGATCAGGAGGAGCAGTTCCTCCCGGAGAAGAAGCAAAGAAGATTCCATCTCGGCAAGAAGGGCCGGGTCTTTGTGGTGCTGCTGGCCGTGGTGGTTTTGGCTACTGCGGTGCTGCCCCGGCTGGGGGGCGGCACCGGAGCGGCGGAGACGTCCTACACGGTGGAGCAGGTGGTCCGCCGGGACCTGTCGGTATCGGTCAGCGGTTCCGCCACGCTGGAGCCCGCGGACTCCTACCAGGTGAATACCCTGATCTCCGGGGCCATTCTCAGCGCCCCCTTTGAGGAGGACGATCTGGTGGAGGAGGGCGCGCTGCTTTACGAGCTGGACAGCGGCGACGCCCGGAATTCCGTCAGCCGGGCGGGACTCTCCGTGCAGCAGGCCCAGTTGAGCTATGACCAGGCCAAAGAGACCCGGCGCCCCACGGCCCCCATCAGCGGCACCATCAGCGAGGTCTATGTCCACAACGGCGACGACGTCACCGCCGGCGCCGCCCTTGCGAAGATCGTCGCCAGCATGGACCTGTCCATTGACTTTTTGTTCCCCTATGTGGCCCCGTCCGAGTTTTACGTGGGCCAGAAGGCCACGGTGTTCGTGGGCAGCTTCGTGGAACCGGTGAGCGGCACCGTCACAGCGGTGTCCAACAGTACCGCCGTCACCAGCAACGGCATGGAGGGCAGCAGCGTCCGGGTGAAGGTGGAGAACCCCGGCGTCCTGTCCGACGCCTATACCGCCTCCGCTGTCATCGGCAGCTACACCAGCTATGGCAGCGCCGCCATCAATATGCCCGCCGCCGCCACGGTCTACGCCGCCGGCAGCGGTTCCGTCAGCGGCTTTGACAAGCTGATGGGCAGCACCGTCACCAAGGGCGAGGTCCTCTGCACGGTGGACTCCGCTGCCATCCGGGACCAGATCGAAACCGCCCGGCTGACACTGGAGAGCGCCAATCTGTCCGCCTCCTCCGCCAGCGGCAGCCTGGATGACTACAAGATCACCTCTCCCATCTCCGGCACGGTCATTGAGAAGAACTTCAAGGCCGGGGACAAGGTGGACGGCTCCGCCAGCGGCACCCTGGCTGTTATCTACGACCTGAGCTGCCTGAAAATGCAGATGAACGTCAACGAGCTGGACATCGGCAAGGTGAAGGCGGGCCAGACGGTGGACATCACCGCCGCCGCTCTGCCCGGTGAGGCCTACACCGGCACCGTGGAGCGGGTCAGCGTCAACGGCACCACCAAGGACGGCTTCACGACCTATCCCGTCACCATTGCCATTCCGGAGTTCGGCGGCCTGATGCCGGGGATGAACGTCTCCGCCTCCATCCGGTGTGACACGGCGGAGGACGTCCTCACCGTGCCCGTGGCCGCTGTGGACCGGGGCGGCACGGTGCTGGTTGTTCCCGCGGAAGCCCTCGGAGAGGACGGCTCTTTGGCAGACCCCTCCAGACTGGAAGAACGCGCCGTCATTTTGGGCCGCAGCGATGACGCCTACATTGAGATCACCTCCGGCCTGACGGAGGAAGACCGGGTGGCGTACCAGGCCGCTCCCGTCCCGGAGGGCTGACCATGGCGCATCTCATTGAACTGAAAGACGTATACAAGATTTATCCCATGGGCGGCGAGGCCGTCCACGCCCTGGACGGCGTCAGCCTGACCATTGACCGGGGCGAATTCGTGGCCATCGTGGGTCAGTCCGGCTCCGGCAAATCCACTGCCATGAACATCATCGGTTGTCTGGATGTGCCCACCTCCGGCACCTACCGCCTGGGCGGTGTGGACGTGTCCACCATGGATGACGACCGGCAGGCGGAAATTCGCAACAAAATGCTTGGCTTCGTGTTCCAGCAGTATAACCTCATTCCCAAGCTGACAGTCCTGGAAAATGTGGAACTGCCCCTGCTGTACGCCGGTATTTCCGGCCAGGAGCGCCGGGAGCGGGCTGTGCAGGCCCTGGACCGGGTGGGCCTGGCGGATAAACAGAAGCACCTGCCCAACCAGCTCTCCGGCGGCCAGCAGCAGCGGGTGTCCATTGCCCGGGCGCTGGCGGGGAAGCCCTCGGTCATCCTGGCGGACGAACCCACTGGCGCTCTGGACTCCCGGACGGGCCGGGAGGTGCTGGAGTTTCTGCAGAAGCTCAACGAGGAGGGGGATACCGTGGTCCTCATCACCCATGACAATGCCATCGCCCGAAAGGCCAGGCGCATCGTCCGCCTTCAGGACGGCCGCATCATCTATGACGGCGACGCCGCCGCTCCCCAGGCGGTGGTGCGGGCCGAGGAGGAGCAGGTATGAATGTCACCCAATCCTTCAAGCTGGCGCTGAAGTCCCTGCGGACCAGTAAAATGCGGGCATTTCTCACCATGCTGGGTATTGTCATCGGCGTGGCGTCGGTCATTATCATCATCTCCCTGGGCAACGGCCTGACGGGTATGGTGGAGCAGCAGGTGCAGAAGCTGGGCGTCACCCAGGTGATGTTTTACACCTGGGGCCGGGGCGACGGCAGCACCATGGAGCTGGACAGCCAGGAAGTCATGGACTTCATTGACAGTCACCCGGAGACATTCAGCGGCGTGACCCCCTGGGTCAGCGGCGGCCAGGGTGTGCGGCAGGGGAGCAACGAGTTCAAAAAGACCGGCATCTACGGTGTCAGCGAGGCTATGTACCGGCCGGAGAACGGAACTACCCTGGATGGAGAGCCACTGGCAAAGGGACGGTATCTGCAATACGTGGATGTGACCCAGCGAAAGAACGTCTGTGTCATCGGGGCTTACCTGGAGCAGGAGGCTTTCCGGGGGGACGCCCTGGGAAACACGCTCTATATCGGCGGCGTGCCCTATACCGTCATCGGCGTAATGCAGCGGCAGCAGACCACGATGACCGAAGGCAGCTCTGATGACCGGGTCTACATCCCCTATGAAAACGCCATGGCACTCTCCGGCAGCCGCACCGTGACCCTGTATCAGGCCACGGCGGTCTCCCGGGACACGGTGGGCCAGGCCAAGGCCCTGCTGAACGATATGCTGTGGAATTTCTATCAGGATGAAGACGCCTATTACATCGAGACGATGCTGGACCAGGTGAACCTGATCAACGCCATGATGGGCGTCGCCATGGCGGTTCTCATTGCCATCGCCGCCATTTCCCTGCTGGTGGGCGGCATCGGCATCATGAACATCATGCTGGTGTCCGTCACGGAGCGCACCCGGGAGATCGGCATCCGCAAGTCCCTGGGCGCCAAACGCCGGGACATCCGCCGCCAGTTCATCATCGAGGCCGGCACCACCTCCGCCCTCGGCGGCCTGGTGGGTATTCTCTTCGGCTATCTGATGGCGGTGGCTGTGGGCTCCCTCTTCGGCGGGATGCTGGTGGAGTCCCTGGGAGCGGCCAGCGGCGTCACCTTCAACGCCACGCCCACTCTGGGGGCCATTCTGGTCAGTTTCGGCGTCAGCGTGGGCATCGGGATGCTGTTCGGCTACCTCCCCGCCAACAAAGCGGCCAAGCTGAATCCCATTGACGCTCTGCGGTACGAATAAGATGCAAGCAGGGGATACCGTTTCAACGGCATCCCCTGCTGAAATTTTCCCCTTTCCGCGCAAACTTTTTTCCCCGGTTCTCCGTCTAACAGACAGAACGAACAGAAAGGACCATGCCAACGTGTCACATATCCGGGAAACACAACTGACAACGTATCTTGTGGAAAATCAGGCGCGGTTTTACCGTCTGGCATACAGCTATCTGCATAACAGGGAAGACGCTTTGGACGCGGTACAGGCCGCTGTCTGCAAAGCACTGGAGAAACAGGACAGCTTGAAGGATGCGGACGCCATGCGCACCTGGTTTTACCGCATTTTGGTCAACGTGTGTACAGACCAGCTCCGCGGCCGGAAGCGGGAGGCTCCGGCGGCGCCGGAGGATTTGGACCCCGGCAGCTACGAGGACCCGCTTCCGGGGGATGATGCCCTGGCCCGCAGGGTGGAAGCCCTGCCGCCGGAACTGCGGACGGTCATCGAGCTGCGGTTTTACGAGGAGCTGCCGCTGAAAGAGATCAGCGCGGTTCTGGGCTGTCCTCTCAGCACGGTCAAGACGCGGCTGTACACCGGATTGAAAAAACTACGTGTCTCACTGGAAGGAGAAGAGGTATGAACGAATTCAAGGAAGCGAAACAGGTATATGAGGAGACGCCTATTCCCGCCGAGCTGGACCAGCGGGTCCGGGCGGGCATCCGGCAGGGAAAGGCCAAGCGTGCCCGCCGGGCCTGGGGACGGCGGCTGGGCACCGTGGCCGCCTGCTTTGCGGTGGTCGTGGGTGCGCTGAACCTGTCGCCCACCATGGCGTCCGCCGCCGCCGACATTCCGGTGCTGGGCGGATTGTTCCAGATCCTCACCGTCCGCAGCTATACGGATGAAAACGCGGACCGCACGCTGGAGGTGGAGCAGCCCGCCGTGACTGGCTCGGATTTCGCCGACGCCGTCAGCGCGGAAATCCAGGAGCGGGTGGAGGCCAAGACCGCCGAAGGCGAGCAGCTTGTGGCAGAGTACAAGGACGCGTTCCTGGCTACCGGCGGTACCCAGGAGGAATGGGAGCAGCACGATATCACCGTCAGCGTCTCTTATGACATCAAGTCCCAGACCGATACCGTGGTCTCCTTCCTGGTGGAGTCCAATGTGTCGTTTTCCAACGCCTATTGGGAGCGGACCTATTATAACCTGGACCTGGCGGCGGACAAGGATCTGACTCTCCGGGACCTGCTGGGCGAGGACTGGGTGACCATCTGCAACGACAGCATCCGGACCCAGATGGCCGCAGACCCCTCCGTGTACTTTGATGAAAGCATGGGCGGCTTCACCACCGTGGATGAGACCACCAGCTTTTATATCGCCCAGGCCGGAAACCCCGTGGTGGTGTTCCCGCCCTATGCGGTAGCCCCCGGTGTCATGGGGTATGTGGAATTTGAGATCAGCCGGTAATATGATACAAAAGGACCCGAACCATCCGATTCGGGTCCTTTTGTATATATAGAGAGGGGAGGGTAAACTCAAATCAGGCCCTGGGCCAGCATGACGTCGGCCACCTTCTTGAAACCGGCGATGTTGGCGCCCACCACCAGGTCGCCGGGGACGCCGCACTCCACGGAGGCGTTGAAGATGTTGTGGAAGATGTTGGTCATAATGTCCTTCAACTTGGCGTCCACTTCCTCGAAGGTCCAGGAGTAGCGCATGGAGTTCTGGCTCATTTCGAGACCGCTGGTGGCCACGCCGCCGGCATTGGCAGCCTTGGCGGGGGCGAACAGGAGTCCGGCCTCCTGGAACACATGGATGGCCTCGGGACGGCAGGGCATATTGGCGCCTTCGGCCACGGCCATAGCGCCGTTCTTTACGATGGTCTTGGCAATCTCGCCGTCGATCTCGTTCTGGGTGGCGCAGGGCAGGGCGATGTCGCAGGGCACGTTCCAGATGTTGCGGAAGCCCTCGGTGTAGGTGCTGCCGGGGACCCGCTCGGCGTATTCCTTGATACGGCCGCGGTGACCCAGCTTGATGTCCTTCACCACGTCCAGGTCAATGCCGTTGGGATCGTGGATATAGCCGTTGGAGTCGCTCATGGCCACGACCTTGCCGCCCAGCTGGGTGGCCTTCTGGCAGGCAAAGATGGCCACGTTGCCGGAGCCGGAGATGACCACGGTCTTGCCTTCGAAGCTGTCCTTGCGCATGCACTTGAGCATTTCCTCGGTCAGGTAGCACAGGCCGTAGCCGGTGGCCTCGGTACGCACCAGGGAGCCGCCGAATTCCAGGCCCTTGCCGGTGAGGACGCCGGCGTCGTAGCTGCCGCGGATGCGGCGGTACTGGCCGAACAGATAGCCGATCTCACGGGCGCCCACGCCGATGTCGCCGGCGGGCACGTCCACGAACTGGCCGATGTGACGGTTCAGCTCGGTCATAAAGCTCTGGCAGAAGCGCATGACCTCGCCGTCACTCTTGCCCTTGGGGTCGAAGTCGCTGCCGCCCTTGGCACCGCCCATGGGCAGGCCGGTGAGACTGTTCTTCAGGATCTGCTCAAAGCCCAGGAATTTCAGAATAGACATATTGACAGTGGGATGGAACCGCAGGCCGCCCTTGTAGGGACCGATGGCGGAGCTGAACTGGATGCGGTAGCCGCGGTTGACATGGACCGCGCCCTTGTCATCGATCCAGGGCACCCGGAAGCAGATCATGCGCTCCGGCTCCACGAAGGTCTCAATGATGCCCTTCTGTTCATACTCAGGATGCTGTTCCACGATGAGGTCCAGGCTCTCCAGGACCTCCAGCACGGCCTGATGGAATTCCTTCTGATCCGGGTCCCGGGTGACGACCTGGGTATATACCCGCTGCAAATACTCGCTCTTCAACATGATTCGTATGCCCCTTTTTCTTTCTTTTGGTGTTTAGCGCATTGAATTTTCCCACTCAATAGAATATCGGAAAACATGGATTTTGTACAAGACTTAAAATTCCTAAAATGTAAAACGATTATACGAGCCGATTTCTGCAAATTTTACAAAAAAATCAGCACCTTTTCCAACAGTGGACAAAGGCACTGATTTTTGTTTCCGAGAGAGGTACTACCTTATAAAGCCATATGTGTTTTAAAGCGTGCTCATGGCGTCCCGCGTCCGGTCTGTAACGGCCCCCTCAAAGACCCGGGTGCCGTGGCCGTGGAGGGTCTCCAGCGCGGCGGCGGCCAGGGTGCAAGGGGTCTGGCCGTTCATGGACAGGTCCATGTCGAAGATGAACTTCACCTCCGGGTCCTGCTGGGCGCCGGGGGCGTTGTTCTGGATACGGCCCGGTCCGGCGTGGATCTTGGCCTGGCAGGAGGAGTCCAGTTTCAAAAGCAGATCGCTGGAGCAGTTTACCACCTGATCCTCCCGGACGTCCGGCTCCCGCAGGGCGCCGGTATAGGCGGGGGTGAACAGCTCCGCCCAGGGCACGTCCTCCAGCCCCAGCTTCTGGCGGGAAAAGAGGTTGATGTAGCGGATGCCCACCCGCTGGAAATAGGCGGGCTTGTACAGCTTGATGAATGATGCCAGCGGCTTGTCCAGATGGTGGGCAAACTCCTCCCAGCCGGTGTAGCGGAGAGTGGACAGGGCGATGAAATCCTTGGTGAGGTTCAGCTTCCATTTGCCGTCGGCGGAAAGGAAGTGGTAGTTCGTCACCGGCGGCTGCTGTTCCACCCTGGGATTGGGCCCGCCCAGTCCGGAGACCTTGGGGGGCGTCACGTCCTGCCGGCGGGCATACTGGGGGAAATCCTCCCGGATAGCCTCCTGAAAGTCGGCGGGCTCCACGGTGTTGATGGTGAGGATGGTGGGGAAGCGGAGCTGGCAGATGACCTCATGGGCGGGAGAATTGGGGTAATGGCTCCTGGGCCGGTCGGAAAACAGCATAGTCGTATGCTCCTTTGCGTTCTTGATACCCTTATTCTATGCCCCGTGCCCGCAAAAGTCAAATAGATGCCTTACAGATAAAACCGGTGGCAGCCGATGGTTTTGCAATATGTCCGGTTGGCGTTGATCCACAGTCCCTGGGACAAAGCCGGCGCGTAAAAGTACAGCGCGTCTCCGATGACGTTTTCCCCGGCCAGCACCCGCCGGGCGGCCTCCGTAGCCTGGGCGGTGGGGGCCTTGTAGACGGTGCCGTTGGAGACCGGCTCGAACTGCACGCCGTCCACCCGGTCGAAGATGACGCCGGGGATGGTGTCGGGGAACTCCCGGCTGGCCACCCGGTTCAGCACCACGTTGCCCACGGCGATCTGGCCCTCCAGACACTCGCCGCCGCTTTCGGCGCTGATGATGCGGCTGAGCCAGTAAAAGTCCGCCGCGTCGTGGGCCGCCCCGGCGGAGGTCACCGCCGCGCCGCCCAGGTACGGGTCCCACTCGGCGCTGCCGCCCAGGGCCTCTGTCACCAGCCGCAGGGGGACGTAGGTCCGGCCGTTTTCCACCGTGACCCGTCCGGCATATTCCCGGCCGCCGATGGTGATGGTGTCCGCCGCCGGGTCCGCCGCCAGCCGTAGGGAGCCGGACACTGCCACGGCCTCCTGTTCCGCGCTGTCCCAGGAGACCGTCCAGCCGCCAAGAGCGTCCAGCAGATACCGCAGGGGGACATATGTAACGCCCTGTTCCACGTAGGAGCCGCTTTTCAGCACCGTGCCGTCCGCCTGAACGGGCACGGCCCTGGCCGCCTGGACGGGGAGGGAGAGGGACGCGGCGGCCAGCAGGCCGCACAGAACTTGTCGCTTCATTGCGTTTTTTCCTTTCTGTGGTTTTTTCCGCAATCCATGGTACAGGAATCTCCCTGCTGGAAGCAACCCTCAAAACCTGGTATTCATCCCAGGATCCTCCAATGCTGTTGACAATATCGTAAAACGATATTACAATCAAAACATAGAATATCGTGTTTCGATATTGGAGGAGACGCCCATGGCGAAGGAACCCCTGAAAGTTCTGACGGAGAGCATGTTTTACGTCCTGCTGAGCCTGCTGCGGCAGGAGCGGTGCGGCACGGAGATCGTGCGGTTTGTGGATGACACCACGGCGGGCCGGGTGCCCCTGGGCCCGGGAACGCTGTACACCATTTTGGCGAAGTTCCAGGAGGAGGGGCTCATCCGGGAGACGGCGGTGGAGGGCCGCAAGCGGACCTATGCCATCACAGACCGGGGACGGGCCCTGTATCGCCAGGAGCTGAGCCGCCTGAAGCTCTGCGTCGCCGACGGCGACCGGGAGGGAGGATGACCGATGAAGTGGAACCGCTGGCGGGACGTCCCGCCCTGCAGTACGTACGACATTCCCGGCATGGAGGAGTGGCTGTCCCGGCAGGCCGCCCGGGGCCGGGAGCTGACAGACTGGTGCAATTTCCGTAACGCGCCGTCCCGGGACTGCCGGTTCGCGCTGGAACCGGCGGAGAAGGGGCAGTACAAGCCCACGGAAGAGCAGAGGGAGGCCTACGGCGAGGCGGGCTGGGAGTTCGTCTGTTCCAGCAGCCTGTTTCTGGTGTGGCGGTCCACCCGGCCTGACGCCATGCCCCTCCGCACGGACCCCACCGCCGACAGCTGGGCCTACGGACGGCTGTGGGAGCGGGTCAGGAACAGTACCCTGTGGGCAATCCTGGCGCTGCTGGGCGTCCTCATCTTTTGGATCCGACAGGGAGGAAACTGCTTCTTCCTGAGCACCATCCGGGCGGGAGGTACGTGGAAATTTCTGCTCTTTCTGGCGGTGGAAGCGGTGACGGCCGCGCACCTGCTGCTGGACCTGCGCTGCTTCCGCCAGCTGCTGGACAGCCTGCGCTGCGGCTTTCCCATGCCCCGCCGGCGTATCCGGCCCCGCCGCAGGGCCCTGCTGCTGTGCGTTCCCCTTGCCCTGGTCCTGCTGAACCTGGTCAGTCTGGCAAAGATTGTGACAGGCAGCGCCGGCGTGCCGCTGTCAGAGGACCCGGTGCCCTACATCGAGGCGGAGACCCTGGGCGGTCGGGGCGGCAATGTGACGGTGGAACGGCGGGAGGACTTGCTGGGGGAGAGTGTTACGGTCTGCCAGGGTGAGCCGGACGTGGTGTGGAAGCGGGACCCCCAGCCCAGCAACCTCCCCGGCACGGACATCCTGCGGATCGTCTGCGATACCCAGCAGGAGACGGTCACTCTCCGGCTCCCGGCTCTGGCGGGGCCGCTGCTGCGGGAGTTCACTGTCCGCATCGAGGAGGAAGCGGGGGAGCCGCCTCAGCCCATAGGGGAGAATACCTATTACCTGCTGGATGAAAACGGGATTCAGCATTTGACCTTCCGAAAAGACGGGCAAGTGTTCTGCATTCGCACCAATGCCCCGGCGGACCTGCGGGCTCACCTGAATGACTTCACCGCCCTTTTGACGGACTGAGGGGGAGGACTATGAGAAAGAAAAAATACAGTTTAAAGCCCGCCGGGGACTGGGAGACCGGCGCCCTGGAGGCATGGCTGGAGCAGGAGGCCGCCAAGGGCTGGCGGCTGACGGCTTGGGTGAGCTGGTTTGCCGTTCTGGAACGGGCGGAGCCTGCCCCATGCCGCGTCCGCATCCAGCCCCGGGAGCCGGAGGCCAGGGAGAACTGGGAGGCCCGCCTGGAGGTTTACCGGGACCTGGGCTGGACCTACGCCGCCCAAATGGGAGACTACGAGGCGTACTACTGTGACGACCCCGCCGCGGCGGAGCTGGAATCCGACCCCGTAGCCCAGAAATGGGCCTGGGACAAGAGTTTGAAAAGCGCCTTGCGGCAGGGCTGGCTGGAGCTTTTCCTGTTCGCGGCGCTGGCGGTGCTTATTCTGTACTTGTGGCTGTCGGCAGGGAACAAGGTGGAGTGGTTC
Organism: bacterium; assembly: GCA_004560375.1. Classification (GTDB taxonomy): domain Bacteria; phylum Bacillota; class Clostridia; order Oscillospirales; family Oscillospiraceae; genus Enterenecus. Next base: position 25,955 of record SFVC01000033.1, read on the forward strand.
CTGAAAATGGGGCCGGAGCTGGTGCTGGTAGGTCTTCTCTGCGCCGTGGGGGTATTCGGCGGCGTTCGGAAGCTCCTGGGCGTTTGGCGGACCCGGGACCTGCTGGACGCGGGCGTCGCCCCGCCCCACACGGGCAACTGGCGGAACAGCCGCCGCCTGATGGCAGTGACATCCTTCCTGCTGCTGCTTTTCTGGACCGTGCATCTGGTGGGCTTGGGAATGACGGGCAATGCCGCTTACAGGTCACTGGACAATCCGGAATTGCCCTATGTGGCTGCGGAGGTTCTGGACCCCACGCTGACGTCCTCTATCCGGGAGGATTCCAGCTTTGGCACCCTGGAGCGGGCTCCCCTGGCCCCCGCGCGTTATAGCGTCAGAGAGTTCTTCTCCGAACAGAAACAAGTAACGACCACTTACGACCGCCTCCTGTTCTCCGCCCTGGCGGGCCCGCTGTACCGGGAAAAGCTGGAGAAATATCGGGAACAGTGGCCGGACGCGGCATTGACGGTGCCGGACCGGGCGGGCTTCGACCAGGCCGTCCTGCTGGAGAGCGGCGAAGTCTCCGTCCTGCTGGCCCGCCGGGGAAAAGCAGTGCTGACCGTCTGGACCAACACAGGCGCCGACCTCTCCGCCCACCTGGATGACTATGCCGACCTCCTGACGGATTTCTGCTGAAAAGGAGCGCCGTCGTGAAACGGAACGAGGACCCGGTCAGGAATATTGATTACAAAGAGGGCCGCCCTGCGTCCGCCTATGATGCGGCCGCCGCCGACCTGTCAGCCTTGTGAACACAAAAATACCCGCGTGCTGAATAGCACGCGGGTATTTTATCAGTTATTTATGCCAATTTACTGTGCAATCTATCCGCAATGGCATCCAGGAATGTCTCGCTGTCTACGCCGGTGGCCCGGAATCCGGGATCCACCAGACCCAGCAGATCTTTCGTCATCACGCCGTCCATCAGCGTCTCCAGAGAGGCGTCCTCCATGGCCTGGCCGAATTTCACCAGGTCTTCCAGACCGTCCAGTTCACCCCGGCGCTTGAGGGCACCGCTCCAGGCGAAGATGGTGGCGATGGGGTTGGTGGAGGTCTTTTCCCCCTTCAAATAGCGGTAATAGTGGCGGGTGACGGTGCCGTGGCTGGCCTCGAACTCCATGGTGCCGTCGGGGGACACCAGCACGGAGGTCATCATGGCGAGGCTGCCGAAGGCGGTGGCCACCATGTCGCTCATCACATCGCCGTCGTAGTTTTTCAGCGCCCAGATAAAGCCGCCCTTGGAGCGGATGACACGGGCCACCGCGTCATCAATGAGGGTGTAGAAATAGGTCAGGCCCAGCTTTTCGAACTCCGCCTTGTAGGTGGACTCGTACTCCTCCTCAAAAATGCGCTTGAACGCGCCGTCATAACCCTTGGCAATGGTATCCTTGGTGGAGAACCACAGGTCCTGGCGCTGGTTGATGGCGTACTGGAAGCAGGAGCGGGCAAAGGCACGGATGCTGCCCTCCTTGTTGTGCTGGGCCTGCCAGACGGCGGGGCCGTCCACGGTCTGGACGGTCAGCGTCTTTTCCGCGCCGCTCTCGCCCTTGAAGGTCAGGGTCGCGGTGCCCGGCTCGTCAGTCTCCAGGTCCACAGCCTTGTACATATCGCCGTAGGCGTGGCGGGCGATGGTGATGGGAGCCTCCCAGTTTTTCACCACGGGCTTGATGCAGGGCAGTACGATGGGGGCACGAAACGCGGTGCCGTCCAGAATGGCCCGGATGGTGCCGTTGGGGGACTTCCACATCTCGGTGAGCTGGGGATATTCCTCCATCCGCTGCCGGTTAGGTGTAATGGTTGCACACTTTACAGCTACGCCCAGCCGCTTCGTGGCATAGGCGGCGTCGATGGTCACCTGGTCTTTTGTCTCGTTGCGGTGGAGCAGGCCCAGATCGTAGTATTCGGTTTTCAAATCCACAAAGGGGAGAATGAGTTTTTCCTTGATCATGGCCCACAGTACGCGGGTCATCTCGTCACCGTCCATCTCCACCAGGGGCGTAGTCATTTTGATTTTTTCCATAATAGAGTAACCTCCGGAATTTCAATTATTTTCGCCGCGGCACCCTCCAGAGGGGCCTCTCTTGCCCCTTTGGGGCAATTCACCTTCTGTACGTGGCGAAAATACATTGACTCAGCCGCCTTTACCCGCAAGGGGTATGCGATATCCGTAAGGCGCTGAAGCGCCAACGGCTATCCAAGGGCGGCGGTCACCAGTGACCGATGTCACTGGTGGAAACAGCCGAAGCGCCGCTAGCGGCGGATAAAGCGAGGCTGTTTCGAGGAAGCGGCACGATTGGCGGCCCCAAAGGGACCGGGAATCGTAATGCCGCGACGGTGTTGGGGAATCTACTGCGCAGCCGTTAGCAGCTTTGCTGCTTTACGGATGCGGCGTCCCCCTTGCGGGGAAAGGGGGGACGAAGTCCCCTCTTTAGGAACGCTTGGCGTAGAAATTCATCAGACACCCATCCAGGATGATCTGTTTTTCGTCCTCCGTCAGGCCCTTGACATGGAGCAGAATATCCTCCACACCGCCATCGGCCTTGATGACCTTGGCGGGGATGTCCTCCACGCCGTTCTCAATGGCCTTGCGGATACCCGGAACGAACACACAGTCGCCGGGCTCATATGTAAAGGCGATTTCCTTGTCGATGGTAAAGGGCAGGATGCCCCAGTTGATGCAGTTGGAGCGGTAGCGCTTGGTGGCGAATTCGTAGCAGATGTTGGCGAAGCCGCCCAAAACCTTCTGGCAGGAGGCTGCCTGCTCTCTTGCGGAGCCGTCGCCGGGCTTGTTTGCGAACACGCAGGAGCCGAACTGGGTGGAATCCATCAGCGCGTCTGCGTCACCGACTTGCTCCAAAACGGATTTAAGCTGTAAAGGCTTTTCGCCTGCCAGACGTGCCGCTTCCAGTTCCCCCACGGCCTTGGCCCGGCCCACATAGGCGGGCTCCCGGCGGGAGAGGGTGAACTCCGCCAGCCGCAGGGGATTGGAGCGGTAGGAGGAGGTCTCGCCGGAGGGGATCAGCTCGTCGGTGGTGGTTACGGGGTCGTGGAGCACCGCCGCCAGCTCCACCAGCAGGTTCTCCGCCAGAGGATTCATTTTGGGCCAGTCGGTGATGTTGGGGCCCATCCGCAGCTCCACGGTGGGGTCCGCCTTGCCGAAGCCGTAGTAGACCCGCTTGTCGTAGACGCTCTTGTCGAAGTGGTATTCCCGGTGAACGGGGGTGTAGTCGATGTCCGTGGCGGCGGTGATCTTGCCGCCGTTTGCGGCAGTGGCGGCGATGGACCGGGCATCCATCAGGCACACGCCGGCAAACTGGCCCTCGGCGGGCTTGGAGCCCTCCCGGTTGGGGAAGTTCCGGGTGGTGTGCCGCAGGGAGAGGCCGTTGTTGGAGGGCACGTCGCCCGCGCCGAAGCAGGGGCCGCAGAAGCTGGGCTTGATGACGGC
>SFVC01000034.1 GCA_004560375.1 bacterium
CTGTTTTTCCTTCTGATACATACAACATCAACACCCGCCCCACCACCATCACAAGCGGCAACTACGGCATCGTAGGCGATGATAACAACATCACCACCGTTACCAACACAACCCAGATTGTCAACGAGGGGGACAACCTCTACTACAACCCCGCCACGGGCCAGACAGGCAACATCACAGACTGGAGCTATAACTACGATGGCCGTATCTATGATATCACCCTGGACACTGGCGACAAGGTCAGCGTGGAGTACGGCGATGAGAACATCACCATCACGGAAAACACCGTGAATGAGGGTGACACCATCGTCAACAACTACACCATCTACTACATGATAGACGGCTCCGGCTCCGGTGAAACCCATACCCATGAGTGGTACAAAACCGGGGAACGTCAGGCCACCTGTCTGGTTCCCGCCCAGCGTACCTATACCTGCTCCATCTGCGGTGAGCAGAAAACTGAGACAGACCCCGTCCTGGGCCACTCCTGGCACGCTATCCAGACGGTAACAACACAATACGATGAAAAGGGCATTCAAACGCAGGAAGGGTATACTATCTATGAGTGTGAGCGATGTGGCGAACAGTACAAGTCTACAAATAATACTGGCCCGCCTCCTACAGGCGGTGGCAGTTCTGGCGGAGGCACCAGCGAAAACATTTTTACTGGTATTTTCGGTCTTATTTGGGATTTCTTTACTTTTCTCTTTGATTTGTTCTCGGAGTTCGTAGTGGGAGGAATTAAAGGATTCATCAGCGGACTGAAAGACGCTGGCAGTAGCTTCTTTTCCATTCTGAACCCCTTCGACTGGGGCTATTAGGAGGGCTGGACATGGTATCGGATATCATCAATACGCTAATGCTCCCGGCGTACCTCACCACTGTTTATAAGGCGGTCACAGATGTCTGGAACGCTTTCCCCGCCGTGGTGAAACTCGCTTTCCTGTGCTGTTTCGGAGCGGCCTGTCTGTTCGCCATCCTGAAAATGCTGTTTTGACCGTGCACTTTCAAAGGGGCGTGTAAACCATGATATTTGTAACCCTGATAAAGCAGTTGTTTTCTTGGCTTCCGGACAGCCTTTGGTTCTTCGTCTACGCTATATTCGCCGTGGCGTTCCTCTCCATTGTGATTAAGCTGTTGGCAATCGTGCTGGATTGGGTGTTCAAGTTCATCGACATCTTCACGTAAGGGGGGAATTGAAATGGACGTTACTCCCGTAGTCCCCGGCGCTGAGGTTACGGAAAACCCGTTGTTCGTGGCCCGTGTCGCTGAATCCATCTTTAAGGGCGTTTGGGATGCCGTTGTCATTGGCCTGCTCCTGATTCGCCTATCCCTCAAGATATTTGGCTATCTCACAGGCTTTGGCATGAATAGCGGCGATTATGGTCGTGCGGCTACCATGGCGGAGAAAACCAAGAATTACTACAAGAAAATGAAGGAGGAATGATACTATGAAGTTTTTTCGGGCAACGGCCCCCGGAGTGGTGGCTCTGGCTCTGTGCCTCTGTGCTGTCCCTGTTTTTGCAAGTGACGCTCCTGACGCTCCTGCTCCGGATGTGCCTGGAGCTGGGGAGGTTTTAACTGATGGCTCCGACACTCCCGCCCCCGCTGGTGACGACCCTGTTTTGGATGATACCCCGTCTGATACAAGCGGCGATAGCTCTGCTGGCGGCGTAACCGCTCCGGGCGGCTCCTACACCGTTACTTGCTCCGGCGCTGACGTGACGGTAAACCTGGACAACCGCACCTATACCACTGTAACCGATGCGGGCGGCACAGCGGCCCCTGTCGAGGATTCCGCTCCCACTGATGCCCTGGATGGCCCCGGCACTCTCCCCGAGTTCCTCCGGGCTATGTTCGGGACATATACTCCCAAAACCCAGACCGTCACTACCTATTTTGACGGTCAGCCTCTGGACGTGTCCACCGAGTACGTCCCCGGCCTTGCCGGTCTGGACGTGGAGTGGATAGCCAGCGTTGTTCTGTTCGGCGTGGTGGTCTACTGCCTGTTCCGGCTGTTGGGAGGTGTCGTGAAATGATGGATTCTATGATTCAGTACACCAACGCAACCCTGCTGGCTGTGGCGGACTTTTTGGCCGCTGAACCCATTATCTACCTGTTCGCCATTGCCTGTATGGCGTGCATGATCAAGGTGTTTCGGGCGCTCCTGCCCTGAACATATAATAATCGTTGGCCACGATTACACAACAACAAAATGTAAAAAAACAAGAAAGGAATGTGAAAAAATGGAAGGTGCGACTACTGTTTCCATGGCGACTATCGTCTCCGCTGTGGGTGATGCGTTCGAGGCCGTGACCGGCTGGGCCGGTGACATCGGCACCATGATCGTGAGTAACCCCCTGCTCCTGTTCGGCGTGGTGCTGGGCTTCGTGGGCGTCGGCGTGACGATGTTCAAACGGCTCCTTAACGTCTGATTCCGACCGGGAGGGGGGCGGCGGCGAGGTGAAAACCCGCCCCGCCCCCTCCTCCTTTTTTTGATTCTACACATTCAAAAGTGAGGTTTTGTATATGATATTGATTTTTGTGTTGGTTGTTCTCTGGTGCCTGGTAGACCGTGCCCGCCATCCAAAGCACCCCCTCCAGCTAAATGTATACTTTGGCGTTCCCGGCTCCGGTAAGACAACCTATGCCGCCTATCTTGCCCGTCATGCTCAAAAAGAATCTATCGTGATTCGTCTGTGTAAGCGGTTCCCTAACCGCTTTACTAATTGGATTCTTAACGGGAAGAATTGGAAGCGGGCCTATCCCGTCTGGTCTAATGTACCCATTGAGGGCACCTATCAGCTGAACGCAAAGTCAGATATCGGCGTGTACATGATTCAGGACGGCAAAATGATTATTGATGAAGCTGGCGTAGAGTTCAACAACCGGGATTATAAGGCCTTTCCGAAAACCGCCATCCGCTTTTTCAAGTATCATCGGCACTACGGCGTTTCCGTTGATGTGTTCTCCCAGTCCTTCGATGATATGGACGTAACCCTCCGCCGCCTTGCTCAAAACTTCTATGTGGTTCGCAAGTCCATCATTCCCTTTTTTATCACTACAAAGAAAATCCGCCGCAAAGTGGGCGTTGACGAAAACACCCATCAGCTGGTAGACGCCTATTCCTTCGGCCTGCCCATCCTGGATACAAAATGGATTTTCTGCCCGCCCCTTTGGAAGATGTTCAACAGTTACGATATTGACGACCTTCCCGAGAAGCCCTGGCTCCACTGGCACGAGGACACCCCCGCCGCCCCGGATTCAGAAGCCCCCGCAGACGTTCCGTAGCGGCTTCATATACGCACGTTTCCCGGCCCGCTATCCCTGTATACCCCTGCGCCTTTCCCCATGTGTTTTTTCCATCAGAAAAAAACCGCCTCATTAAGTAAGCCCCGGCAGGTTCTTCCTACCGGGGCCTTTCTTGTCCTCAATATAGCGCTATTGTATACCCGTTCCGATTCAGGAACGCCTCCGCCTGGTGATACTGCGAAAACGTCCGGCTTTTCAGCTTCTGCCTGTCCCGCCCCTGCAACGTCTGCCCGCTGGCGGCCAGCACAATCCACCGCTCTTTCCCACCCTTGGTCACGCCGTTGAAATAGACCGCCTGTCCCTGCTCATTTGCCAGCTTTGGCATACTGTCCATCCTTTCTCCCCGTCAAGCCGATAGGCCAGCTTTTGACCGTGCACTTTCAAACTTCCATCATCCGTTCCATGCAGTCCCCGCACAGAATGTTCACCGTCTTGGTGGCCCGGACGCTCTGCCCGCACTTCGGGCAAACCAGCTTCCGTGTACTGGACGGCCTCTTTTCTCCGCCCGCCGCCGTAGGCGCTCCACTGTGTGCCGCCCCGGTGCTCCCTGTCCTCATGATGGGAGGCAGGTGGTTCCGCCCTATTTTGATTTCGTTCCACCCCTTGCTCAGTGCATACTCCACCAAATTGTCCCCCGGCCTCGTGTTCCACCCGGCGTTGCCGCACTGGTAGCAAGTCAGCCCTCGCCGCTCCGCTTCGGCCTTGAACCGCCCGTTGTGATACCGCCCGCCCCGGCTGGTTTCCTTGATATCATGCTTCCGGCAGTACAGGTGCACCATTTCATGGAGCATGGTATCAAGCGTTTCCTCAATGGGAAAGTTCAGCACTTCGGCGGCGATGTTCAACTCGAACGTTTCCCCGTCCGGCCTCTGCCACACCTTTGCTACGCTACAGTGTCCATATGTCCCCGGTTTGCTCTGTACCGTGATGATGGGTAAGGGCAGTTCCCCGTCAAAAAAGTCCAGATTCAGCACGTTGTAAATCTTCTCCAGCTGCCCAACTGCTCGGCTCATTTTCGTAGTCTCTTTCATGTCTGCCGCCCCTTTCATTTTTGACGGTGCACCTTCAACCCTTCCCGGTGCCCCTCTCTATGGTTCTATTATACTCCCGGGAGTATTGTTTGTCAATAGAAGAATACTCCCGGAGGTATAAAAATATACTCCCGGATTTTGTGCAAAATGCTGAATTGACGAACCGCCCACCGCCGTGGTATTCTGTATCAAAGGGGTGATTATGTTGTATTCTGAGGCACAGATGAAAGCAAATCATAAGTATCGTGCTAAAGCCTATGACCGCATAGAAGTGACCGTCCCCAAAGGCACAAGAGACCGTTGGAGGGCATTGGCCGAACAGGAAGGAAAAAGTCTCAATTCCTATATTGTCTCCCGAGTAGAGGGCGCACCCGTCCCCCTGGACACGGAGAACACCCCGCCCAGCCCGTAGCCCTTGTGTCCTAAATTTCCCAAGTTATAGCCGAGCAAACAGGAGGCCGGAGCGCCGCAGGACGCGAAGCGTAGCATTCAGGTGCTGGATTTATCCAGATTTTGCCAGCACCCCCGGGGGAGCTGTCCAGCACCCTGCCTTACCCCCACGGGGCACCGCCCCGGCCCGTCCACCGCCCTGCCCGTAGGGGCGGAGCCCCCGCACCATCTCCCATATGAGCACGAAAAAAGCGCCAGGGCGTAAAACCCCGGCGCTTTCCCATTTTATCCACTTTTGACCGTGCACTTTCAAAAAGGAGGATATCCCATGAACTCAAAGTCTGAGCCATCCTACCGCCGCATGACCTGGACAGACCGCCTTATCATCGAGAGACTTTACAACAAAGGCGCTTCCTTCCGCGCTATTGCGAAAATGATAGGCTTCTGCGCCTCCTCCGTCTATCGTGAAATTCAGCACGGTCTATACCCCCACCTCGGAGCAGAAACCACCCGCCGCCCCTATCATTATTCCGCAAAAATAGCCCAGGACTATGCCAACCTCCAGGCCACCGCTAAGGGCCAAAATATCAAGCTGGGCCATAACCATGCCTATGCCAACTATGTATCGGAAGAGATTCAAAAAGGCCGTTCCCCAGACCAGATAACAGGCACCCTCCGCAAGGAAAGCCGCTGGACAGTTTCCACCCCCACTCTGTACCGTTATATTGACAAGGGCTATATCCCCAACGTCACTAATAAGAATCTCCATGAAAAGCCCCGCCGCAAGCGCCGTTACCGCCATACCCAGGCTACCCGCCCACCCAAAGGCACCAGCATAGAGCGCCGCCCTAAAACAATCGGCACCCGTCAAATCTTCGGCCACTGGGAATTGGACAGCGTGATAGGCAAAAGCAAGGGCAAAAATCAATCCCTCCTTGTTCTCACCGAGCGCAAAACTCGCTGTGAACTGATTCTCCGTGCCCAAGGTAAAACCAGTGCCGCCACCGTCCAAGCTCTTAACGACCTACTCCCGGCTTTCCCCGCTGGCACCTTCAAGACAATCACCGTAGATAACGGCTCAGAGTTCCAGGACTGCTACGGCATGGAGCATGACCTAAACGGCAACAAGCGCTTGACCGTCTATTACTGCCACCCCTATACCTCCTGCGAACGGGGAAGCAACGAACGCAATAACCGCATTATCCGCCGCTACCTTCCCAAAGGCCAGAGTTTAAGGCACGTCACACAAGCCGACTGTGACCGCATAGCCGCCGCCATTAACGATATGCCCCGTAAAATTCTGGGCTACGCCACCGCCAAGGAACTCTTTGACAAAGAGATAGCCGCCCTCCTCGCCGCCCAATCCGAACCTTCATCCTAAAAATTTTTCAAAGAATTTGTTGCAATGGGCTTGACAATCTTCAGAAAGATAGGCCAGGATGGGCCCTCCTGCTCAAAAAGCCAGGGTACAAAAAAATTTTCCGCCCCTGCAACATTTCTTTCCCCCCAACTGTATACAGGACAGAGCGGCACAACCGCCGCCCAAATCAAATTTGATGGGAAGGAAGATCTCTCATGAAAAAACTTTTGACCGGTATGCTCTCCCTGGCCCTGCTGGCCGCCACCGCCGTCCCCGCCCTGGCCGCGGACAGTCGGCCGCTGATCGCCCCCGCCCCTGCCGCCGCCGAGGAAATCGCCCCCACGGGCTATACGATTGAGATCGACGGCCGGGACTCCGGTGCCCGGGCCCACGTCATGGTTCCCCTGCGGGCCCTGGCCGAGGCGCTGGGCTTCACCGTCACCTGGGACAACGGCCTTGTCACCGTGACGGGGCCGGATCGGTACGCTGAGCTCACCATCGGCGTGGATCAGTATTTCGCCGCCCCCACCCAGGAGGGGCTGGCAGGCGCCAGCCTGTTCTCCCTGGGCTGCGCCCCCGTCCTGATGAACGACGTCACCTATGTGCCCGTGGAGCTGTTTGACGCCCTGCTGGGCTGCAAGGAGAGCACTGTGGTTCTGGAGGACGGCGCCATCCACATCCACACCGATTCCCGCGCCGCCGCCTGAGCGCGCTGATCCGGGGGCTGATCCGCCGGTTTTTCGCTCTCCTGGCTCCGGAGGACGGAGCGGCAAGCCGGGAACAGCCCGCTGTCCGGGAGGCGGTGAAGGCCCTGCCCGCCCACCAGCGGGAGACCGTCCACCTGTTTTACCATAAGGGCTACACCGCGGCGGAGATCGGGGCCATGCTGGGACGGCAGGAGGCCACCGTCCGCTCCGACCTGCGCCGTGGTCGGGCCAGGCTGAAGGAGATCTTAAAGGAGGTGTATGACTTTGAGGAGGGCGTATGACGAGATCATGGACAGGATCGAAGTGACGGAGGAGATGCGCCGGCGGGTGCTGAACCGTATCGCGCAGGAGGACATTGAGCCGGCCCGTCCCAAAGTGCTGCGCTTCCCGGCGTGGAAAAAATATCTGTCCGCGGCGGCCTGCCTGATCCTGGTTCTCACCGGGGCGGCGGCGCTGCCCCGGCTGATCCAGCTTCTGCCTTCGGGAGAGCCCGTGCAGATCGTTCCCCGGATTCAGGAGGCCTCATCGCTGGCCGAGCTGTCCGGGCTGGTGGGCTTCGAGGTGAGCCCGGCGGCGCTGCCCTTTACGCCGGAGGAAACCGCCTACTGCGCCTATTGGAACGAGCTGGCCCAGATCCAGTACAGTGGCCAGGGACAGACCGCCACCTACCGCCAGTCCGCCGGGGAATCGGACAACTCCGGCGACTACACCGCCTATCACGACGTTACCGGGATCACCGCCGCTGGCCTGTCCGTCACCCTCAAGGGGGAGGCGGGGGCGTATGTGCTGGCGGTGTGGACGGACGGAACGTTTTCCTACTCCCTCCGGCTGTCCCAGGGGCTGACGGAGGCCCAATGGCGCGCCGTGCTGGACAGCGCGCCCGCTGAATGATACCCTGCTGCACAGCCTGCCCGGAGCGTAAGTTCCGGGCAGGTCTTTTCGCTCTGGCCGGGCTGTGAAAAACTCACCAAAAAAGGCTTGCGTCCCAGGGGAAAAAATGGTACATTTATGGGTGAAAGGGATGTGATCCATATGAGCGACCAACCGCAGGCCGACGCCGCCCCCGCCCAGGGGCCCGGCTGCTACGTCAACCGGGAGCTGTCCTGGCTCCAGTTCAACCGCCGGGTGCTGGAGGAGGCGGAGGATCCGGCCAACCCCCTGTGCGAGCGGCTGAACTTCGCCGCCATCTTCCAGAGCAACCTGGATGAATTCTACATGGTTCGGGTGGGAATGCTGCTGGATACCCTCCACATGGGGGTGACGGACAACAAGACCGGGATGACCTCCGCCCAGCAGCTCTCCGCCGTGCTGGACAGAACCCGCCAGCTGCTGGCCGACCGCGACCGGATCTGCAAGGGCCTGCTGGGGGAGCTGTCCGCCCAGGGGGTGGAGCTGTGCCGCTTTGACCCGCTGCCGGACAAGGCCCAGTCTTTCCTGGAGAAGTATTTCACCGCCAGCGTCCTGCCCCTGCTGTCCCCCCAGATCATCGGTCGCAAGCAGCCCTTCCCCTTCCTGCGGAATAAAGAGATCTACGCCGTGGCCATCCTGAAAACCAAGAGCGGCGGGGAACGCATGGGCATCGTCCCCTGCGGCGAGGGCGTTCTGCGGCGGATGGTACCCCCGCCCGGAGAGGGCGGGCGATTCATCCTGGTGGAGGAGCTTATCGCCAGCTTCCTGCCCAAAATTTTTCTCCACTACAAGGTGGAGGGATCCGTGCTGATCCGTCTGGTTCGCAGCGCGGACATCGACATGGACGACGCCTCCGATCAGGCGGACGAGCTCCCGGCGGAGGAGTACCGCAAAAGCATGGAAAAGCTGATCCGCCGCCGGAAGCGGCTCCAGCCGGTAAAGCTGGAGTACCGGGGCAAGCTGTCCGACGGGATCCGGGACGGCCTGTGCGCCAGCCTGGGGCTGTCCAAAAAGCACCTGTTCGCCAGCGGAATTCCGCTGGATCTGTCCTTTTTCAGCGCGGCGCGGGATCTGCTCCGGGACAAAGTGGAGCTGTTCTACCCCCGCCGGGTGCCTCAGAACTCCCCCAACGTGGACGCACTGGCCCCTATGACGGAGCAGATCCGCCGCCACGATCTGATGCTGAGCTATCCTTACGAGAGCGTGCGGCCCCTGCTGCGGCTGCTCCAGGAGGCGGGGCAGGATCCGGACGTGGTGTCCATCAAGATGACGCTGTACCGGGTGGCCCACAACAGCAAGGTGGTGGAGGCCCTGGTGGATGCCGCCGAAAACGGCAAAGAAGTGGTGGCCCTGGTGGAGCTCCGGGCCCGGTTCGATGAGGAGAACAACATCGGCTGGTCCCGGGTGCTGGAGCAGGCGGGCTGCCGGGTGATCTACGGTCTGGACGGGCTGAAGGTGCACTCCAAGCTGCTGCTCATCACCCGCAAGCGGGGGGATCAGGTGGAGTATATCACCCAGGTGGGCACGGGCAACTACAACGAGGACACCGTCCGGCTGTACACCGATTACGCGCTGATGACCGCCGACCCCGTCATCGGCGCGGACGCCGCCCAGGTGTTCAACGCCCTGTCCATGGGCGAGGTGCTGGAGGAGAGTCAAAAGCTGATGGTGGCCCCCGCCTGCCTGCGTACCAAGGTGATGGCCCGCATCGACGGCGAGATGGAACGGGCCGCGGCAGGAGAGCCCGCCTATCTGGGCTTCAAACTCAACGGCCTCACCGACAAACACCTCATTGACAAACTCATCGCCGCCTCCCAGGCGGGGGTGAAGATCGATCTGATTGTGCGGGGGATCTGCTGCCTCACCGGCGGCGTCCCCGGCCTGACGGACAACATCCGGGTGGTGAGCATCGTGGGCCGCTATCTGGAGCACGCCCGGATCTATATCTTCGGAGTTGGAGACAGGCGGACGCTCTACATCTCCTCCGCCGACTTCATGACCCGCAACACCACCCGCCGGGTGGAGGTGGCCGCGCCGGTGGAGGATCCCGCCCTTCGGGCCCACCTGGAGCAGATGTTCGCCGACGAGCTGCGGGACACCGCCAAGGGCCGCATCCAACAGCCCGACGGCGCCTACGCCCGGGCCCAGGGGGAGCCCTTCAACTCCCAGGAGCAGTTCTGCGATCAGGCCGCCTCCGGGGCCTGGGCCCTGCCCGGGCTGCCCCCGGCGCCTCCCCCCGCCCCCAAGCCCGCGGGACAGCCGGAGAAGAAGCGATCCGTACCCCCCGCCCCGCCCCGGGTTCCGGTGGCAAAGCCCATGCCCGCCCACCCCGCTCCGCCCCGGCCCCCCGCCAAGGTACAGGAGCGGCGGGGAGGTCTGCTCGGCCGGCTCTTTGGCCGGGACTGACGGCCTGTTTATACTATGGATGGAAAGGAAGCAATGTCATGAAACGAATCGGAATGCTCACCAGCGGCGGCGACTGCCAGGCCCTCAACGCCACCATGCGCGGTGTGGCCAAGGGGCTCTACAACATCTACGGCAACGAAGTCGAGATCATCGGCTTCATCGACGGCTACAAGGGCCTGATCTACGAGGACTACAAGAAGCTGTCCCCCATCGACTTCACCGGCCTGCTCACCCGGGGCGGCACCATCCTGGGCTCCAGCCGCCAGCCCTTCAAGCTGATGCGGGTGCCCGACGAGAACGGCCTGGACAAGGTGGAGGCCATGAAGTACACCTACCGCCGCCTGCGGCTGGACTGCCTGGTGATTCTGGGCGGCAACGGCAGCCAAAAGACCGCCAACCTGCTCAGCGAGGAGGGGCTGAATGTCATCGGTCTGCCCAAAACCATTGACAACGATCTCTGGGGCACGGACACCACCTTCGGCTTCCAGTCCGCCATCTCCCTGGCCACCGAGGTCATCGACTGCATCCACACCACCGCCGCCTCCCACAACCGGGTGTTCATGGTGGAGATCATGGGCCACAAGGCGGGCTGGCTGACCCTGAACGCAGGCATTGCCGGCGGCGCGGACATCATCCTCATCCCCGAGATCCCCTACAACATCGACTCCGTGGTGGCCAAGATCAAGCAGCGGGCCGCCTCCGGCAACGGCTTCACCATCCTGGCGGTGGCGGAGGGCGCCATGTCCAAAAAAGAATCGGAGATGCCCAAGAAGGAGTACAAGCAGCACATGGCGGAGCTGCTGGAGAAATACCCCTCCGTGTCCTACGCCATCGCGGACAAGATCCTGAAAAAGACCGGCAAGGAGGTGCGGGTCACCGTCCCCGGTCATATGCAGCGGGGCGGCACTCCCTGTGCCTACGACCGGGTGCTGTCCTCCCGGCTGGGCACCACCGCCGCCCTGATGATCTCCAAGGAGGAGTACGGCATCATGGTGTCCATACAGGATCACGTCATCACCTCCGTCCCTCTGAAGGACGTGGCCGGCAAGCTCAAAACCATCGACCCCAAGTCCGACATCATCGCCGAGGCCCGCCTGCTGGGCATCAGCTTTGGCGACGACTGAGTTCCTTTTTCTCGAGAGAAAAAGGAACCGAAAAAGAGCTTGAGTTCGCTTCCAACCCGGTGCTGATCCCAACGTTTGCGCCCGGTAACGATACAGTTGCGTAAGGGAATCGTTTTTTTGCAAGCAAACAGCCCGTCCCGGATCATGGGACGGGCTGTCTGTTTTTATTTCTCAAAATCATCGGGGGAGACATTGATGAACACACCGATCCGCGAGTCCCCGGGACTCATATCCTTTTGGTAGACGCTCATTCTTCCTTCCCCGCCCGGGGCATAGATGCTGTGCCCTTTGATGACCGCCTGAAAGCGCCGCTCTCGCGTCTCCACTGTCACCAGCGGGCCGTCCACCGTATAGCGCCCATATTCCAGCGGCTCAAACTGGCGGTAGCGGTAGTATTCCCCACGCACCAGGACAAGGTATTCCTCATCCCCCGTACCGCTCCAATCCGTGCACCAGCTGCCCTCGGCGGCCACATCCACGGGGTGGGCCGCCGCATAGCTGTGCTGCCATCGGAAGCACAGGAGGATCACCACACACAGCAGCGCCGTCACTGCGGGGAACGCCCCGTACCGCTCCAGCCACCGCCGCAGCCGATCCCCCGGGCTTCTCAGCGCGTCGGTCAGCTTTTCGTCCGCCGCCGCCCGGAACTCCGCCTCGTCGTCCAGCCGCCGGCCCTCCAGCAGCTCGTTCAGGCTCACGTCAAATTCCCTCCCCATCAAAGCCAGCAGTTCAATGCTTGGCATATAGTTCCCGTTCTCCCAACGGGAGACGGTTTTGTTGGTCACCCCCAACCGCTCCCCCAGCTCCTCCTGGGTCCAGTCCCTCTCCCGGCGCAGCTGGGCGATGAAGGCCCCGATTTTTACCTGATCCATCCTCCAGCCCTCCTTCCGGCTTCAGCATACCCGGACAGCCCCGGTTTGTACACCCCAAAAACAGCGAATCCACAAAAAGCCCCCGCTTCCCACAGAAAGCGAGGGCTTTGCTCAATCCTGACGGTACTGCTCCTCCAGGGCCCGGGCGGTCTTGTCCAGCTCGCCCACCTGCTCCGCCGCCCGGCCCAGGGCCTGGGCCTGGGCCAGCAGATCGTCCATCCCCCGGCGCAGCTTGCCGTACTGCTCCAGCACGCCGTCCAGCCAGCGCTGGGTGTCCGAGCGGATCCGTTCCGCCTCCGCCTGAGCCTGATCCACCGTGGCCTGGGCCTTCTGGTGGGCGTCCAGCTCCACCGTGGCCACCCGATCCTTCAGCTTGGCATAGTTGGCGGCCATGGGCTCCAGGGTGCCCACCTGGGCCTGGAGCCGTTCCAGCTCCTTTTTCGCCACCACCAGCTTGGATTCGGTCTGGGACAGCTCCCCCCGCAGCTTCACCAGCGTTCGGGTGGACGTCTCCAGAGAAGCGCGCACCTTGGCCTCCTCCGCCGCCGCGCCGCTCTTTTCGCTCTCCGCGCCGGACAGGGCGGCCTCCAGCTCGGCGTTGCGCCCCTCCGCCCGCTCCAGCCTCTCCTGGATCTGGGCCAGCTCCTGCCGGTGGGCGGCGGCGGTCTGATCGAGATACTCCTGCACGTCCCGGCGGTTGAATCCGCCCAGGGCGGTGCGGAATTTTTGAATCACCGTGTCCATCCCGTCCCCTTCTTCCTCCATCAATTTGGTCAGTTTCTTTATTTTAACACAGAATTCGTCCGCTGGCAACGCCTCCCCGGGAAGTTTTTGGGAAAGATCCCGGAAGGTCATTGACAAGCCCCAAACTTTGGGGTACGCTATAGCTGACGCACGGGCTTTGTCTCAACGTCTTTACATGGGCCTCGGCCCGCAGGAGGTTTTCCGCAATGCTAATCCCGGTTCTGCTGTTCGCCGTCGGCTTGGTCTTTCTGATCAAGGGCGGCGACTGGTTTGTGGACGGCGCCACCGGCATCGCCCGCCGCTTCCATCTGCCCGAGCTGCTCATCGGCGCCACGGTGGTGTCCATCGGCACCACCCTGCCGGAGGTGATGGTGTCCACCACCTCCGCCCTGTCCGGCCACGGCGAGATCGCCTACGGCAACGCCATCGGCTCGGTGATCTGCAACACCGCCCTCATCGCCGCCCTCACCGTGGCCATCCGCCCCGGGAAGGTGGATCCCAGATCCCTGCGCCTGCCGGTGGCCTTTTTCTTTACGGCGGCGGCGCTGTACGCCGGCATCGCCTACACCACCGGCCAGTTCACCCAGGTCGCGGGCTTCTGCCTGCTGGCCCTGTTTGTGGTCTACATGATTGCCACCGTGTGGCAGATGAAGGCCCACCCCTCCCCCGCCCCCCATGGGGAGCCTGCCCCGGAAGAAGGCGGTTCCCCTCTGAAGGATATCGTCCTGCTGGTGGCCGGGGCGGCGCTGATCGCGGTGGGGGCCAATCTGCTGGTGGACAACGGCACCCTTATCGCCCAGGCCCTGGGCGTGCCCGAATCGGTCATCGCCCTCACCTTCGTGGCCCTGGGCACCTCCCTGCCCGAGCTGGTCACCGCCATCACCTCTCTGGTGAAGGGCCACGGGGCCCTGTCCCTGGGCAACGTCATCGGGGCCAACCTGTTCAATCTGGTGCTGGTGTCCGGGGTGTCGGTGGCCCTGGCCCCCTTCCCCATCCCCAAGAGCGCCCAGATCGCCGGCTATAACGCCTCCCTGGTGCTGGATCTGCCCGTCATGTTCCTGGTCATGGCGCTGCTCACCCTCCCCGCCCTGCGCCGGGGAAAGCTGAGCCGGATCCAGGGCCTGGCGCTGCTGGCCATCTACGCCGCCTTCTGCGCGGTGCAGTTCACTCTTTAGTGGTTCCAATGCCGCCTTCCCCCGGGAGGGCGGCCATTCCATGATAAGGAGAGATCGCGCCATGTCAAAGCCCATTACCTTTGCCATCTGCGGCTGCGGGGCCCGAGGGCTGGAGGCCTACGCCCCCTACCAGAAGGAGCACCCGGAGGAGATGCGGATCGTCGCCGGGGCGGACGTCCGGCCGGAGCGTCTGGCCCTGCTGCGGGATCGGTACGGCGTGCCAGAGGATCGCTGCTTTCCCTCCGACGACGCCCTGCTGGCCCAGCCCAGGCTGGCCGACGTCATGATCGTGGCCACCCAGGATCGGCAGCACGTCCGCGCCGCCCTGGCCGCTTTGGACAAGGGCCACCACGTCCTGCTGGAAAAGCCCATCTCCCCCGATCTGGAGGACTGCCGCGCCCTGCAGGCCAAGGCCCACGAGACGGGCAAAACGGTGGTGGTGTGTCATGTGCTGCGGTACACCCGGTTCTATGCCGCCCTGAAGGATCTCCTCTCCCGGGGGGAGATCGGCAAGGTGGAAACCATCGACGCCATCGAGCACGTGGCCTACTGGCACCAGGCCCACAGCTTCGTCCGGGGCAACTGGCGCAATGACCGCGAAACCAGCCCCATGATCCTGCAAAAGAGCTGCCACGACATGGACATACTCCGCTGGCTGGCGGGGGAACCCTGCCTGCGGGTGCAGAGCTTCGGCTCCCTGGACTACTTCAAGGCGGAAAACGCCCCGGAGGGGGCGGCCCTGCGGTGCCTGGACGGCTGTGCCTGCAAGGAGGACTGCCCCTACGACGCGGAGAAGATCTACGTCACCGACCCCCGCACCGGCATACGGGGCCGGGGGGCGGGCTGGCCCTGCGACGTGCTGGCCAGCGATCCGGACGAGGAAAAAATTATGGCCGCCCTGCACACAGGGCCCTATGGCCGGTGCGTGTTCCACTGCGACAACAACGTGGTGGATCACCAGACGGTGAACCTGGAGTTTGCCAACCACATCCACGCCACCTTCACCATGACCGCCTTCACCCAGGACTGCCACCGCACCATCAAGGTCACCGGCACCCAGGGCGAGATCGAGGGGGACATGGAGGAAAACACCCTCCACCTGCGCCGGTTCGGCCGGCCGGAGGAAGTCATCGGCCTGCAGAAGGAAAGCGGCGCCTATTCCGGCCATGGCGGCGGCGACTTCGGCCTGATGGCGGCCTTCTGCAAGCTGATGGCGGAGGGCGGCGCCCAGAGCCTCACCGGCATCGACGCCTCGGTGGAGAGCCACGTGATGGCCCTGGCCGCGGAGGCGTCCCGGCTGGACGGAGGCCGGACTATCACCCTGGCGGACTTCTGAGTACATCCATAGACGGACGGGCGGCAGGTCTCCCCTGCCGCCCGTTTTTTATACTAATTCTCCATAAAACGGTTTTACCGTTTTATGGGGCCGCGGAACGCGGCCCGGCGGCGAAGCCGTCAAGAATGTTGTTAATACTTTTCTTGGCGCGCCGCAGGCGCGGCGGCGCGAAGCGCCGCGATAAAAAGGTTTTAACCTTTTTATCAAGAAACAGTATTACGCGTATCCGTACCGCTTGCGCTTGGCCGCCAGAAAAACCAGCGTCACCGCCACCGCCATCACCTCCGCCGCCACGATAGACCACCAGATCCCGTCCAATCCCCAGACGATGGGAAACAGGATCACCGCCGCGCACTGGAACACCAGGGTTCGCAGAAAGGAGATCAGCGCCGAGGTGAGGCCGTCGTTCAGGGCGGTGAAAAAGGAGGAACCAAAGATGGCGAAGCCGGAAAATAAGAAGGACACGGAGAAGATAGCAAAGGCGTGGGCGGTCATGTCCAGCAGATCCGGGTCATAGCCCACGAAGATCACCGACAGGGGCCGGCCCAGCGTCTCTCCCGCCAGACACATGGCCGCGGAGAAGCCGCCAATGAGGGCGGCGCTGCGCCGCAGCAGCCCCTTCAGCTCCCCCTGGTTGCCCGCGCCGTAATGGTAGCCCACCACCGGGGCCGTCCCCACGGCATAGCCGATGAAGATGGCCTGGAAAATCATGCTCACGTACATCAGCACCCCGTAGGCGGCCACGCCGTCCTCCCCGGCCTTGGCCATGAGCTGGCCGTTGTACAGCATGGACACCACCGACATGGAGATATTGCTCATCAGCTCAGATGCCCCGTTGGAGCAGGCGGCCAGCAGCGCCCGCCCGTCGAAGCCGCACCGGGTCAGTCGCAGCAGGCTGGAGTTTTCCCGGGCAAAGTAGATCAGCGGGATCACGCCGCCCACCATCTGGCTGAAGGCGGTGGCCGCCGCCGCGCCCACCACACCCCAGCGAAGCGCCCCCACAAACAGGCCGTCCAGCGCCATGTTGGTCACCCCCGCCGCCACCGTGACGGCAAGGCCCAGCTTGGGCTTTTCCGCCGTGGCGAACAGGCACTGGAACTCCATCTGGAGGACATAGAAGGGCAGCGCCGCCAGGATGATCCGCCCGTAGGTCACGCAGTTCTCCAGCATTTGGCCCTCCGCCCCCAACAGGGAGGCGATGGCGGGCAGCAGGGCGATCCCGGCCGCCCCCAGCGCCACGCCCAGCGCACCCCCCGCCCAAACCAGCAGGGAGAAGATCTCATTGGCCTTCCTTTGGTTCCCCTCCCCCAGGGTTTTGGCGATGAGGGCGCCGCCGCCGGTGCCCAGCATGAATCCGGCGCAGCCCAGGATCATCAGCACCGGGAAGATGAAATTCACCGCCGCGAAGGCGGTCTTGCCCGCGTAGTTGGACACGAAAAACCCGTCCACCACCCCGTAGATGGAGGTAAACACCATCATGATGATGGAGGGGAAGGTGAAGCGCAGCAGGCGCTTGCAGTCAAAGTGATCGGATAACTGTATCATAGCTCGTTCTGACGCTCCCGTTCTGTTTCAAGGCTCTGAATTCCCTCCCGGAATGCGTTGAGATATCGCTGGGTGAGGGTCAGGTACGTCTCCACATCCTCCGGCCGCCAGGAGGCGAACACCCCGTCCTCCACCTCCATGATCCGGGCCACGGTGCGCCGGGCCAGGGCCAGCCCCTTCTCCGTCAGGCACACGTCCTTCCGCTTTCCCCCGGCCTGCTCCAGGCGGGCGATCCCCTCCCCCTCCAGCTTCCGCAAGGCGGAGTTGATGGTCTGCTTGCTGATCCCGGTCTGGACGCACACCTCCCGCAGGGGGCAGCGGCGGCCGTCGCCGTAGTCATAGACGGTATAGAGGATCTGCATCATGCTGTGGGACAGGCCCAGCCGAACCGAGGCGTCGTGGTACGCCTCGGTGATCTCGTTGAACAGATGGTTGAAGCGGCGCAGGGCCTTGGATCCGTGGGGCATGGGCGGTTCCTCCCTTGGTATGAAATCGTACTCCGGTAGTATAGTACGATTTCATACCAAAGTCAGCCTCTTTTTGCCGGAAAGAAAACAGGAAGCCCTCCGGCACAACCGGGGGCTCCCTTTTCCGCGGCGCGGCGGCGTCCACTCCATACGTCCCGCTCAGCCATGGCTCCTGTCCGTTTCCTCGTCCCGTTCCAGCCACAGGGCCAGCGCCGCCGCGGCCAGTGCACCGGTGAGCTTGCCCGCGAACAGCGGGAACAGCATCTCCGGCTCCACGCTGACCACAAAGCCCATGTGGGCGGCCAGCAGGCTGGCCCCGCTCACCAGAAAGGCCCCCGCCGCCACCTTGCCCCGGCGATCCATGTCCGGATACATGGACAGGGCGGGCAGGGGCGTGGCCAGACTGACCAGCATCCCGGTGAGGCTCTCAGGCTTCACCCCCAGCCTGCCGCCCAGCCGCTGAAACGGGCGGGCCAGCCCCCGGCGCAGCAGCTCCGCCACAGGCAGGCTGCCCAGCATCACCACCCCGATGGAGGCCACCACCGCCATGGCCTCCGAAACGGGGGCCATGCCCGCCACCGGGTTCCACCCCGTCAGCGACTCCACCGCCGCCAGCACCAGCCCCCCGGTGACAAGGATCCTGATGCCGGCGGCCAGGGCGCAGAAGCCTCTGACCATCCGCTCCGGGGCCTTCCACAGCCCCACCAGCAGCAGCAGGGACAGGGCGAAGATGGGCAGGTTCTGATGCAGGCAGGCCGGGAGGGTCAGCCCGGCGGCCAACCCTCCCGCCGCCAGCCCCACCGGCATGGCCGCCAGCCCCAGCATGATGCCCCGGGCAAACAGCGGGCGATCCGGCTTTGCGATCATCCCCATGCCCACGGGAATGGTGAATACCAGGGTGCAGCCGAACATGGCGGCCACCACCAGCCCCGCGTAGCTGCCCATGAGGGGGTCGGCGGCCAGCTCCCGGGCCAGCTGATAGCCCCCCATGTCGATGGCCAGCAGGCCCCCAAACATGGCGGGATCCACCCCCATCAGCCGGTACAGGGGGACGATGAACCGGCCCAGCACGTCCGTCAGCACCGGCGTCAGACAGATCATCCCCGCCATGGACAGGGCCATGGGCCCCAGCAGCAGAAAACCCTTTTCAAACTGCTCCCCCAGGCCCAGCCGATTGCCCAGAACGCGGTCGATTCCGCCCAGCACCGCGCCCCCGGCCATGACGATCATCAGGATCCGGTTCACCGCCAGGATTGTCATGTGGGCGTCCTCCTTCTACTGTCTGGGGGCAAACTCCCGGCTCCGGCGCACCAGTTGGGCTGCAAAGGGGGTTGCGGGGCTGGACAGGAGGGCGCTGGGCGGGCCGAACTGGGTGGCCCGGCCCTCCTCCATCACCAGCACCCGGGTGCCCAGCTTGAGGGCCTCCTCAATGTCGTGGGTGACGAACAGGATGGTGATACCCCGCTCCTGGTGGAGGCGCAGGATCTCGTCCTGGAGCTGCCGCCGCGTGATCTCGTCCACCGCCCCGAAGGGCTCGTCCATCAGGAGGATGTCGGGCTGGGCGGCCAGGGCCCGGGCGATGCCCACCCGCTGGCGCTGCCCGCCGGACAGCTCCCGGGGGTAGCGCCCCGCCAGGCCCGGCTCCAGGCCCACCGTTTGCAGCAGCTCCGCCGCCCGCCGGCTGCGCTCCTCCCCCTTCCAGCGGGGGGACTTGGACAGGGAGGGGACGTAGGCGATGTTTTTTTCCACCGTCATGTGGGGGAACAGGCCCACGTTCTGGATGGTGTAGCCGATGCCCCGGCGCAGGGCCACGGGGTCGGCCTGGGCCACGTCCTGACCCTTCACCAGCACCCGGCCCGCGTCGGCGGAAATGAGGCCGTTCACCAGCCGCAGGGCGGTGGTTTTGCCGCAGCCGGAGCGGCCGATCACCGTCAGGAACTCCCCCCGCTCCAGATCCAGGGAGAAGTCCCGCAGCACCGGGTGGCCGTCAAAGGACTTGCACACCCGGTCAAATTGAATCACAGGCTCCGCCATGGCTTATCCCTTCAAAACGCCCTTTTCCACCAGGAAGTCCCGGGCCACCGCTTTCTCGTCCGCGCCCTCCACCTCCACCAGGTAGTTCAGGTGGGCCATCTCCCCGTCGGACAGCAGGCCGTCCATCTTCATCAGCGCCTGCTCCAGGCCGGGGTGCTTCTCCAGCGCGTCCTGCCGCACCACGGTGGAGCAGAAGTAGTTGACCTGCAAATGCAGATCGTCCTCCAGCGTCACCAGCCCGGCGGAGGCGTTGCCCAGCTGGGCGTCGGTGGTGAAGGCGTTGGTCACGTCGATGTCCCCGTTCCGGAGGGCCTGGTACTTCAGGCCGATGTCGATATCGTTGACGCTCTTGAACGCCAGGCCGTAGGTGTCGGCCAGCAGGGCGAAGCCGTCCGCCCGCTCGATATAGTCCGGGTTGCCGCCGAAGTTCAGCTCCCCCGCCACCTTGGCCAGATCGCTGGTGGTGGTCAGGCCGTACTGCTGGGCCGTCTCCTCCCGCACCGCGACGGCGAAGGTGTTGTTGAACCCGTAGAGTCCCACCCAGGTCATCTGGAACTTCTCCTGATACTCCGACTTGAGCTTGGCCAGCATCTCCTGGTCGTCCACGCCCACGGCCTCGTGATCCAGCACCATCACCCAGCCGCTGGAGGTGTACTCCGGGTAGAGGTCGAACTCCCCTTTCTCCATGGCGGGGTGGATGTTGTTGGTGCCGCCGCCGATGCCCTTGGTGATCTCCACCTGGAAGCCCGCGTCCTCCAGGATCAGGCCCAGCATCTCCCCCAGGATATACTGCTCCGTCATGGGCTTGGTGGCGATCTTCACCGGCCCCGCGGCGGCGGGCTTGCCGCAGGCGGACAGGCTCAGCCCGGCGGCCAGCGCCAGAATCAGCGCAAGAATTTTCTGTTTCATCACAATCAGCTCCCGTATTTTTTAAAGTGTTTTTCCACGCGCCCCAGAAGGAAGTCCAGCAAAACCGCCAGGGACGCGATCAAAATGCTGCCCGCCGCGGTCATGGCGGGGTCGTAGATGGTGATGCCCCGGTAGATGGACACCCCCAGCCCTCCGGCCCCCACAAAGGAGGCGATGCCCGCCACGGACACGGTCATCACCACCATGTTCCGCACACCCGCCAGGATCACCCCGGCGGCCATGGGCAGCTTCACCCGAAGCAGGGTCTGCATAGAGGTGCTGCCCATGCCGGCGGCGGCCTCCAAAATGTCCGGATCCAGGGTGGTGAGGCCCACGTAGGTGTTGCGTACCATAGGCATCACCCCGTAGATGGTCAGGGCGATCACCGCCGTCTCATTCCCGATACCGGTGAAGGGGATGAGGATACCCAGCAGAGAGATGGCCGGGATGGTGTACAGCACGTTGCATACCCCCATCACCGCCGGGGCCAGCCTGGGCCGCTGGGCGATGAACACGCCCAGCAGCAGCCCAATGCTCCCGGACAGCAGGATGGCCTGCCCCGACAGGAGGAAGTGATCCCACAGCAGCCCCAGAAACCACTCCCCCCGCTGCCGGTAGAGGGCGAAGATGGCCTGTATCAACTCCATGGCGTTCAGGGGTGGAGCCGATCCACGGCGTCCGCGGGACAGAACTCCGCGCAGCGCCCGCACTGGAGACAGTGGATCGGGTCAATGACATAGGGCATCCCGGAGGCAATGCACTGCTGGGGGCAGACCTCGGCGCATTTGCCGCAGCCGATGCACCGATCCGAAATGGCAAAGCCGTTCTTCTCCACCTCGTCCCCGCCGTAGGCGAAGCTCTCCCGGCTGATGGGGTAGTGGAGCAGGTCGAACCACTCGCCGTGCCCCTCGTAGATGTGGAAGGCGTCCAGGATATAGCGGCTCTCGCCGGGGTACACCTCATTCATGCCCGGGTTGTGCTCGAACACCTTGTCCACCCACTCCTTGCCCACTACACAGAGCCTGCCGTTGAATTTCAGGGACTGGCAGTCGGGGCACATGGCGGCCAGGGCGATCTGGCCGCTCTCCACCAGCTGCTTGTAGAAGGGCTTGCCCTTGGCCGTGACGATGTACATCCCGTCGTTTTCCGCCAGCATCACGTTGATGATGCGGGCCTGGGGACGGCCCTGCGCGTCCACCGTGGCGGCGGTGGCGATCTTCACCTGACGGAACAGGTCAACATACTTTTTTGCGGTTTGATTCATCACTGGTTCCTCCAATTCTCGGGGATACGATCCGTTCCCCGTCTTCTGTGGCCAGTATAGCGCAAACTCCCGCCGTCGTAAAGTATGCACAATCTTGTGCCATAGTTACCCGGCGGTTACGGACGTCTTCCCCGCGTTCCAAATTTTCCCACGCCGGTTATCCTGCTCCCTGCTGGTGCAGGCGCTCCAAATACTCGTCGTAGGTGGTCTTGCTGTCGATGAGCTTTCCCTCCGGGGTGAAGTCGAACACCCGGTTGCAGACGGTCTGGATCAGCTGGTGGTCGTGGGAGGCCACCAGCACATTGCAGCCCACCGCCTCCAGCCCCTTGTTCAGCGCGGCGATGGACTCCAGATCCAGGTGGTTGGTGGGCTGATCCAGCATCAGCACGTTGGCCCCGGACAGCATCATCCGGGACAGCATACACCGCACCTTCTCCCCGCCGGACAGCACCTTCACCGGCTTGTTGACCTCCTCCCCGGAGAACAGCATCCGGCCCAGAAACCCCCGAAGGTACTGCTCCTGGGGATCCTTGGAGAACTGCCGCAGCCACTGCACCAGATCGTCCTCGCAGTCCTGAAAGTAGGGGGTGTTGTCCTTGGGGAAGTAGGAGAAGGTGGCGGTCTGGCCCCACTTCACCGTGCCCTCGTCGGGCTCCAGCTCCCCGGCCAGGATTTTGAACAGGGCGGTGTGGGCGTTCTCGTTATCCCCCACAAAGGCGATCTTCTCGTCGTGGCCCACGATGAAGGACACCTTGTCCAGCACCTTCACCCCGCCGATGGTCTTGGACACGTCGGTGACGAACAGGATGTCCTTGCCCACCTCCCGGTCGGGGGTGAAGCCCACAAAGGGGTAGCGCCGGGAGGAGGCGGGCATCTCCTGCACCGTCAGCTTGTCCAGCAGCTTGCGCCGGGCGGTGGCCTGCTTGGACTTGGACTTGTTGGCGGAAAACCGGGAGATGAAGTCCTGGAGCTCCTTGATCTTCTCCTCGTTGCGCTTGTTCTGGTTCTTCACCAGCTGCTGCACCAGCTGGGAGGACTCGTACCAGAAGTCGTAGTTGCCCACGTACATCTTGATCTTGCCGTAGTCGATGTCCACGATGTGGGTGCACACGGTGTTGAGGAAGTGCCGGTCGTGGGACACCACGATGACGGTGCCCTCGAAGTCCAGCAGGAAGTCCTCCAGCCAGTTCACCGCGTCGATGTCCAGGTTGTTGGTGGGCTCGTCCATCATCAGCAGGTCGGGCTCGCCAAACAGGGCCTGGGCCAGCAGCACCTTCACCTTCAGCCGGGGATCCAGCTCCGCCATGGGCGTCCCGTGGAACTCGGTGCCCACCCCCAGCCCCTGGAGGATCCGGCTGGCGTTGCTCTCCGCCTCCCAGCCCCCCAGCTCGGCGTACTCCTCCTCCAGGTGGCAGGCCAGCAGGCCGTCCTCGTCGGTCATCTCCTCCTTGGCGTAGAGGGCGTCCTTCTCCTTGCCCACGTCGTACAGCCGCTGATTGCCCATGATCACCGTGTCCATCACGGGATAGGCGTCATAGGCGTTCTGATCCTGCTTCAAAACGGACATCCGGACATTGGGCAGGATGGACACCTCCCCGGAGGTGGAGTCCAGCTCCCCGGAGAGGATCTTCAGGAAGGTGGACTTGCCCGCGCCGTTGGCGCCGATGATGCCGTAGCAGTTGCCCCGGTCAAACTGCAGATCCACGTGGGCGAACAGCGGCGTGCCGCTGTAGTTTAAGCTCAAATCGGTAACTGTGATCATGACTTGCTCCTTTTGGTTGAAGTAATTTGGTTCCGCTCACTATATCATAATTCGGGGCATAAAACAACCGTTTTCCAAAAAAGAGCCGGGGACAGGCCCGCGCCCGTTCCCGGCTTGTGATTTTATTGGTACTCGAAAAACACCAGGGACGCGCTTACCGACACGCTCCCCTCGTCCCGCTCCCCGATGGAGATGCTCACGCTGTCCAGCATACAGCGGTAGGCGCTGTCATGGAGCCGCTGGAGCACCTCCTTGGCCGCCTCATAGCTGCCGCTGGTGTAGCTCAGCATAATCTGCCGCCGGATGATGGGCTCCTCCGTGTCCACCGTGCCGAAGGACAGGGAGTACTCCGGCGTGGACTGAAGGATTCCGTTCAACTCGAACATCACCGGCTGGAGGTTGTCATAGGGTGCGATGCTCAGCGGATCGGGGTCGGCCGCGAAGATCTCCTCCAGCTCCCGCTCCATGCGGCGCTTGTCCTCCGCCTGGATCTGAACCACCGCCATCTGATCCTCGCAGGAGGTCTCCTCCTTTTCCAGCCGCTCCAGCTCCGCCGTCATGGGCATATAGAACAGCATCACATAGCCGCCCACCAGCGCCAGCACCAGCAGCAACCCCAACAGGATCAGCTCCCGGGCCGTCAGCTGCCGTTTCATTCGCCCTCCCCCTCCTTCTGAAGCTGGATCAGGATGCTGGCCGACACCAGATCCCCGTCCTCCTCCGTGGTGGCCGCCGTATTCACCGCGGTGCGCTCCACAATGGGGGACTCCTCCAGCCGCCGGACGATCTCCGCCGTCTGGGCCAGGGTCACCCGGCTGAACTGCACCTGCACCGCCCGGCCGTTCACCGCCACGCTGCTCAGCTGGCCGGTGGATCCGATGGCGTCGTCCAGCAGGGCCAGCACCTCCATGCGGTCAATGAGCTCCCGCTCCTCGTCGGTGGCGGAATACCGCTGGTACTTCTCCTTGACCTCCGGGTAGTCGGACAGCTCCTCCATCATGGCGGCCAGCCGGCCCTCCGCCGCCGCCAGCGACGCGCGCGCGCCGTCCACCTTCACCCACAGGTCATACACCAGCACCTTGGACAGCCCCAGCAGCACCACCGCCACAAACAGCACGTACAGCGCCACCGTGGCCGGCTTGGTGGTGCGGTCGGGCTTGAAGTACAGGTTCATGGTTCGCTTGGTCGGGGCGCCCTTCCGCTTTTTCGCCATATCAAACCCCTCCCATGGCGGCGCCCGCCGCGAAGATGCCGTCCGCCGCCGAGCCGGACACCCCAGGCAGCAGCGCCCCCGGATCCAGCAGCGGCAGGCCCGCCGTGCCCTCAATGGCCTGGCGCAGGGGTTCCAGCGCCGCGCCGCCCCCCACCAGGTACACCCCGGCCAGATTGCTGGAGCGGTAGGTGAACTGGTAGAAGTTCAACACCTTCAAAATCTCCACCGCCAGCCGCTCGCACACGTCCGCCACCGCCGGCACCGCCAGGGCCGCCTCCTGCCCCGCCATCTTGTAGGTGCCCGCCAGAAAGGCGTCCACCCCCAGTTCCTCCGCCACGGCCAGATCCATGTCCCGGCCGCCGAAGTTCAGCCGCCGGGTGGCCTGCACCCGATCTCCCAGCACCACGGTGATCCGCGTCTGCTGGTGGCCCAGATCCACAATGCAGTACTCCCCCGGCCCCTCCCCGGCGGGCTGGGCCCGGCAGAGCTCAATCAACGCCATCTCCTGGGGCACCAGCTTCTTCAGCCGCACCCCCGCCTTGGCGAACATCTTAATATACTCCTCCAGTTGCCGCTTGGAGGCCACCGCCGCCATCATGGGCATGGCCCCTTCCTCATCGCTGTCCAGCCGGTCGCACATGGCGTAGTCGCAATGGTACTGATCCGGCGCGCCCTGGATGAAGTCCGCAAACTCATAGGGCAGGTTCATCAGCAGCTGATCCTGGGTCATCTCCGGCATACTCACCAGGCGGCAGATCACATGGTTGGCCGGCAGCACCAGCGCCGCCGATCCGTGGGGCAGCCGCAGCTCCTTCACCGTCTGCTTCAAAAACTGGGAGAACGCGTTGGGCATGGTGATCCCATTTTCGTCCACCAGCTTCTCCGGCAGGCGCACCGACTCCACCCGGAAGCTGTTCCCCTGCGCCACCGCCGCCTTCATGGAGCTTCCGCCGATGTCGAAGCCCACCTTGATCTTCCCCATGTCCAGTCCTCCCTCATGCCTACCCAAGCAGGCTCAGATACCAGTCCACCAGCGGCCCGCCGAAGCACGCCGCCAGCACCGCCGCCGCGGAAAGATAGGGCCCGAAGGGCACCGCCCCCCTCTTACGCCCCAGCACCCCGCCCACGATGCCCAGCAGGCACCCGCCCAGCAGGGTAAGCAGCAGCTCCGGCCAGCTCAGATACAGGGCCAGGGCCAGCAGCAGCTTGATATCGCCGCCGCCCATGGCCTCCTTCTTCATCAGTTTTTCCGCCAGCAGTACAAAGGCCAGCAGCGCCGCCGGCACAAGACAGCTGATCAGCATCCCCTTCACCGTCTCCCACAGGGGCTGCCCCAGCGCAAACAGCCACACCGCCCGGTTGGCCGCCATAGCCAGCAGCAGCCGGTCGGGGATGATCCGCCTGGCCCCGTCCGTCAGGGACACCGCCAGCAGCAGCGCCCCCAGGATCAGCCACTGGGCCAGCTCCAGGGACAGGCCGAACTTCACGCCGAAGCACGCCCAGACCGCGCCCCCCGCCAGCTCCGCCCACAGGCACTCCGCCGGTATGTCCGCCCCGCAATGGCGGCACTTTCCCCGGGAAATCAGAAAGCTGACCACCGGGATCAGCTCCAGGGCCGACAGCGTCTCCCCGCAGCCGGCGCAGCGGGAACGCCCCCGGAACATGGCCTCCCCCCGGGCCCAGCGCCACACGGCGCAGTCCAGGAAGCTGCCCAGCGCCGCCCCGGCCACAAAGAGCCAGACGCACAGGTAGATTGTCAGCAGGGCGTCCGGATCCATGGCGGGTCTCCTTCCTGCAATCATCAAAAATCGCGGCAGGGCGTGACCACCGGGCACGCCGCAAATCCGATCAGGCGGCGCGCGGGTTGTCGCGCCCTACATTTTATCATAAAATGTACGGCTTGTACAGGCTTTTTGCCCCCCGAGGCCCCGCCGTGGGGGACGGCGGGGCCTGGAGGAACGGCAGGGCGGAACTTTGGCGTCCGCCCTCCAAAGCCCGCCCCCGAGGCGGTGGGCTTTGGAGGGCGCCCGCGGGATGCGGGGCGCTCATGCTTACTTTACCCATTCGACTTTTTCAATTTGACCTTTCAGATCCATTGTAATTTTAACGCCTTTGTCCTTATTTGCTTTTGAAACGCCGTAGCTCCAATAGTACTGTATCTCTAAAGTATCAGCAGGTTTTACACCGCCTATTGCACCCTGATGGTTTGTGGCATCGATCCAATAATAGACTACCAACTTATCGCCTTGTCTAATAGCGCCGTTATTCAACCACATTTCGCCATTTGCCAAATACTCTGCCGTCGCCAGTCCTATAGCGTCCCGCTCGTTGGCCTGATCCACCGCCACCCGGCTGCGTTCCAGTGCGCTGCCCACCATGGGGATGGACACCGCGATCAGGATGGCGATGATGGCCACCACAATCAACATCTCCACCAAGGTAAAGCCGTTTTGCTTTTTTAACTTACGCATCTCAATTCCCCTCTTGTTGTTTTGTTCGCCCACCAAAGCCCGCCCCAGACGCGGTGGGCTTTGATGGGCACCCGCGCGGAAGCGCGGGTGCCCGGTTTAGATTTATTCTGAGTTTAGCCCGTAGTACCAACCTTACCCCAGTC
>SFVC01000035.1 GCA_004560375.1 bacterium
TCGCGATGAACACCCTTGCCTTCGGCTATGACCTTCCCACTGCCGGGCGGTCTCGGGACTTTCACCCGTTAGAATGTGCGCTCGCCGGGCGCACTAAGAGAAAGTCCCCGCGCCGTTCACAGGCGCGGGGACTTTTTTCATGTTTCGGGCTTCTCCTGCCGGGCCATTACGCCCAGAATATCCTGATAGCGCCGGATGATATCGCCGTAGCTCTCCCTCCGGTGGGGCAGGAGGCACTTGCTGCAGTCCTTGCGCCCGTTTTCCAGATAGGTGAAATTGCCGCCGCAGTCCCTGCCCAGAACATACAGGGGGCAGTAACAGAACAGGCAGTTGAACTCCGTCCCCTCCGGCACCGGATGGCAGGGGAAATATTCGCAGGCTGTGTTGGTGAAGAAGGAGTACCCCTTCCCGTACCACGCCGGGCGCTCCGTTTCCTTGCTAGGCATCAAACTGTACCTCCTCTCGCCGCCGTCAGCCCTGCCAGCCCCGGCTGGCGGGGTCCAGCTGTCCGGCGGCGGTATAGAGCAGGGCGTTGCAGATGGCCGCCGCCACGTTGCTGCCCCCCTTGCGGCCAAGGGCCACGATAGCGGGCACACCGCACCGCCGGCAGGCCGCCAGCAGCCGCTCCTTGCTCTCCACCACGTTCACAAAGCCCACCGGCACGCCGATGACCAGGGAGGGCCGGCTCCCGGCCTCCAGCAGCTCCGCGATTTTCAGCAGCGCCGTGGGGGCGTTGCCCACCGCCAGCACCGCGTCGGGGTACTCCGCCAGTGCCCGCTCCATGGACACGGCGGCCCGGGTGGTCTCGCGCTCCCTCGCCTCCGCAGCCACGGCGGGCTCCGCCATCAGGCAGAGGGCCTTTCCCCCCAGCTTGGAGAGGGCCGGCTTGCTGACCCCGGCCAGGGCCATGTTGGTGTCGGTCACCAGGGTGCGGCCCCGGCGGAGCGCCTCCACGCCCCGGGCCACGGCGCCGTCCGTGAAGCGGAGGTTCTCCGCGTAGTCAAGATCCGCCGTGGCGTGGATGACCCGCTTGACCACCGCCGCCGTCTCCTCCGGCAGGACGATGCCCCGCGCCTCCAGCTCCCGCCGGATGATGGAGAGGCTGGTGCGCTCAATATCCCCGGGCTTTGTATGCATCATCGGTCTCCTCCCTTTCCGTCCACAATTTGCCAGAGGGCCTCCATATCCAGCGCCTTGCGCAGCTCCGCCGCCAGCAGGTCATACTGCCGCTCCTGGTACGCCCGGTGGGAGACGGGAACCGCCGCCTCCGTCGGGATGTTCTTCCGGGCGCAGAGCCAGGCCGCCAGCTTCTCCGTCAGCTCTCCGCTGTCAAACAGGCCGTGGAGATAGGTGCCGAACACATTCCCGCTTCGGCAGCCGTCCTCCCTGCCGTCCTCCAGGCGGCAGAAGGGCGCGCCCCGGACTTCCGTCACGCCCATGTGGATTTCATAGCCCTCCAGCCGTGCCCCGGCAAAGGGGCCCTCCGCCACCCGGCCCCGGATTCGGGTCCGGGTCTTTTTCCCGGCAAATACCGTCCGGCAGGGCAGCAGCTCCATGCCCCGCAGGGAGCCTTGGGCGCTCTCCACGCCCTCCGGGTCCTCCAGCAGCTCGCCCAGCATCTGATAGCCGCCGCAGACGCCCAGCACCGGCGTGCCGGCGGCGGCCAGCTTGCGGATGGCTGCCTCCAGGCCGTTTTCCCGCAGCCACAGCAGGTCCGCCATAGTGCTCTTGGTCCCCGGCAGCACCACCAGGTCCGGCGCGCCCAGGCCGCCGGCCCGGTCCACATACCGCACCCCCAGGGCGGGGTGGACCTCCAGCGGGGAAAAGTCCGTAAAGTTGGAGATGCGGGGCAGGCGGATGACCGCGATGTCGATGGGCCGGTGCGTTTCCTCCCGCCCCAGGCGGGGCGCCAGGGAGTCCTCGTCGTCAAGGTCCACCGGCAGGTAAGGCACGACGCCCAGCACCGGGACGCCGGTCAGCTTCTCCAGCTGGGCAAGGCCCGGCCGCAGGATCTCCGGGTCGCCCCGGAATTTGTTGATGATAAGGCCCTTGACCCGCGCCCGCTCTTCGGGCCGCAGCAGGGCCACCGTGCCGTAGAGCTGGGCGAACACGCCGCCCCGGTCGATGTCCCCCGCCAGCAGCACCGGCGCGTCCACCAGCTCCGCAAGGCCCATGTTGACGATGTCGTCCGCCCGGAGGTTGATCTCCGCCGGGGAGCCCGCGCCCTCGATGACGATGAGGTCGTTTTCCGCCGCCAGGCTCTCGTAGGCCGCCAGAATTTCGGGTATTAACTGCTTTTTATAGCGGAAATATTCCGCCGCCGTCATCTGGCCCCGGACCTCTCCCAGGACGATGACCTGGCTGCCGGTGTCGCTGGAGGGCTTCAGCAGAATGGGATTCATCCGCACGTCCGCCTCCAGGCCGGCGGCCTGCGCCTGCATGACCTGGGCCCGGCCCATCTCCAGCCCCTCCGCCGTCACATAGCTGTTGAGGGCCATGTTCTGGCTTTTGAAGGGCGCCGCCCGCAGGCCCTCCTGCCGGAAGAGGCGGCACAGTCCGGCGCACAGCAAACTCTTGCCCGCCCCGGACATGGTGCCCTGCACCATGATGCACTTCGCCCGGCTCATCGCAGCACCTCCTCCAGCGCCTCCACCAGGCGCTGATTCTCCTCATGTGTCCGCACCGCCGCGCGGTACCAGCTATCATCCAGCCCCTCAAAATTGCCGCAGCAGCGCAGCAAAATGCCCCGTTCCGCCAGGGGCGCGGACAGCTCCCTGGGGGACGCGAACAGCAGATAATTGGCCTCGCCGGGGACGACCCGCATCCCCAGCCGCCGCAGCTCCGCCGCCAGCCGGGGCCGCTCCGCCGCCAGCAGCTCCCGCACTTGGAGGACATACTCTGTCTCCCGCAGAGCCGCCGCCCCCGCCGCCTGGGCAAGAGAGGACACCGGCCAGGGCTGGCCCGCCCGGCGCATCCGCTCCAGAAGCTCCGTGTCGGCGCAGAGGGCATAGCCCAGCCGCACGCCCGCCATGGCGTAGAGCTTTGTGAAGGCCTTCAGAATCAGCAGGTTCGGGAACTTCCCCAAATCGCCCTTTCTGGTGTGGGCCTCCGGCGCGTCCAGAAAAGCGCCGAAGCACTCGTCCAGCACCACCAGCGTCCCGGTCTCCCGGCACCGCTCCAGGATGCGTGTCAGCAACGCCGGGTCGGTGGTCACGCCGGTGGGGTTGTTGGGCTCGCAGAGGAACACCATGTCCGTCTCCGGCGTGACGGCGTCCAGAAAATCCATATCCAGAGAAAAGTTTTTTTCCTCTTTCAGGCGGAACTGCTCCACGGCACAATCGGTCAGGGCCAGCGCCTCCTGATACCCGGCGAAGGTGGGGGCCGTCACCAGCGCCCGCCGGGGCCGCCGGGCCAGCACCGCCCGGAAAATCAGGTCCGCCGCGCCGTTTCCGCAGAGGATGTGCTCCGCCGGGACGTTCTCATGCGCCGAGAGCGCGGCCCGCAGCCCCTGGCACAGGGGGTCCGGGTAGCGGTCCGCCTGCGCCGCCGCGTCCCGCAAAGCCGCCTGCACGTCGGTTGGGACGCCCAGGGGGCTGATGCTGGCCGAAAAGTCCAGCGGCAGACGGCCGTGGGCATCAGCAAAGCCCGCCCAGTCGCCGCCGTGTATCAAATTCTCACGCATACGCTCACCCCGGCAAACAGAACATCACAAGGCACCGCGCCGCCCCCAGGACCGCCAGCGCCAGAAAGGAGGCGGCGTACAGCATCCGGTCAGCCCGCAGAATGTCCGCAGCCTCCACCGGACGCAGGTCGTCGCCGATGGCGGGCTTGTCATACAGCTGCCCAAAATACCAGGCGGGCCCCGCCAGCCGGACGCCCAGCGCTCCGGCGCAGGCGGATTCCGTCTGGGCGGAATTGGGGCTGGCGTGGCATCGGCGGTCCCGCCGCCAGACGCGCCACGCGTCCCTCCAGTCCTGCCCGGTCAGCGCGGCGGCGGCGATCCAAAGAAGAGCCGCGATGCGGGACGGGAGGTAATTGGCCGCGTCGTCCAGCCTCGCCGCCGCCCGGCCGAACCACAGGTATTTCTCGTTTTTGTAGCCCACCATGCTGTCCATGGTGTTGATTGCTTTGTACGTAAGCGCCAGCGGCGCGCCGCCCAGAAGCATGTAAAACAGCGGCGCCGCCACGCCGTCGGAGAAGTTCTCCGCCACCGTCTCCACGGCGGCTTTGATGACGCCCTCCGCCGTCAGCCGCTCCGTGTCCCGGCCCACGATGCGCCCCACCGCCTTTTGGGCGGCAGGCAGGTCCTCCGTTTGAAGCGTCCGCCAGACGTTCCGGCTCTCCGCCGCCAGGCCCCGCATCGCCAACGCCTGCCAGCACCAGAGCGTCTGCACCGCAAAGCCCGCCAGCGGGTGAAGCCGCGATGCCAGCAGGCAGACGCCGCCGGAGAGGAGCAGCGTGAGGAGCGGCAGTCCCGCCGCCAGACACAGCCCCGCCCGGAATTCCCCCTCCGGTGTCCCGGGGAAAGCGGCCCGCAGGCGCTTTTCCGCCCAGGTGATGGCCTTTCCCATGTACACCACCGGGTGGGGCATCCACGATGGGTCCCCCAGAAAACAGTCGAGGATAAAGCCGCACACCACGGCCATCAGAATCAGCATATGCCTTCGCCTTTCGTATACCGTACTTCCCGCAAAAGCCGCAGCTTTCGCTCGGACTGCCAGAGGTCTTCCTCCCAGTCCAGCACATATCCGCCGCCGCAGGGGGCGTTCCAGTCAAAATACCCCCGTTCCGGCAGGGCGAACCGCTCCATCACCGCCATCAGCACGCCGCCGTGGGCTACCACCGTCAGGCAGTTCTCCTTCCGCGCCAGCCCGTCCTCCATCAGCCGCTCCGCCGCGCCGCAGACCCGGGCGGAAAACGCCGCCCAGTCCTCGCCGCCGGGGCAGCGGCCCATACAGCCGCCGTCCACCCAGGCCCGGTAGTCCGGGTCGTGCTCCATCTCCACATAATTCCGGCCCTCAAAGGCGCCGAAATCCATTTCCGCCAGGTCTTTCACCACAATTTGTTCCGCACCAGGAAAGAGCTTCGCCGCCGTCTGTCCCGTCCGGCACAGGGGCGAGACGTACACCACAGGCGGCGTGAACTCCGCCTGCCGCAGCTCCGCTTCTCCCTCCGGGGACAGGGGGACGTCCGTCCGCCCCTGGTAGCGGTGCTCCCCGTTCCAGGCCGTTCGGCCATGGCGCAGCAGCCAGACCTTCATGGCAGTTCTCCTTTCAGCACCATGGGAATGCCGCAGAACACCCGGGCCACCGTCTCCGCCCGCTGGGCCAGCAGGCAGTTCAGCCGGCCCGCCGCCTCCCGTGCGGCCCGCTCGTCGGGGCTTACCGGCACCACGCCGCCGCCTACCTCCGTGGCGATGACCACGTCATATTTCGCCAGCTCCTCCGCCAGGGCGGGCAGGTCCCCGCTTTTTGCCGCCAGGTCCTGCACGTCCCAGACAGCCCGGCGGGCCAGCTCCGCCGCGCCACAGCGGAGCAGCTCCATGGCAAGTTCTCTTTTTCCGCTGTACAGCGGGCCAAACAGAAAGATCACAGCAATTTCCCCCCATACTGGCACAGCACCAGGGCTGCCAGCATCCAGAATTCCGCCCGCTGCAAAAACCATCCGGCCAGGTCTCCGGAGAGGCCGCCGAACTGCTTTTGCACCGTGCGGGCATAGTTGGCAAATACCGCCAGCGCCGCCAGGGTCATGGCCGCGCCGTACAAAATGTCAGATACCCACATCGTCACCACGGCACCAGCCGCCAGGACAGCCAGCACAACCCGTACCCGGCCCTTGTCCGCCGATGACGCGAAGGTGTGGGCCAGGCCCGTGTCCTTCGCCATGGGAAAGCAGGCGATGGACAGCCCCGAAAGACACCGGGACAGCACGAACCCCGCCGCCGCGCACAGGAGCGCCCGTCCGTCGGGCCGCAGGGCGCCGCAAAGCCCCAGATAGCCGCAGACGTACATGCACAGCCGGATGACCGCGATGGCGCCGCAGTGGGCGTCCTTCAAGATCTCCCGCTTCCGCTCCGGCGGCGCGCAGCTGGCCAGGGCGTCGGCGGTGTCGGCGTAGCCGTCCAGGTGGATGCCCCCCGTGACGGCCATGGGCAGCAGGCAGAACCCCGCCGCCCGCAGCAGCGCCGGGAAGCCCAGCACGCCGCAGACTGCCGCCCAGCCCCACCAGGCAAGGCCGACCGCCGCGCCCACCAGCGGGAAGGCGCACAGGGCGTACCGCATGTTCCGCTGGTTCCATTCCGGCTGGGGCACCGGGATGGCCGAAAACATGGCAAAGGCCACGGCGATCGTCTCAAACAGCACCATCAGCAAGGCTCCTTTCCCTTGTAATACACCGGGATGCCGCAGGCCACCTCGCAGACGTTGTCCGCCAGGTCAGCCAGCATCCGGTTGACCCGGGCAAGCCGCCGCAGATACGCCATGGTCCCCTCTTCATAGCAACTGCCCCCGGCAAACACCTCGTTGGACACCACCACCATGTCTCCGCACTGGTCTTTCAAACGCGCCGCGCCCTCCAGGATGGTCTCCGCCGCCCGGTCTCCGCTGCCGTGAGGACTGTACATCTCGTTGGCGCAGAGATTGCCCACGCACTCCAGCAGCACCACGCTGTCCGGCGGAACGGTGACAGAGGCCAGATTTGTATAGCACTCCACCGTCTCAAACCGCTTCTCCGCCCGCATGCGGCGGTGCTTTTCGATGCGCGCCAGGCACTCGCCGTCAAAAGGCTCCATGGTGGCGATATAAATGCGCCTTTCATACGCGGAGGCCAGCACCAGGCGTTCCGCATATTCGCTCTTGCCGCTGGCGGCGCCGCCGATCACCAGGGTCATCATTGGCTGTCCCCCAGGGGCTGATAGGCCTCGATGCCGCCGTCGCGGAAGGTGTAGCAGCCCTGGTACACGGCGCAGGCCATATCCAGCAGCGGCATGGCCGCCACCGCGCCGGTGCCCTCGCCCAGGTGCATCCCGGCGGTGATAAGGGGCCGCTTGCCCAGCGCCTCCAGCACCATTTGTCCCGCAGGCTCGGCGGAGACGTGGCTCGCCAGCATAGCCTTGCCCGCCGCCGGGCAGAGCCGCAGGGCGCACAGGGCCGCCACAGCGCTGATGAACCCGTCGATGAGCACCGGGACCCGGTACAGCGCGCCGCCCAGGAACACGCCGCACAGCCCCGCGATGTCAAAGCCGCCCACTTTACACAGCACATCCAGAACGTCGTCCCGGTCCGGTCGGTTGCAGGCGATGGCCTGTTGGATGACCGCGATTTTCCTTGCCAGGCCCTCGTCGGAGAGTCCCGCGCCCCGGCCGGTCAGCTCCTCCGCCGGCCGCTCCAGCAGGACGCTGGTCACGGCGCTGGAGGTAGTGGTGTTGCCAATGCCCATCTCTCCGGTGGCCAGCAGTTGGGCCCCCTGCTCCGCCTGCTCCCGGACCAGCTCGATGCCCGTCAGCACCGCCTGCTCCGCCTGGGCCCGGGTCATGGCCGGGCCAACGGAAATATCCGCCGTGCCGTTTCCCACGCGGCGGGACAGCACCCCCGGCACGCCCGGAAAATCCTTCACGCCCATGTCCACAGTCACCACCCGGCAGTTCGCGACCCGTGCCATGCGGCACACGGAGGTCCGGCCCGCCGCCAGGTTTTCCGTCACGACGGCGGTGACGGAGGCCGGAGACTGGGTGACGCCCCGGCACACCACGCCGTTGTCGGCGCACAGCACCAGCACCGCCCGCTCCCGGAGGTCCACATCGGCGCTTCCCGTCAGGGCGGCGATGTCCTCCAGTGCCGTCTCCAGCAGGCCCAGGCCCCCCAGGGGCTTAGCGAGGCTGTTCCAGCGGCGGCTGGCCTCTGCCCGGGCCTCGGCGTCCTCTGGCCCGATACCTTTTAAAATTCCGTTCAGTTCCATGTCATCCCTCACGTTCCCGGTACCTCCGGGCGGCCGTCACGAACCGCTCCGCCAGTTGGGGCGTTCCCGCGAAATACAGATGGGGAAAGGCCGCGTACAGCGACTCCGAGACGAATCCGCAGTCCCAGCCCCGGCCCGACAGCGGCTTTTCCACCCGCAGGTCCCGGCCGTTCTCCGTGCTGTCCCAGTAGTGGAATTCATGCACCGGCATCGCCTCCCCCTGGCGGAACAGGAGGCTGTCGGTCCCGGCACGCAGCGTTCCGTAGCCGAACCGCACCAGCCGCGGGGTCTGGACACCCTGTCCGGGCAGAACTCCCGCCATGGGAAAGGCGTGGCCCTGCTCATCTTCCAGCGACTGTCCCAGGTAGAGGAAGCCGCCGCACTCCGCCACCGTGGGGAGTTTGCCGCTCACAGCCTCCCGCACCGACGCCAGCATCTCCCCGTTGGCCGACAGCCTTTCGGCGTACAGCTCCGGGTAGCCCCCCGGCAGATACAGTCCGCAGGCCCCGGCGGGCAGCGATTTGTCCCGCAGGGGGCTGAAAAACAGCAGCTTTGCCCCCGCCTGCTCCAAAACCTCCAGCGTCTCGGCATAGGTGAAGCAAAAGGCCTCGTCCCGGGCCACGGCGATGGGCACGCCGTTTTCCGCTTTCACGGGCGGTTCCGGGACAGACGGGGCCGCGCCGTCTTCGCACAGCGCCAGCAGGCGGCCCATGTCCACGTTACGCTCCAGCGATCCCGCCAGAACGTCCAGCCGCTGCGTCAAATTCTGAATTTCCGCCGCCGTGTACAGACCCAGATGGCGGCTCCCGAACGATGCCTCCTCCAGATGGGGCAGGCACCCCAGCACCGGGACGCCCGTCTCCCGCTCCAGCATGGGGCCGAGGCTCCGGCAGAGCGCAGGGGCGCAATCGTTGAGTATCACGCCCGCAATGCGGCTATTGGGCCGGAAGTCCCGCAGCCCCCGTATCCGGGCCGCCAGGGTCAGGCTGGCCCCCTTGGGCCGCACCACCAAAAGCACCGGCAAATCCAGGGTCCGGGCCACGTGCCAGGCGCTGGCCCGGTCCGTCACGCCGCCCACGCCGTCGTAAAGGCCCATGACCCCCTCGCACACAGCCGCGCCGTGGCCCGCCGTCCAGCGGCGAAAGTTTTGCCGCACCGCCGTCTCCTCCGCGAGGAAGATGTCCAGATTGTGGCTCTCCACGCCCAGGACACTGCGGTGGAACATGGGGTCGATGTAGTCCGGCCCGCACTTGAAGGCGCAGGGGTCCAGCCCCCGCTTTTGAAGGGCCGTCAGCAGGGCGCAGGTGACGGCGGTCTTTCCGCTGCCGGAGGCCGGGGCTGCGATCAGCATGCGGATCATAGCGCCGCCTCCGCAGCTTCCGCGGAAATCAGGAACACCGGGTTGTTGGCCGTCAGCAGGTGCAGCGTCCCCGCCGTCTTCGTGCGGCTGACGCCGATCTGCGTCACCTCCGCTGTCAGGCCACGGGCGGTCAGGGCAGCAACGGCGGCGGACAGCGTCTCCAGCGCGATCGCGGAGACGCAGACGCGGGCGTTGGGGTTCTTCCCCAGCACCGTGTCCAGTACCGCTTCCAGATTCCCCTTGGTTCCGCCGATGAACACCGCGTCCGGCGTGGGGAGGGCCGCCAGCGCCTCCGGGGCCTTGCCCTCCACCAGCGTCAGGTTCCAGGCGCCGAACCGCTCCCGGTTGGCCCGGATGAGTGCGCAGGCCTCCTCCCGGCACTCCACCGCGTAGGCCCTGCCCTGCCGGGCCGAGAGCGCCAGCTCCACGGAGACGCTGCCGGTCCCCGCGCCCACATCCCACACAGTGTCCGTGGGCCGCACCGCCAGCTTGCCCAGGGCGGCGGCCCGGACCTCCTGCTTCGTCATAGGCACCTGGCTCCGCAGGAACGCGTCGTCCGGGAAGCCCGGCGCCCGGAGCGCCTGGGGCATGGGCGCCGCCTCCGCCAGCAGCACGGACAGGGGCACGAAGCTCTGCTCCGCAAGCTCCGCCGCCGTGCCGCGCATGATACGCTCTGTCTCGTAGGAGAGGTTTTCCCCCACGGTCACATTCAAATCTCCCAGCCCCGCCTCTGTCAGGCGGCGGCATAATTCCGCCGGCCCCAGGGCCCCGCCGGTGAGGAAAAAGGCGGGCTTGCCCTCCATCACCGCCGCCACGACGTCGCAGTCCGTCCCGTGGGCGGAGCAGAGCGTCCAGTCCTGCCAGGGACGGCCCAGCCGGGCCGCCAGCAGCTGCACGCTGGAGACGCCGGGCAGCACCCGGCTCTTGATGCCCTTCTCCGCCAGCAGAGCCAGCAGGCCCCGGGCGCCGGAGTAAAAGCCCGTGTCGCCGCTGTATACCACGCAGGGCCGCTCCGCTCCGCTCTCCAGCAGGGCATCTAAAATCTGCCGGGGGCGGGCGGCCTCCACCCGCTTCGCCGTGCCGTTCTCCGGCACCGCCGCCAGCAGACGGCCCGCACCCAGCAGACAGTCCGCTCGACGCAGAGCCTCCAGGCCCTCCGCCGTCATGGTCGCCGCCGCGCCGCAGCCCAGGCCCACCAGTGTCACAAGCATTTCATCAACTCCTCACACGCTGCCGCGATCTCCTCAAAGGATTCCCCCGTCTCCTCCGGGCGGCGGATGAGCACCAGCTCGATGCCGGTGTTTTTCGCCGCCCGCAGCTTTTCCTCAAAGCCCCCGGCCTTGCCGCCGTCCTTCGTCACCAGATACGCGATGTGGAACTGGCGGATGAGGGCCTCGTTCAGCTCCGTGGAAAAAGGCCCCTGCATGGCAAGGATGTTGCGGTGGGGGATGCCCGCCCCCTCGCAGGCCGACAGGCTCTCATGGTTGGGCAGCACCCGGGGGTACAGCCGCTCCGACGGCAGGGCCGAAAAAGCGCCAAGCTCCTTGGAGCCGGTGGTGAGCAAGATGTTCCCCTCCCGGCCCGCCAGCAGCGCCGCCGCCTCTGCCGCGCTGCCCACCGCCGTGACGCCCGCGGTCTCGCTGGCCCCCCGCAGCAGACG
Organism: bacterium; assembly: GCA_004560375.1. Classification (GTDB taxonomy): domain Bacteria; phylum Bacillota; class Clostridia; order Oscillospirales; family Oscillospiraceae; genus Enterenecus. The sequence continues at coordinate 10,977 of SFVC01000035.1, forward strand.
GCGGCAGGGCACCCCCGCCTGGCTGCAGGCACGGCGGATGTTTTCCGTCACCGCCACGGCGTAAGGGTGGGTGGCGTCCACGCACAGATCGCTGCCCCCCAGAAGCTCTATCATTTCCTCCACGGTCTTTCGCCCCGTCAGAACGGTGACGCCGGGGGCCTGCCCCTGTTCTTCACAGCCGTATTCGGTGGCCACGCAGACCGTCACGTCCGCGCCCTTTTCCGCCAGCAGGCGGGAGAGGAGGCGTCCCTCGGTGGTCCCGCTGAAAATCACGATTCTCATTTCTTTTCGTAACCTCTGGGCGTTACCATCCGCCCCTCCACGCAGCGGGTGCGGGAAGAGCCGACGAACACCGTTGTAAACATATCCACTTCCGCGTTTTGCAGCCGGTCCAGGGTCAGCAAACGGTGCTCCTGCCCCTGCCGGCCGATGTTCCGCACCCAGCCGCAGACCGTGTCCCCGCTGCGGCTCCGCAGCAGAATTTCGCAGGCCCGTCGCAGGTGGTCCTTCCGCTTTTTGGAGCTGGGGTTGTACAGGCAGACGGCAAAATCAGCCTCCGCCGCGCAAGTAAGCCGCTTTTCAATGACCTCCCAGGGGGTCAACAGGTCGGACAGGGAGATGACGCAGAAGTCGTGTCCCAGGGGTGCGCCCAGCACCGCGCCGCCGGAGAGGGCCGCCGTGACCCCGGCCACCACTTCCACCTCTACCTCCGGGTAGTCCGCCGCCAGCTCCAGCACCGGCCCTGCCATGCCGTAGACCCCCGCGTCGCCGCTGCAGACCATGGCCACCGTCCGGCCGCGATTGGCCGTCTCCAGTGCCCAGCGGCAGCGGTCGAGTTCCTGCTTCATCGGCGTGGTATAGGTTTCCTTGCCCGGATACAGCGGCGCCACCAGGTCCACATACACCGTGTAGCCGCAGAGCACCTCCGCCGCGTCCAGGGCGGTCCGGGCCTCCGCCGTCAGGTACTGTTCCCCGCCGGGGCCCAGCCCCACCACATAGACTTTACCCATGTTCCCATCTCCAATCCAGCCGGAACGGTTTCCGGGCCAGCGCCATGGTGACGCCGTTCCCGGCGTGCTTCCCCGTCAGCAGCAGGCCTCCCGCTGCCAGCACCGCGCTCCGCTCGCAGACATTGTCCACGCCCGTTGTCCGCTCCACAAAGGCCGAGGGGGTAAACGTCCCCTCCGTTTTCCGCAGCTCTTCCGCGGAATAGCAGGTCAGCGGCCAGCCGTGGGCGGCGCAGAAGTCCAGCAGGCCGGGTTCCTCCGCCTTGAGGTCAATGGTTGCCGCGGCACACACCGCCTCCGGCCAGAGATTCTCCTCCGCGCACAGCTCCCGGAACGCCGTCTCCAGCGATTCCCGGGGCGTACCCCGGCGGCAGCCCACGCCCAGCACCAGCGCTTTTGGCGCCAGGCACAGCCCGCCCTCATGGCGGCGGACGTCCACCCGGACGTCCCAGTCCGCTCCGTCCGTCAGGGCCACGCCCACCGGGGGCGTGCCCTCCACCGGCCACTCCGAGCGGACGCGGACGGTCCCGCCCGCCAAAATCTTAGCGGAGACCGCCTTGATGCCGTGGGGGTCCGTCACGGCGCAGTTCTGGCGCTTGGCCCACTCGTCCACGGCGAACAGGCCGCCTACGTCGGTGGCGGTGGTGATGACCGCCACCGCGCCGCAAATTGTAGAAATCTCTCTTGCCAGGTCGTTAGCGCCGCCCAGATGTCCGGACACCACCGGCACGGCGAAGCGGCCGCACTCGTCCACCGCCACCACCGCCGGGTCCCGGGCCTTGTTTTTCAGAAAGGGCGTTGCCGCCCGGACCGCGATGCCTACCGCGCCCACGAACACCAGCGCGTCAAAGGAGGCAAATGCTTCCTCTGTCCACCGGGACAGAGAAAAATCCTCCATTCTCCGGGTACACGATGCCTCGCCGCCCAGCACGGCCCGCAGCCGCTCCGCCAGGGCGTGCCCCCTGTCCGTGAAGGACAGGTAGGCGATTCTCCGGGCGCTCACCGGCTGGCCTCCCGGAATTCCGTGGTGAAGGCCGGGTCGTACAGCTTGCTCCGCTCATACCGGCTGTCCAGAAAGTTCCCCACCAGCACCAGCGCCGTCTTGCGGATGCCGTGTTCTTCTCCCGCCTGGGCCAGGGTCCCCACCGTGCAGCGCACGGTCTTCTCCTCCGGCCAGGTGGCCTTGTACACCAGGGCCGCCGGGGTGTCCTCCGTGTAGGCCCCTTTCAGCAGCTCCTCCTGGACCCGCTCCAGCATCCCGCCGGAGAGGAACACCGCCATGGACGCGCCGTGGCTGGCCATGGACGCCAGGCTCTCCGCCTCCGGCACCGGGGTGCGGCCCGCCAGCCGGGTGAGGATGACGCTCTGGCTGACGCCGGGCAGGGTGTATTCCGCCCGCAGGGCCGCCGCCGCGCCGCAGAAGCTGGAGACGCCGGGCACGTCGTCATAGGGGATGCCCAGGGCGTCCAATGCGTCCATCTGCTCCCGGATGGCCCCGTAGACGCAGGGGTCCCCGGTGTGGAGGCGCACCGTGGTTTTGCCCGCCGCCTCCGCCTGTTTCATTACGCCGATGACCTGCTCCAGCGTCATTTCCGCGCTGTTGTGGACCTCACAGTCCGCCCGGGCCAGCTCCAGCAGCGCCGGGTTTACCAGGCTCCCGGCGTAGATGATGACGTCCGCCTGCTTCAAAAGCGCCGCGCCCCGCAGGGTGATGAGGTCCGGTGCTCCCGGCCCCGCGCCCACAAAATGTACCATGGCTGCTCACTCCTTTACGATCACTGTGGAAAAGTATCCGTGCCCGCCCTCCGGCCGGCTTTGGGAGAGGTCCGGGTACACCGTCTCCCCCGGCAGGCCGCAGTTCTGCACCAGCATGCTCTTGCCCAGCATATCACGTTCCGCCAGCGCGTCCAGGACGGCGGGCATCTGCCGGCCGGACTTCATCAGCACCTTCGTTCCGGGCTGGTCCAGCACCTCGTCCAGCGCCATGCCGCCGGGAGCGATGTGCAGCGGGCTGTTCATCTCCGTCAGGCTGACGCCCAGCCGGGCCGCCACCGCGCAGAAGCTGGGCACCCCGGGCACCATCACCGTCTCGTAGCCCTGCTCCCCCAGGATCTCCATCAGGTAGACGTAGGTGGCGTAAATGGAGACGTCCCCCAGGTTCAGCATCGCCACGTCCTGTCCCGCGTCCAGATAGGGCCGCACCGCCTCCGCAGCGTCCACATGGGCCGCGTGCTGCACCGCCTTGTCCCGCTCCATGCTGAAATACAGGGGCACGATGGTCTTCTCCCCCAGGTCCACGGCGGCGGAGGCGATGTCCAGGGCCAGCATCTCGCCGCTTTTCGTCCGGGGCGCCGCGATGACCGGGCACCGCTCCAGCAGATAGACGGCCTTCAGCGTCAGCAGCTCCGGGTCCCCCGGGCCGACGCCCACGCCGTAAAAAACGCCTTTTTTCATAGTTTTCTCCACTGTTCCATGATTGTTTTCGCGGTCTCCGTCTGTCCGAGGAGCCCGTATTCGTTGGAAAACAGGACCGCGCCCACTCGCAGCTTGTCCCCGACCCGGCGGCCCAGATGCTTTTGGATGGCCGCCAGCAGGCTCTCCAGCACGCTCTCCCGCAGTCCCGCTTCATCCAGCAGGGCGATGCAGGCGTCGGTAGTGGCCGCCTCCATCAGATTGCGGCAGAGGGCCGCCGAACCGCCGCAGACGGCGGCGTGGGCGCAGAAAAGCTCCATGCGGCAGTCCGCCCATTTGGAGTGGGTGTTCATCACGCCCCCCGCCAGCTTCACCAGCTTGCCGATGTGCCCCACCACCAGCGCGGTGTGAAAGCCCTCGGACACCGCGATGTCCAGCGCCTCCCCTACGAAGTTGGAGAATTTCACCCGGGGGATGTCCGCCGGGATGAGCGCCGTCTCCTGTAAAAAGTCCAGGCCGTAATTGCCCGGGGTCAGCAGCAACCGCTTTGCGCCGGACACCGCCGCCTGGTGGATTTCTACGGCGATGGTATCCACAATGGCCTGGGCGCTCATGGGCTCCACGATACCGGAGGTGCCCAGGATGGAGATGCCGCCCTCAATGCCCAACGATGGGTTAAACGTCCGGCGGGCCAGTTCCTCGCCGTCCGGGACGGAGATGACGACGGAGAGGCCCCCCTCGTATCCCGTATCTTCACATACCGCCTGTACAGCGCTCGCAATCATTTGGCGGGGCACACGGTTGATGGCCGCCGCCCCCACGTTCTGGTCCAGCCCCGGCTTCGTCACCCGGCCCACGCCTTTGCCGCCGTCAATGGCGATGCCGGAGGCCGTTTTCGTGACGGTGGCCACCACCAGATGGCCCGTGGTGACGTCGGCGTCGTCGCCGCCGTCCTTATAGACGGCGCAGCGGGCCGCGCCGTCCTCCAGCGCCCACTCCGCCGGTTCCACCTCCACGGCGACGCCCTTTGGGGTGAGAAGCCGCAGCGTCTCCGGCGGCGCGCCGGTCAGCAGCAGCCGGGCGGCGCCCGCCGCCGCCAGCGCCGCGCAGGTGCCGGTGGTATAGCCGCAGCGCAGTTTTTTCTGTCCGCTTCGGATGTAATACTCAAATGCCATCTTTCCGCAATTCTTCCTCCAGATGGGCCCGGTACATGGCCTGGACCGCCGGCATCACGCCCAGCCCCCGCAGGGAGGCGCGGACGGCAAAGCCCTCCGCCTCCAGCCGGGACTTCCAGCTGTCCGGGCCGTCGCCCGCCATGTCGTTCAGGGCGTGGTCCCCGGCCACCAGCATCAGCGGCACCAGATGGACGGTTTTCCCGCCTTTCAGCTGCGCCAGCACGTCCCCGAAGGCGGGCCAGCCCTCCACGGTCCCCACCAGCACGTCCGTCCGGCCCGCCAGACGGAACGCCGTCTGCAAAGCGGGGTACACCAAATCAGCCGCATGGTCCGTTCCGTGACCGAACAGCACCAGGGTCTCGCCGTTTTGTTGAGGATAAGCCGCCGACAGGCCCGCCGCCAGTGTCCGCAAGTCCTCCGTGTCCGACAGAAGCGGATTTCCGACGCGCAGGCTGTCGAACCTGTCCCGCCAGGGCGCCGCCTCCCGCTTCAATTTGTCATACTCATGGCCCCGCAGGATGTGGGTGGGCTGGAGCAAAACCTCCGTGACCCCCCGGCTCCGCAGCGCCTCCAGCGCCTCCGCCGGGCTGTACACCGTCTCGCCCCGCTCCCGCAGGATGCGGCGGATGGTGGGGCTGGTAAAGGCGCTGATAAACATTCTGTCCTGTGCCGCCTGCCGCAGCACGTTTTCCACCGCCGTGATGTTCTCCCGTCCGGCGGGCACGCTGGTGCCGAAGCTGACACAGACCACCGCTTTTTTCATACCGTCTCTCCTCCCTGTCTCCCGGAGACCGCCCGCTCAAACTCCTCCATGGTGCGGGGCAGGGGCCGCAGGCCCATCGCCTCCGCCGCCCGGAACAGCATGGGCCGCGCCAGGTGGCAATCGTCCAGCAGCGCCGTGTCCGAAAAAATTTCCTCCGGCGTCCGGTCCGCCGCCAGACAGCCGTCCCGGAACACCAGAATGCGCCGCGCCCAGCGCCACGCGAAGTCCACATCGTGGGTGGCCACCGCCAGGGCAAGGCCCTGCTCCCCCAGCATGTCCAGCGTTTTCTCCAGAAGGCGGCAGTTCTCCGGGTCCAGGCTGGCCGCCGGCTCGTCCATCAGCAGCAGCTCCGGCTCCATGGCCAGGGCGTCGGCGATGGAGACCCGCTTCTTCTCTCCGCCGGAGAGGTACTGGGGCGCCCGCTGCCGCAGGTCCTCCAGACGCATCCGCTCCACCGCGCTGTCCATGCGGCGGCGGACCTCCTGCCGGGGAAGGCCCAGATTCATGGGGCCGAAGCTGATCTCCTCCTCCACGGTGCCGCCCAAAATCTGGACGTCCGGGTCCTGAAACACCAGCCCCACGCCCCGGCGCAGCCGGTTCAGCTCCTGTTTTTTCCTGCCCACCGGCTCCCCGTGGAAAAAGACGGTGCCCTCCTTCGGGCACAGCACGCCGTTTGCCAGCAGGAAAAAGGTGGACTTCCCGGCGCCGTTGCTGCCCAGCACCGCGATGCGCTCCCCGGCCCCGATGGAGACGGAGCAGTCCCGCAGCGCCAAGCGCCGCTCCGCGCCGTCCTCATAGGCAAAGGAGACGTGTTCAAACCGCAAAAGCTCCTCCATCAGCCGCCTCCTGTCATCATGCAGACCGCCGTGCCCGCCAGCAGGCCGCCGAACAGCAGCGCCGCGGGCAGCGTCACGGGCTTTTCCCGCTCCAAAAAACGAATTTCCCCGTCATAGCAGCGGCTCTCCATGGCGTCAAAGCAGGCCCCGGCGCGCCGGAAGCTGGCCGCCAGCAGGTTGCCGTACACCGCCCCGGTGGTCCGGATGCTCCGGGCAAAGGTGCTGTACCCCAGACGGCTGGCCGCCGCGTCCTGCATAGTCTCATAGGCGGACAGCAGCACGAAGAGATAGCGGTAGATCAAAACCGCCAGCTCCGTCATCACCGACGGCACATGGGCCCGCCGCAGCACGGAGAGAATTTCCGGCATGGTGGTGGACAGGCTCAGAAAATACAGGCAGCTCATCGCCCCCAGCGCCCGGGCCATCACCAGCCGTGCCCGAACCTGGGCCGCAGCCGTGACCACCAGCCAGCCGTTCCAGAGGGGGATGGCCGCGACCCCGTCCATCACCGGGACGTAGTCCCACAGCAGCGCCAGACCGGAGAGCAGCAGAAAGGCCGCCGGCAGGCTGAGCAGGGCCAGATAATCATGGAAACGGATGCCGCCCCAAACCGTCAGAAACGCCATGATGAGGGCCAGCGCCAGCGGGACCCAGGGAGAGGCCGAGGCCACGCAGAGGACCAGCAGCAGCACGCATCCGCCGGTTTTCAGCGCCGGGGACCAGGCAAAATAGCGGGAGCGCCGGGCATAGACGTCGATGACCAGGACTCCGCCGTGGCTGTGGTGTCCAAATACCGCCAGCGCGCCGCCTGCCAGGACGCAGAGCGCCAGAACCGCCGCCGTGGGCAGCGTGCCCACAAACAGGCTGAACAGGACGAAGCCCGCCAAAACCGCAGCCATTATGCCGCCCCGCCTTGCTCCGCTTTCCCGGAATATTTCTTCCGGGCCACCAGATAGCCGAAGCCGAAGGCGATGACGCCCACGCCGATGCCTGTCTGCAGGCAGAAGAACAGGCTCTCCACCTCGCCGGGCAGCTCGCCGCCGATGAGCTGCTCCAGCACGGGGGTGAACCAGGGCTCGTATCCCTCGCCCCGGATGGTCTCCACCATCTGGCTCCCGGCGTCGTCGCTGCCGCCGAATTCGGCGCCCTTCAGGGCAAAGAGGGGCACCAGGGCGATGACCAACACGGCAAGCAGGGACGCTACCGCGATTTTTTGATTCTTGCTCATGTCAAACCTCCTTCGCGTAGCCGATGGCCCGCAGCTCCGGCATGGCGTAGCTCTCCATGCCCATGATGACCAGCATGGTCAGAAGGCCCTCGATGACTGCCAGAGGCAGCTGGGTCGGGGCAAACACCCCCAGAAACTCCACTGTGCTAGCGGCCACGCCGCCGTTATCGCTGGGATAGGCCATAGCCAGCTGCACACTGGTGACGCAGTAGGTGAACAGGTCGCCCACGGCAGCCGCCAGAAAGACATTCAGCTTTTTCGGCAGGTTCAGCTTTCTCCCCGCGTGGTAAAGGCCCCAGCTGACCAGCGGCCCGGCGATGGCCATGCTGAACGTGTTGGCCCCCAGGGTGGTCAGGCCGCCGTGGGCCAGCAGGATGGCCTGGAACACCAGCACGATGACGCCCAGCACCGCCGTGGCCGGCACGCCGAAGAGGATAGCCGCCAGGCCCGTTCCGGTCATGTGGCTGCAGCTGCCGGTGACGGAGGGGATTTTCAGGGACGAGATCACAAAGACGAACGCCCCCGCCATGGCCAGCAACAGCATGGCCTTCCGCCGCTCTTTCGCGATGCGGCGGATGGAGAGGACCCCCGCCGCCAGAAAGGGCAGGCAGATGACGCCCCAGATCACGCAGAAGGAGGGCGGCAGATAGCCCTCCATGATGTGCATGGCGGAGGCGGAGGGCACGCCGCACAGGGCCAGGCTCAGTACCGCGGTCAAAGCCACCGCTTGTTTTTCCCGTTTACGCATGTGATGACCTCATTTCTTATCAATTTTGCAGGGAACACCGGCTCTCCGGTGCTCCAAAACCGCCTCCGCGATGCCTTCGGCGGAGATGGACGGCGCCGTCAGGAACGGCTTTTCATACCGGGCGCGCAAAGCTCCGGCGGTGACGCTCCCAATGCAGACACATACGGCCCTCTCCGGGACGGCGCCGTGGAGGTTGAAATACCGCTCCACGCCCCCGGCGCTGGAAAAGGCCAGGTAGTCCAGGGTCTCCAAAACCTCTTTGGCCCCCTCCGCCGTGTCGGTATCGGTGCGCACCGTGTAGATGGGCACATCCCGCACCGGGACGCCCCGCCCGCGCAGCAGTTCCGGGAGCTGGGGCGTTCCCTCTTTGGAGCGCAGCAGCACCACATCTCCGGCCCCCCGCTCCGTCAGGACGGCGGCCAGGGCCTCGCTGGTGTAGACAGAGGGGCACAGGTCCGGCAAAATGCCGTGGCGCTCCAGCGCCGCGCCAGTGGCGGCGCCGATGACGGCGAACCTGCATCCGCTCATGCACCGCAGGTCCACCCGCTCCCGCCCCAGGCGGCGAAAGAAGGTCTCCACGCCGTTGACGCTGGTGAACACCAGCCAGCGGCGGTCCCGGAACAGCTCCGTAAAGTCGAGCTCCGTGGGAAGCTCCTGAACCTCCGCCCGCTCCACCTGCCGGGTATTCGCGCCCAGAGGCTCCAGAGCGGAGCGCAGCCGCCGCGCCATTTCGTCCGTTCCGGTGAGGCCCACCCGGACGCCCGCCAGGGGCTTTTCCACCGTCCCGGAGAGGTCCAGCGCCGCCGTGCCGCCCACCACGATGACGGCGGGCGGGCGCACGTCCGCCTCCCGGGTCCGCCGGGCGATGGTGCCCAGCGTGGCCCGCACGGTCATGGGATGGGCCGCGTTTCCGCCGGAGACCACCGCCGCCGGGGTATCCGGGGACTTGCCCGCCGCCAGCAGGCTTTCCGCGATCTGCTCCAGATGGCGCAGGCCCATGAGGAACACCAGCGTTCCCTCCAGAGCCGCCAGATGCTCCGCCCCCTCCGGCAGGCCGCCGGCGGCGGTGTGGCCGGTGATGATATGCAAACTCCGGCTGACGCCCCGGTGGGTCACCGGGATGCCGGCGGCGGCGGGAATGGCGATGGCGGAGGAGATGCCCGGCACCTCCTCATAGGGGACGCCCGCCTCCCGCAGGGCCTGGGCCTCCTCGCCGCCCCTGCCGAACACGTAGGGGTCGCCGCCCTTCAGCCGGGCCACGCGGTGCCCTGCCCGCGCCTGCTCCACCAGGACGCGGGAGATTTCCTCCTGGGGCGCCGAGTGCTTTCCGCACCGCTTGCCCATGTAAATGCGTTTCGCCTCCCGGGGAGCCTCCGCCAGCAGCGCGCTGTCGATGAGGTCGTCATACACCACCACGTCGCACTGCCGCAGCAGTTTCAGCCCCCGCACGGTAATGAGGTCCGCGCTGCCGCAGCCCGCGCCGATGAGCCAGACACAGCCTGTTTTTTCCGTCATACCGGCTCTCCCCTCTCCGCGTCGGCCAATCCCCGGCCCAGTTCCGCCTCCGTCAGGGGCCGTCCGGCCTCCATGCAGGCCACGGCCAGGGACGCCAGCAGCCGCCGGCGGGTCTCACCGTCCGGCACCGCCTGTCGCAGCGGCTCCCGGACGTCCTCCAGAAACTCCAGAATTTCCTCCAGGTTCTCCGGCAGCGCCTGGGCGAACCGGTCCCGGACCCAGGCCGCCGCCGCGGGCGACGCGCCGCTGGCGGAGACGCCCACGGACAGCTCCCCCCGCCGCAGCAGGGCGGGAAAGAGAAAGGTGCTGTCCTCCCGGCTGTCCGCCGCGTTCACCGGGATGCGCCGCTCTTTGCAAAGCTCCGCCACCCGGTGGTTCAGCCCCCGGTCGTTTGTGGCGGCCACGGCAAAACCGCAGCCCTCCAGGTCGGCCTCCTCAAAGGGCCGCCGCAGCAGCGCCACACCCTCCAGTTCCTGAAACTCCGGGCGGAGCGCCGGGGCCACCACGGTCAGCCGGGGGCCATAGGGCAGGAGCTTTCGCGCCTTTCGCAGCGCCACCGCGCCGCCGCCCACGATGAGCCCGGTTTTTCCATTTAAATCCACAAAAAACGGAAAATACGCCATCATTCCGTCTCCTTCGATTCCTGTTTTTCCCGGCAGTAGTACAGCCAGCCGCTCTCTGTCGGGACCCGCCGCACCGTCACGCCGAAGGCCCGGTCCAGCTCGCCGCTGCCGAAAACCTCCTCCGGCGTACCCAGTTGGCGCAGGGTGCCCTCTGACAGCACCGCCAGCCGGTCCGCCTCCCGCAGGGCCAGGGACAGGTCGTGGAGCACCAGCACCACCGCCCTGCCCATGTCCGCCAGCCGCCGGGACACCGCCATGACCTCCAGCTGGTGCCGGACGTCCAGATAGGTCGTGGGCTCGTCCATAAAAATTGTCTCCGTGTCCTGGGCCAGGGCCATGGCCAGATACACCTTCTGCCGCTGACCGCCGCTGAGCTCCCCCACGGGCCGGTCGGCCAGGTCGCCCGCCCCCGCCCATTCCAGGGCCTTGCGCGCGGTCTCATAGTCCTCCGCCCGGTAGCGGCGGGGGTAGCCCAGGTAGGGGAACCGCCCGTGGAGCACCATCCGCCGGGCGGTGATGCTGGGAATTTCCCGGGACTGGGGCAGGTAGGCCGCTTTCCGGGCCACCTGCCGGGCCGTCAGACGCGCCAGGTCCACGCCATCGTAAAGAATTTCTCCGCCCTGCCGGGGCAGGAGGCCCAGCGCCGTTTTCATCAGGGTGCTCTTGCCACAGCCGTTGGGCCCCAGCAGCACCGTCACCTGTCCCGGCGGAAAGGCCATGGACACCTCCCGGAGCACCGGCTTTCCGCCGTAGCCCACGGTCACGTTTTGCAGTTCAATCATGGAGCCGTCCCCTCCTTTGCAGCAGCCAGATGAAGAAGGGGCCGCCCGCCAGGGCCATGACGATGCCCACCGGAATTTCGTAGGGTGCGAAGAGCATGCGGCCCAGCAGGTCGCATCCGCCCAGCAGCGCCGCGCCCCCCAGGACGGAGGACACCAGCAGGGGGCCGCTCTCCTCGCCCACCAAGCGGCGCATGATGTGGGGCACGATGAGGCCCACAAAGCCCACCAGTCCCCCCACGCTGACCGCCGAGCCCGCCAGCACCGCCGCAAGGCCCAGCAGGACGATGCGCAGCCGCTCCGCCGGAAGGCCCAAACTCTGGGCCTGCTCCCTGCCCAAAAGCAGCACGTCCATTTCGTTGTGCAGGCTCAGGCTCAGCACAAAGCTCAGCAGCGCGGGCCACAGGGCGGGGAGCAACCGGGCCATGGAAACGCCGGAAAAGCCGCCGATGCGGAAGTCGGAGTAGCCGTTCAGGGCCTCCGGCACGAAGGTGACCACCGCGTCGATGCCGGCGCTGAAGATGCTGGACACCGCCACGCCCGCCAGCACCAGGGTGATTTTGGAGGCCCCCGTCCGCCGGGCGATGAGCAGCACCGTCATCACCCCCAGGAACGCCCCCGCCATGGCCGCCAGCGGCACCAGCTTCACCGCGGTGGGCGCGATGGCGCAGCACAGCGCCACCGTCAGTCCGGCCCCCGCGTTGACGCCGATGGTGCTGGGCGCCGCAAGAGCGTTGGACAGCACCCCCTGAATGATGGCGCCGGAGGCCGCCAGTGCGCCGCCCGCCAGCAAGCAGGCGCACAGCCGGGGCAGCCGGACATACCGGACGATGCGGAACGCCGTGGTGCCGCTCCCCCCGCCGGTCAGCGCCCGGAGCACCTCCGCCGGGGGCACCTTTTCCGCCCCCAGGCACAGGTTCAGCAGCGACACCGCCAGCACCAGCGCCGCCAGCGCCGCGTATATCCGCAAATAATTATCCTTCTGGATACAGGATGTCCGCCAATTTTTCATACGCCTCTCCCCACCTCGCGTTGGGCTTCACATTGTACAGCCGCTGGTCCATCACATGGTATCTGCCCTCCCGCACGGCGGTCAGCCCGTCCCAGGCGGGGTTGGACAGCAGGGTGGTCTCCAGCAGGCGTTCCGCCTTGGTGGTGTCCGTCCCCTGGATGACCACAAAGATATAGTCCGGGTCGGCCGCCAAAATCGTCTCCAGGCTGAGGTTCTCCAGCAGGCCGCTCTCGCTGTCCGCGATGTTGACGCAGCCCAGGTCCGCCAGCATTTCGCCCAGCACGGTGTCGCGGCTGTTCTTCACCTTGCAGCTGGAGCCCGTGGCCCGGACATACAGCACGCTGGGCCCGCTGCCGTCGGCCCGGGCTTTCGCTTCGTCGATCTGCGCCTGCACGTTCGTGCCGTAGGTCTCATAGTTCTCCGGGCAGCCGGTGAGCCGGGTGCAGATGTCCAGCATCCGCAGGTAGTCCGCAAAGGAGCTGACGTTGAAGTACGCCGCCGGGATGCCGCTTTGCTCCAGCAGCTCCAGCAGCTCCAGGTCCGCCTCCGTCTTGGTGCTGCCGATGACGAAGTCCGGCTCCGCCGCCAGCAGCAGCTCCGCGTTGGGCTCGGTGGTAGTCCCTAGGTTCGCCACCGTCTCCGGCAAATCCAGGTCGAACTGGGTCCAGCTGTCATTGGCCGCGGCCACCAGGGTGTCCCGGCCCCCGGCCAGACACCAGACGTCCGCGAAGCTGCCGATGAGGGCCGCCACCCGGCGGGGCTTCGCCACCGTCACCTCCCGGCCCAGGTCGTCGGTAAAGGTAACGGTCTCCGCCTGCGGCTCCGTTTCAGCAGGCACCGGCCCGCTGCCGCCGCAGGCCGAAAGCGCCGTCAGCAGCACGCCGCACAGCAGCGCGCAAAGCATTCGTTTCATATGGTCTCTCCTTCAGGTGTTTTTGCGGCGGAGACCGCCGCACTCCCAGCTTTCCCCTGTTCTAAAAGAAAAAACCGCGGCAGTCTGACGACTGCCGCGGCCGATATTTCCACAGCAAAAAGCAGTGAAGCGTCCCCGCCTCCCTGTCATACTTCCACAAAATAGGTCTCCTGACTTGCGGTAGGGAGGCGCATCTCCTGCGGCTTTGACCCACCTTCTCAGATCACTCCAATGGCGAACTCACGTTCAGCGCCCAAGGGCGTTTAGGTCAGGCCTCCCGCTTACAGTGCCGGCACGTTTCGGACTCTCACCGAATTTCCTCATCCCCGCATCTCCCGGGAGATGCGAAGTCAAATTGTGATATTTCCTTTTTCCGCCCATGATTTTCAAGAGCACTTTTATTTTATCGTATCCCGTGCGCTTCGTCAAGAACCGCCGGAAGAAACCGTTTCAAATCCCCCGCAGGTCAAAATCCGGGGTGTACTCCTCCCTGGCGGAGGTCCGCTCCTGGGTGAAGCCGTCGGTGATGCCGCAGTTTTCCATGTACTCCACTGCCGAGCGGTACTCCGCCCTTGTCACATGGCGGGCGAGATTCCCCGCCGCCCCCGGCTGGGGCGTGTACTGGCTCATTAAAGAGAACAGCACATCGCCGGGGCGGAAGGTCGCCGCCACCCAGTCGATGACGCGGCGGGTGTTCTCCAGCTCCCCCGGCAAAATCAAATGCCGGATGAGAACGCCCCGGGTCAGCAGGCCGTTTTCCATTTGGTAAGGCCCGGTCTGGCGGAACATCTCCAAAATGGCGGTACTGGCCCAGTCGAAGTAATCCTCCGCCGCCGAGTATTTTTTCGCGGGCCCCGGCAGGGCGTATTTCAGGTCCGGCAGGTACACCTGGACTTTCCCCTCCAGCAGCCGCAGCGTCGACCGCTTTTCGTACCCGCCGCAGTTCCACACCACCGGGACAGGCCAGGGCTCGTCCCCCAGCGCTTCCAGAATGACGGGTGTAAAGTGGGTAGGCGTGACAAGGTCCAGGCAGGCGGCCCCCTGGGAAATCAGCTCCTTGAAAATCTCCCGCAGGCGGGCGGCGGTGATGGGTTTCCCCACCTCCCCCTGGGAGATGGGCCCGTTCTGGCAGAAGCAGCACCGGAGGTTGCAGCCGGAAAAAAACACGGTCCCGGCGCCGTGCTCCCCTACGAGACACGGCTCCTCCCACTGGTGCAGCATGGCCTTCGCCGCCACCGGAACGCTGGGCTGGCGGCACACGCCGCCCCGTTTTGTCTCCGTCCGTTCCGCCCCGCAGTTCCGGGGACACAGGTTACAAATCATAGCTTCGTGATGTCAAAGTCCGGGCCCAGGTTGCCCTCCCGCCAGTGCTTGCGGCACAGGCCGATGTACTGGTCGTTGGCGCCCAGCACCACCTGCTCGCCCTCCTTGAGGACCTTGCCCGTGGAATCGAACCGGGCGTTGAACATGGCCTTTTTGCCGCACCAGCAGATGGTCTTGACTTCCTCAATTTTGTCCGCCATCACCAGCAGCGCCTCGCTGCCGGGGAACAGGTCGCCCTTGAAGTCCGCCCGCAGGCCGTAGCAGATGACGGGGATGCCCAGGTCGTCC
>SFVC01000036.1 GCA_004560375.1 bacterium
CAGGTGAGGCTTGATAAAGGTTCCATTGCCTTGAACCGAAAACACAACCTCTTTTTCCTTGAGCAGTTCCAAGGCCCGGCGGAGGGTGGAGCGAGCTACATTATATTTCTTCCGCAAAGTTTCTTCGTCAGGCAGTGGGGCGCTTTCCGGATATATCCCGCACTCAATATCCCGCAGGATCTGTTTGCTGATTTCGACATAAAGCGCATCGTTCTTCATAGCGATCCTTTCCTACCCAGTGTATGGCTCAACTTTCGCCTATAGTTTAGCACACCCATCCATAAAAAACCAGGATTATTTTCTATTCCAGAAATTCTCATACAAATTCCCGCAGTTGTATACTTCACATAGGTATACAACTGCATCTATTTGGCCTAAATTCTCGAAAAAGTGGACAGAAAATTTATAAATATGTATACTATCAACAAAGGCAGCCAACCTGACGGTATAGATTTGCTTTGACGGAGGCGAAACCATGAAGAAGTGGTATATCGGCGTAGACGGAGGCGGAACAAAGACTGCCGCGGCAATCTCCTTAGGGGACGGAACCCCTTGTTGGATTGCCAAGCGGAGCGGATGCTCCTACCAGGCGGTGGGAATTGAAGCGGCTGCCTTAACTATCGCGGAGAGTATGATGGAATGCTTGGCCTCCGTAGGCGCGCAGTTGGACGAGTGCGCTATGTGCTGCCTGGGCATCCCCTGCTGCGGGGAAAATGCGGAGCAGGACGCGGCCATGGCTGCTGAACTGGAACGGCTCCTGGCTCCGGCCCCGCTGTATATCGTCAATGATGTGGAGGTTGGTTGGGCCGGCGCCCTTGACTGTGGCCCTGGGATCCATATTGTGGCCGGAACCGGGGCCATCGCCTTTGGAAAAAATGCCAAAGGCGAGACCGCCCGGTGCGGAGGCTGGGATGAGTTTTTCGGGGATGAGGGCTCCGCCTATTGGCTCGGGCGGGAGGCCATGAGCCTGTTTACCAAGCAGGCGGATGGACGGCTCCCAAGAGGCCCGCTCTATGGAATGGTCAAAAAGCAGCTTGCGTTCACGAAAGATATGGATTTTATAAAACTGATACGCAGCCGAATCGCCCCTCACCGCGATCAGGTCGCCGCCTTCCAAAGGATTGCCCTGGAGGCGGCGAGGGCCGGGGACGAGGCGGTGATCCATCTGTACGGAAGGGCCGCCCATGAACTTGCGCTGATGGCCGACGCGTTGAAGCGCAAACTGTGTTTGCCCGGCCCGGTTAATGTCTCCTGTTCCGGTGGGGTATTCCACGCAGACGACTTGATCTTAAAGCCTCTGGCGGAGGAGCTGGCCGATTGCGGCTGTATTCTCCAAGCGCCGGTAAGAAGCACTTTGGAGGGTGCTCTTGCGCTGGCGATTCAGCACCACAAACAAAAGGAGGGTATATAAGCGATGTTCATTACCGAAGCCGAAATACTGGACACCCCGCAGGCCCTGGCCGCCACGGTTCAGTATTTTTCCAAGCAGAAGAGCAGCATTGCGGAGTTCTTTGCCCGCAACCAGCAGCGAAAATTCACCATCCTGGGCTGCGGCTCCAGCTATATGCTGGCCAAAAGCGCCGCCGCCCTGTTCGATTCCTTTGCGGGCACCTCCGCCCGGGCCATCCCTGCGGGCGACTACATCCTTGACCCGGAGTTTTGGAAAGAAACGGTGCGGGGGAGTACTGTCATTGCCCTGTCCAGATCCGGCCTGACTTCGGAAATGGTGATGGCGGTAAAGCACATCCGGGAAACGTTTGCCTGCCCAACAATCTCCCTCACAGCGAAGGAGAGCAGCGACCTGTCCGCCTTGAGTGACCTGGACATGGCCATGCCGTGGATTTATGACAACAGCGTTTGCCAAACCCGCACCGTCGCCAACCTTTACGCCGCCATTCTGCTGCTGGCGTCCGAGTACGCCGAGCTTCCTTCGCTCTGGGAGAGTGTGCTGGCAGCCGGGATCGAGGGCAACGCATTTCATCTGAAAAACCGCCCCGTCCTGGAGGACATTTCCGCCCAGAACTGGGACAATGCGGTGGTGTTGGCCGATGGCCCCGTCTGTGGCATTGCCGAGGAGGGCGCGCTGGCGTTCACCGAGATTGCCATGCTCCCCGGCCGGTACTTCCATCTGCTGGACTACCGTCATGGCCCCATCGTGATCGGCGGGGAGCGGACGCTGACCCTGATGCTGCTGCGGCCTGGGGAGGATGTGCTCCAGGGGGCTATGGTTCGTGATGTGATCAGCCGCGGCGGAATTGTGGTTACGGTCTCTGACGCGGCGGAAAACCGCTATGGCGCCAACGCCCACATTCAGATCAGCGGCATCGGAGCGTTTGCCGCCTGGGGCATCCCGTTTATCTACATTGTTCAGATGCTTGCCCTGCTGAAAGCGGTGGCTTTGGGCGGGAACCCGGATCAGCCCGCAGGGCTTGACCCGTATATTTCCCTTGCATCCTGCGGTGTTTCTTAAAAATCGGTTGGCTGCCTGATTTTTGATAAGAACACAGGGGAGACGGAGGGGATAACGGAAACACGATAGAAAAACAATCCAAAGCGTCAAACTAAAAAATGAGGTGACATAGATGAACAAAATTACGTTCCTCGGCGCGGGAAGCACCGTATTTGCCAAGAATGTTTTGGGCGATTGCATGACAACGGACTGTCTGCGGGACTGGGAGTACGCCCTGTTCGACATTGATCCAAAGCGGTTGGAGGAATCCTACATGATGCTCTCCAACATCAACCGCAATTCCAACGGTGGTAAAGCCCGGATCGTGAAATATACCGACCGTTTGGAGGCCCTGCGGGGGGCCAAGTATGTCTGTAACGCCATTCAGGTGGGCGGCTACGATCCCTGCACCATCACCGACTTTGAGGTGCCCAAGAAATACGGCCTGCTCCAGACCATCGGCGACACCAACGGCATCGGCGGCATTTTCCGTGCGCTGCGTACCATCCCTGTCATGCTGGATTTTGCAAAGGATATGGAGCAGGTGTGCCCGGATGCGCTGTTCATCAACTATACCAACCCCATGTCTATGCTGACCCTGGCCATGAACCGGGCTACCCCCATCCAGACCATCGGTTTGTGCCATTCCCACCAGGAATGTGTGCCCATGCTGCTGGGACGGCTGGGGCTGCCCAAGGATGGGGTGAATTATCGGATTGCCGGTATCAATCACATGGCATGGCTTTTGGAAATTACCCGCCACGGTGAGGACTACTACCCCGAGATCAAGCAGCGAGCCCTGACCGGCCCTATCCTCGACCCATTGGCTGAAATGGCTGTGCTATACCCGGAGTACGCCGAAATACTGGGCGCCAGAACACCTGAGGAGCATACTCCCGAGGATCACGATGATATGGTGCGCTTTGAAATGATGAAGCAGTTCGGTTACTATATCACCGAATCCAGTGAACACAGCTCCGAATATTACCCCTACTTCATCAAAAAAGGACACCCGGAGCTGATTGACCGCTATAACATCCCCCTGGACGAATATCCCCGCCGCTGCCGCCTTCAAATTAAAATGTGGGAGGAGCAGGCGAAAAAGCTGGTTCACAATGAGGAACTGACCCATAAGCGTAGCCACGAATACGCCGCCAGCATTATCGAGGCGCTGGAAACCGGCAAGCCCTTTTCCTTCGGCGGTAATGTAATGAACACCGGCTTGATTGACAATCTACCCGCTGACTGCTGTGTGGAGGTCACCTGCCTGGCCAATGAGGGCGGCATCCAGCCCTGCCACATTGGGGCGCTGCCCCACCAGCTTGCCGCGCTGAATATGCGCCAGATCAGCGTCCACCAACTCACTGTGGACGCCGCCCTGTCGGGCCGGAAGGATGATATCTATCAGGCCGCCTTGCTTGATCCGCATGCCTCCGCCGAACTGACCATCGACGAAATCCGAGCCTTGGTGGATGAGCTGATCGAGGCCCACGGGGATTGGCTGCCCAAGTACCACTAACAAAGAAAGAGGAGGAGAGATCATGACAGAAGAAGTGAAAAGCACCCCCCAAAAAGAAGAACCCAAACTATGCACCACGAAGGAAAAGTTGGGCCACGCCATTGGTGTGCTGGGGCACGATTCCGCATATACCCTGTGGGGTACGTGGGCACAGCCCTTTATGACCGATATCCTGCAGCTTCCGTTGGCCTTTATTACTGCCCTTATGGCCGGAGGACGGATTTTCGACGCTGTCACGGATATTTCCATGGGCGTCATTGCTGACCGCACCAAAAGCAAATGGGGGCGGTTCCGGCCTTGGATCCTGCGCGCAGGCCCCCTGTTCTGCCTGTGTATGGCGCTCAGTTTCATTAAGCCCCCCTTTGGAACTGTTGGCACCTGCATTTTTGCCGGGATCATGTTTATCCTGACCGGCAGTGTCATTTTCACCGCTGTGGACATCCCGTTCTGGTCTCTACCTGCCGCTATGACCAGCAATACGAAGGAGCGGGACAGTATCATCGGCACCACTACCACCTTTTCCAATCTGATCGTAGGCGTCATTGGCTTTGCAATGCCAATTACCCTGTCGGCATTGGGTGAGACCGAGTGGACATCCTATTTTACCATTGCGGCTGTTGTTGCCGTGTTCGCTGCTGTGATGTATCTCATCAGCTTTAAGAATACGAAGGAGCACGTAATTCCGGATGATTCGGAAAAGTTCAGCCTGAAGCTGGCGCTGAAAAACATTTTTACCAATCAGCCCCTGCTCTGTGTACAACTGTCAAACCTGGGTTTCCTGTTAGGCATGGTAATGAAAGGCGGCCTGAATTACTTCTATTTCAGGTATAATGTGGGCGATTTGAGCCTCATGGCCATTCCCAGCCTGATTGGCATGGTCGCACAGGTGCTCGGTGCGATTCTGTTCACCGTCTTGTCCAAGCGGATCGGCAAAAAGGCTTGTATGTACGGCGGCGTGATCATACTGTCCATTACTCACGCAGTTCTGTACTTTGCTGGTTGGAGCAATATTATTGTGATTTTTGTCTGTGCTGCGTTCTCCTCCACTGCCTTGGGTGCGCTGATTGTCTGCGTCAACGCCATGATGGCGGACACCATCGAGTACGGCGAGTGGAAAACCGGCCAGCGCAACGAGGCCATGATCACCTCTACCCGTTGCTTTGTCACCAAATGCGTGATGGCCGCCTCTGTCATTATTGTGAACATCACGATTGGTGTTACCGGCTACGTCCAGGGTGCGGCGGAGCAGTCTGCCAATGTGGTAAACGCCATCCATACGATGTATTCCCTGGGAACTGCCGGCGTGGTGATTCTGGGCGTGATCCCCATGTTCTTCTACAAGCTCACCGAGAAGCGTCACGCCGAGATCATGGAGGAGCTGGCCGCCCGCAAGGCTCAAAAGAAAGACTAATCAATCGTTTCCCCATCGTTCCGTATACCAAAGGAGCGCCCGGCGGTGTACTGCCGGGCGCTCTCCTATTCCAAGAAAGGCAAGGGACGCCATGAACGTTGAAGTACAAAATCCCATTCTTACCCTTCTGCGAAGCCGCGGCCAAGAGGGGGTGAGCGGGCTCTACTCCTGTTGCAGCGCCAACGAATACGTAATCCGGGCCGCCCTGCGCCGGGCAAAGTCATCTGGGACTGTGGCGCTGGTAGAGGCCACTGCCAACCAGGTAAACCAGGACGGCGGCTACACCGGCATGACCCCCGCGGAGTTCCGCCGGTTTCTGGAGCGGCTGGCACAGGAAGAACACTTCCCATCGGAAAAGCTGCTGTGCGGCGGCGATCACCTGGGCCCCCTCACATGGCAGCATCTTCCCGAGGTGGAGGCCATGACCCATGCGGAAGAACTGATCCGGGCCTACGTGCTGGCGGGCTTTTCCAAGATACATATTGACACCAGTATGCGGGTGGCGGACGATGATCCCAATGCGCGGCTGTCCGACGCCGTGATCGCCCGCCGTGGGGCACGGCTGTGCCGGGCGGCGGAGGACGCCTTTGGCCAATACCGGGCAGATCATCCCCGGGCCCCGGCCCCCGTCTATGTTATCGGAAGCGAGGTACCCATACCCGGCGGAGCCCGGGAGAACGAGAGCAGCGTGGCCGTCACCGCCCCGGAGGACAGCGAAGCCACACTGAATGAGTTCCGGCGGGCCTTTGCCGCCCAGGGGCTGGAGGAAACGTGGGATCGCGTGGTAGCGCTGGTGGTACAGCCCGGCGTAGAGTTTGCCGACGAGAGCGTGATCCCCTATGACCGTCCCGCCGCCCGCGCCTTGATGTCAACCTTGAAGAACCATCCCGGTCTGGTTTTTGAGGGCCACTCCACTGACTACCAGCCCCGGCAGTGCCTGCGGGAGATGGTGGAGGACGGCATCGCCATTTTGAAGGTCGGCCCCGCCCTGACCTTTGCTCTGCGGGAAGGGCTGTTCGCGCTGGAACAGATCGAGCGGGAGCTCTACCAGGTCAACGACTTTCCCCGTTCCCAGTTCCGGGCTGTTTTGGAGCAGGCCATGCTGGAGGATCAGGGCCAATGGGCCAAGTATTACCACGGCACGCTGCCTCAGAGACGCTATGCCCGGGCGTTCAGCTACTCTGACCGGGCCCGCTATTATTTGACCAACCCCAAGGTGCATGGGGCCATCCGAACGCTTCTTTCCAACCTGGACAGCGCGGGAATTCCTATGGCTCTGCTCAGCCAATATATGCCGGTTCAATACGCCAGAGCTCACGCCGGAAGGCTGTGCCCGAAGGCTGCTGATCTGCTCATTGACCGGGTGGGGGACTGTATCGACGATTATCTGTATGCCATTGCGTAACTGGAAAAAGGTTTGAATGGGAGGGAAAATCATGCCATTGGTAAACAGCCGTGAACTCTTAAAGGATGCCCAGCGGCATTGCTATGCTGTGGGCGCGTTCAACGTAGAAAATATGGAGATGATGCAGGCGGTGGTGGCGGCGGCCCAGGCAGAGGGCGCGCCGGTGATTCTTCAGACTACGCCATCCACTTTAAGATATGCCGACACCGCCACGTTTGCGGCCATGGCCCAGGCCGTAGCCGGGGAAGCTGCCGTCCCCGTCGCTATCCATCTGGATCACGGCGACAGCGTTGACTTGTGCACACAGGCCATAGAGGACGGATATACTTCCGTCATGATCGACGGCTCCAAAATGCCGCTGGTAGAAAACGTCGCTTTGGTGCAGCAGGTGGTTCGACGAGCCGGAGAAGCGCCCCTTCGCCCCTGTGTGGAGGCGGAGCTGGGCCGGCTGGGTGGGAAAGAGGACAGCTTGGAAGTCAATGCCGGAGAGGATATCTACACCGATCCGGAGGAGGCTGCGGCTTTTGTGGCGCAGACCGGAATCGACGCTCTGGCGGTGGCAATCGGCACCGCCCACGGTTTCTACAAGGGAACGCCGAAGCTGGATTTTGAACGACTGGCCCAGATCCGGGACGCGGTGCCGGTTCCGCTGGTTCTTCATGGCACCTCAGGCGTGTTGGATAGGGATGTGCAACGGGCCATCTCCTTGGGGGTGTGTAAGGTTAATTTTGCCACAGAGCTGCGGGCGGCTTATACTCAGGCAGTGCGTCAGGCCCTTGCGGGTGATCCCGGCTTATATGATCCCAAAAAATTTGGCGGGCCGGGCCGGGATGCCGTTAACAAGCTGGTTCGCCACCGCATTGAGATTTGCGGGGCCAGCAGCCATAGGCATAAGGCGCCATAGCTTACTGCCTGTAGTTCGCAATGGGCAAAATGCAAGTGGTGGGTAGGGTGACCCAGATTTTGACCCAGAACAGGAAAAGGGGCCTATGACCTAAATGGCAGCAATCGTGGCGCAGCAGAAAGCGTGGGAAAGATTTGAACCGCTATTTTTCAAACAACGCCAAACAACTTCTGCTTTTAATGTTTTTGACGTAATTACACATATCGTTACCTGTTTTATAAGTATTAGCGGTGGGAATAAGCCTTAAGATATAAAAATGAGTACAATAGTCAAACAATTGGAAACTGGACAACCTTTGAAAGCGGTGATAAAATAATAATAAATCACGAAAAAATGGCACAAAAGGCAAAGGAGATCCAACTATGGTCGCCACAGCTATAAAGCGGCCACCGAAGAGTTTTGTGGGCGATTGCTTTCTGAAAATTCACAGACAATCTTTAAGCCACTGTATTAAAGCTCATTTTTGGAGAATACGCAGCAGAAGAAGGCGATCCATGTGCTCCAACACATTTTAGTTGTAGACGATGAAACCGCCATCGCCGACCTGGTAGAGCTCTACCTCTCCAACGAGGGCTTCGCCGTTCACAAATTTTATAACGCCCTGGACGCCCTGCGCTATGTGGAGTCCGCCTCCCTGGATCTGGCCATCCTGGATGTGATGCTCCCCGACATGGACGGCTTCGCCCTGTGCCGCCGCATCCGGGAGGGCGGGAAGCTGTTCCCCATCCTCATGCTCACCGCCCGGGTGGAGGACATGGACAAGATCACCGGCTTGACCCTGGGGGCGGACGACTACGTCACCAAACCCTTCAACCCCCTGGAGCTGGTGGCTCGGGTCAAGACCCAGCTGCGGCGGTACACCCGCTATAACCAGGGGATTCCGGCCCCGGCGGAACCGGAGGAATACGATATCCGAGGGCTCCAGATTTCCAAGGCCGCCCACCGGTGCGCCCTGTTTGGGGAGGAGCTGTCCCTCACCCCGCTGGAATTCTCCATTCTGTGGCACCTGTGCCGGCGGCAGGGGCGGGTGGTGCCCAGCGAGGAGCTGTTCGAGGCGGTGTGGGGCGAGAAGTACCTGGACGGAAACAACACCGTCATGAGCCACATCGCCCGGCTGCGGGAAAAGCTCCACGAGCCCCGGGGCCAGCCCCGGTTCATCAAAACTGTGTGGGGGGTGGGTTATACCATTGAATAAGCCAAGTCGCGAGTCCTCCCGGCTGTCCCGGCAGCTGTGGGCGCAGTACATCCTGGCCCTGCTGGCCTGGGCCTTTGCGGTGCTCCTGATGGCCTTCCTGGCCCGGATGATGTGCGGTATGATCTCCTGGGACGGCACGGAACCCCTCTATCCCCTGATCCACTGGATGAACCGAAACGTGGTCACAGTCTACCTGCTCGTGACGGGCGCGGGCTGGCTGGTGATCAGCTACCGCTTTATCGCCCGACCCCTGCGCTATCTGGACGCAATGGCAGAGGCGGCCCAGGCCCTGGCCCGCCCCGGGGAGGAGCCTATCGTCCTGCCCCCGGCCCTGGGGCAGACGGAAACCCAGCTCAACCTGGTCCGGGAGCGGGCCCTTCGGGACGCCATGGCGGCAAAAGAGGCGGAACAGCGGAAAAACGACCTCATCGTCTATTTGGCCCATGACCTGAAAACGCCCCTTACCAGCGTCATCGGCTACCTGACCCTGCTGCGGGATGAGCCCGATCTGCCCCCGCAGTTCCGCGCCCGGTACACCGGTGTGGCCCTGGATAAGGCGGAGCGGCTGGAGGAGCTGATCAATGAGTTCTTCGACATTACCCGGTTCAACCTCACCCATCTGGAGCTGGAAAAACGGCCGGTGGATCTGACCCGGATGCTCCAGCAGGTGGCCAGCGAGTTTGAGCCCCAGTTTGCGGAAAGCGGCCTCACCTGCGCCCTGGATCTGCCCCCGGCAATGGAGTATGCCTGCGACCCGGACAAGCTGGCCCGGGTGCTTGACAACCTGCTGCGAAACGCCTGCCGCTACAGCACGCCGGGCACCCAGATCAAGATTGCCGCCGCGGTGGAGGAAGGGAGTGTCATCCTCACCTTCACCAACACCGGGATCACCATCCCCCCGGAGCAGCTGGAGCGTATCTTTGAGCAGTTCTTCCGGCTGGACGCCTCCCGCGCCACCCGGACGGGCGGCGCGGGCCTTGGCTTGGCCATAGCCAAGGAAATCGTCTCCCTCCACGGGGGAACCATCGCGGCCCGGAGCGCGGACGGCGTGACCGCCTTCACCGTCACCCTCCCCGCGCCGTAAGAAAATCACAAGAATTTCACAGGAGTTTTTCAAGGCAATCGCGGGAAACCCTTCAAACAGGAAGCGCCCCGTTCTGCTACCATAAGAGGTAGAGAACGGGGCGCTTTTCCGCCTCTGAAAGGGGTTTTCACCATGCGAAAGACAATTTTAGTGCTGTTCGGCGGCTGCTCCAGCGAACACGGGGTCTCCCTCCAGTCCGCCCAGGCGGTGCTGGAGCATTTAGATCGGGACAACTATCAGCCCCTGATGGTGGGCATCACCAAGACCGGCCAGTGGCTGTGCTACCGTGGCCCGGTGTCCGCCATCGGGGATGGGAGCTGGGAGCGGGATCCGGCCAGCCTCACCCCCTGCGCCCTGGCCCCGGATCGGGACAGGCGGCAGCTTCTCCTGCTGGGGGATCGGATCAGCCGCGTCTCCTTTGACGCCGCCTTCCCCGTCCTCCACGGCAAAAACGGGGAGGACGGGACGGTGCAGGGCCTGCTGGAGCTGGCGGGGGCCCCTGTCATCGGCTGCGGCACCCTGTCCAGCGCCCTGTGCATGGACAAGCACCGGGCCCACCTGCTGGCCTCCCTGGCCGGGGTGGACGTGCCCCGGGGCGCGGTTTTCAACCAGGGGGCGGCCCCGGAGGCGCTGGAGGCGGCGGGACGGGCGCTGGGCTATCCCCTGTTCGTCAAGCCGGTGCGGGCGGGGTCGTCCTTCGGGATCACCCGGGCAGTCCATCCCGGGCAGTTGGCCGCCGCCGTGGAGCAGGCGTTCTTCCATGACCGGGAGATTCTTTTGGAGGAGGCCGTCCCCGGCTTCGAGGTGGGCTGCGCCATCCTGGGAAACCCGGGCCAGGGGGATCTGACGGCGGGCTGGGTGGACGAGATCGAGCTGTCCGGCGGTTTCTTCGACTTCCAGGAAAAATACACCCTGAAAACCTCCGCCATCCACTGTCCCGCCCGGATTTCTTCCGAGAAGGCGGAGGAGATCCGGGAGGCGGCGAAGCGGGTCTACTGGGCGCTGGACTGCCGGGTGTTCGCCCGGGTGGACTTCTTCCTCACCCCGGAGGGGCGGATGGTGTTCAACGAGGTGAACACCATCCCCGGCTTCACCGCCCACAGCCGTTACCCCAGGATGATGCAGGGCGTCGGCCTGGACTTTCCCGCCCTGCTGAATCGCCTGATCGCGCTGGGGGTGGGGGTATGAGAACCGTCGCGCCGGCTCGGGCGCAGGCCGCCCAGAGCCCGCCGATCCTGATAACCGCCACCCATCCCCTGGCGGATGCCCTGCGGCCCCTCCGATCCTCCCTCACCGCCCGGGCCTGGAAGGAGCTCGATTTGGACGCCCTGCGCCACAACGCGCAGATTCTGTCGTCCCGGTTGGCCCCCGGCTGCAAGCTGATGGCGGTGGTAAAGGCGAACGGGTACGGCCACGGCGCGACCGCCGTCGCCCGGTGTCTGCAAAAAGACGGGGTTCACGCCTTCGCCGTGGCCTGCCTGTCCGAGGGGATCGCCCTGCGGCGGGCGGGGATCCGGGGCCTCATCCTGATTCTGGGCTATACCCCGCCGGAGGAGGCCCCCCTGCTGCGCCGCTGGCGGCTCACCCAGGCGGTGGCGGACGGGGATCACGGGGCGGCGCTGAACGCGGCGGGCGTTCCCCTCCGCGTTCACCTGGCCCTTGACACCGGGATGCGCCGCTTGGGCGTCCCGGCGGAGGACACCGCCGCTCTGATCCGTCTGTACGGGATGAAAAACCTGAGGATCGGCGGGGTGTTCTTCCACCTGTGCGTGTCCGACGATCCGGGGCAGCCCGCGCGGGACTACACCCAGAGCCAGCTCGCCCGGTTTTACCGCGCGGTGGACTGGCTGCGGGACAATGGCTATGACCCCGGGGCCGTCCACATCCAGGCCAGCGGGGGCATCTTGCGCCTGCCGCCTCAGCCCTGCGCCTACGCCCGCGGGGGCATCGCCCTCTACGGCGTGGGCAGCGAGGGCGCGGCGGACGCCATGGAGGCGGGGCTGCGGCCTGTGCTCTCCCTCCGGGCCAGGGTGGCCTGTGTGCGGCGGCTGTGCCCCGGGGAAGCGGCGGGCTACGGCCTGGCCTTCCGGGCGGAGCGGGACACCCGGCTGGCGGTGCTGTCCATCGGCTACGCCGACGGCCTGCCCCGGGGCTTGGCGCAAAACGGCGGACGGGTGCTGCTCCGCGGGCGATCCTGCCCTATGGTAGGGCAGATGTGCATGGATCAGCTGTTGGTGGACGTCACCGAGGCGCCCGACGTCCGCGCCGGCGACGTGGCCACCCTCCTCGGGCAGGACGGCGCGTTGACGATCCGGGCCGAGGAGGTGGCGCGGCGGTGCGGCACCATCACCAATGAACTGCTGTCCCGGCTGGGCTATCGAATCGGGCAGGTGCTTCGGTGATCCGGGTTCCAGCCCATGGCCACAGCGTTAAGCCAAGCCGCTATACCCCATGAGATACTGATCCACTTCCCGGGCTGCGGCCCGGCCCTCGGCGATGGCCCACACCACCAGGGACTGGCCCCGGCGCATATCCCCCGCGGCGAACACCTTGTCCACCCCCGTGGAATACCGGCCGGCGGCGGTGGCCACGTTGGAGCGGCTGTCCCGATCCACCCCGAAGGCGTCGGCCGCGTAGTCCTCCGGCCCCAGGAAACCCGCCGCGATGAGCAGCAGCTGGCAGGGCAGCTCCTGTTCGCTTCCGGGGATCTCCGCCATGATCCGGCGTCCATCCTGCTCCTTCGCCTCCAGCCGGACGGTGACGATGGAACACAGCGCCCCCGTCTTGTCGGTGCGGCACTCCTTCACCGTGGCCTGATAGCGGCGGGGATCCGCACCGAACAGGGCGATGGCCTCCTCTTGGCCGTAGTCCGTTTTACTTACTTTGGGCCACTGGGGCCAGGGGTTGTCTGCGTCTCGGACATCCGGGGGCTTGGGCAGCATCTCCAGCTGAACCACAGAGCGGCACCCGTGGCGGATGGCGGTGCCCACGCAGTCGTTGCCGGTGTCGCCGCCGCCCACGATGACCACATCCTTCCCGCCGGCGTCAAGGAATGTGCCCTTGGCAAGGCCGCTGTCCAGCAGGGCGCGGGTAGTGGAGGCGAGGAAATCCACAGCAAAGTGCACGCCGTCCACCCCCTCCGCCACGGGCAGGCCCCGGGGTTTTTTCGCCCCACAGCACAAAATCACCGCATCATACTCGTCCAGAAGCGCCTGGGCGGATACGTCCCGGCCCACGTCGCAGTTGGTGCGGAACGCCACCCCTTCCGCCGCCATCAGATCGGCGCGGCGCTGGACAAAACGCTTTTCCAGCTTCATGTTGGGGATGCCGTACAGGAGCAGGCCCCCCACCCGATCCTCCCGCTCGAACACGGTGACGGTGTGGCCCCGGCGGTTGAGCCGGTCGGCGGCGGCCAGCCCCGCGGGACCGCTGCCCACCACCGCCACCCGTTTTCCGGTGCGGACGCTGGGGGGCCGCGGGGCGACCAGTCCGGAGGCCCAGGCCTCCTCCACAATGGCCAGCTCGTTGTCTCGGACGGTGACAGGGTCGCCGTGAAGACCGCAGGTGCACGCCGCCTCGCACAGGGCAGGGCACACCCGCCCCGTGAACTCGGGGAAGCAGTTGGTTTTGCGAAGCCGCTCCCAGGCCAGGCCAGGGGTTCCGATGTAAATGAGGTCGTTCCACTCGGGGATCAGGTTGTGCAGGGGACAGCCGGTGAACATCCCCGCCAGCTGAACCCCGGACTGGCAGAAGGGCACGCCGCACTCCATGCATCGGGCGCCTTGCGTCCGCCGCTCCTCTTCGGAGAGGGTCGGGTGGAACTCGTTCCAGTGCTTTACCCGCTCCTCCGGGGGCTGGGCGGGGCAGCCCTGGCGGGGGTGCTCCAAAAATCCGGTGGGTTTGCCCATTACCGATCCCCTCCTCTCGTCACGGCGTAAAACGCCTCGATCTCCGCCTCGTCACGGCCCATGCCCCGTTCCTCAAACTGGGCGATGGCCCGCAAAATACGATCGTAGTCCCGAGGCAGAATTTTCTTAAAGCGGGCGGCACTGTGTGCAAAGTCCGCCAGGATGGCCTTGCCCTTTTCCGAGCCGGTGGCCTCCACGTGCTGGGTGATGAGAGAGCGCAGCTCCTCCAGATCATGTTTCGCTTCCACCGGTTCGATGGACACAAGTTCCTTGTTAACCCGCAGGTACAGATCGCTTCTGGGATCCCACACATAGGCGATGCCGCCGCTCATACCCGCGGCGAAGTTCTTGCCCGTCTCACCGAGAACCACGACCCGGCCCCCGGTCATGTACTCGCACCCGTGGTCGCCCACACCCTCCACCACGGACAGGGCCCCGGAGTTGCGAACCGCGAACCGTTCCCCGGCCACCCCCGCGATAAACGCCTTGCCGGAGGTGGCCCCGTACAGGGCCACGTTTCCGATGATGATGTTCTCATCCGCCCGATACCGGGCGGTTTTCGGCGGGTATACCACCAGCCTGCCGCCGGACAGCCCCTTGCCGAAGTAGTCGTTGGAGTCGCCCTCCAGCTCCAGGGTCAGCCCCTTGGGGAGGAAGGCCCCGAAGGACTGCCCCCCACCGCCGGTGCAGCGGACGGTATAGGCGTCCTCCTCCAGCCCGCCCCCGTGGAGGCGGGTGATGTCGGAGCCGAACATTGTGCCCACCGCCCGGTCGGTGGAGGTCACATCCAGAGTGATCCGCTTTTTCTGGCCCTTTTTCAGGGCGGAGCCCATCTTTGCCAGCAGGACGGACTGATCCACCGTCTTTTCCAGCTCGAAGTCATATATGTCGGTGGGGTCAAAGTGGGTCTTGTAGCCCTGGCCCACGTAGGGATTGTTCAGAATGGCGGACAGATCCACCGTGGCGGCCCGGTCGTTCACCGCTTTGTCCCGCTTTTTCAGCAGGTCGGTACGGCCCACCAGCTCGTCCACGGTGCGGACGCCCAGCTTTGCCATGTGCTCCCGCAGCTCCTGGGCGATGAAGCGCATGAAGTTCACCACATATTCCGGCCTGCCCGCAAACCGCTTCCGCAGCTCCGGGTTCTGGGTGGCCACGCCCACGGGGCAGGTGTCCAGATTGCACACCCGCATCATCACGCAGCCCATGGTCACCAGCGGCGCGGTGGCGAAGCCGAACTCCTCCGCCCCCAGCATACAGGCGATGGCCACATCCCGGCCGGTCATCAACTTGCCGTCGGTCTCCACCACCACCCGGGAGCGCAGATCATTTTGAATCAGGGTCTGGTGGGTCTCCGCCAGCCCCAGCTCCCAGGGCAGGCCCGCGTGGTGGATGGAGGTGCGGGGGGCCGCCCCGGTGCCGCCGTCATACCCGGAGATGAGCACCACCTGGGCGCCCGCTTTGGCCACCCCTGCCGCCACGGTGCCCACCCCCGCCTCGCTCACCAGCTTGACGGAGATCCGGGCCTCCCGGTTGGCGTTTTTCAGGTCATAGATGAGCTGGGCCAGATCCTCAATGGAGTAGATATCATGGTGGGGCGGGGGGGAGATGAGGGCCACCCCGGGGGTGGAATACCGGGTCTTGGCGATCCAGGGATATACCTTCTTCCCCGGCAGGTGTCCGCCCTCCCCGGGCTTGGCCCCCTGGGCCATCTTGATCTGGATCTCCGTTGCACTCACCAGATATTCGCTGGTGACCCCAAACCGCCCCGACGCCACCTGCTTGATGGCGGAGCAGCGGTCGGACGTCAGCCGCTCGGGCCGCTCGCCCCCCTCGCCGGAGTTGGACTTGCCCCCCAGCAGGTTCATGGCCTGGGCCAGGCACTCGTGGGCCTCCTGGGAGATGGAGCCGTAGCTCATGGCCCCGGTTTTGAAGCGGCGCACGATGGAGTCCACGCGCTCCACCTCATCCAGAGGGATGGGGTCGTCCAGGTACTTCATCTCCATCAACCCCCGGAGGGTGTGTGGACAGGTTTCGTCGTCCACCAGGGCGCTGTACTGCTTGAACAGCCCGTAATCTCCCCGGCGGGCGGCCTCTTGGAGCAAGTGGATGGCGCGGGGGTTGTACATATGATCCTCTTGCCCCGAGCGGGCCTTGTGGGTGCCCACAGAGTCCAGCGTTTTGTCTATCCCCAGGCCGAGGGGGTCGAAGGCCCGGCTGTGGTTCTTGTCCACCAGCTGCTCGATCTCCTTCAGCCCGATGCCCTCCACCCGGGAGACGGTGTTGGTGAAGTATTCGTCCACCACGTCCTTCGCGATGCCGACGGCCTCGAAGATCTGGGCGGACTGGTAGGACTGAAGGGTGGAGATCCCCATTTTGGAGGCGATCTTCACAATGCCGTGCAGCACCGCCCTGTTATAGTCATCCACCGCCGCGCCGAAGTCCTTGTCCAGCAGCCCCTGGTCAATGAGCTGGCCGATGGTCTCCTGGGCCAGATAGGGATTGATGGCTCGGGCGCCGTAGCCCAGCAGGGCGGCAAAGTGGTGGACATCCCTGGGCTCGGCGGACTCCAGAATGACGGACACCGCCGTGCGCCTGCGGGTGGACAGCAGGTGCTGCTCCAGCGCCGACACCGCCAGCAGGGAGGGGATGGCCACATGGTTCTCATCCACCCCCCGGTCGGACAGGATGATGATGTTGGCCCCATTGCGATAGGCACGGTCTGCGGCGATCTTCATCTGATCCAGCGCCCGCTTCAGCGGCATATTTTTAAAGTAGAGCAGGGACACCGTCTCCACCTGGAATCCGGGCTTGTCCATGGCTTTGATCTTCATCAGATCCACCCGGGTCAGGATGGGGTTGCGGATCTGAAGCACCCGGCAGTTGTCGGCGTTTTCCTCCAGCAGGTTGCCGTCGTCGCCCACATAGACGGTGGTGTCGGTGACGATTTCCTCCCGGATGGCGTCGATGGGCGGGTTGGTGACCTGGGCAAAGAGTTGCTTGAAGTAGTTGAACAGCGGCTGGTCGTGGCCGGACAGCACCGCCAGGGGGATGTCGATGCCCATGGCGGCGGTGGCCTCCGCCCCGGTGCGGGCCATGGGGAGGATGGTGTCCTTCACATCCTCATAGGTATAGCCGAAGGCCTTTTGCAGCTGAACCAGCCGGCCGGGGGGGTACTGCTCCACCCGGCGGTTGGGTATGGGCAGATCCCGGAGCTTGACAAGGTTTCGATCCAGCCACTCACCGTAGGGGTTGCGGGCGGCATAGCGCTCCTTGATCTCGCCGTCGTCGATCACACGGCCCTGGACGGTGTCCACCAGCAGCATCTTCCCCGGCTCCAGCCGGGATTTTTTCACAATATGGGCGGGATCCACGTCCAGCACCCCCACCTCGGAGGACAGGATCAGCCTCCCGTCGTCGGTGAGGTAGTACCGGGCGGGGCGCAGCCCGTTGCGATCCAGCACCGCCCCCACCTGGTCGCCGTCGGAGAACAGGATGGCGGCGGGTCCGTCCCAGGGCTCCATCATGGCGGCATAGTATTGGTACAGATCCCGGCGGGCCCGGGAGAGGGCTTCGTTGTTCATCCAGGGCTCGGGGATGCAGATCATCACGGCCAGGGGCAGCTCCATGCCGCTCATCACCAGAAATTCCAGGGTGTTGTCCAGCATGGCCGAGTCCGACCCGGACACGTTTACCACCGGCAGCACCTTATCCATGTCCCGCTCCCACACCGGGGCGTGCATGGTCTCCTCCCGGGCCAGCATCCGGTTCACGTTGCCCCGGATGGTGTTGATCTCCCCGTTGTGGAGGATGAACCGGTTGGGATGGGCCCGCTCCCAGGAGGGGTTGGTGTTGGTGGAGAACCGGGAGTGCACCAGAGCGATGGCGGACTCATAGTCCGAGTCCTGGAGATCCAGATAGAACTGCCGCAGCTGGCCCACCAGGAACATCCCTTTGTAGACGATGGTACGGCTGGACAGGGAGGGGACGTAGGTGTTGTCGTTGGACTGCTCAAAGGCCCGCCGGGCCACATACAGTTTCCGATCAAACTCCAGCCCCCGGGAGACGTCCGCGGGGCGTCTCACAAAGGCCTGCTCGATGCAGGGCATTTTGGCCAGGGCTTTGTGGCCCAGGGTGTTGGGATCCACGGGAACCGTCCGCCAGCACAAAAATTCCATGCCTTCTTTTTCCACGATGATCTCAAACATTTTTTTGGCCTGGCTGCGGCGCAAAGTGTCCTGGGGAAAGAAGAACATCCCCACGCCGTAGTCCCGGGGTTCCCCCAGCTCGACACCCAGGCCGGCCACGGCTTTTTGGAAAAACTTGTGGGAGAGCTGCAGCAGGATGCCTACGCCGTCGCCGGTCTGGCCCTCGGCGTCCTTGCCCGCCCGGTGCTCCAGCTTTTCCACGATTTTCAGCGCGTCATCCACCGTCCGGTGGCTTTGCCTGCCCTGGATATCCACCACCGCGCCGATGCCGCAGGCGTCGTGCTCGAAACGGGGGTCGTACAGCGGGGCGGTCTTTTGATTCCCGTCTTGCCTCATAGTAAAACCTCTTTTCCGGATCCGTTCAAAAAAGGGACGGCAGCATATGGAGCGCCGCCGTCCCTCAAGTCAGGCGTCATTGCCCAATGATAGCTCCCTCCAGCACCTGCCGGGCCGTGTCCGCCAGGCGGGCGCCGCTGTCCATGCTCCGCTTCTGGAGGAAGCGGTGGGCCTGCTCCTCGGTCATGCCGCCGCACCGGATGAGGAGCCCCTTGGCTTGCTCCACCAGCTCCCGCTCCTCCGGGGAGCGCTGGACGCAGGCGCGATTTCGGCCCTGTCCCATCTGGGCCAGCAGCCGCGCCGACGCCAGCAGCTCTGAGCGTCGGATGGGGGTGGGAAGCTTGAAGATACCCGCCCCTTCACACAGATCCAGCTGGGCCTGGGGGGCCACCATCAGCACAACACAGCGCTGGGGCAGGTCGTGGTAAATCGACTCACAGCTTTCCGCCCCCAGTTTGAAGCCGCACACCACCAGATCCAGCCGGAGCTTGCGGACGGCACGCTTGATCTGATCGGCACTGCGGCACGCCAAGCAGGAGAATTCGCCGGTGCTCTCCAGGAGCTCCAGGATCCGGTCGCAGTTGGACTTGCGCTCAAAGGCCACGATCACCTGGTACATGGCCGCCCACCCCCTCTCCGTACGGGCGTTGCCTCAATAGTTGATCATGTATTTGTCCCGTTCCCAGGAGGAAACACGGGTACGGTACTCATCCCACTCGGCCTCCTTGCCGGCGATGTACTGGCTGGAGACGTGTTCTCCCAGGGTGTCCATCACCAGCTTGTCCTCCTTCATGGCGGCAATGGCCTCTTCCAGGGAGCCGGGCAGGGCCTCGATGCCGTGGCGCTTCCGGACAGCGGGGGTCATGGCGAAGATGTTTTCGGTGATCTCGGCGGGCGGGGTCATGCCCCTTTCAATGCCGTCCAGACCGGCGGCCAGACAGACCGCCAGGGAGAGGTAGGGGTTGCAGGCCGGATCGGGGCAGCGCAGCTCCACCCGGGTGGCCTGGCCCCGGGCGGCGGGGATGCGGATGAGGGCGGAACGGTTGGAGGCGGACCAGGCCAGGTAGCAGGGGGCCTCATAGCCGGGCACCAGCCGCTTATAGGAGTTCACCAGGGGGTTGGTGACGGCAGCCATCCCTTTCATGTGGGCCAGAATGCCCGCGATGAAGGAGTAGGCCTCCTTGGACAGGCCCTTCTCGCCGTTCTCGTCAAAGAACACGTTCTTCCCGTCCCGGAACAGGGACATATTGGTGTGCATCCCGGAGCCGTTGATGCCGAAGATGGGCTTGGGCATGAAGGTGGCGTGGAGACCGTTTTTCTGGGCCAGGGTTTTGACCGCCAGCTTGAACGTCATAATTTTGTCCGCGCACTGGAGGGCGGGGGCGTACTTGAAGTCGATCTCGTGCTGGCCCTGGGCCACCTCGTGATGGCTGGCCTCAATCTCATAGCCCATGTCCTCCAGGGCCAGGCAGATCTCGCGCCGGGTGGACTCGCCGTGATCCAGAGGGCCCAGATCAAAGTAACCTGCCTCATCGTTGGTCTTGGTGGTGGGCTTGCCCTCCTCATCGGTCTGGAACAGGAAGAACTCCGCCTCCGGCCCCACGTTGAAGGTGTCGTAGCCCATGGCGCAGGCCTTTTCCAGCACCCGCTGCAGCACGCCGCGGGGGTCGCCCACAAAGGGGGTGCCGTCGGGGTTGTGCACGTCGCAGATGAGCCGGGCCACCTTGCCCTGCTGGGGCCGCCAGGGGAAAATAACAAAGCTGTCCAGGTCGGGCCAGAGGTATTGGTCGGACTCGTTGATACGGACGAAACCCTCAATGGAGGAGCCGTCAATCATGATCTGGTTGTCCACCGCCTTCTGGATCTGGGAGGCGGTGATGGCCACGTTTTTCAACTGGCCAAAAATGTCGGTGAACTGCATCCGAATAAACTTGACGTCCTCCTCTTTCACCATGCGGATGATGTCTTCCTTGCTGTGGCCCATGAGGATATCCCCTTTCTTTTCCTGCAAGTTTTCTTGCGTAAAATGCAGGGCGCTCCTCCCCTATCGGGGCGGAACGCCCTTGTTCTCGCCTGAACTGAGCCCAGTATACCCCTCCATAGAGGGAAAGTCAACGAAAATTTTGCAAGATAGAAAATATTTGTTGCAATTCATAAGGTTTACGCAGGGCTGAAAAACCTGTTTATGCAAGTTTTATATTTATAACTTGCAAATTTAAAGGGCCCTATAGGGGTCAACAAGAGGATACGCCGCGTAGCTGAGGCGGAAGACGATCTGCCAAAATAGGTTCTGCTGAAGTTGATGGCAGCAGAGCCGTCACCGCCCCGGCGAGCAATCGACAGTATCTCGGCGTTTTCCCTCAGGGTCTGGATGAATTCCTGCTCGTGTTTGTAGCGGTGAACTTACCGCTTTCCGCCGCCGGTGCCCGCCGAGGGAGGAGGCCGATGCACTTTTTAGATTTTTCAGATTTTGGTGAAAAAACGCTTGACAAAGCTGGATGTTCTGGTATAATAGCATTCGTTCTCATGAGTACGCAAGTTTATAGATAGCGGATTAGTGTAATGGTAGCACACCAGACTCTGACTCTGTTTGTGAGGGTTCGAATCCTTCATCCGCTGCCACCCAGAAACCCCCGCAAACCGTTGATATCAGCGGATTGCGGGGGTTTCTTCATGCTATACCCCACCCAATCAGGTGGCAGTTTTTGACCTAATATGGCTGATTTGGTGGTGGAAAAGGTGGTGGAAAAATTTCTGCCAACCCTGAATATATGGGGCTAAAGCAAGGCCGGGGATCTCTCCCCGGCCTTGTGCTATTTCCTCTGTCTACGGATGCACCGCGGGCTTGACCGGTTCCATGTGCCCGGCGTTGGACGCGTGCTCCGCATAGCCCATATGCTCCTTGTGCTCCCAGTGCTCCTCCTCGGCCTCGTCCGGGTGGATACGGCACAGCGCGTAATACGCGCCGCCCAGGGTGTCCAGGTTGCGGATGCTTTCCGGGGTAAGCGGCTGGCTGCCCTCCTGCTCGATCATCTCCAGCAGCTCGTGCTTGTTGTGCTTTACCTGCATCATGTCACGCCTCCTTGATGTACTCGGCCAGGTGCTCAAAGTCCTCCGCGAAGAAGGTCAGCGAGCCCAGGATGGGCACGTCGACCTTGACCCCGGTATCCGGCGCGGCATTGTATTTTCCCCGTGAAGGGCCTTTAGTGCTGCATTGGAATCACCCCCCTTTCAGCCGGCGGCGCATCAGTCCAGCTTGCCCATCCGATCCAGCACCGTCATAGTGCGGCAAAAGTCCTCCGACACATTCAGCCCGTCCCCGGTGCCCTGGAGCGCCCCGGCGCTCACAACCTTCTCCACGGCGGGCCGGTACCACTCGGGCACATCATCCAGCGTCTTGTAATAGGTCATATCGTCCACCTCCTTTTCGGGTTCCTCGGGCTTGTCCGCCGGAACAAGGCTCCAATCCGGCCTGCCGTACCCCTTGATGTTCTTGCCGCCGATCACGTACTGCCCGGCCCGCACGGCGGACGGGTTCCCGGCGTTGCCCTCGATGGTGTGGACGTAACCGCCCGCCACCTTCGACACGATCCCGGTGTGCCATGTGGTTTGGCTGTCCCCGAAAAAGATCTGATCCCCGGGCTCCGGTTTGGAAAACAGTCGCCCCATCTGCTGGTAGTATTTGAGGCTGTACCCCGTGCCCGCACCCAGAGAGCGGTCAGGCTGGCCCAAGAGCTTCTGGCCCAGTTCCCGCCCAAAGGCGGTTACAAAACACCAGTCCACAAACACGTCGCACCAGTCATAGCCGTTTTTGCGCCCGTTGTAAAAATCCCCCAGCTCGTCCAGATCCCGGGCGTACTTCGTCCACTTCCCGCTGGTGTTGCTCTTGTATTCGTCGAGCTGTGAGTTGGAGCGCTTGCCCATGTACCCGACCTGATCCTCGGCTGTGCCAATGAGCCGTTCCTGTGCTGTCATTCGGACACCTCCGGCAGCCCCGCCACGCTGGTGAGCAGGGACAGCACACCGGCCAGCACGGACGCGGACGCAACCACGGCCCAGTTCACCTCGCTGAGCACCGCAGCCGCCCCGATGGTTGCAATCGCGGTCTGGGCGATGGTACGGACAGCCCGCACAGCCGCCGCTTTTAGCCACTTCTTTGTTTTATCGCTCATGTGTACCTTCTTTCTCCGGGGTTTCACCGGTAAAAATAATTTGATTTTTTTCTATCCTCCTATTGACTTATTATCAACTCTATGATATACTGTAGTTACAGTAAAGAGAGGGAGGAACCCAAAATGAAGGGAACCGAAAAGCAAGTCAAGTGGGCCACCGAGATTCGCGCCAATGTAATCAAGACGTTTGCGGACGCCGCAAGCGCCGAGCCGCAGCTAAAGGCCGCGATTTCGCCTTACATCGAGCGCATTTCCTCCGATGATATCTATGCCGGGGATATTATCGACCTGTTTAGCGGGATCCGTTTCAAGGGTGACCTTCAGCACGATGTCCCCGAGGTGATGGCCGTTTACCGTGTGGCCACCCCCAGCACCGACGGCCAGCGTGCCATTCTGGGCCGCTAAATATTGAAAACGGAGGATGAAAAATGAAAAAGATCGTCAACGGAAAGGTGTATGACACCGAAACCGCAGCCCTTGTCGGAGAGTGGGACAACGGAAAGCCGGACGACCGCTTGTACATCTGCTCGGAGGATCTGTACCGCAAGCGCACCGGGGAATTTTTCCTGCGCGGATTCGGCGGCCCCGGGAGCAAGTACGCGGTGTCGACCGGTAATTCCAGCTGGTCGGGCGGGGAGAAGATCATCCCACTGACCTATGAGGCCGCCCAAAAGTGGGCAGCGGAGCACCTTGACGGCGATGCGTATGAGCAGATATTCGGGGCGGTGGAGGAGGACGACAGCAGAAAAATGGTTGCCCTGTACCTCCCAAAGGCCAAAATCGAGGCTTACAAACGCGCCGCCGCCAAAGCCGGAACCAGCCTCACGGCCTACCTGGAGGGCCTGCTGGACAAAGCGGGAGCGCAGAAATAATTAAGGCCCTGAGCCGCCCAAACCGGGCGGCTCTTATTTCGCCCCCGGCATTCCGGATACGACCCACAGCAGGAACGCCCCAACCAGGGCGCTCAGGGCATACCCCACAAGGCTCTCCCACCGCTTCCCCGGCTTCGCCGCAAGCGTGTGCACGGTTCCAATGATATCGTCCAGCTTTCCAGCGATGGCCTTAAACTGAGCCGCCTGTACAGCGTTGTCCTTCTCCACGCCCCGCATCCTGTCGAAGATTTCCCGGTGCGTCTTGCTGTGCTGTTCGTTCGCCTTTTCCAGCGCCTCCACCCTGGGCTCCAGCGGGCAATTGTTGGGGTTGCAGTTATCCATTTCGGTCACTCCTTACATCTCTATTTTGTCCCACGCCTCCGGAAGCTCTGCGGGCGGGTGCACCACGTTATCCCGCTTGCACCGGTACAC
The DNA here is from genome assembly GCA_004560375.1 of bacterium. GTDB lineage: Bacteria > Bacillota > Clostridia > Oscillospirales > Oscillospiraceae > Enterenecus. The sequence goes on from SFVC01000036.1 coordinate 23,893, forward strand.
CGCCCCGTCCTCCAGCACGCACTCCCCCGTCATGTAGATGCCGCTTGTCCCATACGGGGCCACAAACGGCTTTGCCTTGTCCGGGTCTTTGGTGTGGGCAAGCCCCCAAAGCGCCCGCAATGTGGACGGCCTGCCCTCATAGTGGGCGGCGTTGTACGGCTGCAACAGCAGCCACACCTGGCCCTCGTCCGCCACAGGGGATCCCCGGGGCCAGCCCGTGTAATCCTTCGTGGGGTCGAAGTCCGGGGCCTTTTGCTCCTCCCGGATCAGGGCCGTCCCGTCCATGCCGGAGGCCCGCGCCCGGAGGCCTGCCGTATCCCTGCGCCCCGCGTCCCGCATGACGCCCAGCACAATCTCAAGGTTGCTCATGCCTCATTCACCCCCTCCCGGTACGCGTTTGCCATGAGGTCGATGTCGGTCTGGGCGTCGTGTTGCTCAATTGTGCCTTCATCAGCCAAAAGTTCTCCAGTCTTTGCGTTTTGGTATTGACGATCTCCATCAACGTCAACCTCGACATACCCTTCGCGGGGTGGGAGTGTCGGTTTGCTAATTGGCACTTACAATCCCTCCTTTGCCTTTATGTACGTGTAGTAATCTTTTGCGGAAATGGTTGGAGCAGAAAACATTTTTAGCACGAAATTTTTACCGAGTGTAGTCGGTATCGCCAAGTAATCATCTGTTGCGGCGGTTTGGGCGTCACCGCCATCAGCGAGCGCAGCCGATCCTATACTGTTGCTTATATTAACATAGGAAGTTTTGCTGAGTTTAGAAAAGCTGTTTTCCGTGATGCCGTCCATTATCTCAGCAGATATACCTCCCCCAGCAGTCCCGAATATAAGGTATTTGCCCTTATATTTTACAATTCCGACTCCGTGTCCATTATAAAATGTTTCCTGCATTATTGCAGAATACCCGTTATCTGTTGTAAGATCTTGCATATTTTCTATGTGCGTATGTGAAAACCCACTGGAATCTGAATACTCGAAAAAGTCAAGTGCCCCATCAATACATCTGGTTGCATACAAGGTGCCAAGCCCGACAAAAAGATATTGGTCTGAAACTGCACTAATCCATGCGTCAGGAGAGCTGACAAGCTCAACAACGAGATCGTCAGAAACCCTAAATAGTCTCGTTTTCGATATTCCTTCAGACGTATAATATCCTAATCTATACGGGCGGTTATTAAGCATATGAAGCGAAGTATTGATTGTGGTATACGCTGGCA
>SFVC01000055.1 GCA_004560375.1 bacterium
CACCTGATGGGCACCGATAAATTCGGCCGGGATATTTTCAGCCGGGTGCTCCAGGGCGCGGGGACCACGTCCGTTATCGCCCTGTCCACGGTGGCCATCGGCGCCGTCTGCGGCACGGCCATCGGCGCCCTGACGGGCTACTTCGGCGGCCTGGCCGACGAAATTCTGATGCGCCTGAACGACGCGCTGACGGCGTTCCCCAGCATCCTGCTGGCCCTGGTGGTCATCTCCATCCTGGGCCCCGGCAAAAAGCGCAATGTCATTCTGGCCCTGGGGCTGGTGTTCATCCCCAGCTTCGCCCGCATCACCCGTACGGCCTTTGCCGGCCTGCGGGACGCGAACTATGTGAAAAGCGCCCGGCTGATGGGGGCGTCGCCCGCCCGCATCCTGGTGGTCCATATCCTGCCCAATACCGTCTCCGTGCTGCTGCCTGCCGTCACCATCGGCTTCAACAACGCGGTGCTGGCGGAGGCGTCCATGAGCTTTCTCTGCATCGGCGTGACCCCGCCGGACGCGTCTCTCGGCTACATGCTCTCCGAGGCCCAGGGGATGCTGAACGCCCCCTGGTACGTCATCGGCACGGGCCTTATGATCGTGCTGATGGTGTTCGGCGTGGGACTCATCGGCGAGGGCCTGCAGCGCCGGGACAAGGGGGTGGCCTGATGCTGGAAATTCGTGACCTGCACGTGAAATTCCGCAACCGGGACCGGGAAGCGGTGGCGGGCGTGTCCCTTACCATCCATGACGGCGAGATTTTGGGCCTGGTGGGGGAATCCGGCTCCGGCAAGAGCGTCACCGCTATGAGCGTGGCGGGCTTGCTGCCCCGGAAAAGCTGCGACTACTCCGGCCAGGTGCTGCTGGACGGCACGGAACTGCTCCACGCCGACCGCGCCCTGCTGCGGCAGGTCCAGGGCCGGGACATGGGCGTGGTGTTCCAGGAGCCGATGACGGCCATGGACCCCCTGATGAAAATTGGCCGTCAGGTGGAGGAGGTCCTCCATATCCATACCGACAAAACCAAGCAGGAGCGCCGCGCCCTGGCGCTGGAGGCCCTGGCCGCCGTGGAGCTGCCGGAACCGGAGGCGGTGTACGAGAAGTACCCCCATGAGCTCTCCGGCGGCATGCTCCAGCGGGCCATGATCGCTGCGGCCATTGTCCAGCGGCCAAAGCTGCTGCTGCTGGACGAGCCCACGACTGCCCTGGATGTGACCATCCAGGCCCAAATTCTGGAGCTTTTGAAAAAACTGAACCGGGAATCCGGGATGTCCATGCTGTTCATCTCCCACAATCTGAACGTGGTGCGCAAGCTGTGCCGCCGGGTGGCGGTGATGCAGCGGGGCGTCCTGGTGGAGGAGGGGGACACCGACGAGGTGTTCCACCATCCCCGGCATCCCTATACCCAGCGGCTCATCGCCGCCATCCCCACCCGCAAGCGGAAGGAGGACGCCCCATGAACGAGGAACTGGTGCTCTCCGTCTCCCACGTCAGCGGCGGCTACCATGAGGGCGGCCGGTTCCGCAAGGGGACCTATCAGGAGGTCCTCCATGACGTGACCTTCGATGTCCATGATGGCGAGATACTGGGTCTGGTGGGGGAGTCCGGCACGGGCAAATCCACCCTGTCCCGGGCAATTCTGGGCATCATCCAGCCCGACCAGGGCAGCATTACCCACTACACGAAGCGGCCCCAGATGATTTTTCAGGACCCGTACAGCTCCCTGAACCCCGCCTATACGGTGGAGTGGATTATGGAAGAACCCCTGCGCATCTACGGTAAGTACGACGCCCCGGAGCGCAAGCGCCGGGTCCGGGAGATGCTGCGGCGGGTGGAGCTGCCGGAGGAAGTCTTGGAAGCGAAGCCGGCGGAGCTTTCCGGCGGTCAGCGCCAGCGGGTCAGCATTGCCACGGCCCTCATCCAGCGGCCGAAGTTCCTCATTGCCGACGAGCCGGTCAGCGCCCTGGACGTGACCATTCAGGCCCAGATCTTAAAGCTCCTGAAAACCCTGCGGGACGAGCTGGACCTGAGTTACCTGTTCATCTCCCACGACCTGAACGTGGTGTATCAGCTCTGCGACCGGGTGCTGGTGATGAAAAACGGCCGCATCGTGGAGCAGGGGACGGTGGACGAGATTTTTGACCATCCCAAAGAGGACTATACCAAGCAGCTTCTGGCTGCGGCAGAATAACACATGAAAAACTTTTTCCTGCGGTATCAAAAACTCCATATCTGGCTGCTGGCCGATTTGCTTCTGCTGGCGCTGTTTGTTCTGCTCCGGGAGAGCCGGGCGGCGATGAACGGCTTTGTACACCATGTTTCCACCCCCATCCGCCGTTTCATCGGGCGGCTGTGCTACCTGGTGGATTTCTCGGTGGCGGAGCTGCTGTGCGTTCTGCTGGTGCTCGCCGTCATCGCCTATGTGGTGTGGAGCGTCGTCGCGGTGGTCCGGGCCGGAAAAGGCGGCCATCTCCGCCGGACATACACCGCCCTGCTGGGCGCCGCCTGCGGAGCCCTGACTCTGGGCGCGGTGTTCTGCTGGTTCTGGGGCGCGGACTACTATACCGACAGCTTCCAGGAGCGCTCCGGCATCTACGCCCAGCCCGTGGCGGCGGAGGACCTGCTGGCGGTGACGGTGTACTTCGCCCGCCAGACCGCTCTGACGGCGGGCACTGTGGCGCGGGACGAAAACGGCCTGTTCGCCGTCCCCCGGGAGGACATCCTCTCGGACAGCCCCCACGCCTACGACGAGCTGGAAAAGCAGTTTCCGTTTCTGGAGTTCAACGACCTGGGCGTGAAACCGGTGCGGCTGTCCCGGGTGATGAGCGCCCTGGATTTCACCGGCGTGTACTGTCCCTACACCGGCGAGGCCAACGTCAACATCGACAGCCCCGCCTGCATGCTGCCCGCTACGGCGGCCCATGAGATGGCCCACCAGCGGGGCTATGCCTCGGAGCAGGAGTGCAATTTCCTGGCGATCCTGGCCTCCACCACCTGCGGGAATGACACATACGCCTATTCCGGCTGGTTGATGGGATACATCTACCTGGGCAACGCCCTGTACCGGATCGCGCCGGAGACCTACTGGTCCATCCGGGACGTCCTGCCGGAGACGGTAAAGGCCGACCTGGAGGACAACACCGCCTACTGGGACCAGTTCCGGGACACAGCGGCGCAGAAGGCGTCCAACAAGGTCTACGACGGGATGCTGAAAGCCTACGGCGAGGAGCGGGGCATCCAGTCCTACGGCACCGTGGTGGATATGTTGGTGGTGTATTACCGGGACGCGGCGGCCCGGGCATTGCAATAAGAAAGGACCGTGAAACGAGTGTTTCACGGTCTTTTTTCATACATATTACCAGGGATGCTCCGCCCGGGACTGTGCCTCCGTCATGGCGAAGTAGTTGTAGTTGATGACGCGGCCGCTGTCTCCCCAGGTGGTGTCGATGTGGTATTCCGTGCCGTCCAGGGTGGCCACGGTCCAGATGTGGGAGCTGTTGGATAAGGAGGTGCACTCGATGCCCTCCAGCTTCAAAAGCAGGTTGTAGGCCCCGGTGTACCCGTCGCAGACGGCGGTGCCCAGGGTAAAGAGGCTGTACGGCGTGTGGCTGAGGGACTCGTCGCCGGCCTGATAGTCGTACACGCAGTTGTCGCAGATCCAGGTGTAATAGACCCGGGCCTTTTCCAGCTCTGTCATGTGGGGGGTGATCTGTTGGCTGTTCCACAGCTCATCGTGGACCGCGATGGCGGTCTCTATGGCGGCGGCGCGGTACTCCTGCACCCGGTCCCCGGCTCCGGCGGCGGAGAAGGTCAGCGTCATTTCCCCCGTGGGGGAGTAGGAGCAGGACACGGAATTGTAGCCCTGTTCGCAGCGGAGCTTTACAGCGGCCAGCGCCTGCTGCATCACCTGGCGGGCCTTCACAGCGGAGAGGGCGGAATAGCGGAGCGTCAGGGTGTTTTCCCCCCGGGAGAGCATGTAGCGGACGGCGCTGTCAACTTCGTCGGCGGTGGCGGGAGCGGCGGTGTAGGCCCCCGGCTCCACCAGGCTTGCCAGCGTCGTCCCCTGGGCGGTGTAAGCGTAGGAGAGGTCCCAGGCCAGGGTGATCCGCAGACTGGGGTCGGCCAGCCGGGTCAGCATGGCGGCGGCCGCGCCCCGGGTGATGAGGCTGTCCGGCAGGAAGGCGCCGTGCTCATCCATGCCCGCACAGACGCCGGAGCGGTACAGGGACAGAATGTCCTGATAGTAGGGCGTGTATTCGGTCACATCCGTGATGAAGCGGCGGGTGGCGTACCCCTCCGTCACCAGCTCGTCGTTGATGGACGGAAGAGATTCCTGGGGCAGGAGGTTCGCCAGCACGTGGGCCATCTGGGCCCGGGTGGCGGCCTGGGTCAGCTGCCCGTCCAGCTCCGTGCCCAGGATGCCCTCCGCCTGGAGGTAGCGGAGATAGGGCTCGGCGGTGGACATCCCCTCCGCCCGGAAGGCGGCGGGGCCCAGCTCCGCTTCGCCGGTACGGTACAGGCTGCGGATGCGCCCGGCGAAGATGACGGCTTGTCCCACTGTCAGGGAGTCCTTTAAGCCGTAAGTCCCGTCCGGCTTTCCCACAGACAGGCCGTATTCATACAGGGCGGAGACGTTGCTGTAAAAGACGGAGTCGGCGGGCAGGTCGGAAAACTGCCCGGCATAGGTCTTGCTCCGGACGAAGTTGTCCATGGAGTTCTCGGCGGCCTGGGCGGGGACGGTCAGCAGCAGGCACAGCGCCAGCAAGAGGGAAATGCGCTTTTTCACGGAAGGCTCCTTTCTTTGGGGCGGCGGCTCAGCCGGGGATCTGCAGGTCCTCCGCCGTCCGGTCCTCCACGTAGGGGTTCAGGTATTGGTTCACCAGAGTCAGCGTGGCTTCCTGGTCCAGGTAGATGTAAGGGGATTTCCACTCGCCGGGGAGGGTGGAGAAGTCGATGTTTTCAGCGCCGATGGCGATGGCCTCCCGGCCCAGCCAGGCCAGATTGCCTAAGGTCAGGTCGGTCTCCACATACTGCTGGAAAATTTTCACGAAGCTGTCGATCTTCGTGAGGTTGGACACGGTCAGCGTCTGCTTGGCGACGGTCTTCAAAAAGTTCTGCTGGGTCTGCATCCGCCCCAGGTCCTCGCTGCCGTAGCCGGTGCCGTCGTTGTTGTGGCGGAAGCGGACAACTTTCAACGCGTCAGCACCGTTCAGGTGGGCGGAGCCCTTGGAGAAGTGGATGTGCAGGTCCTGGACGGGGTCGTCGTAGTCCATATCCACGGGGATGTAGAAATCCACACCGCCGATGGCGTTCACCAGGGCCTCAAAGCCCCGCAGGTCCACCAGCACGGTGTAGTCCACGGGAATGCCCAGCTGCCGGGAGACCACGTCGGCCAGCATCTCCATGCCTCCGGTGTTGTAGGCGGCGTTGATCTTGTGATTTTTGCCGTTGAATACGGCCTTGGAATCCCGGGGGATGCTGACGCCGTATATGTAGTCGTTGGCGGCGTCTACCGCCAGGAGAATGTTGGTGTCGCTGCCGCCGTTGCCGTCGTCCACGCCGGAGACCAGAATGGTGTAGAAGTCCGCTTTCCGCTCGTAATGGGAGCGGAGGTCCGGGGTCTCCTCCGGGGTGTCCTGGACGCCGCCGGCTTCGGCGGAGACCACGGGGAGCGGCGCTTCCTGCTTTTGCTCCGGCGCCCGGAACAGACAGTATGCGCCGGCGTAAACAGCGGCAAACACCAGCACGGCCAGCAGCAAAAGGAGATAAGCGGGCCTGCGCCTGCGTTTGCGGAGGTGGCGGGGCTTGGACATGGGAAACAACGCTCCTTTACTCGAAAGCAGTCGATTTACATAATACTGCACCTCATTATATAGCCCGTCCCCAAAAAACACAAGAGAAAAATAGCGGCGGAGCCGCTATTTTTCGCGGTGTGCCCTAAAACCAGTTTCGGGAGCAAACGGATTTTCCCGCAGGGGGAGTACGAGGGGGCGGGAGCCCCTTCGTGTGGAATCAAATGCCTGCAAAAAGCCTGTGTTAACAGGCGTTTGCGCCGCAAAGCGGCAACTTTTTGAACTGCGAAGCAGGCCAAAAAGCGAGGCATTGTGAAGGCTGCCGGAAAAGTCAGCGGACTTTTTCGGCAGCCTGAGAAAAATAGCGGCGGAGCCGCTATTTTTCAGCCATATTTGCCGCGATCTGTTCCAGCAGGGCCTTGATGTCCGCCAGCGTCTGGTTCTGGTAGGAGAGGGCACAGCGGATATAGTGGAGCATCCCGTCGCCGGGCGGTTTTTGGGAAAGGTTTTCCGCCGGCGGCGTGCCCTCTACCGGATGGGGCCAGCGGCGCACCTCCGGCTCGGTGAATACGGATGTCCCGGCGGACGGACGGTAGGGCAGCGGGCCCGGCTGGTCCTGCTCCCGCGCGTATTTTTCCATAGGACCGCCTCTCAGATGCCCCGGTACTTCTTCCGGGTGGCGATGCCGCCCCGGATGTGCCGCTGGGCCTTGTTGACGTCCAGCACTTCCTTGACCTGTAAGTACAGCGGGCGGTTGAACAGGGGC
>SFVC01000056.1 GCA_004560375.1 bacterium
CTGTGCTCCCATCTGCTTACATCTTTATTATACGCACTTCCCATGCAAATTCAAGCGAAAGGACACAAAAATATGAGAAGCATCTCAAAAACGAAGCAAGTAAAAAATCCCCCGCTCAAGCGCGAAAAGAAAAAGCATCCCATAAAAGACAAAAATCACGAGAAGTTCTCTTTCAAGCGCCTGCTGCTGGGAGAGGAAAAACCCGACCTGTCCGAGCTGGAGGCGGGCTCCACCACCATCCTGGATATCCTGTCCCCCACCGCCATCGACACCAAAAGCCGGGACTACATCCTGGTGGACGGCGTGTACCACGCCTACCTCTATGTGGCGGGGTATGGCTACTCCACCACCGTGGGCTCCTGCTGGCTGGCCCCGCTGGTGGAGGCCGGAGAGGGCGTCAGCCTGAGCTTCACCGTCAAGCGCCAGTCCAAGGAGAAGATACTGTCCAAAATCTCGCAGACCACCATGGTGAACCGCTCCCGGATGCGGGATGTGGGGGACACCCGCCAGGACTATGAGGAGCTGGACAGCGCCATCAACTCCGGGCTGTATCTCAAAGACGTGATGAATCGGCAAGGGGAGGACTTCTACTATATGCACACCCTGGTGGAGGTGACGGCGGACGACCCGGAAACTCTGGAGCAGCGGGTGACAGCGGTGGAAAAGCTGTGCGTGTCCATCGACATGATCGCCCGCCGCTGCGACTACAAGAACGAGCAGGCGTTTCTTTCGGCGCTCCCCCTGCTGGCCCTGGATGCGGATGTGGAGCGCAAATCCCGGCGCAATGCCCTCACCTCCGGCGTAGCGGCCGCGTTCCCCTTTGCCTCCTACGAGCTCAGTGACCGCAACGGCATTTTTTTGGGTCTGAACCTTTACAACCGTTCCCCGGTGTTCCTGGATCCCTATGACGACTACAAGTACACCAACGGCAACTGCTGGATCGGCGGTTCCTCCGGCGCGGGCAAGACCTTCACCCTGCAATGTCTGGGCGGGCGGCTGCGCCAGCAGGGGAGAAGGGTGATCTTCATCGTGCCCAAGAAGGGCCACGAGTTCCGCCCCTTGTGTGAGCTGCTGGGTGGTCTGTACCTGCGCCTGTCCCCGTCCTCCAAGGACTGCCCCAACATCATGGCCATCCGGCGCAAGTCGTTGGACAGCTATGCCGGGCTGCGGGACATGGCCGCCCGGGATGATTCCGTTCTGGCGGACAAGATCTCCCGGCTCATCATCTGGTACTCCCTGCAAAAGCGGGATCTGTCCGATGAGGACAAGAATCTGCTGGATTCCTCCCTGGTGGAGTGCTATCGACGGTACGGGATCACCTTTGACAACGCCACCATCACCGATGAAAACGGCCGGTTTGTGGAAATGCCCATCCTGCCGGACTGGTACGATGTGCTCTCTCAGAACCCGGACACCAAGCACCTGGCGGTGGTGCTGGCCCGCTATGTTACCGGCTCGGCCTCCGCCATGGGCCAGCGCAACGAGATCGACCTGGACAACAAGTACATCGTGCTGGATACCTCCGGGATGCCGGACGACCTGCTGCTCCCCGGCATTTTCTGGGCCACCGACATCGCCAACGATCTCATCATGGACGCGGGCAGCGACCTGTCCGCCCTCATCGCCGACGAACTGTGGTCCCTGGTGGGGGCCAACTCCAACCCCTTAGCGGCAGGCTTTGTGCAAGAAATGGTCAAGACTATTCGCGGCCTGGGCGGCATCGCCATCACCTCCACCCAGGGGATGCAGGATCTGTTCGGGCTGGACGGCGGCAAATATGGCAAAGGAATTTTGGACTCCAGCCGGATCAAGCTGGTGATGCAGATGGAGGAGCAGGAGGCGCGGCTCATCCAGGGTGTCTTGAATCTCTCTGAGGATGAGGTCAGGCAGATCACCCGGTTCCGCCGGGGCGAGGGGCTGTTGTGCATCGGCTACAACCACGTCCCGGTGCAGTTCCACGCCACTGAGAAGGAGTACGACGCCATCACCACCTCCCCCACTGACCTGCGGACAAAGAGGAAGGAGGGCGGCAAAAAATGAGTTTCCGACAAGATGCCGCCCACCTCCAGAAGCTGGCCAACAACGCCTTTTGCCAGACCGGCACTTTGGCGGCGCTGGCGGACGGCGGGACGCCCGACTCGGACAAGCTCCAACGGGCGTTGGAGCAGACGGCGGCGCAGTTTGAGAGCGCGGCGCTGGAGGTTCGGAAGCTGTGTGAGCGGTACAGCACAGGCACCGGGGGCTACGGCTCCCGGCCCGTCCTCCCGCCCATGGAGATCGCCGGGTCGGTGGAAACACTGGGCTACGGCTGGCTGCACATCACGTTGAACACCCTGCTGCCCCACTGCCGCTTTCAGCCCCCGGAATGGCTCAGCGACACCATCCGCCGCCTGCTGGACGAATATGAGGCGCAGGGGTGCAAGCTGCCCTTTTTCAACCGGGCGCTGCTGGTGATCGACGAGTTCACCGGCGTCAAAGGCCGCCACATCTTTGACCAGGACAACAAGGGTTGGAAGGCGGTCTCCAACGCCATCAAGGGCAGGCTCATCCCAGACGACGACCAGCACACCCTGGGGCTGGCACTGCTGTCCGGGCGGAGTGAGCTGGACGTGTGCCACATCACCCTGCTGGATCTGTCCGACGCGGCGGACTTCTTCGCCTTCCACTCCGGGGACTACGAGGTGAAGCATTTTTACAGCGGCGGATGGAGCTGAATTGCCCCGAAAAGTGACCGGGACACCCATCAGGTTTTGGTTCAGTTCGGGCCGTTTCCGGCCGATTGGCGAACTTGCGAAAATCTGATGGGTGTCCGCCGCTCCCAGCCGCTGAAAACAAAGGCTTTCGGGGCGGCGGCAATAACGCAGAACGTAAAAAAAGCTGACTTCTATGGGGAGCCATCAGATTGGCTCCCCATAGGGGGCCTGGAAAAGCGCCGAAAAAGTTCTTGCGCCGGCACCGGCGCAAGGGCGTTTTCGGCGCGCGCAGGAAATACGAAAGGGGGCGCGGTATGCGTGATTTTCAGCCATCGGGACGTTGATATTTTGAAGCTGCTGTGCTGGTGCCAGTTCATCCGCCCCAGGGATTTGCGGGGCATCGCTTCGGAAGCGGAGCGGAAAAACCTCATGGGCCTGGGTCTCATTCGGCGGCACGAAAAGAGCGGGGCGCTGCTGCTCACCAGCAAGGGGCAGCTCCTTCTGGAGCATCTGCTGGACGGCGCGGTTCCCCAGACTACACGGGCCTACCATCCGCCGCTGATCGAGCGGCGGGTCCGGGTGTCCCGGCTGGTGGTGACCGCCTACCACGGCGGTGTTGATCCTTTCACCTTCGGACCGGAGGAACTGGATAACCCCGCGGCCCTGTTTCTCCCGTCCATTGCCCGGAGTAAGGGCTCCAACCCCTGGGGCAGCGCCCGGGTGGCCGCCCTGGCCCGTTTGGGGGACAGCCTGTACGCCATGCACTATGTCTGCCCCGGCATCGGCAAGGTGGCGCTGATGGATGAGCTGGCGGCGTTCTCCAATCAGACCGCCCGGTTCCGGGACGTGGGGCGGGCCTTTCTCTTTGCCGGGGACAGTTACAAGAGCGTCCTCAGCGAACTGGATCGCCCCATGGAGCGGAAGGATACCAAGCTGCTCACCTATGGTGGCGCGTACCGCTGCCTTCAACTCCCGGTTCATCTGCTGTCCTGTGACAGCACCGGGGCGGTGCAGCTTCAAATCATGGCCGTGCCGGACTACCGCCGGAAGCTCACCCAGGCGGCTCTGAAAAGCCAGTACCGCCCGCCCCCCGACGATGTGCCTGAGTGGGACGCCATGTTCCAGGGTGTGCCCTTCCTCATGGCCGCCGACATGGATCTGCGCCGGATCAACGCCGCCATCCGCACAGCCAGAAGCCGGGGTTTCCCCCAGATCGCCATGGCCGCCTTGGAGGGGCAGGCGGAGCAGGTGCTGTTTCCCCGATGCCGGGACAAAAATCTGGCGCGCGTGTTTGTGCTGACGCCGGAGGCCATCACCGCCGTCACCGGCAGGAAGCCCGCGCCCTATGTGCCCCCGCGCACCCAATTCCTCACTGTGAAAGGAGATGTGGCGGATGCCCCGCTTATCCAAGCTCATCGAAAAACTGGAAGATCGCCTTGAACCCAAAATCGGCCCCTGGTATGAGCACCACAAAAAGAAGCTGCCCCTCTACGCCGCCGCAGGGCTGGCGGGCTGGTATCTCTATGGAATGCTGCTGAACTCCATCCGGCTGGGCACCGCCGCCACCTTCCACAAATCCGGCGAGGAGGTGGTGGAGAGCATCTGGGTGTTCAACCCCTTCCGCAACTGGTTCGTGCTGTTCACCCCCTTCGGCCTGGGGGCCACCGCCGTCATCGCCCTGCTGGTGTGCCTGTTCACCGGGACGGGGTACAAATGGTTCTCCGGGTACAAGGCCACCCGGGACAGCCGGGGCTTCGACATCCTGCCCGACGGCACCCACGGTTCCTCCGGCTTCCTCACCCGGAAGGAGATGGGGGAGTTTCTGGAGGTGGGCAGCGTGGCCGAGGTCAAGGGCATGATGCTGGGCAAGTATAAAAAGCGCCCGGACGACCCGGACAAGTACGCTCTCTACGCCGCCCACCGCATGGTGCCGGGAGACAACAACAATCTGCTGTGCATTGGCGCTCCCGGCAGCGGCAAATCCCGGGGCTTCATCATCCCGTTTTTAATGGGCTGTGCCCAGCGCGGAGAGTCCGTTTTTATTACAGATCCGAAGGGAGAGCTTTTTGAAAAGCTGTCCCCCTACTTCAAAGAGCACGGCCACTACGTCAAGGCGGTGAATTTTCTGGATATGGCACACTCGGACGGCTGGAACTGCCTGTATGGGCTGGACAAGGAGCCCCAGCTGGCCCAGACGGTGGCAAACACCATCATCCAAAACACCTCCGGTCCACGGGAGGCGGACGACTTCTGGAGCCGCGCGGAGCTGAACCTGCTCATGGCGCTGATTCACTACATTGTCAATCTGAAGGACGGCAAGGGTGATCTGCTCCCCATTGAGAAGCGGGGACTGGGGGATGTGTACCAAATGCTGGCCCATCAGAGCATCCAGGACATCAACCGCACCCTGGCCCAGCTTCCCCCGGATCACCCGGCCAAGGGCCACCACGGCCTGTTCCTCAAAGCCAAGGAAAACCTGTGGGGCAGCATCGCCATCGGCCTGGGCAACCGGCTGGCCATCTTCCAGAACAAGCTGGTGGACGCCATCACCCGCAACCACGATGTGGATCTGCTGCTGCCGGGACAGAAGCCCTGCGCCTACTTCGTCATCATCTCCGCCCAGGACAGCGCCTACCGCTTCCTCAGTTCGCTGTTCTTCTCCCTGGCCCTGCCCCGGCTGTCCGACTACGCCCGGCTGGAGGGGAAGGGCGGACGCCTGCCGATGCTGGTGAACTTCTGTCTGGACGAATACTGCAACATTGGCTACATGGACGGCATCGCCGACGCGCTCAACAGCATCCGGGGCTTCAACATGAGCTGCCAGGTGGTGGTGCAGAGCCTGTCCCAGTGGCAGGAAAAATATCCGGGCAAGGAGTGGGAGAACCAGCTGGCCACCTTCGATCAGACACTTTACATGGGCTGCAACGACTGGACTTCGGCGGACTACATCTCCAAGAAGTGCGGCAAGGTGACGATTGCCCTCACCAGCCAATCCAAGCCCCAACCGCCGCTGTACGGCTTTGTCTACGGCAACACCCGGCCCTACTCCCAGACCCGCAGCAACAGCCAGCGGGAGCTGATGCAGCCGGATGAGATCCTCCGCCTGGATCGCCGCCAGTGCATCGCCCTGTTCCAGGGCAGGAAACCGGCGCTGCTCTACAAGCTGACGCCGGAGGAGCTGCCGGGGTACGGTGAGTTGAAGTCCTGCCGGGTGGCGGACTACACGCCGGAGTGGAGATTGCGTGAGGAACAGGAGCAGGTCAAAGCGGAAAAAAAGGCGGCCCCGCTGGATGTATCCGGACAGGAACCGCCCGCGCCGCCGAAAAAGCCCACCCCAGAGGATGAGCCCAACCTGTCCCAGGACGTGGAGTACCAACTCACCGATAAAAACCAGGGCCTGGGCATGGTGGAGCTGGGGGCTGACGGCGTGGTGGGCGGGGCCGATGAAGATGAAGAACTCCCGCCGGGGAGGTGATCCCGGCGGGAGTTGCCGTCAGGCGTTGGCACGCTGTTCCTGATAAAATTCGCTGTCCGTTACACGGGTGACAAAATCGTACTCTATGGGCGTGGCCTTGGAGGGCAGAATATTATACCGTTTGCATACAGCGCGAAAGTGGATCAGGTAGTCGCTATCCTCCTCAGTCACCGGGGCTACCCAACCGTGTTCCTCGCCATGGGCCTCCATGTCGATCAAATACTGTTTTTCTTT
>SFVC01000057.1 GCA_004560375.1 bacterium
GGCTTCTTCCAGAGAACAGCCCGCGTTTTTCGCCTGTACGGTGAAATTCCGCAGGTCTCCGGTGGCCTCCACCAGGGGACGGCCCGGAAAGGCGCAGCCTGCCCTGCTGGCGGAGAGCACCAGCTCCCGGCCCACGGCTTTTGTATACAGGTCGCCGGGGCCGTCCACCAGCACGCCGCCCACGCTGCCGTCCAGACAGCCGGGGTGGGTGCGCAGGTATGCCAGCAGGTCGTAGTACCCGTGGTTCACGCCGCTTTCGTCCAGCGGGACGGCGAACAGGATGGGCCGGTTTTGCAGGGACTCAGAGATAGAGGTCACCACCCGGGCGGGATGACCCCGCAGGGCGTGTTCCAGCGTCAGGGCATACCGCTCTGACGCGGTGCCGCCGGGGCAGACAACGGTCAAGCGCATGGCTTCCTCCTTTCAGATGATGGCTTTCAGCAGGGTTTCCGTTTCCAGCAGGCGGGCGAACAGGGCGTCCGGCAGGGGGAGAGTCTCCACCTCCAGTCCCTGAGGCGTGAAGCGGTTCTTCACGCCGAACCACACGTCCCCGAGCGGAACGGAAGAACAGTGCCAGTCCCCCCGCAGGGTCAGCAGCAGCTGCATGGCGCCGGAGGACACCGCGGGGGCCACATAGGGTTTGAAGCCCAGGTCCCGGATGCGGAGGTTGGCGGTTTCCACTTTCTCCGTCAGCTCCCGGGACAGGGCGTCGTCGTAGTGTTCGATGGAGTTGGCGATCACTAAACCTTGGCCGTGGGGGCCGAAGGCGCGGCCCTCGGTGAGGAAGCTGGCGAAACGGGGGTTTTGCTTTGCAAAGTAGGCAGCGCGGGCGTTCATCACCCCCAGGCCGAAGCCCTGCACCTGCTCCGGCAGGAGGCCCCGGTGGTCCAGCGTGCCGTCCGGGGCGGCGTTGGAGGCCAGCCACGCCGCCTTGCACAGCGGGTCTACCGGGTCGGAGAGGACCACGAACAGTCCGCCGAACCGGGCTTCCCGGGCCTGCTTTGCGAAATGCTCCGCCAGGGGACGGTTTGCGGCAAACTGGGCCATGCGGACATCCTGCACGATGCTGCCCACCGCCGGGATGGCCTTGGTGGCGGCAAAGATGAACACGTCGCAGTCAAAAAGCTGGTTTTCCGGGATGGCTTCCACTTCCGGGAGGGCACCGTAGTCCCAGGGCCAGGCGACCTGGCCCATCTCCGTGACCCACCGGGCCACGGTGTTTTCGTTCAGGTCCCGGATGCCGATGGCGGAGATGCAGTCGCCGCCCAGCAGCTTCAGGGCGGTGAGCAAAGTGCCGCCCACATCCCCAACCGCCAGCAGGTGCACCCGCTTTTTTCCGGGCTTCGGGGCGGTGAAAGCCAGGGCGTCCTGCCACCGGGGATGGCGGAGGTTGACCGCCGTCAGGGGGCGGTCCAGGGCGGGGCCGTCCGTCAGCCAGCGGACGCCCGCCGGGTCCGTCAGGTGGTGAGACCGGGTGGCCCGGAACACCGCGGGGCCGCCCTCCCGCTCCGTCAGGAACAGGGCGGGCGTACCGGGTTCCGCCGTTTCAAAGGGCAGATCCGGCAGGGCGGATACAGCCAAATCGTTTTCGACACGGTAAAAGTACATGGGAGATACCCCCTTTTTTACAATTATATCATTGCGGGCGGCGGTTTGAAAGAGCCTGCGCAAAACAGGACAAAAAACGGCGGTTTCACGGTTGCTTCGACAGGAATCGGGCAAGCTATGGCCGGAGGTGAATGGAATGAAGCATCCGGGATTATCCGGTTATCTCTGCCTGTCTGATATGCTGGACCAGGACCTGTCGGCCTATGAATACTTTCAGGGCCTGCCGCCTGAGGTGCGGCAGGCCCTGAAACGGGAGGACAATATTACGACCTTTGACGAGCTCCAGGCCCGCGCCGCCAACCTGCGGGACAGCGGGCTGATCGGTTAAGGGAAAAGCGCGGAGAGCCCCTCCGCGCCTTTCTATCAGGCGGCCTTTTCCTGATGGCCCAGCTTCACACAGGCCATGATGACGCCGAACAGGAACCAGTAGGTGAACATATTCCGGGGATAGAACCAGGTGTACTCCGCCAGACTGATGACCAGAATGCCGCAGAAGGCGGCCACAGCGCCGGCCAGCACATAGCGCAGGCGCTTGTTCCTGGAACCGTAGAAGGTCTTGACGCCGGATTTCAGCGTGTACAGCAGCAGAGTCAGGAACGCGGCGAAGCCCGCGATGCCCGTCTCACACCACATTTGCAGGTAGTTGTTATGGGTGTGGGTGGGGGAGTTGCCGTCAAACATGGTGGGGTAGGCGGCAAAGGCCTTTTTCAGCACGTCGGTGCCCAGGCCCACGCCCCGGACCCAGTAGTCCTTCATCAGGTTGGCGGTGGCCTCGTAGATGGCGAAGCGGTACTGGGTGGAGGAGTCCTTCGTGTTGCCGATGGTGAGGATGCGGTTGTAGATGGTGGCGGGCAGGAAGGGGATGGCGCACACGCCCAGCACCAGCATCACCGGCACCAGCTTCCAGTTCACCAGGGCGATGAACACGCAGGCTGCCAGCGCCAGGCCGATCCATCCGGAGCGGGAATAGGTCTCGCCGATGGAGACGATGCAGGGCACCAGCACCACCAGGCAGGCCAGACGGCCCTTCCAGCTTTTGGCGCTGAACAGCAGGCCCACATCCAGGGGGATCAGCATGACCAGCAGCTCAGCGAAGTTGTTGGCGTTGTCAAACAGGGAGTAGACCCGGCCGGGCATTCCCTCGTTCAGCTTCATGTCCTGGAGGGAGGCCACCACCTCCACGCCCACATAGCCCTGGTAGCAGCCGTAAACGGCGGCCACGGTGATGCCCGCCACGGCCAGGCCGATGACCACGCGGAGCTGATCCAGATGCTCCACGGAGTTGACCGCCATCAGCGCCAGCAGGAACGCGGCGGCGTGGAACAGGAAGAAGCGGATGGACAGGGAGGTGGACAGGCTGCACACCAGCGCGTAGAAGATGCACAGCAGGTAGAGCAGCATGTAGGGGCCGAACACATCCACGTTCAGGCTGCGCTCCGGCTTGGCGGCACAGCCCAGGATGAACAGCGCGGTCACCGCCACAGCCCCCAGAAAGCCGTAGGCATTGTTCCAAAGGCTGTGGGGGGCCACCAGCATCACCAGCATAAAAAGGCCCAGGAACACAAACGAGAGGCCGCCCCAGGCGGTGAGACCCCGGAGGATGAAGCTGCCGTCCCACAGGCTTTCAAAGGTCTTGTGGAGCCACCGGACAAGGGCACAGGGCAGGTTCAAAACCCAGGTAAACAGGCGGCGGAACAGGCTGTCCTGCCACTGGCGGGGCAGGGTGCCCTCCCGCCAAACAAAGTCGCAGAGGACGCTGGCGCCGACCTTGGCCTGTATCCAGCGGCCGATGTTCAGACAGACCTGCCGGGTAGAGCTTTCCTCCCACAGGGCGGAAAACCGCTGCCGGAGAGACAGCAGCAGGCAGCAGATAAAACTGTTTTGAATCATTGTCATGGAGTTCTCCTATCTTGTGTCAGCGGGACAGGGCGGCCCGGTAGGCGTCCAGGGTCTTGTCCATCCAGCCGTGGATCTCGAATTTTTCTTGGATGGCCCGGAGGGCGTTTTCGCGGCACTGCTCCCGGAAGGGCTTGTCCTCCATCATGCGGCGGATGGCCTCCGCCATGGCGTCCGGGTCGCCGTAGGGCACCAGCAGGCCGTCCCCGGCATCGTCGTTTACGATGTCGCTGTTGCCGCCCACATCGGTAGCCACCACGGGAAGGCCCGAGGCCATGGCCTCGATGAGGAAGAAGGACAATGCCTCCTGCTGGGAGGGGCAGACGCACAGGTCGGCGCCCTTGTACAGATTCTTCATGTCCTGACGAAAGCCCAGGAAAGCGACGCGGTCCTCCAGCCCCAGGTCCCTGACCTGCTGCTTGACGGGCTCCAGCAGGGGGCCGTCTCCCGCCAGCGCCAGGGTGAAGGGGAGGGCTGTGCGCCCTTTCAGCAGGGCCATGGCGTCGATGAGGGGGGCGTGGCCCTTGCCCTCCACGAACCGGGCGGCATAGAGCAGGACAAAGCGGCCGCCGTCCACGCCGATTTCCGACCGCAGGGTGGATTCGGCGGGGCCGCCCGCCCAGGCGGCGGCGTCCACGGCGTTGAAGATCACCCGGACGCGGTCACCGCTCCAGCCGTTGGCGATGAGCTGCTCCCGGCCCTTGGTGCACACCGCCAGCATCATGTCCTGCCGCCTGTCCAGCAGGCGGTTGGTCAGCCGGGTCACGGTGTTGTTGCTCTGGAGGATGTGGTGGGTGTAGACCACCCGAATATGGGCGTTATATTGTTTAGCCAGCAGGGCGGTGTAGTGCTCCCGCAGGAATTGGCAGTGGACCAGGTCGATGTCCCACTCCCGGCACAGCGATGCCAGCTCCCGGGCCGCCCGGAAGTCGAACCGGCGGCGCATCTCCACGCGGCGGCAGGGAACGCCCAGAGATTGCAGCTTTTCCACCAGCGGGCCGTCCTGGTTGTAGGCGAAAAAGGCTTCGATATGGGTGCCGTTCAGGTAGCGGACCAGCGTTTCCACGTACCGCTCCGTGCCGCCCTTTCCGGCGAAATTCAAGAGATAGAGGACCTTCATCCCGGAAGGCTCCTTCCTTATGGATTCTAAATGTCATACTCATTCCATCATAGTTTACCGTTCCGACCCGGATTTGTCAACCGGGCTTGAAGCGGCAGGGGAAAGTGTAGTATAATCAGGCAAAACGATTTTGACCGAGGATGTGAGCCTTTTATGCATACAGGACTGATCACCTTCCATTTTGCCCACCACTACGGCGCCCAGCTCCAGGCCTACGCCACCATGCGGGCCATCCAGGAGCTGGGGCATGACTGCCAGGTCATCGACTTCCGCCTGCCCCATACGACCCAGTCCAGCGCCCTGTTCCAGAAGCCCAATTCCGTCCGGGCGCTGGCCTCCAACGTCCACACGGCCCTCCACTACGGGCCGATGAAGCGGCGGTATGACCGCTTTGAGGCTTTTGTGGCGGAGCAGATGGCGCTGAGCCCCCGGCGGTATACTTCCGTTGAGGAGCTGCGGCGGGACCCGCCTGCCTATGACGTCTATGTGGCGGGCAGCGATCAGATCTGGAATCCCTATATCTATGCGGATAAGCAGTTTGAGCCCGCTTTCCTGCTGGACTTCGTCCGGGAGGGGCGGAAGATCGCCTATGCGCCCAGCCTGGGCGTGTCCTCGCTGCCCCAGCCCTATGACGGGCAGCTGCGGGACTATCTGGCGTCGTTTGCCGCCCTGTCCGCCCGGGAGAGCCGGGGCAAGGAACTGCTGGAGAACATTACAGGCAAGGAAGTTCAGCTGGTGCTGGACCCCACGCTGCTGCTGACCGGGGAGCAGTGGGGCGAACTGGCGGCGGAGCCTGACCGGAAAGAACCCTATATTCTCTGCTACTTCATCTCCGACCCTGGCGAGGTGGGGCAGCGGGCCCGGGAGCTCCATGAGCGTACCGGCTGGCCTATTGTGCAGCTGGCGGGCATCCGCCGCGCCCTGCCGGGAGCGGAGACCGTGGTGTTCGATGCGGGCCCACAGGAATTTTTGGGGTTGTTCCGGAATGCCGCCTGCGTCTGTACGAACTCCTTCCACGGGTCAGTGTTTTCCATGCAGTTTGACCGGCCCTTTTTCACCGCCATGTCGCCCAAGGAGAAGGCGGAGCCGGCCTACTCCCGCATTTACAGCCTGCTGTCCCGGCTGGGCTGCGCGGACCGGATCGTGGGGATGCCGGACACCGCGGCGGCGGACGCAGAGATGGACTATGGGGCCATCCATCAGAAGCTGGCGGAAGCGCGGGCGGAGTCGGCGGGATATTTGAGGAGAGCGATTGAAAGCGCTTGACGGACTGATTTTTTGATGTGAGGCGCAGGGTGGAAAGTCTTTCCGCCCTGCGCCAGAAATACCTTGACTTTGCCGTGTAAATCGGTAAAATAAGAAAGAACATGTGAGTTAAGCATCGCGTATAGTTGGCAGTATATTATTGAAAAACGAGTCAATAGCCGGGATTAGCGCAGTTGGTAGCGCGGGTGGTTTGGGAGCGATTTTCCGTCTATCCAAGATGGGAACAGCAAAAGCCCGGAACCCCTTGCAACATGGGCATTTGCTGGATTTTTCCGGGCAGCAAACCTGGCTGAAAAGCCGCCTTGACCACATAAATGACTACAGACAGGAAAAAACTTTCAATCGCACGGTTTTCG
>SFVC01000011.1 GCA_004560375.1 bacterium
TCGTCCACGTCCGCGGCGATGGGCTTTACCTCGTTCTCCGCGAACTCCTGGAACAGCTTCTGGAGCATCGCCTGCTCTTTCGACAGTTTGAAATCCATGGATGTTTTCCTCCTTTGCCGTGCTTACGCCTTGGGGGGCATGACGGTGGCCATGCCGGTGATGACCTGCTCACCCTTCTGATTGGTGACGATGGTTTCCAGCTTCAGGCGGTTCTTCTCCGGAATGCGCTCCACCACGGTGGCGGTGGCGGTGACGGTGTCGCCGATGTACACGGGCTTGACGAAGCGCAGCTCCTGGCCCATGTAAATGGTGCCGGGGCCGGGCAGCTGCATCCCCAACACGGCGGAGATGAAGCCGGCGGAGAGCATACCGTGGGCGATGCGGCCGTGGAACATTCCCTTTTCGGCCTCGACGGCGTTGATGTGGGCGGGGTTGAAGTCGCCGCTGTAGCCGGCAAAGAGAGTGATGTCCGCTTCGGTAACGGTCTTGGTGAAGGAGGCGCTGTCGCCGATCTGGATGGTGTCGATGGTTTTCATGAGAGAAATCCCCTTTCCTTTAATTTATAGAATTTAACAGATTTTTGAAAAAACGTAGAATGAACCGTTATTCATGTTCATAATACCTGCTGCCAATCAAATTGTCAACTAAAATTCTAAAAAAAATTTTTTGCTTTTCTGACGAAAATACTAAAATAGGCTTGACAAAACATTATCAATACGCTATATTGAGGGTGAGCGATGAACCGTTATTCATAAAACCATCGCGTGAGCAGCCCTTTGCGCCTATGGGCTGGGTGCAGGGCGAATTAAGGAGGGAGTCTAAAAAATGGATCAAAATGTGGGCATTGTCGGGCTGGGAGTGTACCTTCCCAAAACAAAAATGACGGCGAAGGAGATCTCCGACGCCACCGGAGGCGTTTGGAGCGAGGACGCAGTGATCAACAAGCTGGGCATCGTGGAGAAGTACGTGCCCTCCGGCGAACCCTGCGACGGCACTCAGGAAATGGGCGTGCTGGCGGCGCTGGACTGTTTGAAGAACACCGGGGTGGATCCGCTGGAGATCGACGCCATCCTGTGTATCACTGAGGAGTGGAAGGAATATCCTCTGACCACCTCCGCCTGCTATGTGCAGGATCGCATCGGGGCCAAGAACGCCTGGGGCATCGACGTGCAGAACCGCTGCTGCACCTGTGTGTCCGCCATGAAGATGGCGAAGGATATGCTCCTTGCCGACGAGGAGATGAACACGGTGCTGATCTGCGGCGGCTACCGCAACTGCGACCTCATCGACTACACCGACAAGGATCTGTCCTTCATGTATGATCTGGCCTGCGGCGGAGGCGCTATCCTGCTGAAGAAGAATTACGGCAAGAACCTGCTGCTGGGCACCCATCTGATGAGCGACGGCTCGGTGGTACATACCTGCGGGGCCAAAATCGGCGGCATCGTCAACCCGGCCAACGCGGAGAACGTGGGAGAGCTGAACAAGCTGCGTCTCATGGACTCGGCGAAGATGAAGGGCCTGCTGAACACCGTGTCCATGCCCAACTGGCTGCACTGCATTGACGAGTCGCTCCGCAAGTCCGGCCTGACCCGTTCGGACATTGACTTCCTGGATGTGCTGCACATGAAGCGCTCCGGCCACAAGGGCCTGCTGGCGGATCTGGGCCTCAGCGAGGATCAGAGCATCTATCTGGAGCACTATGGCCATGTGGGGCAGATCGACCAGATTCTGGTGCTGAAGCTGGCGCTGGACGCGGGCAAGGTGAAGGATGGTTCCGTAGTATCCATGATCGCCGCCGGTATCGGCTATACCTGGGCGGCAAATGTGATTCGTTGGGGGTGAAAAATAGATGAGCACCTTCCTCCAGGTATTCCTCCGCAGTCTGGAAACTGGCGGAGTCTATGCCCTGGCCGCTCTGGGTATCATCATCATTTTCCGCACCAGTAACATTACCCATTTTGCCCAGGGCTCCATGGGAATGTTCAACACCTTCGTGGTGGCCACCCTGGTGGCCAATGCGAAGCTTCCGCTGTGGCTGGCCACGCTGTGCGGCCTGTGCACCGCCATCATCCTGGGCTGCCTGGTGGACTTTGTCATCATCCGGCGCACCAAACGGGTGTCCCCGGTGGCAAAGCAGATCATCACCCTGGGCCTGATCATGGTGTTTGTGGGTCTGGCGCCCATGATATTCGGCGTGGATCCCATGAAGCTGCCCCGGTTCATCGAGTCGGGCGACCTGAATATCTTCGGGGCCCACCTTACTTACAACGGCCTGTTCAACATGGTGCTGGGCGTGGTGCTGATGCTGGCGCTGTTCTACGTGCTGCAGAAGACCAAGATGGGCATCGCCATCCGCACCACCGCCTCCAATGAGGCTGTGGCCCGGCTGATGGGCGTGCCCACCCGGAACGTGACCTTGTTTGCCTGGGCCCTGGCCGCGTGCCTGGGCTGTCTGGCCGGCGTCATGATCGCCCCCACCACCTCGGTGACCCCCAACGTGATGGACGCGGTGCAGGTCAACGCCCTGATCGCCTGCGTGCTGGGCGGGTTCCAGACCTTCTACGGCCCGGTGCTGGGCGCGTATATCATCGCCGTGGGCACCAACCTGCTCTCCTTCTACGTGAATTCCACCTGGGGCGCGCAGCTGATGTACCTGCTGGTGCTGGTGTTCATTGTATTCCGCCCCCAGGGACTGGTGGGCAAGAAGTTCATCAAGAAGGTATAAGGAGGGATTGCAATGGACAAGAAAATAGAGCAAGGTCAGGTGCCGGCTTCCGGCGGCAGTCTGGCGGGCAAAGCGTTCCGCAACCCCTACCTTCGGTATATCCTGTTCGGCGTGGTGATCGCCCTGCTCCCCCTGCTGGCCAAAAGCGGCATCATGCCCAGCTCCTTCCTGGTCAACCTGGGCGGCGTGCTGATCTACTCCATCGTGGCCCTGGGGCTGAATCTGCTGCTGGGCTACTCGGGGCTGATCTCGCTGGGCACCGCGGGCTTCATGGGCCTGGGCGCCTATCTGTCCGGCTACCTCAGCGACGCCGTGGGGCTGCCCTTCCTGCTGACGGTGCTGATCGCCATTATGGCCGCCGCCGTCATCGGCGTGCTGGTGGGCTTCGTCTCCCTGCGGGTGGCGGGCATCTACCTGGCCATCGCCACGCTGTGTGTCTCCGAGATCCTGCGTAAGACCTTCGAGGAGTTGGATCAGTTCACCGGCGGCTTCTCCGGCCTGACGGCCGGCTACCCCACCATCTTCGGCATCCAGCTGAGCCGAGAGGCCACCTTTGTGCTGCTGACGGTGGCGCTGGTGCTGGTGATGATGCTGACCCACAACCTGGTCAACGGCCAGATGGGCCGTGCCCTGCACGCCATGCGCGGCAGCGAGGTGGCCGCCCAGGCCATGGGTATCTACCTGCTGAAGTACCGCCTGATCGTGTTCGCCATTGCCTCGGCCTACGCGGGGCTGGGCGGCGCGCTGTATATGCACTTCATCAAGTTCTCCTACCCCGCGGTTTGGATCCTCACCCTGTCGCTGAACATTCTGGCGGTGGTGGTGATCGGCGGGCTGCGCTCCATCTACGGCACCGTGATCGGCGCGCTGATCGTGTTCGCCGTCCCCGACCTGCTGCTCAAGCGCATTCCCGTCGTCGGCAAAATCGACGGCATCGCCTACATCTTTACCGGAGTGCTCATCATTCTGGTGGTGATGTTCTACCCCAGCGGCGTGGTGGGCATCCCCAGAGACATCAAGCGGCTGTTCAAGTGGCTGACGGGCCGCAAGGAGAAGAAAGGGGGGGCGGACAATGGCTGATTCCAACGTGACGCTGAAGGACGGCGTGGTGCTGGACATACACGATCTGTCCATCCAGTTCGGCGGCCTGAAGGCCGTGGAGGCCCTCTCCTTTGAGGTGAAGGAGAAGGAGATCTTCGGTCTCATCGGCCCCAACGGCGCGGGCAAAACCACCGCTTTTAACTGCATCACCCAGTTCTATCACCCCGACCGGGGCCAGGTCATTTTCCGCACCCGGGACGGCCAGGTGCTGGATCTGGTGGGCCTGCCGGTGCACAACATCATCCGTTTGGGGCTGGTACGTACCTTCCAGAACGTGGAAGTGATCAAGGAACTGTCCCTCATCGACAACGTGCTCATCGGCGCCCACACCGATTTTAAGGCCACCATCTTTGAGCAGGCCCTGCGCCTGCCCCGGGCCCGGCGGGAGGAGCGGGAGATGCGGGCCAAGGCCGTGCAGGCGCTGGAATTCATGGGCATCGCCCATCTGAAGGACGCGCTGGCCGGCGGCCAGCCCTATGGCGTGCTGAAAAAGGTGGAGATGGCCCGCACCCTCATGGCCAACCCCAAGCTCATCATCCTGGACGAGCCCGCCGCCGGCTTGAACGACTCCGAGACGGCGGATCTGGCCGAAACCATCCGCCGGATGCGGGACGAGTACCACTGCACCATCCTGCTGGTGGAGCATGATATGCGCCTGGTGATGAACATCTGCGACCGGATCTGCGCCATCTCCTTCGGTCAGTTCCTGGCCTGCGGCACCCCCGCGGAGATCCAGAACAATAAGCTTGTACAGGAAGCCTATCTGGGAGAGGAGGAGCCGGAATGAAACAGCTTGCCCTTTCCATCCGTGGCCTGAAGGTGCGCTACGGCGCCATCGAGGCCGTCAAGGGGATCGACATTGACGTGTATGAGGGCTCGGTGGTGGCCCTGCTGGGGGCCAACGGCGCCGGCAAGACCTCTACCCTGCGTACCATTTCCGGCCTGACCCCGGCGGCCGGAGGTAAGATTGAGTTTTATGGGAAAGATATCACCAACATGGACACCGAGAAGATCGCCCGGCTGGGCATCGCCCAGTCCCCGGAGGGGCGGCAGATCTTCGGCGACCTGACCGTGGAGGAAAATCTCAAGGTGGGCGCCTTCACGGTGAAGGACAGGAAGATCATCCAGAAGAATTATGAGCGCTGCTACCGTTACTTCCCCCGCCTCCAGGAGCGCAAGAAGCAGATGGCCTACACCCTGTCCGGCGGCGAGCTGCAGATGCTGGCCATCGCCCGGGCGCTGATGTCCGACCCCAAGATCCTGCTGCTGGATGAGCCCTCGCTGGGCCTGGCCCCGCTGGTGGTGCGGGACATCTTCAAGATCATCAAGGAGATCAAGGAGGAGGGCACCACGGTAGTCATCGTGGAGCAGAACGCCCTGCAAACCCTGAAAATCGCGGACTTCGGCTATGTGCTGGAGGTTGGCGAGATGAATATGTCCGGCGAGGCCGGCGTCCTGATCCGGGATCCCAAGCTGGTTGAGGCGTATCTGGGCGGCTGAGGCCGCCACCCCAAGTTGTCCCATGTGGAGCGTTCCACCCAAAACATATTATATTTTAGGAGGAAAAGACATGAAGAAACTGATTGCCCTGCTGTTGGCCGCCATGATGCTGTTCTCCCTGGCCGCCTGCGGCGACAAGACCGGCACGGAAGGCACCAATCCCCCCAGCGGCACCGAGACCAAGGAGCCCAGCGGCAACGGCGAGAAGCAGTACTCCCAGGGCGTGACGGACACGACGATCAAGATCGCCAACTCCGCCGCCACCTCCGGCGCTTACGCTCCCGTGGGCGTGCCCTTCAACGCCGGCATCCAGGCCTACCTGGACATGGTGAACGAGGCCGGCGGCATCGACGGCCGCAAGATCGAGTTCCTGCACACCGACGACGAGTTCGACCCCGTCAAGGGTAAGGCCGCCCTCCAGAACTTTGTGGAGGACGAGAAGGTCTTCGCCATCGTGGGCCACTTCGGCACCCCCGTGGTGGGCGCCACCATCGAGGATCTGAAGGACTACGGCATCCCCTCCGTCTACTTCGCCACCGGCATCGGCCAGCTGTACGCTGAGGGCGCCAAGACCAACGCCGACGGCTACAACATCTTCCCCGTGCAGCCCATCTACACCACCGAGGGTCAGATCATGGTGGCCCGTGGCGTCGGTTACTTCAATGCCACCAAGATCGGCATTATCTACACCAACGACGACGCCGGCAAGGATATGCTGACCGGCGCCGAGGCCAAGTGCAAGGAGCTGGGCATTGAGTATCAGGCCGAGCAGGTCACCGCCGGCTCCTCCGACGTGTCCGCCGCCGTCACCGCCATCAAGAACAGCGGCGCCGACTTCATCGTGTGCGCCTCCATCCAGGCCACCATGCCCACCATCGTCAAGGAGCTGGCCGCCCAGGGCAACACCGCCCCGGTCATCACCACCTACGTGAACGTGTCCGACGCCATCCCGCCCCTGGTTGCCTCCGACATCAAGGGCAAGTTCGACGTGTACGGCAACGGCTGGGTGGACTACTACGATGAGGACAACCTGGCCCTCTACACCGAGTGGGTGGGCAAGATCGACCCCGCCTACGGCATGAACGCCTATGCCCAGACCGGCTGGATCGCCGCTCACTTCTTCTGCGAGGGCCTGCGCCGCATCGAGGGCCAGGACATCACCTGGGAGAACTATATGAAGGCTCTGGAGAGCGCGCCCATCCAGAACCCCTTCGGCGGCCTCATTGACTACACCAACGGCAACCGCGCCGGCACCCAGGTCATGAACCTGTCCAAGATCACCACCGATGGTGAAGGCGGCTGGGAGCTGGTGGACGAGCTGCGCAGCATGGACGATCTGGTGGCCATGGCCAACGGCTAAGTCCCGCGCGATCACTCTGCGTTCCCTCTCTTTCATATGATTGCGGCGGGCGGGGGGACCTTGACGGTCTCCCCGCTGCCGCGATTATGTGGCAGGCAGAATCCATCTTATTCTTAGGAGGTTTCGATATGTCGTATTTTCAAGTGAGCCCGGACGTTGAGCTGTATTATGAGATCCACGGCGATCCCAACGGAACGGAGACCATCGCGTTTCTCAACGGGGTGATGGCATCAGTGAGCAGCTGGGCGCTGCTCTATCCGGTGTTCGAGCGGGCGGGCTTCCGGGTCATCCTCCATGACTTCAAGGGCCAGCTCAAGTCCTCCAAGCCGGCGGGGCCCTATTCCTTCGCCCAGCACTGCGCCGAGGCCAAGGCCCTGTTTGAGCACCTTGGGGTGAAGAAGCTCCACCTGGTGGGCACCTCCTACGGCGGCGAGGTGGCCATGAAGTTCGCCGCCCTCTACCCGGAGATGACCCAGACCATCTCGGTGATCGACTCGGTAAGCGAGCTGGACGAGGTGTGCAAGGGGTTCGTGGTGGGGTGGAAGGCGCTGTGCGACACCGGGGACGGCGAGACCTTCTTCTGGGGCATGGCCCCCAGCATCTACGGCCCGGAATTTCTGGCCAACAACCAGGAGATGCTGGCCAAGCGGGCGGCGGCCGTCAAGGCCAACCCCAACGGCTACCTGGAGGGACAGAAAACGCTGTACGACACCTTTGCACAGGACGTGTATATGACCGATGAGCTGCCAAAAATCCAGTGCCCCGCCCTGATCCTGTGCGGGGAGCAGGATATCTTAAAGCCGCCCAGATTCTCCCAAATTATGGCGAACGCCATCCCAAATTCGGAGTTCGTCACCATTCCAAACTGCGGCCATGTGGCCATCTTTGAAAAACCCGGGGAGCTGGAAAGCGCAATTTTTGGGTTTGTCATGAAACATTGTGCCCCCTATGCGGGGTGAGAGGAGTGCTTGATCATGAGTTATGAGGAAAAGTATATCAGCGTGGAAAAGGCCCTGTCCTTTGTCAAATCCGGCGACGTGATCGTCACCGGCCTGGGCGCGGCGGAGGCCGGGCTGTTCATGGGCCAGCTGCACACCATCGCCGACCGGGTGAAGGGGGTCAAGGTGACCAACTGCCTGCCCACCCACCCGTCCGAGATCTATAAGCCGGAGTACGCCGATTCCTTTGAGGTGGACGGCTGGTTCTTCGCCCCCCAGATGCGTAAGGCCCACGGCAACGGCAACATGGCCTATATCCCCAACCACCTCCACCTGGCGGCCACCAAGCGGCTGCAGTTTGTCAAGCCCAACATCTATGTGGGCGCGGCGTCCATGCCGGATAAGCACGGGTATATCTCCCTGTCCCTGTCCAACACCTATGAGAAGCGGATGATCGACGCCGCCGACCTGGTGATTTTGGAGGTCAACCCCAATATGCCCTATACTCTGGGCGACGTGCAGATCCGGGTGGCCGACGTGGATTATCTCATCCGCGCGGATTATATGCCCCCCGTCACCCCCGACGCGCCCTTCTCCGAGAAGGATATCGAAATCGGCAAGATCATCGCGGACATGGTGCCCGACGGGGCGTGCATCCAGCTGGGCATCGGCGGAATTCCCAACGCTGTGGCCAAGTACCTGGAGAGCAAGAACGACCTGGGCGTGCACACCGAGATGCTCACCAGCAACATGATGCGCCTGGCCAAGATGGGCGTCATCACCGGCAAGTGCAAGCAGATCAACAACGGCAAGATGGTGACCACCTTTGCCATGGGCGTGCCCGAGCTGTATGAGTTCATGGACTACAACCCCTCTGTGGCGGTGATGGACGGCGCGTGGGTCAACGATCCCTATGTGATCGCCCAGAACGACAACCAGATCTCCATCAACACCTCCCTGGAGGTGGATCTGACCGGCCAGTGCGCCAGCGAGTCCATCGGCTCCCACCAGTACTCCGGCACCGGCGGCCAGGCGGACACCGCCATCGGCGCCCAGATGTCCAAGGGCGGCAAGTCCATTATCGCCCTGTACTCCACCGCCATGGTGAAGGATCCCGCCACCGGCGAGCGGCACGAAGTGTCCAAAATCGTGCCCCAGCTGACGCCGGGCGCGGCGGTGACACTGCACCGCAGCGACGTGGATCGGGTGGTGACCGAGTACGGCGTGGCCGAGCTGCGGGGCACCAGCCTGCGGGATCGGGTGGCCCGGCTGATCGAGATCGCCCACCCCAAGTTCCGGGAGGAGCTCTGGGAGCAGGCGGTTCAGGTGGGCATCCTGGGCAAGCGCCGCTAAGGAGGTGCGCGGGTATGGCCAGCTTTGACTTTCAGGGCAAAAGCATCTACTACGAGGAATATGGTCAGGGCAAGCCCCTGCTGGTGCTCAACGGCATCATGATGTCCTGCAAGAGCTGGGCGGAGTTTGTGGAGCCCTTCTCCCAGTCCAACCGGCTAATCCTGCTGGACTTCCTGGATCAGGGCCGCTCCGCCCGGATGGACGGGCCCTATGACCAGGCCATCCAGGCCGAGGTGACGCTGGCCCTGCTGGATCACCTGGGGATTGACCGGGCCTGCGTGCTGGGCATCTCCTATGGCGGGGAGGTGGCGCTGCGCTTTGCCATCGGCCACCCCCAGCGGGTGGAGCGGCTGATGCTGTTCAACACCACCGCCCGCACCGGCCCCTGGCTGGGGGATATCGGCGACGCGTGGAACCTGGCCTCCGGGGACGCGGACGCCTACTATCTCACCACCATTCCGGTGATCTACTCCCCGGCCTTCTACCGGGAGCAGCAGGATTGGATGGCTAAACGCCGGGAGACCCTCCGCCCGGTGTTCGGCGACCCCAACTTCATCCAGCCCATGATCCGCCTGACCAACAGCGCCCGGAGCTATGACGTGACGGATCGCCTGGGGGAGATCCAGGCCCCCACCCTGATCGTATCCTGCCAGCAGGACTATCTCACCCCCATGGAGGAGCAGCAGCTGCTCCACCAGCGCATTCCCAACAGCCACTATGTGGTGATACCCGGCAGCGGCCATGCCTCCATGTACGAGCAGCCGATGCTGTTTGCCGCGCTGGCGCTGGGGTTCTGCAACACCTCCAAGGCAGAATACCACATAACTTGAATAAACTGGTTGATTTTACGGCTGAGAAGGGGTATACTGGAAGCTAATGAACCGACCCAAGCAAAGGGAGGAGGCGTTAGAATTGGATCACAGAGCCCTGATCAACCGGCCGAAAACAAAAAAAGGGCGGGAAACGCTCAACCGCATTGTGAGCGCCGCCGCCCAGGAGTTTTACGAAAAGGGATACCACAACGCGTCTATCAACGACATCACACGGCGGGCGGGAGTGGCATCGGGCACGTTTTACGTCTACTTTGACGGAAAGTACAACCTGTACAAATTTTTGCTGCTGCAATGCAGCCACATGATCCGGAAGCACCAGAACCAGGCGGTTCAGAACTGCGCCAGCCGCCGGGAGGCGGAGGAGGTCGGCCAGCGGGAGTGGCTGAAGTTTGTGCGGGAAAACCGCTATGTCTATCACATCATCTGGGAATCGCTGTACATCGACAAGCAGCTGTTCACCGACTATTATGTGGACTTTTGCCATGCCTATATGCGGGGCATCGACGCGGCCAAGGCGGCGGGGGAGATCCGCGCCGATATTGACAGCGAGGTGCTGGCCTATGCCCTGATGGGGATCTCCCACTTTCTGGGCCTGAACTGGGGACTGTTCCAGGACTACCCCACCAATGAGGAAATGGTGGTGGAGAGCTTTATGCGGATCATCAGCTCGGGGATCTTTGCCGAGCCGATGGAGACAGCGGAACCGGTTCCCGTGGATCTCCCCATCTCCATCGAGGTGGAGTTTGACGACGATGACGATCTGGAGGATGAGGGCGGGGAGGAGGCGTTTGTGGAACCCTCGCCGAAAAAGTAGCGGCGGCAAGCGGCTCCTCCGGAATCTACCGAAAGGAACAACATTTCATGTATACACAGCAGTTTTTGAACACCAGGCGGCTGAACACCGCCTACTACCGGGCGGGAGAGGGGAATAGCCGGAAGCTGCTCCTGATCCACGGCAATGTGTCCTCCTCCGCGTTTTATCTGCCCCTGATGGAGGAACTGTCTCAGCAGTTCGACGCCGCGGCTCCCGATCTGCGGTGCTTCGGCGATTCCAGCGCCCTGCCGGTGGACGCCACCCGGGGCTTCCGGGACTGGACGGACGACCTGGCGGAGTTTACGGCCGGGTTGGAGTGGAAACACTTTATCGTGGCCGGCTGGTCCATGGGCGGATGCGTGGCGATGCAGTATGCCATCGATCACCCGGAGCAGGTGGACGGATTGCTCCTCATCAATCCCGGGTCGCCCTACGGCTTCGGCGGGACGAAGGGCGCGGACGGCGTCATGCTGGATCCGCCCGGGCTGGCCTCCGGGGGAGGCTGCGCCAATCAGAAGCTGGTGAAGGCCCTGCTGACCGGCGAGCGGGAGTTCCTGCGAACCACCTTGAACAGCGTTTATTTCAAGCCCCCCTTCCGTATGGAGCAGGACTGGGAGGAGCGGTTCATCGATGAAATGCTCAAAACCAAGGTGGGCGAAGGAATGTACCCCGGAAACACCACCATTGTCACCCAATGGCCCCTGGTGGCGGCGGGGGATAAGGGCGTGTGCAACACTATGGCGCCCAACCACGGGAATCTGTCCGCCCTGGCGGATATTCCGGTGAAACCGCCTGTGCTGTGGGTGCGGGGGGACAGCGACATTATGGTGAGCGATACCTCAGTGTGTGATTTTGGCTACCTGGGGCAGGCGGGCCTCGCCCCCGGCTGGCCGGGGGCAGAGGTGATCCCGCCCCAGCCCATGGTGTCCCAGACCAGGGGGCTGCTGGAGAAGTACGCAGCCAACGGTGGACGCTTCCAGGAGCTGATTCTGCCCGGCGGGCACGGTTGCCATCTGGAGTCGCCGGCGGCATTCATCAAGGGCGTGGAGGCCTTTTTCGCGTAAACGGAGGGCCTGCTCTACCCGGCTGCCCTTTGGGAACAAGTCATAAAAGCGCCTGATTTCCCCGGAGATCAGGCGCTTTTATTGTTGCGCCCCAAGAGGAACGGGGAGTCGCAGCTACGGAGCAGCAGACCCAAAGGGGAACGGCCCACTGGCGCAGCCTGTTATTCATGGCGCTTTTCCTGCTTTTCGGGCAAACCCTATTGCCAGGCGCCCGGATTTTTGCTATGGTACAAGGGTAAGTGTGCGCCCGGCTGATCTGCCTGGGAAGCAAAAAAGATCGGGAACGGGGAGACCGTCCCCACCCGCAGGGATCCCGCGGGCGGAGCCTCTCCTTGCCGGAACAGGAGGAACGATGAATAAGCAGAAGCTGATTAGACGGGTGGCGGACAAGACCGGACTGACGCAGAAGGACTGCGGCGCCGTTCTGGAAGGGGTGCTGTCCGTAGTCATGGAGGCCCTGGAAGCGGGGGAGGCGGTTAAGCTCGCCGGCTTCGGCAGCTTTGAGGTGAAGCGCAGGGCCGCCAGGATAGGGCGCAACCCCAAGACTAAGGAGATCGTAGACATACCGGCGCAGGCCGCCCCGGTGTTCAGGCCGGGGAAGGGGCTGAAGAGAACTGTGGCCGGCGGCGGCAAATAGCAGCACGTTCCGCGCCCAAGAATGTGGTATCATGGGACGGAAGACGGGGTGTCCGGCTCCGAAGGAGAGCGTCCGGGACGGAGCGTGCGCCCCCACGTCCCCCACCTAAGAAGGAGGATTCAAGCGAGATGAAAAGACGAACCAGAGGCCTTTTGTTGGCCATTCTGCTGGCCCTGTCCCTGGTGGGAGGGAGCGTCCAGCCGGCCCGGGCCGCCGGCGCCGTGGCCGGCAACGGCAGGCCCTACTACATCACCGTGAACCGCACCGCCAACGTGGTGACCGTGTACGGCCTTGACGAGAACGGGTACTACACCGTCCCCGTCAAGGCGATGATCTGCTCCGTGGGCAAGCGGGGCAGCGTCACCCCCCGGGGGAACTACTCCCTGGGGAGCAGGCGGGCCTGGTGCCACATGATCGACGGATCCTGGGGCCAGTACGCCACCTCGTTCTACGGGAGCTACTTATTCCACTCCGTCTGCTACTCCGCCGCCGACCCCGCCACGCTGCTGACCTATGAGTATAATATGCTGGGCGGGCCGGCCTCCCTGGGCTGCGTCCGGCTTCAGACCGCCGACGCCAAATGGATCTATGACAACTGCGCCGCCGGCACCAAGGTGAAGGTCTTTGACAGCGACGATCCCGGCCCCCTGGGCAAGCCGGACAAGGTGGTGGATCAGATCACTCCGGCCATGGACAACGGCTGGGATCCCACCGACCCCAGGGGGAATAACCCCTGGCGGGCCGTGCTGGCTACGTCGGTGGGGCTCAGCGCGGCGCAGGTCTCCCTGACCGCGGGGGAGAGCCTGACCCTGACCGCCTCCGTCACGCCGGCCACCGCCACCTATCCTGCCGCCGTGTGGGCCAGCAGCGATCCCCAGGTGGCCTCGGTGAACGGCGCGGGCCGTGTGGTGGGGTTGAAGCCGGGCAGCGCCGTGATCACGGTGGCCCGGGGCAGCGCCCGCGCCAGCTGCACGGTGACGGTGAGCAAGACGCTGCTGCCCTTCTCCGATCTGGCGCCGGGGGCCTGGTACTACGGCTCCATCCGGGCCGTCTGCGAGGCGGGCCTGATGGAGGGGACAAGCGCCACGGCCTTTTCCCCGGATGCGCCGGTGACCTGTGAGGTGGTGAGGCAGGCGCGGCTCCACCTGACGGGCGGCGCGGAGCCGGAACCCAGCCCGGAGCCCAGCCCGGAGTCCGATCCGGAGCGCGTCCTCACCCGGCAAGAGCTGGCTGTGCTGCTCTACCAATGCGAGACGGAGCGGTTTGGCGTTCCGAAGGATGGATTCGCGCCTCTTTCCCGCTTTACCGATGGGGAGACGGTGGACGATGACGCCCGGATGGCCATGAGCTGGGCGGTTGGCAGCGGCTTGATCCAGGGGACGGCGGGGGATCGCCTGGAGCCCGAGGCGGCGGCGAGCCGGGGCCAGGCGGCGGTGATCCTGCACCGGTATCTTTTGCACCATGGGGCGGCTGCCGGCAAATAGCGGAGAACAGGATAAACGGAAGCTGCAGCAGGGCTTCGCCGGTTGGCGAAGCCCCGCTTGCTTTGAGCGGCCCCGATCCGGCGCCTCCGCCCGTCTCCTTGGGTCCGACAGTTGCGCGGTGTGGCCGGATGTGTTAAAATTGTTTTTGTGATGTCATCACGGAAGGGCGGGAAAAAACAGTCTATCATGAGGCCATAAGAAAAAACAAGGAGGACTGCAATATGTCTGCACTCAACATCAACAAAAGCAATTTTCAGGATGAAGTGGTGAACTCCGATCGGCCCGTCCTTCTGGATTTCTGGGCGCCCTGGTGCGGCCCCTGCCGCATGGTGGTGCCCATCGTGGAGGAGATCGCGGGGGAGCGCCCCGATGTCAAGGTGGGCAAAGTCAATGTGGATGAGGAGCAGGAGCTGGCTCGCCAGTTTGGCGTGATGAGCATCCCGACCCTGGTGGTGATGCGGGAGGGTAAGATCGTCCGGCAGGCGGTGGGGGCCCAGCCCAAGCCGCAGATCCTGGCTATGCTGGACGCCTGATGGGACAACAGGAAACATAAGGAGGGTATCAAGATGAAACAGACCGATTTTGTGGTGACCCTGTTTGAGGGGAAGGAAAATGCCAACAACCTGACCGTTGCCGTGGTCATGGGCGTCAACGCGTTGAAGCAGGGGTACAGCGCCAGCATTATCCTGATGGTGCACGCCGTGGCGCTGGGCCAGCCGGATGCCGCCAAAGGGGTAGACATCGGAGCGCCCTTCCCGCCGGCGGACAAAACGCTGGAGGAGTTTTTGAGCCTGGGCGGGCAGGTGTGCATCTGCAACGCCTGCATGGAGCACAACGGCTTTCACGCCGAACAGATGGATCCGCGCTATGTGCTGATCAACGCGCCGGACGTGGTCAGCCTGCTGATGAACGCGAAGGGTTCGCTGCAAATCACCTGATCCGAATAGAGAACAGGAGGAGGTAACCACATGGAACTGGAACAAGTCATGGAGCAAAAGTCCTTTGTCGTGGTGGGCGACACCCTGAACGAGGAGAAGTATGCCGCCAAGATCAAGCATGCCATGCTGGAGCATGGATATCAGGTTCAGTGCGTGGGCAAGGAGTTGGCCTCGCTCAACGACGTCACCGGCGAGATCGATATTGTTGACCTGTGCATCCGGGCGGATCGGGGCCTGGAGCTGCTTCGGAACTGCGAAAAGCCCTTCAAAAGCGTGGTGATCCAGCCGGGAGCCTCCAGCGACGAGTTGGTTCAATACCTTCAGGATCACCAGATCCCCTATATCGATGGGTGCCTCCTGGTGGGCTTGAAGCTGTACCGGTCGTGACGGGAACCGCCCTGGGCGCTGTGAGGCGTCCGGGGCGGTTGCTGTACCGCAGGTGCGCCATGGATCCCGTGACGTGACTGCGGAAGGGTTGATAAAAAGGGGTTATACTTTGGATATACGAAAGAAAGGAGCTGGCAGATATGGCGGCTGTCAATCTGGATCACAGGCAGTTTGAGGAAGCGCAAAAAGGGGAGCGGCCTGTTTTGGTGGACTTCTGGGCGCCCTGGTGCGGCTACTGCCGCAGGATCGGGCCCGCCTACGACAAGATCGCGGAGGAGTATGGGGAGACCCTCACCGTGGGGAAGGTGAACATCGACGAAAACCCTGAACTGGAGGAAGCGGAACAGATCGAGGTGATCCCCACGCTGGTGCTGTACCGAAACGGCAGGGCGGTGGATTCCATCGTGGCGCCGGAGTCCAAGGCCGCCATCGACCGCTTCCTCAAAGCGGCCCTGGAACAATAAGGAGGAATACGGATATGGACGCAACTCACGTTTACGACATGGTGATCGTCGGCGGCGGCCCGGCGGGCTATACCGCCGCGCTCTATGCCGTGCGGGCGGGATTGGACGCCCTGGTGCTGGAGCGGCTGTCCGCGGGGGGGCAGATGGCGCAGACCGAACAGATCGACAACTACCCCGGCTTTGAGGACGGCGTGGACGGGTTTTCTCTGGCGGAGAAAATGCAGAAACAGGCGGAGCGCTTCGGCGCGAAAAGCAGCTACGCCGAAGTCAGCCGGCTGGATCTGACCGCCAACCCCAAGGTGGTGGAGACCAGCGAGGGCACGTTCTATGGAAAGACCGTGGTGCTGGCCACCGGGGCCACGCCCCGGGAGCTGGGCGTGGCGGGGGAGGCGGAGCTGGTGGGCCGCGGGGTGGCCTACTGCGCCGCGTGCGACGGGATGTTTTACAAGGGGAAGACCGTGGCCGTGGTGGGCGGCGGCAACACCGCCGCGGCCGATGCGCTGCTCCTGAGCAGGATCGCCCAAAAGGTGATCCTGATCCACCGCAGGGATACGCTGCGGGCCACCAAGATCTACCACCAGCCGCTGCTGGACAAGGAGAATGTGGAATTCCGTTGGAACAGCACGGTGGCGGAGTTCCTGCACGGGGACAGGCTGACCGGTCTCCGCCTGAAAAACGTCCTGACCGGAGAGGAGAGCACCGTGGAGTGCGGCGGCGTGTTTATCAGCGTAGGCAGAAAACCCGCCACCGATCTGGTAAAGGATCAGCTGGAGCTGGACGGCGGCGGCTATATCGTGGCGGATGAGACCACAAAGACCGCCATCCCCGGCGTGTACGCCGTGGGCGATGTGAGGACAAAGCCGCTCCGCCAGGTGGTGACGGCGGTGGCGGATGGCGCGGTGGCCGTCCACATGGCGGAAGAATACCTTGCGGGAGGCGCCTGATATGAAGAATAACCTGAAAAAGTGGGGGAAGCCGGCCCTGTTTACCGGGGCTGGGGCGCTGGCCGGCCTGGCGTATTACTATCTGGTCGGATGCTCGTCCGGCGCCTGCCCGCTGACCTCCCATCCCCTGGTGACGATGGCCTATCTGGGCCTGGTGGGCTGGCTGCTGTCCGGCGTTGTGGGGAAGGGGCGGGCCGGGAAATGCAATATGTGATCGCGTTCCTGGAGGGGATCATCACCTTTATCTCCCCCTGCCTGCTGCCCATGCTGCCCATCTATATCTCCTACTTTGCCGGCGGCGGAGAGCGCAGCGCGAAAAAAACGCTGACCGGGGCCGTGGGCTTCGTCCTGGGCTTCACCGTCGTCTTTACGGCGATGGGGGCGCTGGCCGGGACGGTGGGCAGCTTCCTGCGGGAATACCAGACGGCGGTCAATGTGGTGTCCGGCCTGGTGGTGATCTTCTTTGGACTCAACTTTCTGGGCGTATTCAAGTTCAATCTGTTTCAGGGGAGCAAACGGGGGGTCAAGGCGGGGGAGATGGGCTTTTTCTCCTCGGTGCTGTTTGGCGTTGTGTTCTCCGTCGGCTGGACGCCCTGCGTGGGCGCTTTCCTGGGCTCGGCCCTGATGCTGGCCTCCCAGCGGGCCCATGTGGCGGAGGGAATGCTGATGCTGCTGGTATACTCTCTGGGATTGGGGATCCCCTTTTTGCTCAGCGCGGTGCTGATCGGATACCTGAAGTCCACCTTTGATTGGATCAAGAGCCACTACCGGATCATCAACCTCGTCAGCGGCGGCCTGCTGGTTCTGCTGGGGCTGCTGATGGCCACCGGATTGTTTGGGCGGCTGCTCAGCCTGCTCGGTTAGGAGGTACTATGAAGAAAAACAAGACGCTGCTGATCGTGATATTGGCCTTTGTTCTGCTGATGGGAGGCGCATATGTGCTCTATCAAAAGCTGAGCCAGGAGACGACCGCGGATCAGCTGGCCGTCCAGGACAGCTCTCAGGCCCCGGAGGAAACCGGAGGCGGAGAAGCGGAAAAAACGCTGGCCCCGGATTTCACGGTGTATGACCGGGATCGCAACCAGGTTCATCTGTCCGACTTTGTGGGGAAGCCGGTGGTGCTCAACTTCTGGGCCAGCTGGTGCGGCCCCTGTCAGAGCGAGATGCCCGACTTCGATGAGGTCTATGCCGAGCTGGGGGATGAGATCCAGTTCCTCATGGTAAATTTGACCACCAGCGACCGGGAGTCCTTTGAAAAGGCCACGGCGCTGATTGACGAACGGGGTTACTCCTTCCCGGTGTTCTATGATTTGGACGGCAACGCCGCCACCACCTATGGGGTCTACTCCATTCCCACGACCATTTTTATTGACGCGGAGGGGCACGGGGTAGCCCAGGCGACGGGGGCGATCAACGGGGAAACGCTGCAGCGCGGGATTGATATGATCAGGTAAACGCTTCACAGGGTTCAGGAGAGCGGGAGGGCGCCATTGCGGCGCCGGATCTGCCCTTGCCGATCTCTGGATGCTTTGCGGCCTGTCTGGGCTTTTCCAGGCAGGCCGCTTTTTAACAAAGCGTCGGGGCGGCTCATGGCGCAAAGGGCCCGCACAGCTTGAACCTGCTCCGATCCGCCTCAATCACCCCCTGCCGGCGCAGCTTTCCGATCTCCGCCGACAGCCCGCTCCGATCCACCTCCAGATAGTCGGCCAGCTCCTGGCGGTCATAGGGTATGTCAAACTCCAGGCTGCCCTGCCCCTTGGCCTGGAGGGTCAGATAGGCCATCAGTTTCTCCCGGGTGGTGCGCTTGGAGGTGACTTCGATCTTCTGGTGGAACACCAGATTCTTGGCGGCCACGATCCGGAGCAGATTCAAGATCATCTGCTGATGGAACGGGCATTGGCTGCCGCAGGGGTGGGTGATCCGCAGGCAGTCGATGAGCATCACCTGGGAGGCCTCCGTGGCCGCCACCGTCACCGGCGCCTCCTTCACCCCCGCGCAGGCGAAGGATTCCCCGAACAGCTCCCCCGGGACAAGGTGGGCCAGAATGCTCCGGTTGCCGAAAAAATCCGTCCGCAGGATTTGGAGCCTGCCGGTGAGAACGATTCCCACGTAATTTGCCGGATCCCCCTCCCGGAGGGCTGCCTCCCCCCGGGCCAGGGGGGAAACCCTGGCCCGCAGGCAGCCCAGGGCGGCGCCAAGCTCCTGCCGATCAATGCCCTGGAACAGGGGACAGGCGGACAGAATGTCAAAATATTCTCTCATGCTCCAACTCCTTTGTTGAAATTTCAACATACAAACACTGCGGATCGTACTATACTGACGCCAGAAAGTCAACCGGGATGTCCCAGCAAGGTTGACCGGAGAAAGGAAGCGTATGACTTATGATCCGCAAAATCATCCATATCGACGAGGAAAAATGCAACGGCTGCGGAGCCTGCGCCGCAGCCTGCCACGAGGGCGCCATCGAGATGGTGGGCGGCAAGGCAAAGCTCACCCGGGAGGACTACTGCGACGGCCTGGGCGACTGCCTGCCCGCCTGCCCCACGGGGGCCATCACCTTTGAAGAGCGGGAGGCCCCGGCCTACAACGAGGCGGCGGTGCTGGCGGCGAAGAAAGAGCAGGCGCCCCTGCCCTGCGGCTGCCCGGGAAGCCAGGCCAGGGCCCTCTGCCGGGAGCCCTGCGCCGCTCCCGCCGCCCAGGCGCCCGCGGACAGCCAGCTGTCCCAGTGGCCGGTGCAGATCAAGCTGGTGCCGGTGAAGGCCCCCTATCTGGACGGGGCCAAGCTGCTCATCGCCGCCGACTGCACCGCCTACGCCTACGGCAACTTTCATCAGGAGTTCATCCGGGGCCATGTGACTCTCATCGGCTGCCCCAAGCTGGACGAGGGGGACTACGCGGAGAAGCTGACCCAGATCCTGGCCGGGAACGACATCAAAAGCGTGACCGTGGTGCGGATGGAGGTACCCTGCTGCGGTGGGATCGAGCACGCGGCGAAGCGGGCCCTCCAGGCCAGCGGAAAGTTTATCCCGTGGAATGTGGTGACCATTTCCACGGACGGCAGAATTTTGGACAGGTAAGGGAAAGAGACAGCGCCCGGGGCGTCGGGGAGTCCGATGTCCCGGGCGCTGTGATACGGTCGAGCGCGCCGCTTCTCTCCCGGTGCATCCGGCGGGAAAAACAGCCCTTGACAAATCGAATATTTGTACTATAATAAAAGGTACAAATGTTTGATTTTGCAGAGATGTCCGCGGGCAGAGGACGCCAACCCATTCGCCGGGAGGGAGACACTGTGGAGGTTCTGGACAAGCTGACCATTTTGGCCGACGCCGCCAAATACGACGCCGCCTGCACCTCCAGCGGGGTGGTTCGGGGCGGGAAGTCGGGCACCATCGGCACCGCTACAAATTCCGGCTGCTGCCACACGTTTTCCGCCGACGGGCGGTGTATCTCCCTGCTGAAGGTGCTCTATACCAACTACTGCTGTTACGACTGCGCCTACTGTGTCAACCGCCGCTCCAACGACGTGCCCCGGACGGCCTTCACCCCACGGGAGCTGGCGGATCTGACCATCCAGTTTTACCGGAGAAACTATATCGAGGGGCTGTTTTTGTCCTCCGCCGTGCTGAAGAGCCCCGACTATACCACGGAGCGGATGATCGAGACCCTGCGCCTGCTGAGAACTGAATACCGATTCAACGGTTATATCCACGCCAAGGCCATCCCGGGGGCGGATCCGGGGTTGACCTATGAGCTGGGGCTGCTGGCGGATCGGCTGAGCGTCAACATCGAGCTGCCCTCCGAGGCGTCCCTCCGGCTGCTGGCCCCCGACAAGACCAAGGCCGCCATCCTCCAGCCCATGGCCCAGATCCGGGACGGGGCCGCCCAGTCCAAAGCGGAGCTGAAGCTCTACCGCCACGCTCCCCGGTTTGCCCCGGCGGGGCAGTCCACCCAGATGATCGTGGGGGCCACTCCGGAGAGCGACTGGCATATTTTGTCCCTGACCGAGGGGCTTTATCAAAAGTATCACCTAAAACGAGTCTTTTTCTCCGCCTATATGCCGGTGTCCCAGCACAAGAACCTGCCCGCGCCGGCGGGCTTCAAGCCGCCCCTGCTTCGGGAGCACCGGCTGTACCAGGCGGACTGGCTGCTGCGGTTTTACGGCTTCAGCGCCCGGGAGATCCTGGACGACAGCCATCCCAATTTCGACGCCGCTCTGGATCCCAAGAGCGACTGGGCCCTGCGCCATCCCGAGTTTTTCCCGGTGGAGATCAACCGGGCGGACTATGAGGCCATCCTGCGGGTGCCCGGCATCGGCGTCCGTGGGGCGAAGAAGATCGTCACCGCCCGGCGGTATGGGCCCATCTCCTTCGAGGGGCTGAAGCGGCTGGGGGTGGTGATGAAGCGGGCCCAATATTTCATCACCTGCTCAGGCCGGATGCTCCCCGGCCTGCGGGTTGGCCCGGACGGCGTGTACCGCCGCCTGGCGGGGCTGGAGCAGGGGTCGCTGGGCACAGGGGAGGGCTGGCAGCAGCTGTCCCTGTTTGAGGGGACTGCGGGCTGATGATGATCGCGTATCGCTATGACGGCACCTTCGCCGGCTTTTTGACCTGTGTCTGGGACGCGCTGGAGAGCGGCGTAGAGCCGGCGGCGTTTCTCCCGCCCGACGGCGGGGCGACGCTCTGGGAGACGCGGGAGCCGGCCACGGACAAAGACCGGGCCCGACGCCTCTATGCTGCGTTGAAAGGGCGGGCATCCCCTGCCTTTCAAAAGCTCATCGCCCGGGGGTTTCTGACCTGCCTGCCGGACAAGGAGCTGGATCTGCTGGAGTTGATCCGCCGGGGCCTTCGGGAGGGGGGTCGGGTGCGGCTGGATCTCAGCGACCCGGTGCTGGCCAGGGTCAATCTGGCGCTGACCAAAATGTGGACAGAGTGGGATCGCCTGAAGGGCTTCGTCCGCTTCTCCGACCTGGACGGCTTCCTGGTGGGGGAAATCGAGCCCAAAAACCGGGTGCTGCCCTTGCTGGCCCCCCACTTTGCAGCCCGGTACTCCGGAGAGCGGCTGGCGCTCTATGACCGCACCCACCACGAGATCTTCCTCTCCCACCGGGGCCGGTGGAAGCTACTGCCGGCGGAGGACTTCCGCATGGGCCCCGCAGGGGAGCGGGAGCGGGCCTTCCGGGCCTTGTGGCGAAGGTACTACCAGACCATTGCCATCGAGGGGCGGATCAACCCCAAGTGCCAGTCCACCCACCTGCCCAAGCGGTACCGCCATGTGATGACGGAATTTCTCACCGATGAGGAGCTGGAAAAGCGTCTGCCGGAGCGGGATCCGGCGGGCTCTCTGGGGGCGGGAACAGGGAGCGCGCCCGGAAAGCGTCCGGCTGATTGTTTGGAGCAGCCCTCCGGCAACAGGGATGGTTAAGGGTCGGCACGGCGTTGGGATCCGCTGCCTTGCGATACAAAAAGAAGAAATGCCATGGCGTTCTTCCAGAGAAAACCAGCGGCTGAATTTGAATACGCTTCCAAATCCTGCGGATAATACAAATGGAACGATACAAACAAAGCCGCGGGCAGCCGCGGTAGGAAGCAGGAGGAAAACCATGAAAGCAACCGGGATCGTGCGCCGCATCGACGATCTGGGCCGGGTGGTGATTCCCAAGGAGATCCGCCGCACGATGCGTATTCGGGAGGGCGACCCCTTGGAAATCTACACCGACCGGGAGGGCGGCGTCATATTCAAAAAATACTCGCAGTTGGGCGACGTGTCCGACTTCGCCGCCCAGCTGTGCGACACCATCAGCCGGGTGGCGGGCCTGCCCGCCGTCATCACCGACCGGGACAGCGTCATCGCCGCCGGCGGCGTGCCCCGCCGGGAGGTGGTAGACAAGCGGGTATCCCCGCAAGTGGAGCAGGTGATGGAGGAGCGCCGGGGGATTCAGGCGGATCAACCCATGCCCCTGTGCGACGGCAGCGAGAAGTACCGCGTGCTCATCGCGGTTCCCATCCTGTCCGAGGGGGACGTGCTGGGCTGCGTGGCCTTTGTGACCGACGGGGACGCCCCCACCCCGGGCGATGTGGAGTTGAAGCTGGCCCAGACGGTGGCCGGCTTTCTGGGCCGCCATATGGAGAGCTGAACTGATCCGGGCGTAAAGAGCGGGGCGGGGGCCGAAGGGTTCCCGCCCCGTTCTGGTGGAGAAAGGGGTTGCGTTTTCCGGCGGGATGGGATATCCGTTTCTTCGTGTCCCAACGGGACACGAAAGGATCGTTAAGCCACATACATAAAAACACAGAAAGGATGAGGAAATGAAGCCATGGAAACGGGCCGGGCCTGTGGCCCTGTCCCTGGCGCTGTGCGCCGGGCTGGTGCTCCCGGCGCTGGCCCACACCGTGACCATCGACGGGGGAGATACCCAACAGGTGGACACCGTCCAGGCGGGTGTTGAAAAGATTGGGAGCAAAACCGGCACCATCACGCTGAACGGCGGCACGATCTACGGCAGTGTGCCGAATGACGTGGACATCAGCAACGTCACAGTCAAAGACGCGCCGGCTCCGACTCCCACCCCCGCTCCCGACCCGGCCCCCGCCTCCGACCCCCTGACCCGCCCCGCGGCGGCCAGAACCCTGCTGGAGGAGCTGTTCCGGCGGGTGGGCGGCTCCGGCGACCTGTGGGCCTGGGCGGTGGAGAACGGCCTCATCGACGAGGACGGGGACGGCGAGGAGATCGTCACGGTGGCCCTCCTCCGGGCCATCCTCACCCGGTACGCCGAGGTGTTCGGCGGCAACGCGGTGGCGGTGGAGGAGCTGACCACCCTCACCGGCGAGGATACCGACGTGGTGGACAACTGCCGCGCGGTGCTCAAGGAGTTTTTCGGCGAATGAACCCGCCAGAGCGTCCGGCCCCAGGGCCGGGCGCTCCTTTCATGGGGCGAAAAACAGTTGACACCGGGGGGAAATGTGATATACTTTTCCAGGAAAGCGCCCCAGGACGCAATGTATAATAAAGGAGTGTATCGGAAGATGGATAAAAAAGTAGCCGGCCTGCTGAACGAGCAGATCAACAAGGAGCTGTATTCCGCCTACCTGTACCTGGATATGGCCAATTTCTACGCCTCCAAGGGGCTGGACGGTTTCGCCAACTGGTTCGAGATCCAGGCCCGGGAGGAGCAGGATCACGCCATGCTGATCTACAAGTACCTCCACAACAACAGCCAGGACGTGACCCTGGCCGCCATCGCCAAGCCGGACAAGGAGTTCAAGACCCTGAGCGATCCCCTCACCGCCGCCCTGGCCCATGAGCAGTACGTCACCAGCCTGATCAACACCATCTATGAGGCCGCCCAGGAGGCCAAGGATCACCGGGCGGTGCAGTTCCTGGACTGGTTCATCAAGGAGCAGGGGGAGGAGGAGATGAACTCCTCCAACCTGATCACCAAGATGGGGATGTTCGGCGGGGATCCCAAGGCCCTGTACATGATGAACAGCGAGCTGGCGGG
Organism: bacterium; assembly: GCA_004560375.1. GTDB lineage: Bacteria > Bacillota > Clostridia > Oscillospirales > Oscillospiraceae > Enterenecus. Next base: position 24,041 of record SFVC01000011.1, read on the forward strand.
CCGCGTCTATTCCGCCCCCTCCCTGAAGCTGTAAGCGGAGCTGAAAAATCCCGGCCCCCAGTGGGGGCCGGGATTTTTGCCGTATTACCGCTCCGGCAAATAGTCGTGGGGACTCACCGGGTTACCGTCCCGATACATGGCGAAGTGCAGGTGGGGCTGGGTGGCGTTTTCGGCCACGGCGGTGGCGCCCACCGAGCCGATGAGGGTGCCGGTGGACACCGTGTCGCCCACCGCCACGTCGGGGGCGGCGGCCAGATTGGCATACTGGCTGATCAGGCCGTTGCCGTGATCGACCTCCACCGTGGTGCCCATAAAGGGATCGTCGTACACCTTGGAGACGGTGCCGGCGGCGGTGGCGATGACCCTCGTGCCCAGGGAGACGGCCAGATCCAGCCCGTCATGGGTGCGCCAGTCCCCCATGGTTTCGCTGTAGGCCAGGGCCTCCACCGAGTAGTCCGCCAGAATGGAGCCGTTCACCGGCCATGTAAAGACCAGCGAGGCGGGCTGTGTGGGCTGGGGAGCGGCGGTGGCGGCGGGGGTGGGCTGGGCCGCGGGCTGGGCGCTGGGGGCGGGTGAGGGCTTTGCCGTGGGCGCCGGGGAGGGCTGGGCGGTCATGCGGGGGACGGGGCTGGCCGAGGGGTTGTCCACAATGGCCGCGGAGCCCGCCGCCGGCAGGCCGGGGTCGTCCTCGCCGCCGCCGCGCACGCCCTGCACCAGATAGTAGCCCGACAGGGCGATGGCGGCCACGCAGATGAGTACCACAAGATAGAAACCCTTTCCGGAAATGAAATCGCCAAGTTTTTCGATCCAACTTCGTCTATGATTGTTGTTCATCATGACACCTCCGGCCCTATTGTGGACGAAGCGGGGGTGGATTATACCCGCTCCGGGGAAAAATCACCAGGGGATTGTTTTCGATGGGGCGGATGTGGTAAACTAATGAAAAATCACGGCTGTCCGCACAAGCCGGGGCGAGGAGGTGAACCCATGGCGCTGACCCGAAGCACCCCCCTGACCGAGCTGCCGGGGGTGGGCCCGGCCCGGGCCAAAAAACTGGAGAAGCTGGGCCTGCACACCCTGGGGGATGCCCTGGAGCACCTGCCCCAGCGGTATGAGGATCGGCGGGAGGTGTGCACCCTCCGGGACGCGCCGGCGGATCGGCCCTGCTGCGTGCCGCTGCTCATCGCGGAGACACCTCGGGTGAGCTATGTCCGCCGGGGGCTGACGCTGGTGAAGGTGCGGGCGGTGGACGGCACCGGCGCGGCCCACATCACCTTTTTCAACCAGGACTATATCCGGGAGGTACTCCGGCCCGGGGAGAGCTACGTGTTCTACGGCACGGTGGAGCGGCAGGGCAGCCTGTACGCCATGACCAACCCGGCCTTCGAGCGGGAGGGGGCGGGCCGGGCCACCGGCCTGATCCTGCCGGTGTACCCCTTGACGGCGGGTATCTCCAACAACCTTTTGGCGGGGATCACCCGGCGGGCGGTGGAGGACTGCCTGGAGGGGCTGCCCGAGCCCCTCCCCGCCCGGGTGCGGGAGGATCATCAGCTCTGCCAGACCCGGTACGCCCGGAAGAACATCCACTACCCGGCGGATTTCGAGGCCCTGGCCATCGCAAGGCGGCGGCTGGTGTTTGAGGAGCTGTTCGTCCTCACCTGCGGGCTGGCCCAGCTCAAGGAGCGCCGCTCGGCCGGGGAGGGCCGGGTGCTGGACGGGGATCCGGAGGAGTTCGCCGCCCTGCTGCCCTTCGCCCCCACGGGGGCCCAGCGCCGGGCCATGGAGGACATGGCCGCCGACCTGCGCTCCGGCCGGGCCATGAACCGGCTGGTGCAGGGGGACGTGGGCTCGGGCAAGACGGCGGTGGCCGCCTTCGGGGCGTGGACGGCGGCGAAAAGCGGCTGCCAGTGCGCCCTCATGGCCCCCACGGAGCTGCTGGCGGAGCAGCACGCCCGCACCATGGAGGCCCTGCTGGCCCCCGCCGGGGTGCGGGTGGCCCTGCTCACCGGCTCAGTGAAGGGGAAGGAGAAAAAAGCGCTGCTGTCCGCCCTGGCGGAAGGGGAGATCGATCTGGTGGTGGGCACCCACGCCCTGTTCTCCCAGGGGGTGGAGTACCGCGACCTGGGCCTGGTCATCGCCGACGAGCAGCACCGCTTCGGCGTGGCCCAGCGCTCCGCCCTGGCGGAAAAGGGGGGCGAGACCCCGCCCCATATCTTGGTGATGTCCGCCACCCCCATCCCCCGGACGCTGGCCCTCATTATCTATGGGGACTTGGACGTGTCCGTCATGGACGAGCTGCCCCCGGGCCGCACCCCCGTGGCCACCTTTGCCGTGGGGGAGGACAAGCGGCAGCGGATGTACGGCTTTGTCCGCAAGCAGGTGGGACTGGGGCGGCAGGTGTATATCGTGTGCCCCGCGGTGGAGGAGAACGGCGGCGGCTGGGAGGATACCCCCGGCATGGATCTGAAGGCGGTGACCGCCTACGCCCGGGAGCTGCGGGAGCGGGTGTTCCCCGACCTGCGGGTGGGCTTTGTTCACGGCAAGCTGAAATCCAAAGAAAAAGAGGCGACCATGGCCGCCTTTTCCGCCGGGGAGCTGGACGTGCTGGTGTCCACCACCGTCATCGAGGTGGGGGTGGACGTGCCCAACGCCTCCCTCATGATCATTGAGAACGCGGAGCGGTTCGGGCTGAGCCAGCTCCACCAGCTCCGGGGCCGGGTGGGCCGGGGGAAGCACGAGAGCTTCTGCGTGCTCATGACCGCCAGCCGCAGCGACACTGCCCGGGAGCGCCTGCGGGCCCTGTGCGCCACCAACGACGGCTTCCAGATTGCGGAGGAGGATCTGCGGCTGCGGGGCCCCGGCGACTTCTTCGGCAAGCGGCAGCACGGCCTGCCCCAATTAAAGGTGGCCGACTTCGCCGCCGACATGGAATTATTAAAGGAGGCCCGGGGAGCGGCGGAGGAGCTCATCGCCGCCGACCGGTCGCTTTCGCAGCCCGCCCACCGCCTGCTGAAAAAGAAGGTGCGGGAGCTGTTCGAGGAGAACGGGGAACTGTTTAACTAAGGAGCGTATGCGATGAAACGGCTGACCATCGGGATGCTGGCCCACGTGGACGCGGGGAAAACCACCCTGTCCGAGGCCATGCTCTACCGCGCCGGGGCGGTGCGGCGGCTGGGGCGGGTGGATCACGGGGACGCCTTCCTGGACACCGACCGGCAGGAGCGGGAGCGGGGGATCACCATCTTCTCCAAGCAGGCGCGGCTCACCTGGGGGGAGTGCCAGATCACTCTGCTGGACACCCCGGGCCACGTGGACTTCTCCTCCGAGACGGAGCGGGCGGTGCAGGTGCTGGACTGCGCGGTGCTGCTGGTGAGCGGGGCGGACGGGGTGCAGGGCCACACCGAGACCCTGTGGCGGCTGCTGGAGCGGCACGGGGTGCCCACCTTCCTGTTCGTCAACAAGATGGATCAGCCGGACACGGATCGGACGGCGCTGCTGGCCCAGCTCCGGGATCGGCTTGCCGAGGGCTGCGCCGATTTTTCCGGTTCCTGGGAGGACGTACTGGAGCAGGCCGCCCTGTGTGATGAGGAGCTGATGGAGCGGTATCTGGAGACGGGGACGCTGGACGACGGGGATCTGTCCGCGCTGATTGTGGAGCGGAAGCTGTTCCCCTGCTTCTTCGGCTCGGCGCTGAACCTGGACGGGGTGGACGAGCTGCTGGACGCTCTGGCCCGGTTCGCCCTGGAGCCGGACTGGGGGGCGCAGTTCGCCGCCCGGGTATACAAGATCTCCCGGGACGACAAGGGGGAGCGGCTCACCTGGATGAAGATCACCGGCGGCGCCCTGCGGGTGCGGGACGGGGTGAAGGGTCCGGACTGGGAGGAGAAGGCCGCCCAGATCCGGCTGTACTCCGGGGCGAAGTTCACCCCGACGGAGGAGGCTCCGGCGGGGACGGTGTGCGCCGTGGCCGGCCTCACCCGCACCCGGGCGGGCCAGGGCCTGGGGGCGGAGGAGGACTGGGCCGGGCCGGAGCTGGAGCCGGTGCTGGCCTGCCAGGTGCTGCCGCCGGAAGGCGGGGACGTCCACACCCTGCTGGCCCAGCTGAGGGTGCTGGAGGAGGAGGATCCCCAGCTCCAGGTGGAGTGGGACGAAGGGACGGGGGAGATCCGGGTGCGCCTCATGGGCGAGGTGCAGCTGGAGGTGCTGTCCCGGCTGCTGGAGCGGCGGTTCGGGGTGGAGGCGTCCTTCGGCCCCGGGCGGATCGTCTACCTGGAGACCATCGCCGCCCCGGCGGAGGGGGTGGGCCACTTCGAGCCCCTGCGCCACTATGCCGAGGTACATCTCCTGCTGGAGCCGCTGGAGCGGGGGGCGGGGCTGGTGCTGGACACCGCCTGCGACCAGAACGTGCTGGAGGGCCACTGGCAGCGGCTCATTCTCACCAACCTGATGGAGAAGGAGCACCGGGGGGTGCTGACGGGGGCGCCCATCACAGATATGAAGATCACCCTGCTCACCGGCCGGGCCCACCTGAAGCACACCGAGGGGGGTGACTTCCGGCAGGCCGCCTGGCGGGCGGTGCGCCAGGGGCTCATGTCCGCCCAAAGCGTGCTGCTGGAGCCCTGGTACTCCTTCCGTTTGGAAGTGCCCACGGGCAACGTGGGCCGGGCCATGACGGATTTGCAGCGGATGGGGGCGGAGCTGCTGCCCCCGGAGCAGAGCGGGGAGACGGCAGTGCTCACCGGCAGCGTCCCGGTGTCCGAGGTGGGGGACTACTGGCGGACGATGGCGGCCTATACCGGCGGACGGGGGCGGTTCTCCTGTGCGGTGGAGGGCTACCGTCCCTGCCACAACGCCGAGGAGGTCATCGCCGCGGCGGGTTACGACCCCGAGCGGGATGTGGACAACCCCTCCGCTTCGGTGTTCTGCGCCCACGGATTGGGGGTCATCGTGCCCTGGGATGAGGTGCGCTCCCATATGCACCTGGACAGCGGCTGGCGGCCCGCCCGGGAGCGCCCCGAGGAGGAGAATGCCGCCCCCGCCCGCCAGCCCCCTATGAGCTACGAGTCCCGGGCGGCGCTGGACAAGGAGTTGGAGGCCATCTTCCAGCGGGCCTACGGCCCCACCAGGCCCCACGCCTTCCGGCCCGTCCCCAAGACCGCGCCCCCCAAGCCCAGGCCCTGGAAGGGGCTGAAGGTTCGGGATGGGGAGGACTACCTGCTGGTGGACGGCTACAACATCATCCACGCCTGGGACGAGCTGCGGGTTATGAGCCGGGCGGATCTGGACAGCGCCCGGGAGCGGCTGATTCACCGCCTGCGAAACTACCAGGGGTGGAAGAAATGTAAGGTCATCGTGGTGTTCGACGCCTACCGGGTGAAGGGGAACCCGGGCAGCGTGGAGCGGCTGGGGGATCTGTTCGTGGTGTACACCAAAGAGGCGGAGACAGCGGATATGTATATCGAAAAGACCACCTACGCCCTGGCCAAGGAACGGAAGGAGCACCGGGTGCGGGTGGCCACCTCCGACGGGCTGGAGCAGATGATCATTCTGGGCCACGGGGCGGTGCGTATGCCCGCCGCGGAGCTGGAGTTCGAGGTGAAGCAGGCGGAGGCGGAGATACGCCGTGCCATTGAGGGACGATGAAAAAGGCCCGCCCGGTGCGCCCGGGCGGGCCTTCGTATCGTTAGCTGTTCTCCCGGCTGTAGAAATACCGCTCGCGATCAATGGCCACCTCCGGCATACGCCTTACGGCGTATCCTTCATCGAAGCCGTCAGCAGCAGACCCCGGGGGGTGCCGCAGCCCCCCGGGGCTTTCCTTTGGGCTGGCCTTACGGCCAGGGCAAGGGAGGCTACACCAGGGCGGCACGCGGCCTTGCGGCCTTAAGCGGGTGCGCTGTACGGCCCTGTAGCCTCCGTTCACCTCCAGTATAGCACCGGGTCAAGGGTTCGGCTTCGCCCGGGCTGCGCCCGCCCTTGACTTCCGGCGCTCTCCTTACGGTGAAAGGAGGCTACAAGCCTATGTTATCAGCCAAGCTCACCAACCAGGAACGCCGTGCCATCTACGAGCGGGACGGCTTCCGCTGCGCCCTGTGCGACAGCACCAAGTACCTCCAGATTCACCACCACACCCCGCGAGGCCAGGGGGGCACCAACAGCCCCCACAACCTAATCACCCTGTGTGCGGACTGCCACGCCCTGGCCCACGGGACGAACCTGCGGGATTGGCAGGATGTCACCCAGGAGGACATCCAGCAAGCCTGCTGCGAGTACCTGGCGGACTACTACGCCCCGGGGTGGAACCCCTGGAGCAGCAACCCCTACCCCTGCGAGGGCTGCCAGCGCCGCCGCTGGTGCCAGGGGGAGGACTGCCCCCTGGACGACCTGGAGCCCCCCTAACCAGGGGATCTCCAGCGCCGAACCCGCCCGCCAGCAAACCTTCAGGTTTCAGTGGTGCCCGCCCGCTCGTTCGCTTCTCCGTGCGGGGTGGCGCGTTCCACCCGTGGCCATCGAAATCCGCGCCAAAAGACGGCGCGAATTCTGCGCCCGCAAAGGGCGGCGGGCTTGCCCCGTGGCCGCTGGCCCCGGGGTCTTGGGGCCCCCCTTCCGCCTGCCTGCCGTGCGGGTAGAACCGGGACGGGGAGTGCCCAGCGCCGCTTGGAGCCTTGCAGGAAACCGCAAGATATGGTATCCTGGCCTTGGAGGTGACACAAGATGAGGGACGAACAGATGTACCAGACCCTCATGGCCATGACCGAGCTGGAGGCGGCGGCCTTGGCCATGCTGGAGGCCCTGGGGCGGGCACGGGAGGCCATGCGCTCCTATGTGAGCGGGCTATGACAGGGAGCCGTACCACAATTCCGGAGTGGGAGCTGCTGAAGCTCCGGGCCATCACGGACGGCCCAACGGTGCAGCAGCGGGAGGCGGCCCTGGCGGAGTACCTGACCGAGCGGGAGCGCCGGAAGCGCTACGCCCGGGTGCGGAACGCCAGGGACGGCCAGCGCCGCACGCTGGTGGGGGCCCATATGCCCCTGGAGGAGGCCGAGCGGGTGACCTGGCTGGCCAACCTGGAGGGCATCAGTACCACCGCCTACGTCAAGCGGGCCCTGGAGCTGGCGGGGCGGCAGACGCTGAAGCAGCCGCCCTGGGAGCCGCCCTGGGAGGACGAAGGGCCCGTAGCCGTGACAGTCCCCAGACCCTAACCCGCCCGGGGCCGTGGGGCGGGGGCTTCTCTCCGGGGCGCTCAAGGGCCCTGCGGGCCCGGAACGCGCCCCTGCGTTCGTGCCCCCGCCCCCCGTCCCCGGGCTGCGGGGGGCTTGTCCCCGGCGGGCCTTCGTATCGTTAGCTGTTCTCCCGGCTGTAGAAATACCGCTCGCGATCAATGGTGTGGTTACGCAGATAGTCGGCCCAGAGCTTGTAGCCGCTGTAGACAAAGTGGCAGCCGTCGCTGGCCAGCTCCGCGGGGAGCTGCCCGTCCTCGCCGGTGTACACCTCGGCGGTGTTGAGCAGCGCCACCTTCTTCTCCGCCGCCACCCGGACGATGGCCTCGTTGAATTTGGCCAGGTTGGCGTTGTTGATGTAGTTGGCCAGCTTGTTCTCGCGGCACAGGCCGTCGTTCAGCGGCGGCATGATCTGGAGGTACACCACCGCGTCCGGCTGGGCGGCCAGCACCTTGTCAATGAGTTCGGCCAGGCCCGTCTCATAGCTCTCCGCGGGGTAGCCCAGCTCGTTCACGCCGATCATGATGTATACCGCGTCGTAGCTATGCTTGGACAGGGTGCCCACCAGGGTGCAGTCCTCGCCGTCCACCTCGAAAATTTTGTATTGCTCATCGTCCGCCCGGAACACGCTCATGCCGTTGGCGTGGTAGAAGGTGCCGTGCTTGAGGCCGCTGAACAGCTTCAGACCGTCGGTGCGGGAGTCCCCCAGAAAGACCGCGTTGTCGAAAAAGCTGTCGTCCGCCACCGGCTCGCTCTCCTCCAGCGGCACGCCGAACTGGTAGAGGTCATAGGGCGGAGGGGTGGGCGTGGGTTCCGGGGTGGGCTCCGGCGTAGGATCCGGGGTTGGCTCCGGAACGGCCTGGGTGGCCGGAGCAGGAGAGGGGGAGGGCGGCGTGTAGTGGCCCTCGGTGCGGCCGCAGCCGGACAACAGAGCCAGCAGCAGGGCGGCGGCGGTCAAATACGACATTTTTCGACACATTATGGCAGGAACTCCTTATCTTCGTAGTTCCCGCCTATGGTAGCACCGCTATCCCCGGGTGTCAAGGGAGAAAGGGTTACAAATTCACGTCAAAAAGGTAACAGCTTCCTGCCGCCCCACCGCCGCCGGAGCTCCAGCACCGCCGCCACCAGCAGCAATCCCAGAGCGATGCACCCGGCGATGCCGAAGGTACGGAAAAAGGTCTCCCAGAACAGGTCGGTCTCCCCCCGGATGCCGTGATCCATGGCCTGGTAGATGGCCAGCCCCGGCACCAGCGGGAACAGGGCGATGGTGGAGTAAGAGGTGGCGGGGCACTTGCGGATACGGGCCATGGCCTCGGCGTACACCGCCACCGCCACGGCGGCGGTCAGGCTGCCCCCAAAGCTGTTGCCCCCCAGAGCGGTTACCACCAGGTAGATTGACCAGCCCAACCCGCCGCCCAGACAGCACAGAAAGGCCCCCATCCCCCGCACGTTCATGGCGGGGCAGAAGCCCAGGCAGCCCACAAAGGCAAACAGGCAGTACAGCGCCGCCGGGTAGGCGGTGGTGCTCCCCCCGGCCCCGGCGGCCTGCCCCAGGAACAGGGCCATGGCCGCCATGGTGCCCAGGGCGATGGCCGCCGCCGACATCACCGCCCGGGCGAAGGTGGCCAGCCCCGCCATCATGTCCCCGGTGAGCAGATCGCTCATGAAGCTGGTGAACACCAGGCCGGGCACCAGCACCATCAGCCCCCCGGCCACCGTCACCTCCAGATTGATGGGCGCGCCCAGGGCCGGCAGGCCGCACGCCGCCGCCCCCAGCACAAAGGCCGAGATCAGCGTGGCCAAAAAACCGTTGGCCCGGAGCCGCTCCAGCAGCAGCAGCGCCGCCCCCGACGCCAGCCCCGCCAGCCCCGCCGCCGCCGCCTCCGCCGGCCCGCCGGAGAAAAACAGCGCGAAACAAAACGCCCCTAAAAAATATCCGCCCAGCCGCGCCGCCGCCGGATATCCCCGCAGCTCCGCCAGCTCCGCGGCGCACCGGGCGGACAGCTCCGCCGGATCCGCCGGGGGATCCGCGCACAGCCGCCGCGACAGCGCGTTGAACCGCTCGATCCCGTCGATGTCCGTGGCGATGGGCGGCACCCGGCGCATCACCGTATGGGCCCGGCCGTCGGCTGTGAATACGCTGACCCAGACGCAGTTGGGCACCACAAAAACCTCCCCCGCCAGGCCGTAGGCCGCCAGCAGACGGCGCACCGTGTCCTCCGCCCGGGGAATCTCGCCGCCGCAGCGCACCAGCTGTACCCCGACCTGACAGCAGCCGTCCAGCAGTTTGTCGTAATCCATGGGGGGAGAGGCGGCGTCAGCCTGATTGTAATCCATCCTGCGGTTCCTCCTTGACAAAGCACCGGGTGGGGGGTATAATACCCATATGAACGGCGCTGCCGCAGGCGGTCAGCCCTCGCTAATCAACGTAGAACTGTGTCCTATATTGACCGCTCGGGTGGCTTCCGGGCGGTCAATACGCTTTTGGGGATATGTATATCATCAGCAGCAATGCGATGATCAGACACACCAGAAAGCGAAGGACTCGCGTCCATCGCCCCGTACCCATCCGCACCACCCCCTTTCACAAGGGAGTGGCTGACCGCCTTCTATACGGCAACGCCGACCACATTATACCACACCGCCGGGGGATCCGCAAGCGGCCGCCGGCAGACCCTGCCGGATTTGGCAGTTTTTTTTTGGAAATTTTCCATTAAGGCTTGCAAAATTTTGCCGATATTGTATAATAGATGCTGTGTAATTGTGGCGTCGGAGGCGTCAGCCAAATCATTCCGATGGAAGGAGGGCCGTATGCCCGGCCACAACCCCCGGTCGGGGGAGACAGAATTGGGCCCCGGAGGCCCGGTAAACCCTCAATTTCCAACCAGAACAGGAGGAACAGAACGATGAAGAAACGACTTTTGTCGGCGGCTTTGGCCCTGGCCATGGTGCTGACAATGCTTCCCTTGAGCGCCCTGCCCGCGTTTGCGGCGCCGCCGGGTCCTGTAAGCGGTTCGACCAGAGTTACTTATTACGAGCGCATCCAGCATGATAAACTGGATGAGAGCGGCAATACCATCGGCGGCAGCGGCAAGGAGGGTTGGTACTACTCGTACACAACCCAGGATGCCAATGGTAAAAACGTCACCCGGTATGCGTCCGTCAGTGACGGCGTTGTCAACAATGCCAACGGCCAGTATGACAACGCTTCCGGTACCTGGTACAGTATGACTCATCTGGGGAATGGCAGCGCTGGTACACTCGCAATTACCAGCTTTACTTTGATCGATGACGTTGACTTTTCAACAACACGTGTATTGCAGCAGAGCATCAATGTGGATGTCAACGGGAAATCGTTTAAAATCAGAATAAACGACGACAACATCGGCAAAGTCAGCAGCATCAATATCTATGACAAGCAGTATTCCAATGGCGGAACCACACAGGGTACATTTAATGAGGCCGCCGGCATCACCAGCGGTGTCGATAAGGCGCTCAACGTCAAAATTGACGGCGCGAAAACGGGTGCTATTAGGCTGACCGGCGCGGCCTCTTACAAGGTGGAGGTCACCAATAGAGGCGAGGCGGGCAATATCACCCTGGGCGCTTCCGGTGTCACTCAGATGCAGACCGTGACAGGCACCAACGCCACGCTGGGCACGATCGAGGTGTTCGGCGACAGAAGCCACGTCAACCTGACCGGCGTCAGCGCGAGTGGCAAGAAGGTGGACATCACCGGCTCCGGCGCCCACCTGACCCTGAGCGGCGCCGGCAGCCAGATCGGCGCGGTGACCCTGGCCTCCGGCTTGGCCGAGGACAAGAAGACCGGCGCCGCCCCCTATGTGGAGATCAACGGCGGGTCGGCTACCAGCGTGGCTGTTGCGACCGGCGATAAGTGCACCAGCGAGTTCAAGGTGACCGTCAACCAGGGCGGCACGGTGACCAGCACCGTGGATATGACCAACGCCGCGAAGTCCAGCGTGACCGTCAACAGCGGCACCATAACCGGGATGACCACCGTTCCCAACGGCAAGGTGACCGTCAGCGGCAGCTACGCCAAGCTGACCGCCGGCGTCACGCTGGGCGCTGCCAGCAAGGAGACGGAGCTGAAGGTTACCGGCAGCCACCACACTGTGGGCGAGATCATTGTTTCCGCCGGCACCGCCAAGCTCGATATCCCCGCCGAACCCACCAATAATTTTGCCTCCTTAACCAAGAACGGCGGGGATGTGAACCGCGGCATCGCGGGCGGCACTTGGACTACCGCACCCGGCGCTGATTATCTGGTGAACACAGGCGCCAACGCCATCCGGTACACCCTCACGGTAGGCGCAGCCCCCGACACCAAGACCACCCTGTACACCGCCGCCCAGCTGGGCGATGCCCTCACCGCCCAGAAAAAGAACAACGTGGCCACCGGCGTCAAGTCGGTGAAAGCCACCGGCACCGGCGATATTGAGATCACCTTCAAGGATGGGAATAATACGCTCGGTTTACTGAAGTGCGCCCCCTATGAGGAGTTTGCGCTGCCCAGCCTCATTGACGGCCGCACCTACTCCAACTGGATGGACGCCACCAAGGACTGGGGGCTTACTTACAGCGCACCGGCCTCCGGCACCGTGGAGCTGAACGCCAAGAACGTCAGCAACGTGGTGAACAAGATCAACGGCATCAATGTCGCCAGTGGTGACACGCGATACCTGGATGTGTCCATCAACGGCAACGTGATCTCTGTGTCCGGTGCGGTGACGGGTAGCTGCGCTATCCCTCTGAAGCTGGACACCAATTTGGGCGAAGTGATTGTGACCGCCTATTATGAGCATAGCACGGGCAAGCTGTCCTGGGCCAACCAGACGGGTCTGGCCGGCGGCATGAACATCATCGTGGTGGGCGGCGAAACGATACTCCAGCTGTCCAACAAGACCGAGTACACCCTGCGGAACGCGGGCATCAAGGTGCCCTCCACCAACTTCGATGTTCATGACGGCTCCGCCGATGGAAAAAGCGGCGCCAAGCTGATCGTGGAGAACATTAGCTCCAACGCCGCCAAGAACGACAGCGACAGGACCGCCCTCAAGGACAAGATTGCCGGCACCGATTCAAAGTTCGAGTGGTCTGGGATACCCGCCATCGAGCAGGTACTCAACGCCGCCAAGGCGGGGATCACCGACAGCCAGGTGACCACCTGGAAGCAGGCCGGCCAGCGTGAGGCGTTCACCAAGCACAGCACCGGCACTTACGATTCCAAGAACGACGTTACCGGCTATGACACCGTGAAGCTGGTGCCCTATCTGGGTATTGATATCACCGATTACAAGCCCAACGGCTCCATCACCATGAAGCTGAACCTCAAGTACCGCATTGAGGTGAGCCAGAGCGATTCGACCGCCTATAGTGGCTGGACTTTGAGCGGCGACAAGTATCCCGACGGCGCGTACATTGCCTACACCGGCACCCTGGGCGCTCTCACCGGGAAAATGGAGGGTGACGGCATTACTTGGCCGACAGTCACGTTTGACAGCGGCTTGGGCACCGCTTTCACCCAGGCCCATCAGGACGGTACGTATGTGTATCCTGTTGCCGCCAATGCCATCAGCTTCAAGCACCCCGGCACCACCGGCCTGGGCACTGTGGTGATCAACAACACCGCGCCGCTGGTTTCCAAGTATAACAAATATACGGGTACCGGGAGTGCGATAACTGGCGACGGCGATGCAACTGGTTACTACGACACCATCCAGGCTGCCGTGGATGACACTGAGCCGGCGGGCACCGCTCCCGACACCGACGATTACATCGAGGTGGCCCAAGGCTATCCCACCGGCAACGTGGCCATCAACGTGACCGGCAAGGCCCGCACCTTCTATATTCGCACCATCGGCATGACCACCATTACCTCCGTCACCAACGGCGGCGGGCTGATCGCTCCGGACAGCACGGGTCATCTGTACACCGTGAAGCTGAACGAGGACACCGCCCCTGCTACTGCCAACGTCTCCGTGGCCGGCGCCACCGGCGGCAGCGCCAGCGTGAACACCACCACCGCCAGGCCCGGCGACAAGATCACCATCTCCCTGTCCGCCAGCACGGGCTACGCGCCCTCCGGCGTGTCCGTTAAGACCGCCAGCGGCCAGAGCGTCAGCGTGTCCGGCTCGGGCAGCAGCTACACCTTCACCATGCCCGCCGGCGCCACCAGCGTGACGGTGACCCCGTCCTTCGTCAGAACCACCACCCTGCCCTTCACCGACGTGGCCACCACCGCCTGGTACTACAACGGCGTGGAGTACTGCTACAACACCATCCGTGGCAGCGCCCGCCTGATGCAGGGCATGAGCGCCACGACCTTCGGCCCCAACACCGGCTTCACCCGGGCCCAGGTGGTGCAGATCCTGTGGAACATCAAGGGCTGTCCCGAGCCCAAGACGACCTACAACCCCTACACCGATATCAGCTCCATCCACTACGCCTATAAGGCCATGCTCTGGGCCACCCAGAACGGCTACGCCGAGGGCTATGTGGACAACGGCGTGCGTACCTTCCGCCCCAACCAGAACGTGACCCGTCAGGAGATGGCGGTGTTCCTGTGGCGTGCGGCGGGCAAGCCCACCAACTACAACAGCCTGAACCTGAACGCCTACGCCGACGGCTACATGGTGTATGACTGGGCGCAGCCCGCCATGCGCTGGGCGATTGCCCGCGGCGTGCTGAGCGGCCAGAGCAGCGTGGCGCTGGGCAACTATCTGTCGCCCCGCACCGTGGCCTACCGCAGCGAGGTGGCTGTGACCGTGATGAACTTCGACAAGCTGGCGGTGTTCCGCTAAGCGACGCAAGCAAGTCAGAACGCAGCATAAAAAGGCCCGGCCGGATTCTTCCGGCCGGGCCTTTCGTCATTCGTCCTTGGGTTCGTCTTTGGGTTCGTCCTCCGTGGGAGGCGGCATGGGGATGGGCTCGTCGATGATGTGGATGTGCTGGGCGGGGGGCTCGATGCCGTCCTGCCCGGTGCGGGTGGAGGTGTAGGCCCCCTCCACCAGGGCGGGATCCCGGCCCTCCAGGATGGCGACCATCTCGCCGCCGGTGATGGTTTCCTTCTCCAGCAGGTAGGCCACCACCTTGTCCATGTCCTCGCGGTTGGCCTCGATGACCTCCACCGCGGCCTTGTAGCACACGTCCAGCACGGCCTTGACGGCCTTGTCCATGATGGCGGCGGTGTCCTGGGCGCAATCCAGGCCGTAGCCGCCGTCCAGGTACTGGTTGCGGACGGAGCCCAGGGCCATCATGCCGAATTCCTCGCTCATGCCGTACATGGCCACCATGTTCCGGGCGATGTTGGTGGCCTCCTGGATGTCCTGGGAGGCGCCGTTGGTCATGGTGTTCATCACCACCTGCTCGGCGGCCCGGCCGCCCATGGAGACGGTGATTTTGGCCATCAGTTCTTCCCGGGTACGCAGGTTGGTTTTGTCCTCCTCGGGCATCAGCAGGGTGTACCCCAGGGAGCCCTCGGTGTGGGGGACGATGGTGATCTTCTGCACCGGCTCGGCGTTTTTCTGCTTGTAGGCCACCATGGCGTGGCCCACCTCGTGATAGGCCACCAGCTTGCGCTCGAACTCGGTGAGGACGGAGTTTTTCTTCTCGCTGCCGGCGATGACGAACTCGAAGGAGGCCAGCAGATCCTCCTGGGTGACTAAACGGCGGCCCTTGCGGACGGCCCGGAGGGCGGCCTCGTTCACCAGGTTGGCCAGATCCGCGCCCACGCAGCCGGCGGTGGCCAGGGCGATCTTGTTCAGGTTCACGTCCTCAGCCAGCTTGATCTTCCGGGTGTGCACCTGGAGGGTGGCCAGACGGCCCGCCAGGTTGGGCCGGTCGATGGTGATGCGCCGGTCGAACCGGCCGGGGCGGAGCAGGGCCTTGTCCAGCACCTCGGGCCGGTTGGTGGCGCCTAAAACGATGACGCCCTTGCCGGGGTCGAAGCCGTCCAGCTCGGCCAGCAGCTGGTTCAGGGTCTGTTCCCGCTCATCGTTGCCGCCCATGCGGTTGTCCCGGGACTTGCCGATGGTGTCGATCTCGTCGATGAAGATGATGCAGGGGGCCATCTTGGACGCTTCCTTGAACAGGTCGCGGACGCGGGACGCGCCCACGCCCACGAACATCTCCACGAAGTCGGAGCCGGAGATGGAGAAGAAGGGCACGTTGGCCTCGCCCGCCACGGCCTTGGCAAGCAAAGTCTTGCCGGTGCCCGGGGGGCCCACCAACAGCGCGCCCTTGGGCAGCTTAGCGCCGATCTCGGTGTACTTGCCGGGGTTGTGGAGGAAGTCGATGATCTCCTCCAGGCTCTCCTTGGCCTCGTCCTGACCGGCCACGTCCTTGAAGGTGACGCCGGTTTTTTTCTCCACGTACACCTTGGCGTTGGACTTGCCCACGCCGCCGATGCCGCCGATGCCTCCGCCGGAGCCCATCTTCTTAAACAGATAGCGGTAGAGGAACATCAGGCCCACCACCATGACCAGGGTGGGCAGGATGAAGTTGACGAAGGCGGACAGCAGGTAGTCCTCCACGGAGGCGGTGACGGTTTTGTACTTGTCCACGCCGTGTTCGTCCAGCCAGTCCGCCAGGTCGGGCGGGGCCACCCCTGGCATGGGGACGGTCTGGAACTTGAGGGCGGCGCTGGCCGCGCCCTTGCTCCCTGCGGGGTCAAACCGGTTCAGGAGCTGGCCCCAGCCCCCCTTTCCGTAGGACTCCTTGAGCTTTTCCGCGTACTCCTCCAGGGCGGGGGCGTCCTCCTTCAGGGTGAAGGTGTAGAGATTGGACGTCAGTTCCACCGTGGCCACCTGGCCTTCCACCACCCATTGGCGGAAGGTGGAGTAGTCCACCGTCTCCACCGACGCGTTTTCCATGGAGCTGTTGCACATCTGAAGCAGGAAGACCAGCATCACTGCCCACATGACAATACTGAGATAACTCCATGGCGCCCGTTTTTTGTCGTCCCCGCCGCCGTTTTGTTTGCTGTCCCGGCGGTTGGGGTCGCTTGGTTTTACCGGGCCGGCCATAGGCACAACCTCCTTTTTCACTGATCGGAACCGCTGGGGCTCCGAGGCGTTTTCCAATTTACCCATTTCCTTGTTTTGGGCATTTAAGCGAGTATACCATATTTGAAGAATAAAAACAAGAAATGTTCTTGGACAGGGTGTAAAATTTCTATGACGAAAAAAGGGGGGAAAAAGATAGTCCGCCCCCTTCCGTCCGGCTGGAATCTATGGTATACTATTTATTTAGTACCCCAAAGAGCAAAGGAAAAGGAGCGTTTCCATGCGTGACGATAACAGACGGCGCCCCCCCGTGGAGGCCGAGGCCGACGGCCTCATCGAGGGCCGCAACGCGGTGATCGAGGCCCTGCGGGCGGGCACGCCCATCGACAAGATCTACATCGCCCGGGGGGAGACGGACGCCACCCTGGGCCACATCGCCTCCACCGCCCGGGGGAAGGGTGTGGTGGTGACGGAGGCGGATCGCCGGAAGCTGGACGGCATGAGCCGCACCAAGAGCCACCAGGGGGTCATCGCCGTCTCCGCCGTCCGGGAGTACGCCAGTGTGGAGGATATTCTGGCCGCCGCCCGGGAGAAGGGGGAGCCGCCCCTCATCGTGGTGTGCGACGAGCTGAGCGATCCCCACAATCTGGGGGCGGTGATCCGCACGGCGGAGTGCGCCGGCGCCCACGGGGTGATCATCCCCAAGCGGCGCTCCGCGGGGCTGACGGCCATCGTGGCCAAGACCAGCGCCGGGGCGGTGAGCTACCTGCCGGTGGCCCGGGTGGCCAACCTCACCAGCCTGCTGAAGGAGCTGAAGGAGCAGGGCCTGTGGGTGTTCGGCACCGCCGCCGATGGCGGGACAAGCCTGTATCAGGCAGATCTGAAGGGCCCCGCCGTCCTCGTCATCGGCAGCGAGGGAGACGGCATGGGCCGTCTGGTGCGGGAGCAGTGCGACTTTCTGGTGTCTATCCCCATGAAGGGGAAGCTGAACTCGCTGAACGCCTCCGCCGCTGCCGCCATCGTACTATATGAAGCCGTTCGGCAAAGGAGATAACCCATGTCCGATGAAATGAAAAAGCAGGGCGGCCGGGAATATTCCGTGGACGAAATTCTGGCGGAATACGGCTCAAAGCGGACGGGCGCCAAGGTGGTGGACTTCCCGGAGCGGAAGGACGCCGCCCCCGGCGATGATGGGGAGGAGCGCACCATCCGCTTCCCGGCGGCGGGGCGGACGGCCCCCAAGCCTCCGGCCAAGGACGAGCCCATCCCGGAGATCGTGCCGGAGAACGTGGGCCGCTCCATCGGGGCCCGGCTACATACCCTGCTGCGGAAGGCGGATCACTACGCCGACCATATGTACGATCAGGCGGAGCCGGACGAGGCCGCCCGCAGGGCGGAAAAATACACCCCCGGCGTGGATCGGGAGGAGGTGCCCGACGAGGAGGATGAGGTTTCCCGCCGCCCCCGGCTGCGGCTGGTGCGGCCGAGGGAGCTGCCCCCGGACACTGCCCCCAGCCGTCTGGCTATGCTGTACGGCAAGGGGATCAAGGGGCAGGGGCGGCGGGTGCGGCTGGCGCTGCTGCTGGGGCTGGCGGCGGCGGTGTGCTCGGTGGAGCTGCCCTTCCTGCCCTGGAGAGCCCTGGAGCCGGCGCTGGGGGCCTTTGGGCTGACGGTGTACCAGTTTCGCGCCCTGATTTTGAGCGCCCTGCTGCTACTGACGGGGCTGGTGTGCTATGAGATCCCGGCGGCGGGGGTGAAGCAGCTGGCCACCCTGCGCCCCCGGGCGGAGAGCATCCTGTTTCTGGCCTGGGCCTTTACCCTGCTGGACGGCCTCACCGCCGGACGGCTGGAGCCCCGGTATGCCTGTCTGCCCTATTCGGCGGTGACGGCCCTGGGGCTGGCCTTTGCCCTGCGGGGGGTTCACGCCCGACGCCGGGGAGATCGGCTGTCCGCCAAGGCCGCGTCCCAGGTACGTACCCCCTACGTGGTGTCCCGGGACGAGAAACTGTGGTCCAACAAGCCCACCTTTACCAAGTCCCCCGGCTCCAACGCGGGTTTTGGCAGCCAGCTCCAGATGGAGGACGGGGGGCAGCGGGCCTACCGCTTTGCCGCGCCCCTGCTGCTGCTGGGCAGCCTGCTGTGCGCCCTGCTGGCGTCGGTGGGCCAGGAGACGCCCGGGCGGTTCCTGTGGGCGGCCTCCGCCTGCTTCACCGCCTCCGGATCCTGGTCGGCCCTGCTGACCTTCGGCCTGCCCTATCGCAAGCTGGCGGAGCGGCTCCACCAGGTGGGGGCGGCGCTGGCGGGCTGGACGGGGGCGGCCAGGTGCGGCCAGGGGGGCGTCATCGTCACCGACGGCGATCTGTTCCCCACCGGCTCGGTGACGGTGGCCCAGGTGAAGGTGTTCGGCAGCGCCGCCACCGAGAAGGTGGTGGGCTACACCGCCTCCATGACCCGGGCCATGGCCTGTGGGCTCACCCGGCCCTTCCACAACCTGCTGCGAACCCAGGGGGCCATGTACCGGGATGTGTCCGGCCTGGAGTGGCACGAGGGCGGGGCCTCCGGGGTGATCCGGGGCAAGGAGGTGCTGGTAGGCACCGCCGCCTATATGCACCTGATGGAGGTGCCCCTGCCCGCGGGGCACAACATCAAAAACGCGGTGTTCTGCGCCATCGGCGGGCAGCTGTCCGGGATGTTCCTGCTCCACTACGCCATGGACGGCGGGGTGAACCCCAGCCTGTCGGCGCTGATGTCGGCGGGGCTGTCCCCGGTGCTGTCCACCCGGGATCCCAACCTGATCCCCGACCTGCTGGAGCAGAAGTTCAAGCTTCCGGTGGACAAGCTGGAGTTCCCCCCGGTGGGCCGGCGGCTGGAGCTGTCCCAGGCCGATCTCCAGAGGGAGGGGGCGCTGGTGGCGCTGTTGAGCCGGGAGGGACTGGGCCCCTACTGCGATGCCCTGGTGGGGGGCCGCAGGCTGCGGTTCGCCACCAGGCTGGGGCTGGTGTTTGCTCTGGCGGGGTCGGTCATCGGGCTGTGCCTGACGTTCTACCTGACCTCTATCGCCGCTTTCGGGTCGCTGACGGTGGCGAATTTCCTGATCTTCATGGCGGCGTGGCTGGTGCCGGAGGTGCTGATCGCCAATTGGGTGAATCAGTTTTAGATGGTTAATCCCATATTGCGCTTCGGGAGGAGCAAGCTCCTCCCCTGCGAAAAAGAGCTCCCGGCAACGTGTCGGGAGCTCTCATGTTATCCGTAGCGGCGGCCCGTCCAATCCGATCACCCGGTCGCAGGCCGCCAGCACCGGGGCCTGGTGGCTGGCCAGCACCACGGGAACCCCCAGCCCCCGCAGCCGCTCCAGCATCCGGGCGGCGCGCTGGGGATCCACCCCGGCAAAGGGCTCGTCCAGCAGCAGCGCGTCCCCGCCCAGGGCGGCGCACCGGGCCAGGGCCAGCCGCCGGGCCATCCCCCCGGACAGGGCGGCGGGGTAGGCGTGCTCCTCCCCCTCCAGCTCGGCGAGGGCCAGCCAGCGGGACAGTTCCGCCCGACGGGAGCGGGGGAGCACGTCGGTGATGTGCTGGCCCACGGTGCGCCAGGGCAGCAGGCGATCCTCCTGGAACAGGAAGGCGGCCCGGGCGGGGTCAAGGCCGTCTACTTTACCCCTCTCCGGGCGGGCCAGCCCCCCCAGCACCCGGAGCAGGGTGGTCTTGCCGCAGCCCGACGGCCCGGACAGGGCGGTGAGCCCCTCCTCTGGAATTTCCAGGGAAAAGCCGTCCAGCACCACCTTCTCTCCATAACGAAGGGTTATATTTTGCAGGGATATCACGCTTTTTGCCCCCTCTCCAGCGCTCGCCGCAGCAGCCCCTCCAGCAGCAGGGACAGGGCCACAATGGCCAGCGTCCAGGCGAACAGGTCGGCGGTCTCCAGCCCCAGCTTGGCCTGCTGGATCCGGGAGCCGATGGCCCGATCCGGGGGGCACAGCACCTCCGCCGCCACCCCGGACTTCCAGGCCAGGCCGAAGGCGGTGAGCAGTCCGGCGGACAGGTGGGGCCGCAGGGAGGGCAGGTAGATCAGCGCCAGGGTTTTCCACCGGGAGAAGCGGTAGGCCCGGGCCAGCTCCAGCAGCTTGCCGTCCAGGCTGTTCAGCCCGGAGCTGAGGGCGCCCCACACCACCGGCAGCACCATCAGCCCCGCGATGACCCAGGGGATGGCCGTCCGGGGCGTCCACAGGTAGACCAGCAGGATGAAGGACACCACCGGCGTGGCCCGCACCACCCGGATGGCCGGGGAGGCCACCGCGTCCGCCCAGGGGAAAAGGTGGGTGAGAAAGGCCAGCGCCCCGCCCAGCAGCGCCCCCCAGAGCAGCCCCAGGAATACCCGCCCCAGGGTGGCCCCCACTGACAGCCAGAAGTCCGCCGTCCCCGCCAGGGCCAGCAGCCGCCCGCCCACGGCCAGCGGCCCGGGGAGGAGCAGGGGCTGGCCCACGGCCCAGGCCGCGATCTGCCATACCCCCAGCCAAAAGACCGGGGGTATGGCGTATTTCAGCAGATTTTTTCGTGTGCTTCCCATTACGGGATATAATAGATCCCATCGTCGGGCACGGCGCCGCCCACGGCGGCGGGGTCGATGGAATAGAGGGTGCGGAAGTAGCCGGAGACGGCGCTCATCATGTCCTCCCCGGCGATGAAGGTCAGGTGGCACTGGGGGATGGCCTGCTTGGCGATGCCCGCGCTGGGGGTGATGTTGTAGCCCGCCACCAGCTCCGCCGCGGCGTCAATGTTGTGGTTCACAAAGTCGATGGACGCCTCATAGTCGGTGAGGAAGTTGGCCACCCGGTCGTGGTAGGTCTCCAGGTACTCGGTGCGGGCCACCACGGCGGTCATCACCAGCTGGCTGCCGCTTTGCAGCTCATCCCACGCCTCGGTGACGTCGATGGCGGCGCGGATTTTGCCTTCCCCCTTGGCGATGGCGGCGGTGGCGGCGGGGACGGGCAGCATGGCGTACTGGATCTCCCCGGACAGCAGCTTGGCGCTGATCTCGGAGGCGTCGGCAAAGACGAGCTCCACATCCCTGCCCACCTCAAGGTCATTTTCCTGTAATAAATAGCGGAGAATATACTCCGGGTTGGCGCCCTGCCCGGCGGAGTAGATGGTTTTGCCCGCCAGATCCGCCACGGAGTTGAGGGACGTGCCGCCGCCCCCCTCCAGGATGTGGAGCACGCCCAGGGTGCCCACGGCGATGATTTTCACCCCGCCGTCGGTCTTGTTGTAGAGGTTCACCGCCACGTTGGAGGCCATGGTGGCGATGTCGATCTCACCCTTGGTGAGGCCCGCCACCAGCTCGCTGTTGTCGGTGTAGATCTGGTAGTCGTAGTTGCCAAAGCTGAGGGCGGCCTTGTCGTTGTCGATGTTGTCCAGCAGCTTGGCCGCGCCGATGCCGGTGGGGCCGGACAGCACCGCCAGGCGAATCTCGCCGGCCTCCAGGTCGGTGGGCGTTTCGGTGGGGCCGGCGGTGGGTTTCTCCGTGGGGGAGACGGTGGCCTCCGGGGTGGAGGAGGCGGTGGGCTCCGCCGCCCCGGGCTTGCAGGCGGCGAGAGAGAACAACAGGGCCAGGGCCAGCAAAAGCGCCGGCAGCTTGTGATACTTTTTCATGGTAAGGCTTCCTTTCTGGTTTCGTTCAGCACATTCCGGAGGGCCTCCGGCTGGAGGATGCGGATGGTTTTTCCCTCCCGGGAGATGGTTCCCGCCCGCTCCAGCGCTTCAAAGGCCCGGTACAGGGTGGCCCGGCCCACGCCCAGCCGCCGGCCCAGCTGGGTGGCGGACAGGGTGAGCTCCTTGTCCCCAAACGAGAGCAGGTAGCGGGCCAGCTTGCCCTCGGCGGAGGGGGCGGACACCGCCTCCAGCCGCTGGCTCAGAAACTGGATCCGGCCGGACAGGTAGGCGGCGTAGTCCTCCGCAAAGGAGGGGCACTCCCGCAGCAGGCGGCGGACGCACTCCTGGGGGAGGAGCAGCGTCTGGCAGGGGGAGAGGGCGGTGAGGGTGGTGGGATAGTGGGCGCTGTCGTTGAACAGCGCCGCCGCACCGAACACGTCCCCGGCGGAAAGGGTGGCCATGAGGATGGACTCCCGGCGCACCTCGATGCGCCCCCGGAGCACTACCCCCAGGCACCGGCGGAACCGGCTGGGGCCGTACACCACGCCCCCTTTGGACACGGTGAGGAGATCGGATTCCTCCAGCATCCAGGCCCATAGAGGCGGATCGATCCGGCCCAGCAGGGGATGGCCGCGGAGGATGGTCATATCCATGGGTTCCCTCCAAACTGTTTCAAATGGTACAGTTTGGAGTATAGCAGACCGGGACGTTTTCTGTCAAGGGGGAGAAAAAAAGAAAAACTTCATCATTTATTCACAGACGGGCCTTGTATTTTCTTCCGCTGTCCGTTATACTAATGTGCGGTCAAAAGTTGACATAATGCGGGGGAATGCGACTGCCCCCGACGTTGAGTGCCGCCCGGGAAGATCCGGACGGCGGCAGAAAGGATGCCGTTTTCATGAGCAACCCGCCCAAACGCACGAAAAAAAGTGCCAAACGCTCCCCCTTGAGCCGGATTCTCCGGGGGCTGTACATTATATTGTTCTCCCTGTCCCTGGTGGTGGTGGTGTCCTATGTGGCGCTGAAATTTTTTGCCCCCGCCCCCGATCGGCCCACCCAGGTGGATTTTCCCATTGAGCCCGATGAGTCGGACGCGCCGGAGCAGCCCTCCAGCGGGGTAGAGGATCCCAACACCGGCAACAAACTGACCCTGAACCGCCGGAAGGACGTGTACACCTGCCTGCTGCTGGGGGTGGCCGACCAGGGGGGCAGCGACACCATCATGCTGGGGGTGTTCGACACCGCGGCGAAGCGGGCGTCCCTGATCTCCATCCCCCGGGACACGGTGGTGCGGTATAACGGATCCTACATCAAGATCAACGCCTCCTACTCCTACGGCGGGGTGGAGGCCGTCCGGGAGTGCGTGTCCCAGATGCTGGCGGTGCCCATCGACTACTATGTGAAGGTGAATCTGCGGGCCTTCCGGGAGATTGTGGACGAGATCGACGGGGTGGATTTCAACGTGCCGGTGGACATGAACTATGACGATCCCGTGGGGAATCTCAGCATTCACATCAAGGCGGGCTACCAGCACCTGAACGGCAAGCAGGCGGAGGGCGTGGTGCGCTGCCGCAGCTGTTACGCCAACGCGGACATCGGCCGGGCGGCCACCCAGCGGGCCTTCCTGGCGGCCCTGGCCAAGCAGACCATCACCCTGTCCAACGTGACCAAGGTGACCAGCCTGATCAACATCCTGAACACCTATGTGGAGAGCGATATGCCGCTGAATACCATGGTATACTTCGGCACCCAGGCGGTGGGCATGGATCTGGACACGTCGCTGGACATGGCCGGCCTGCCGGGCAAGTGGATCAACCCCTTCTGGCAGCTGGAGGACGACGAAATCCTGGAGATCGTGAACGGTCTGGGGATCTATGAGGAGCAGGTGCCGGCCTCGGTGCTTCGGATCAGCCACCCATAATCGAGACAAAGAAGATCCCGGTCAAGCTGACCGGGATCTTCTTTATGGATTCGTGTTACGCCGCGGGAAGCACCAGAACCTGGCCGGGCCAGATCTGATTGGCGTTCTTGATGGTGTCCTTGTTGGCCTCGTAGATGATCGTCCACTTCGCGCCGCTGCCATAATGGGTCTTGGCGATCTTCCACAGGCTGTCGCCGCGCACCACAACATAGGTAGTGACCTCGGGCTCGGGCTGGGGTTCGGGCTCGGGCTCAGGCTGGGGCTCAGGCTCGGGAGTGGGTTCCGGCTCGGGCTCGGGCTCCGGCTCGGCGGCCTTCTTGATGGTGATGCGGCCGGCGCTCTGGCCGTACTGCTCGGCGGTGACGGTGCCGTTCAGCTCGTCCACAATGTAGTTGATGAGCACGGCGTTGTCGATCATCACGCTGTCCTTGAGCAGCTTGTCAGTCTTAAACATGACGAAGCCGTCGCCGCCGCTCTTGAGCATATAGTTGTGGGAGGCCAGGGTGTAGGTCTTTTCCACATCCAGCGGCTGGCCGTTTACCATCACGTCGGTGACGCGGTACTGGCCGTCCACCTTCACGAACTCCTTCTCGTCGTTCATCACCACGGAGGAGGGGATGTCGGCGTTGATGGTGTAGGTCACGCCGGACACCTGGAGGAAGCCGCCGTTCTCCTCGGGGTAGTTGCGGGATCCGAACTCCAGGGCGTCCAGGATCTTCTGGCCGGTGGTCTCCACCAGGCAGGCCTCGTTGCCGAAGGGATGGACGTTGATGATGTCCTCATAGGTCACGTCGCCCGCGGCGATATTGGCGCGCACGCCGCCGCCATTGACGAAGGCCACGTCGGCGCCCAGCATTGTCCGGTAGGCATCAGCGCACAGGTCGCCCAGGTTGGTCTCGCCGCTGCGAACCAGGCGCTTGCCGTCGGCGCCGTTGATGGTCAGATCCACCTCGGACTTGGCGACGACCTTTTTCAGCTCCGCCTCAAAAGCGTCGTTCTTCTCCTTCACAAAGGCGGCCACGGCCTCGTCCTGCTTGTCATAGCCCTCCACCAGCTCGGCGGTGATCTTGCCGGACTCGGTGTCAATGACTACCTTGCCGAGGGCGGCCAGCTTGGTGCCGGTCTGAGCCCACACCACGTCCTCGCCGTCCTTGTTGGGGACGAGCTTCTCGATCTGCTCGTGGGAGTGGCCGTCGATGAGCAGGTCGATGCCGGTGGTATTGGCGATAACGGTCTGGGCCTTCCACTCCTGGGTGGAGCCGTCGTCGCCCAGATGGGCCACGGCCACCACGTAGTCGGCCCCGTCCTTCTTGGCGGCGTCTACAGCCTTCTGCACGGTGTCGTACAGATCCTTGCCGTTATTGCCCTGCTGGAAGCTGTAGATATACTCCCCTTTGTCGTTCTGGAAGTAGGTGGGGGTGGACTTGGTGAAGGTCTCGGGGGTGTCGATGCCCACATAGGCCACCTTCACCTCGCCGTAGGTCAGCACCTTGTAGGCGTCGAACACGGCTTCGCCATTCAGATCGGTGAAGTTGGAGCAGATGTAGTCATACTCCGCCTTGTCCTTGGCCAGGGACAGGAAGTTGTCCATACCGTAGTCGAACTCATGGTTGCCGGGGATGGCCAGGTCGTAGCCCACCTTGTTCAGGATCTCCACAATGGCGGAGCCCTTGGTCAGGGTACCGATGGGGCCGCCCTGAATGGCGTCGCCCGCGTCGATGAGGGTGACGTTCTCCTGACCGTACTGGGCCTCCATCTCGGCCTTGTAGGCCGCTACGCCCGCGTAGCCGATGTTGGTGACTGCGTCGTCCTTCTTCACCTGATCGATGCTGCAGTGGACGTCATTGGTGTGCAGGATGACGATTTGGCCCTTGAGATCGGCTTCCGGGGCCCCGGAAGCGGTTCCCTCCGCCGCTGCGGCGGGAAGCGCCAGCCCGATGGCCAGGATTACAGCCAACAGAAGGGCCATAATCTTGTTTTGTACGCGTTTCATTGGTTCACCTTTCCCTTCATTTTCTCTTTGCCCGCCTATTTCCTCACGTTTAGGATGAGCGGACTACACCTTCTATTATACAAGTAAATTCCGGATTTTCAAGCACCAATCGTCCAAACTGCCAAAAATTTTCACGGCCCCGGTGGAGTGACTGGGATCGTGCTGTTTGCGGGTTATTTTGCGGCCCGGGTCTCCGCGGCGGCGGAGGCTGAATAAAGGCCCTCCCGCCGGCGGCGGGAGGGCCTTGGACTTACTTTGTCGCCCAGTTTCCTGTGGCGGCGGCGGTGAGGTAGGCGTTGATGAAGCCGTCCAGGTCGCCGTCCATCACCCCATTGACGTTGGAGGTCTCAAAGGCGGTGCGGTTGTCCTTCACCAGCTGATAGGGCATGAACACATAGGAGCGGATCTGGCTGCCCCACTCGATCTTGAGCTGCACGCCCTTGATGTCGGAGATCTTGTCCAGGTGCTCCTGCTCCTTGATCTGCATCAGCTTGGAGCGCAGCATCTTCATACAGGTCTCCTCGTTCTGGAACTGGGAGCGCTCGGTCTGGCAGGACACCACGATGCCGGTGGGCTTGTGGATCAGCCGAACGGCGGAGGAGGTCTTGTTGATGTGCTGGCCGCCGGCGCCGGAGGAGCGGTACACCTGACGCTCGATGTCCTCGTCCCGGATGTCCACCTCCACGCTGTCGTCCAGCTCGGGCATGACCTCCACCGCGGCAAAGGAGGTCTGCCGCCGGGCGTTGGCGTCGAAGGGGGAGATGCGAACCAGCCGGTGGACGCCGTGCTCGCTCTTGAGGTAGCCGTAGGCGTTGTCCCCCTCGATGCGGATGGCGGCGGACTTGATGCCCGCCTCGTCCCCGTCCTGATAGTCCAGCACGGAGTAGGAGAAGCCGTGGCGCTCCGCCCACCGGGTGTACATCCGGTAGAGCATCTGGGCCCAATCCTGGGCCTCGGTGCCCCCCGCCCCGGCCTGGAGGGAGATGATGGCGGTGGAGTTGTCGTACTCCCCGGACAGCAGGGTGGACAGGCGGGCGGTCTCCATCTCGCCCACCAGCGCCTCAAAGCCGCTCTCCACCTCGGGAACCAGGGACTCGTCCTCCTCCTCGTTGCCCATCTCGCACAGGGTCATCAGGTCGTCCCAGGCCGACTGCCGTTTGGCCTGGGCGTTGATCTTGCCCTCCAGACTGCTGATGCGCTGCTGCACCTTGCGGGCCTTCTCCACATTGTCCCAGAAGCCGTCGGCGGCGGACTGGGCGTGGAGCTCGTCCAGCTCCCGCTCGGCGGCCTCCAGATCCAGGGCCCGGCCCAGCTCGTCCAGCTCGGGCTTCAGGTTGTTCAGCTTTACCCGGTACTCGTCAAATTGAAGCATTGCGTATTCATCCTTCCGCGGCGCGGGCCGCAAGATTGTTTTTCTCTCAATTCCTGTATTATATAAAAAGATCCGGCGGTTGTAAAGTGGAAGGTTTGCGGATGGGCCCCGGAGAGGCTGGTTTTTGCGCCACAGGATAACCCGGAGGGCATCTTGGGCAAAGAAAGGGCGGGAAACCCGCCCCTTTCCGGCGATTTCCCGGTTGACTTTCCCGCCGGGGGCTACTACAATGGACTAATCTATCAGTCCGCCGGTTCAATCTTTTTGGGAGGCCCGGAGTATGGAACAGCTCGTTTATTTTGATTACGCCGCCACCACGCCGGTGCGCCCCGAGGCCCGGGAGGCCCTGCTCCGGGCGCTGGACGGCTTTGGCAACCCCTCCTCCCGGTACGGCTTCGGCCGGGAGGCCGCCCTGGGGGTGAAGGCGGATCGGGAGACGGTGGCCGCCGCTCTGGGCTGTGCCCCCGGGGAGGTGACCTTCACCTCCTGCGGCACCGAGGGGGACAACTGGGCCATCCGCCGGGGGGCGGAGCGGAACCGGCGGCGGGGGAAGCACATCGTCACCACCACCATCGAGCACGCCGCGGTGCTGGAGACCTGCAAAGACCTGGAGCGGGAGGGGTACGAGGTCACGTATCTCCAGCCGGACAAGGCGGGCCGGATCACGGCGGAGCAGGTGGCCGCCGCCCTGCGGCCCGATACCGCCCTGGTGTCCATGATGCTGGTGAACAACGAGACGGGGGTTGTCCTGCCGGTGGCGGACTGCGTGAGGGCGGTGAAGGCGTTCGACCCCGCCATCCTGTTCCACTGTGACGCGGTGCAGGGCTTTTTGAAGGTGGAGACGCCCCTGGCCCGTTTAGGCGCGGATCTGGTGGCCGTCAGCGGCCATAAGATCGGCGCGCCCAAGGGGATCGGGGCGCTGTACGTGAAGAAAGGCGTGGGCCTGCGGCCTCTGCTCACCGGCGGCGGGCAGGAGGACGGCCTGCGCTCCGGCACCGAGGCCACCGCCCAGATCGCCGCCTTCGCGGCAGCGGTACAGGCGGTGAGCGGGGACAAGACCCGCCTGGAGCGCACCGCCGGCATCAAGGCGTACACGCTGGAGCGGCTGAAGGAGGCCATCCCGGAGCTGAAGGTGATCTCCCAGGGGGACGCCCCCCACATCTGCGCGGTGACCCTGCCGGGGTACAAGAGCGAGGTGGTGGTGCGGGTGCTGGGGGATCGGGGGATCTGCGTGTCCTCCGGCTCCGCCTGCCACCGGGGCAAGCCCAGCCACGTGTTCGCCGCCATGAACCTGCCCAAGCCCTGGCTGGACGGGGCGCTGCGGCTGTCCTTCTCGCCGGACACCACCCGGGCGGAGGCGGACGGGCTGGCGGCCGCCCTGAAGGACGCGGCGGATACGCTGTTCACCACCCTGTCTTAGACGCCCCGCCCCTCCGGCGGGGCGAGGAAAGGAGTCTCTCAAATGGTTAAGTTATTCCGGCGGGAGCCGGGTTTTTATCCCAAGCTGCTGTCCCTGGCCCTGCCCATCCTGCTGCAAAACCTGATCACCAACTCCCTGGGGCTGGTGGACACGTTTATGGTGGGCACCATGGGCCAGGGCCCTCTGGCCGGGGTGACGCTGGCCAACATCCCGGTGTTCGTGGTGCAGCTCATGATGTTCGGCATCCAGAGCGGATCCTCCGTGCTGATCAGCCAGTACCGGGGCAAGGGGGACTTGCAGGCCATCAACCGGGTGATGGGCATCGGGATGTACGCCGCCGGGGCCATCGGGCTGGCGTTCGCCCTGGTGATGGGCTTTTTGCCCGAGCAGTTCATGGGCCTGTTCGGCAATGATCGGTTGGTGGTGGCCACCGCCGCCCGGTACGCCCGGATCGTGGGCTGGTCGTACTTCTTTGACAGCTTCGTGCAGGTCTACATCGGCGTGCACCGGGCCATGGGCGACCCCAACCGGGGCCTGATCATCCTTGGGGTGTCCATGGCCAGCAACACCTTCCTCAACTGGGTGTTCATCTTCGGCAACCTGGGGGCCCCCCGGCTGGCGGAGCAGGGCGCGGCGCTGGCCACCCTGCTGGCCCGGGTGCTGTCCTGCTCCATCGCGGTGGCCTGGGCGGTGCTGGACAAGAAGTTCAAGCTGGATCCCGCCCTGCTGTTCCGCCCCGGCGGAGAGATGGTACGGCGGTTTGTGCGCTTCTCCACCCCCGTGATGTGCAATGAGACCTTCTGGGGGCTGGGTACCTCCCTGTTCCCCACCATCATGGGCCACATGGAGGGCTCGGAGGACATCCTGGCGGCCTACGCCATCGCGGGCAATATCACCAACCTGTGCACCGTGGGGGTGTTCGCCATCTCAGGCACCGCCGCCATCCTCATCGGCCAGGCCATCGGCTCGGGCCGGAAGGACGAGGTGTACTCCCTGGGGGCGCTGCTCAACGTGCTGGCCTTCCTGTTCGGGCTGGTGGCGGGACTCCTGTTCCTGGGGGTGCTGTACTTCGTGGTGGCCCCCTTCCTCTACCCTCTGTTCGATCTGACCGCTGCCGCCCAGGAGATCTGCACCATGATGCTCACCATCGTGTTCTGCATGATGCCCCTGCGCTCCTATGAGTGCACCAACATCGTGGGGGTGCTCCGGGGGGGCGGGGACGTGCGGATGGCCACCCTCATCGACCTGACGCCCCTGTGGGCGGTGGCCCTGCCCCTGGCGGTGCTGTCCGGGCTGGTGTTCCAGCTGGGCATCCTCTGGGTGTACCTGTCCATGATGAGCGAGAATATGGTGAAGGCGGTGCTGTCCACCCGGCGCTTCCTCAGCGGCCGGTGGATCAACGACGTGACCATCCCCGCGCAGCAGGAGGCGGGCGCCTGAGCCCCCGCAAAAATATTTTTGAAAAGGGTATTGCATTCCCCTGCGGGGCGTGCTACAATGACGACAGCAATAGTCAAATGCCCGATCCCATCAAACCGATTTGGAGGTAGAACCATCATGTCTCTGAAAAAGATCCTGATTTCTCTGCTGTGCGCCCTGTGCGCCGTCTCCCTGCTGATCCCCGCCGCCTTTGCCCACGGCGGCCACGGCCGGGGCATGAGGGCGCAGGCCAGAACCTACCAGTGCGCGGTGTGCCCCGTGGAGGGCTGTGAGGTGGCGGGCCGCCACTATCACGACGGCGTCCTCTACTGCGGCTACAACCACGCCAGCGGCTGGTGCGACGGCGCCTGCCTGCCCCTGTGCCCGGTGGAGGGTTGCACGCTGGCGGGCCGCCACTATCACGACGGCACCCTGTACTGCGGGGCCAACCACACCGCCGGCTACTGCAGCGGGAACTGCGGGTGGTACACCCAGACCTCCGGCAGCTGGGGCGGCTGCCATGGCGGCGGCCGTCATTGCGGCTGGTGACCGCAACCTGATGGGAAACGGGGAGGGCCTTTCCAAGGCCCTCCCTCTCTTTGCGCGAAAGGGCCTGCCCGGGGTGTAATACCGGAGGGGCCCGAAATGCGGAAACTTGACCTTGAAATGTTTCAGGGGGCGGCTTCTCAGCCGTCCCCTTTTGTGATACAATAACGGCAAACACCGCGGAGCAAGGATGTGCTTGAGAGGAGGAACCGGTATGTATCTCGCGGTATGCGATGATGAGGCTGAAAGTCTGGAAGCCATCGCCGGTCTTCTGAAGGACTGGGAGGCGGAGCGGCAGCTTCCCCTGCCCAGGCGTATGTTTTCCAGCGGGGTGGAGCTGCTGGAAGCGGCCCGGCGGGAGCGGTTCACGCTGTACCTGCTGGACGTGATCATGCCCACGGTGGACGGCATGGCCGCGGCCCGGGAGCTGCGGAGCTTTGACGGCGCCGCGGATATTGTGTTTCTCACCTCCTCCCCCGAGTTTGCCTGTGAGAGCTACCGGGTGCAGGCCCTGGACTATCTGCTCAAGCCGGTGGGCAAAGATCGGCTGTTCCGGCTGCTGGACGAACTGTATCTCCGGGAGCAGCGGCCCCGGGAGGCCCTGATCCTGAAAACGGGCACCATCATCGTCCGCGTCCCCTTCTCTCAGCTGGCCTTTGTGGAGGTCATGGGGAAGCGGCTGTATTTCAATTTGACAAACGGCGGGGTGCGGGAGGTGGCCGGATCCCTGAAGGAGTATGAGGACGTACTGCTGGCCCGCCCGGAATTCATGCGGGTGCACCGCTCCTATATTGTCAATATGCTCCAGGCGGCGGAGTTTTCCTCCGGCAATATCCGAACCTTTTCAGGGAAGGATATCCCCGTGTCCAGGCTTTTGTACCCGCAGCTCCACAAGGACTATATGGCGCTGCTGTTTGACCAGAGGGGGACGGTGGAATGATGAATCTGGTGGACATCCTCAACGGGGTCAACTATGGCCTGGTGTTCTTCTTCGGCGCGGCGCTGAGCGTGTCCGTGGCAGGAGGGTGCAGGGACAAGCGGGAGTGGATCCTTCTGTTTACGCTGTGCCCCCTCTTTCTGGCCCTGCAAACGGTCTCCTGGCTGACGCTGGGGCTGGCCGCCACCAAGCAGCTCTACCCCCTGTTTATCCACCTGCCCTTGCTGGTGGTACTGGTGTTCGGGATGAAGCGGCCGGCGGCGATGTCGTTGGTCAGCATTTGCACCGGCTATCTGTGCTGCCAGCTTCCCCGGTGCGGCGACATCGCCGTAACCGCCGCCACCGGATCCCCGCTGGCGGGGCAGATCGTCTATACCATCATTCTTGCCCCCATTTTCCTCTTTTTGCTGCGGTATTTTGCGCCCGCCGCCCGGGGGGCCATGACCGAGTCGCCCAGATCCCTGTTCCTGTTCGGCGGCCTGCCGGTGATCTATTATGTCTTTGACTACACCACCGCCGTCTACTCCGACCTGCTCTATTCCGGCAGCAAGGTGTTGGCCCAGATGATCCCCACGGTGGTGGGCCTGTTTTACATGGTGTATACCACCGCCTACCGCCAGCAGCTCCAGCAGCGCAGCCAGACCCAGATGCAGAGCTCCTTGCTGTCCACCCAGATCAAGCAGGCGGAGAAGGAACTGGCCTCTCTGCGCCGCTCGGAAAGCCAATCCGTCCTTTACCGGCACGATATGCGCCACCACCTGACCGTCCTCAGCGCCTTTCTGGCGGAGGGTAGGGTTCAGCAGGCCCAGGAGTACATCAGCGAGGTGCAAAGCGGCATCGAGGCCATCACGCCCAAGCGGTTCTGCGACAACGAGCTGGTCAACCTGCTCTGCTCCGCCTTTTCGGATCGGGCGGAGCGGCTGGACGTTCGGTTGACGGTGAAGGCCGATTTGCCCCCCGTGCTGAGTATCCCGGACATTGAGCTGTGCGCCCTGCTGTCCAACGGCCTGGAGAACGCCCTGGCCGCCGCCGGCGCGCTGGACGAGAACCGGAGGTGGATCAGCTGCTTCTGCGGCATCCGGGCCAGCAAGCTGCTGATCGAGATCAAAAACCCCTGCGTGGGGAAGATCGTCATGCGGGACGGGCTGCCCGTGTCCGAGCGGGAGGGCCATGGCTACGGCTGCCGCAGCATCCAAACCATTGCCCACACCTGCCACGGCCTGTGCGAATTTACGGCGGAGGACGGAATTTTTACCCTCCGGGCGGCCATGCCCGTGTGAGACACGGGCCGGAACATCTAAAAAAGCGGGCCCTGAACGCTCCAGCGTTCAGGGCCCGTTTTTGGCTTGCTCAGGGTTAGGTCAGATCACCCGCATCCGGATCACGCCGGGCACCTTGCGGATGTGCTCAATGCCCTTCTCCCCCACGGGGGAGCCGGCGTCCACCATGGTGTAGGCGTACTCCCCCTTGGACTTGTTGGTCATGTTTTCCACGTTCACCCCGTCCTCGCCCAACTGGGTGGTGATCTGGGCGATGACGGCGGGGACATTCCGGTGGATGACGCACAGGCGCTGCACGCCGGAACGTTCCATGGCCACGTTGGGGAAATTGACGGAGTTCTTGATGTTGCCGTTCTCCAGGAAGTCCCGGAGCTGGTCGGCGGCCATCACCGCGCAGTTGTCCTCGCTCTCCGGGGTGGAGGCCCCCAGGTGGGGCAGGGCCACCACATGAGGGGCGGCCACCAGCTTGTTGTCGGGGAAGTCGGTGGCGTAGCAGGCCACCTTGCCGGATTCCAGGGCGGCGATGAGGTCGCCGTCGTTTACCAGGCCGCCCCGGGCCAGGTTGATGAGGCGCACCCCGTCCTTCATCTTGGCGATGGCGGCGGCGTTGATGGTGTCCTTAGTGGCGTCCATATAGGGCAGGTGGAGGGTCACGTAGTCGGAATTGGCGTACAGCGTGTCCAGCTCCTTCACCACCTTGATGTGGCGATCCAGCCGCAGGGCGGCGTCCACTGACAGGTAGGGATCGTAGCCATATACCTCCATGCCCAGGGACAGGGCGATGTTGGCCACCAGCGCGCCGATGGCCCCCAGGCCCACCACGCCCAGGGTCTTGCGGTAGAGCTCCGGGCCCACGAAGGCGGACTTGCCCTTCTCCACCACGTCGGCCACCTCCACGCCGGAGGCGGCCTGGGCCTTCACCCACTCCGCGCCGCCCACCACGTCCCGGGAGGCCAGCAGCATGGCGCAGATCACCAGCTCTTTCACGGCGTTGGCGTTGGCGCCGGGGGTGTTGAACACCACGATGCCCGCCTCGGAGCACTTGTCGATGGGGATGTTGTTCACCCCGGCCCCGGCCCGGGCGATGCCCAGCAGGTTGGCGGGGAAGTCGTAGTCGTGGAGCTTGGCGGAGCGGACGAGGATGCCTTCCTCGTTGTCCACGCCGTCGCCCACAGCGTAGCTGTCCGCGGGCAGGCGCTCCAGGCCCACCGCGGCGATTTTGTTCATGGTTTTGATGTTATACATGGTGGTTCACCTCATTAAGATGGGTTTTTAATTGGCCTTGTCGAAGGCCTTGATGAAGTCCGCCAGCTTTTCCACGCCCTCCACGGGCATGGCGTTGTAGATGGACGCCCGCATACCGCCCACGTTGCGGTGGCCCTTCAGGTTGGTGAAGCCCGCCTCGGTGGCCTCCTTGACGAACTTGGCGTCCAGCTCCTCGCTGGCGGAGCGGAAGGTGACGTTCATATCCGACCGGCTGGCCTTCTCCGCCGCGCAGGTGAACAGCTTGGAGTCGTCCAGCACGCTGTACAGCAGCTGGGCCTTGCTGTGCTTGATCTTCTCCATACCTTCCACGCCGCCCTTGGAGTCCAGCCACTCCAGCACCAGCCCCAGCATATAGATACACCAGCAGGGGGGCGTGTTGTACATGGAGTCCTTGTCGATCATGGTCTTGTAGTTCATCATCAGCGGGGTATAGGGCAGCTCGTGGCCCGCCAGATCCTCCCGAACGATGGCGATGGTGAGGCCCGCCGGGGCCAGGTTCTTCTGGGCGCCGCCGAAGATGACGCCGTACTTGGACACGTCCACCGGCCGGGACAGGAAGTCGGAGGACATATCGCACACGATGGGCACGTCGCCGGTGTCGGGCACGTACTGCCACTCGGTGCCGTAGATGGTGTTGTTGGCGCAGTAGTAGAAGTAGCTGGCCTCGGGATCCAGCTTGAGCTGATCCTGCTGGGGGATATAGGTGTGGTTTTTGTCCTCGCTGGAGGCGGCCAGATTGATGGCGCCGTACTTCTTGGCCTCCTTATAGGCGATGTTGGCGAAGTTGCCGGTGACGGCGTAATCCGCCTTACCGGTCTTACCGATGAGGTTCAGCGGCACCATGGAGAACTGGCCGGAGGCCCCGCCCTGCAAAAACAGCACCTTATAGTTGTCGGGCACGTGGAACAGGCGGATGAAGTTGGCCTTGGTGTCGTCAAAGATCTTCTGGAACACCTTGGAGCGGTGGCTCATCTCCATCACGGACATACCGGAGCCCTGATAGTTGGTGATTTCGCTCCCCGCCCGCTCCAGCACCTCCAGGGGCAGCATGGACGGGCCGGCCGAAAAGTTGTAGACGCGCTGAGTTCCCATGGTGACATCCTCCTCTTAATCCGCTGAAATTTACTGCTTTAGCGTATTGTACATATTATATGGTTTTTTCTCCCTGTTTGTCAATAACCAGATAGGCCAAAAAACCCCGTCACCCCCGCTCCACAGCCGTGAAAAAAGGCGAGGGCAAGCCCCCGATCCCCGCTGTTTGATACTAATCCGCCCCGCCGCCGCATATACATCTGCCAGTGAGGGCGCCGGGCGGGAGCAGGTCCAGGGGCCCCGCACAGCTCAACAGCTCAGTGGGGAGTGTTGTCAGTGAAGGGTAACATGGAGGAGCGCGCGCAGGAGCTGGCGCTGTACATTATTGAGAACAAGGCCACGGTACGCGGCGCCGCTAACCGGTTTGGCATCAGCAAATCCACGGTGCACAAGGATCTGAGCGAACGCCTGCCCGCCGTCAACCGGGGACTGTATCAGCAGGTCAAAGAGATCCTCAACGAGAACAAGGCGGAGCGCCATATCCGGGGCGGAATCGCCACCAGGAAGAAATACAAGGGGGAGTAGGAGACGCCGGGGGGAGGGTCGATCAGGGCCTTCCCCCGCCGCGTTTGAGGGGAGGGCAGAGCGGTGGAGACGGCCAGATGGAAGGGGTTCGGCGCGGGATAAAATTTCTGATATTTGTGCTTGACATTCTCGGATCCTTGTGGTATAGTAAGCATCGTTGAGCGGACGGGCAGTTAAAATTGTCTGGGTTTATGGAGACATCTGGGGGTATAGCTCAGCTGGGAGAGCGCTTGAATGGCATTCAAGAGGTCAGCGGTTCGATCCCGCTTATCTCCACCAAGTCTCGTTGACAAACGAGATGCAGGCAAAAATCCCGCACTTCGGTGCGGGATTTTTGCTCTAAATCAGCAGAAACGCAGAAAGAAAAGAATAATTTTCGGTCATTTCAAAATTTTGGGTGCGTAAAATAAAAATAACGCGCCGGAGAT
>SFVC01000012.1 GCA_004560375.1 bacterium
CTGAAACGGCTGTTCATCAGGATTTACGAGGACAACGCCAGCGGGCGGCTGAGTGATGACCGCTTCGATATGCTGAGCCTGACCTATGAAACGGAGCAGAAGCAGTTGGAGGACGAGTGCGTCACCCTGCGGCAGGAAATTGAAGTACAGGAACGACAGAACGAAAACATTGAGAAGTTCATTCAGACGGCGCACAAGTATGTGGGCATTGACGAGTTGGACGGCTATGCTCTGCGGGAGCTGGTGTCCGCTATCTATGTGGACGCACCGGACAAATCCAGCGGAAAGCGTGTGCAGCACATCTACATCAAGTACGACGGGTTGGGTTTCATCCCGCTGAATGAGCTGATGAAAGAGGAAACGGCGTGACCGAAGTCACGCCGCACCCCTTGAAAACACAAGGTTTTCACCTTTTTTTGATTTTACTGTTTTACGACCACCCGGCTGATGGCAGACGGCTTTTTCAGTTGCCCGGGAAGCGTGCGCTCAGGCCAGCTTGTTCAGCTTCAGGGTCATGGCGCTCTTTTTGTTGGCAGCGTTGTTGCTGTGCAGCAGGCCCTTGGCGGCGGCCTGATCCACGGCCTTGACGGCCACCTTATACGCGGCATCGGCCTCGCTGCGGTTGCCGTCGGCCACCGCGGCCTCAAACTTCTTCAACTGGGTCTTGAGGGCGGACTTCTGCGCCTTGTTCTGGGCGGCCTTGGTGGCGTTCACCAGGACGCGCTTCTTGGCAGACTTGATATTGGGCAAACCAAACACCTCCTCCGATTTTTTCAGTATGATGGCGGCGGTTTCCCGCCGCAGGTATGTATTTTAACATTAAGAGAAAAAAATTGCAACACCTTTTTTCATTTTTTCGCATAGAAAGTTTCCCGCTGCGGAAAATAGCCCCATAGGCCGCGGAAAGCCACAAGATATTGGGTTGGAGGGGGAATGTTTATGACACAGCGCCGCACGGATCTGGCGGTGGAGGCCCATCAGCTCTGGCGGGAGGGGGCGGGGGACGGGGCCGCCCTGTCCGGCGTCCGGGCAGAGGAGCGGGAACGGGACGGCTTTCAGGTCAGCGCCGTCTCCATCGACAGCCCGGAGGGGGCGAAAGCCCTGGGCAAGCCGGAGGGCGTGTATATCACCATCGAGCTGGACGGGCTGCTCCGCCGGGAGGAGGAGGCCTTCCAGCGGGCGGTGGGGGCGGTGGCGGCGGAGCTGCGGCCGCTGCTGCCCCCCACCGGCCCCGCCCTGGTGATGGGCCTGGGCAGCCGGACGGTGACCCCCGACCTCATCGGCCCTTTCGCGGTGGATCACCTGCTGGTGACCCGGCACCTGGTGGAGAGCATCCCGGAGCACTTCGGCCACCTGCGGCCGGTGGCGGCGGCGGCCCCGGGGGTGCTGGCCTCCACCGGGCTGGAGAGCAGCCTCATCGCCCAGGCCCTGGCGGGGGCGGTGAAGCCAGCCTGCGTGGTGGCGGTGGACGCCCTGGCCTCCCGCTCCCTGGATCGGCTGTGCCGGACGGTGCAGCTGTCGGACACCGGGGTGATCCCCGGCTCCGGTGTGGGCAACCACCGCCGGCCCCTGAACCGGGAGACCCTGGGGGTGCCGGTGCTGACGGTGGGGGCGCCCACGGTGGTGGACGGGGCCACCCTGGCCCTGGATCTGCTGGAGCGGGCGGGGCACACCGGGACGGATCGGGGGGATCTGCCGGGCGGGGAGGAGTTCTTCGTCACCCCCCGGGAGGTGGATCAGCGGGTGGCCGACATGGGAAAGGTGCTGGGCTACGCGGTGAGCCTGGCGCTGAATCCCTCCCTCAGCCTGGACGATCTGGTGATGCTGCTGGAGTGAGCGGCACGGATTCCCTGAGAAGGCAAAAATTTTTCTATTATTTTGAAAAAAGGGCTTTACAAACGCCGCGGCTTGTGGTACTATCCTTAACAGGAATGATTCCTATTAAGCTCTCACCAAAACCACAAGGATTTGTTTTTATGGCGATTGTCCGACAGAGCAAAAAACGGGACGCCATGCTGGCCCTGCTCCGGGATACCGGGGAGCATCCCTCGGCGGAGCAGGTGTACCGCGCCCTGAAGCCGGACTATCCCGGCCTGAGCCTTGCCACCGTCTACCGCAACCTGGCCCAGCTGTGCGAGCTGGGTCTGGCGCTGCGGGTGGGAACGGTGAACGGCCAGGAGCGGTACGACGGGCACACCCGTCCCCATTCCCATTTCATTTGCAACCGCTGCGGCCGCGTCGCGGATCTGCCCCGGCTCTCGCCGGGGGAGGGCTGCGTGGAGCGGCTGGGCGTGCAATACGGATTCACGGCGGATCGCTGTGAGTTCGTCATCCGCGGCCTGTGTAAGGACTGCGAAGATTTTAACGTAGGAGGAAAACTATCATGAAAAAATGGATCTGCCCCGTGTGCGGCTATGTCTATGAGGGTGAGAACCCCCCCGCCGAGTGCCCCGTGTGCCATGTCGCCGGCTCCAAGTTCACCCTGCAGGAGGGCGAGATGAAGCTGGCCGCCGAGCATGAGTACGGCATCTACGCCAAGACCGTGAAGAACAACACCGACATCAGCGACGAGGACAAGAAGTACATCCTGGAGCAGCTGATGGCCAACTTCAACGGCGAGTGCTCCGAGGTGGGTATGTATCTGTGCATGGCCCGCATCGCCCATCGCGAGGGCTATCCCGAGATCGGCCTGTACTGGGAGAAGGCCGCCTATGAGGAGGCCGAGCATGCCTCCAAGTTCGCCGAGCTGCTGGGCGAGGAGCTGGAGCCCAACATGAAGGCCAACACCAAGAAGAACCTGGCCTGGCGTGTGGACTGCGAGTTCGGCGCCACCCAGGGCAAGTTCGACCTGGCCGCCTGCGCCAAGAAGAACGGCCTGGACGCCATCCATGACACCGTCCACGAGATGGCCCGTGACGAGGCCCGCCACGGCAAGGCTCTGAAGGGGCTGCTGGAGCGCTACTTCAAGTAAGAAAACAGCCCAAAAGGAGAAATCCCGGAACTTTCCGGGATTTCTTTTTTTGCCCTTTGGTGTGTAAAAAGTGTGTACGCCCGCCGCGGAAACCCGAAAAATTGGAGTCGTACACACCCGCCCGCGCTCTTGTAAAACCGCGACCCCTTTGATATAATATCAAGAAATCGCCCCGGGACGCGGCGGGTATGGGAAAGGAAGCGGACGCCATGGCGGAGGAAAAAAACAGCGGCCTGCCCGGCGGGCAGGAGCAGGATACCATGATGGTATATATCAACCCGGAGGTCCTCCAGAGCCTGGCCGACGTGTCGGCCAAAAAGGAGCAGTCCTTCCGGGAGCTGCTGGAGGCCGCCGAGGAGGGGGATCTGGACGCCCAGTACAAGGTGGCCATGAACTACTGCAACGGCACCGGCGGCGCCCCCCGGGACGGGGAGCTGGCCTTCCGGTGGTTCACCCGGGCGGCGGAGGGGGATCACATCTCCGCCCAGTACAGCCTGGGCCTGTGCTGGCTGCGGGGCATCGGGGTGGACAAGGATCCGGAAAAGGGCGTGCGGGAGCTCACCGTGGCGGCGGATCAGGGCTATCCCCCCGCCCAGTGCGAGCTGGGGCTGTGCTATGAACTGGGCAACGGCGCGGAGATGGACAAACTGCGGGCGGCGGAGCTGTACCGGGAGGCGGGGGAGGCGGACTACGCCCCTGCCCAGTGCAACCTGGGCTTCTTCTACTACCGGGGCATCGGGGTGGAAAAGGACTACGCCGAGGCGGTGAACTGGTTCGCCAAGGCCGCCCAGCAGGAGTACCCCCGGGCCCAGACCCTCCTGGGCGAGTGCTTTGAGAACGGCCTGGGGGTGGAAAAGGACGAGGAGAAGGCCGTGGAGCTCTACCGCGCCGCCCATGAGCAGGGGTACGACGCGGGCACCTGCTCCCTGGGGGTGTGCTACGACCGGGGCATCGGCGTGGAGAAGGACGAGGAAAAGGCGGTGGAGCTCTACCGCCGGGCCGACGAGGAGGGCTTCCTCCGGGGCACCTTCCTGCTGGGCCAGTGCTACGAGTACGGCACCGGGGTGGAAAAGGACGAGGCCCGGGCCGCCCAGCTCTACCAGAAGGCCAGCGGGGACGGGGACGACGACTATCCCCCCGCCATCTGCGCCCTGGGCCTGTGCTATGAGCTGGGCACCGGCGTGGAGCAGGATCAGCCCCGGGCGGTGGAGCTGTACCGGCAGGCGGCGGAGCGGGGCTACGTCCCCGCCCAGTGCAATCTGGGCTTCTGCTATTACCGGGGCATCGGCACCGAGGTGGACGACAAGGAGGCCGTCCACTGGTTCCAGCTGGCGGCGGAGGAGGGCTACCCCCGCGCCCTGGGCCTCTTGGGCGACTGCTACGACTTTGGCTACGGCGTGGAGGCCGATCAGGCCAAGGCCCTGCGGCTCTACCAGGCGGCCAGCGACGGGGGCTATCCCCCCAGCACTTGTTCCCTGGGCCTGTGCTACGAGCTGGGCCGGGGGGTGGAACAGGATCTGGACAGGGCGGTGGAGCTCTACCAGCAGGCGGCGGACGCCGGGGACGCCCGGGCCCAGTGCAACCTGGGCTTCTGCTACTACCGGGGCATCGGGGTGGCGGAGGACAACGATCAGGCCGCCTACTGGTTTGACAAATCCGCCCAGCAGGGCCACGGCAGGGCGCTATACCTGTTGGGCCAGTGCTGTGAGGCGGGATTCGGCGTGGCCCGGGATCCGGCCCGGGCGGTGGAGCTGTACCGGCAGGCCGACGAGAAGGGTTTCCCGGCGGGCACCTGCGCTCTGGGCCTGTGCTACGAGCTGGGCGTCGGCGTGGAGATGGACAAGGCCAAGGCGGTGGAGCTGTACCGGAAATCCGCCCAGGCGGGGGAGGCCCGGGCCCAGTGCAATCTGGGTTTCTGCCACTACCAGGGCATCGGCACGGCGGTGGACGACAAGGAGGCCGTCAA
Source organism: bacterium (assembly GCA_004560375.1). Classification (GTDB taxonomy): domain Bacteria; phylum Bacillota; class Clostridia; order Oscillospirales; family Oscillospiraceae; genus Enterenecus. Next base: position 4,938 of record SFVC01000012.1, read on the forward strand.
GTGGTTCCAGGCCGCCGCCGATCAGGGCTATCCCCGGGCCCTCCAGCTGCTGGGCGAGTGCTACGACAGCGGCTGCGGGGTGGACAAAGACGAGAAAAAGGCGGCGGAGCTGTTCCGGCAGTCCCACGAGGCGGGATTCCCGGCGGGCACCTGTTCCCTGGGCCTGTGCTATGAGCTGGGCACGGGGGTGGAGGAGGATCGTCAGCGGGCAGTGGAGCTGTACCGGCAGGCGGCGGAGGCGGGCTATGTCCGGGCCCAGTGTAATCTGGGCTTCTGCTACTACCGGGGGATCGGCGTGGCGGAGGACAACGTGGAGGCGGTGAAGTGGTTCACCAAGGCCGCCGAGGCGGGCCAGCCCCGGGCCCAGCAGCTGCTGGGTGAGTGCTACGAGAACGGGTACGGGGTGGAGGTGGATCTGGGTAAGGCGGTGGAGCTGTACCAAAAGGCCCATGAGCAGCACTATGCCACCGCAACCTGCGCCCTGGGCACCTGCTATGAGTTTGGCAAAGGGGTGGCCCAGGACAAGGCCCGGGCCGCCGCCCTCTACAAGGAGGCGGCGGAGGCCGGCAGCTCCTGGGGCCAGTGCAACTACGGCTTCTGCCTGTACCAGGGCATCGGCGTGGAGATGGACGACAACGAGGCGGTGAAGTGGTTTTGGGAGGCGGCCAGACAGGGCAGCGCCCGGGCCCACTTCCTGCTGGGCGAGTGCCACGAGTATGGCTACGGCGTGGACAAGGACATAGACGAGGCCGTCCGGCTGTATGAGATCGGCCACCGGGGGGGCTACGCCGCCGCCACCTGCTCCCTGGGCCTGTGCTACGAGCTGGGGCAGGGGGTGGCCGAGGACAAGGCGAAGGCCCGGGATCTCTACCGGCAGGCGGCGGAGCGGGGCAACGCCCGGGCCCAGTGTAACCTGGGCTTCTTCTACTACCACGGCATCGCCGTGGACGAGGACGACAGCCAGGCCGCCCTGTGGTTCCGGCGCTCCGCCGATCAGGGCTATCCCCGGGCGCAGTTCCTGCTGGGCGAGTGCTATGAAAACGGGTACGGCGTGGACAAGGATCCCGCCGAGGCGGTGCGGCTGTACACCCTGTCCGACCAGGGCGGGCATTCGGACGGCAGCTGCTCCCTGGGGGAGTGCTGCCTCCAGGGCTTCGGCGTGAAGCGGGACGAGCGCCGGGCGGTTCAGCTCTTTCAGAAGGCGGCGGACAAGGGCAACGCCCGGGCCATGTACCTGCTGGGCCAGTGCCATGAGCGGGGAACCGGGGTGGAGCAGGATCTGAAGCAAGCCCGGGAGCTCTACCAACAGGCGGCGGACAAGGGCAGTCAGAAGGCCAGGGAGGCCCTGAAGCGCATGACGGCAGACGGCGCCGGGGGTTCCCAAAAGCCGGAACAGAAAAAAGAACCCAAGGGCTGGTGGCCCTTCGGGAAAAAGTGACCGGGCGTCGGATCCGGCGGACAAAGCAAAGCGGCGGGAGGCTTGGCCTCCCGCCGCTTGTTCGGCTGTGGATACGATTAGACGGGCAGACGGGCGCTGGGCACATAGGCCCGGTGGAGGAAGGTGACGATGGTGCCCCGGTCGCAGACCTTGTTGGGGCTGAACTCAGTCTGGGCCTTGTTGGTGCCGTTGGTGACCCCGTTGGCCACCGCCCAGTCCACCGCCCTGGCGTAGCCGGCGTTGGGATTCACATCGGTGAAGCTGCCGGCCTTGGCGCTCTCCTTGCCCAGGGCCTGCCAGATGTAGTTCACCGCCTCCGCCCGGGTGCAGGACGCGCCGCCGTTGAAGGCGCTGCCGATCATGCCCGTCTCCCGGGCCCAGTTCTGCACCTGTTTCTGCTCCTCATCCCAGTCGAGGGCGGTGCTGGTAACGCCCGCCGCCCGGGACAGGAAGGTCAGAATCTGAATGTGGGTGCAGTTCCGGCCGGGGCTGAATTCGGTTCTGGCGGCATTGGTGCCGTTGGTGATGTCCTTGGACACCGCCCACTGCACCGGCTCGGCGAACCAGTCGCCTGTCTTTACGTCGGTGAAGCTGGGGGCGGGAATGGGCTCCGGCTCAGGCGTGGGGGTCGGGATGGGCTCCGGCTCAGGCGTGGGGGTCGGGATGGGCTCCGGCTCAGGCGTGGGAGTCGGAGTGGGCTCCGGCTCGGGCGTGGGGGTCGGGGTGGGCTCCGGGTAGCGGGTCATCAGGTAGCTGGCGGATTGAACCTGGGCCGCAGACAGGACGCGCCCCCAGTGGATGGAGCTATTGTAGTTTCCCTCGGCAATGACCACAGAGCTGTCGCGAACCTCCAGCACGATGACGCTGTGTGTGTTATTGTTAATTCTCAGGATATCGCCTACCCTGACGCTGGAAAAGCTGAACTCGGTCAGTTTTCTGGCGGGAGCATCGCCAAAGGCGGCATCGCTGAGCAGAAATGCGAAGCCCGCACAGCCATAGCCACCGGAAAAAATGCCACCCTTCCAGCCGTAATAGTTGTCGTTTGTCCAAGGCATTCCCTCCGGGTACTGTTCCTTCAGGGCGATCATGGCTTGATACGCCTGCTGCTCGGCGGCGGTTGGAACAGCGGCATTGGCCTTTACCTGCGCCGCTGTTCCGATGCAAATCACCAGCGCCAGGAAAAGTGCGGTTAGTTTTTTCTTCATGGTGTGCGCTCTCTCCTTTTATGATTTGTGGATTCCAACAGACCGGCCCGGGGGCGGGCCGCGTCCCCGCCCCCGGCAGTCTGCCGGAAACATAAAAAGCGGTGTCGAGCCTTGAAATACCCAACACCGCCTTGAAAACCAACGCGAACACAAAGCCTACCCTTATCCTATCTGATCCCGTTGGAAAATGCAAGGACTTTTTTCTTTTTTCCATACAAAAACACCCCGCCCGGGGGACCGGACGGGGCATTCTTTTATTTCGCCAGACAGACGGCGGTCTGGGCCGCCACCCGGGCGTTGTTGAACACCAGCTGGATGTTGGAGTCCAGGCTGTCCCCGCCGGTGAGCTCTTTCACCTTGGCCAGCAGGAAGGGGGTGGTCTCCTTGCCGTGGATGCCGAGGGCCTGTGCCTGCCGCAGCGCCTCGTCGATGGCGGCGTTGATCACCGCCGGATCCATGGAGTACTCCTCCGGGATGGGGTTGGTCACCAGCATCCCGCCCTCAAAGCCCAGCTCCAGGCTGGCCTTGAAGGCCGCCGCCAGCTCCTCCGGGGTGTCCACCCGGTAGTCCACCGGGAAGCCGCTGTGCCGGGTGTAGAAGGCGGGCAGCTCCTGGGTGCCGAAGCCCAGCACGGGCACGCCGTGGGTCTCCAGGTACTCCAGGGTGAGGCCCAGATCCAGGATGGACTTGGCCCCGGCGCACACCACCATGACGGGGGTGTGGGCCAGCTCCTCCAGGTCGGCGGAGATGTCCATGGTGGTCTCCGCCCCCCGGTGGACGCCGCCGATGCCGCCGGTGGCGAACACCTTGATGCCCGCCATGTGGGCGATGATCATGGTGGTGGTGACGGTGGTGGCCCCGTCCTGCCCCCGGGCGCACAGCACCGCCAGATCCCGGCGGCTGGCCTTGGTGACCTTGGTGCCCGCCTTGCCCAGGTGCTCGATCTCCTCCTTGGTGCAGCCCGCCTTCAGCCGCCCGCCGATGACGGCGATGGTGGCGGGGACGGCGCCGTTCTCCCGGATGATGTTCTCCACCGCCAGGGCGGTTTCCACGTTCTGGGGGTAGGGCATTCCGTGGGAGATGATGGTGGATTCCAGGGCCACCACGGGCTTACCGGCGGCCAGGGCCTGGGCCACCTCGGGGGATACGTCCAGATACTTGTTCAATGCCATGGGTAAAACCTCCTGATTATATTGGTATTGGTTCTATTATTTGTCTGTAGGGGAGGGGCTTGCCCCTCCCGCCTTGAAGGGTCAAAAACCCTTGCCCCGGGAGGGGCAAGCCCCTCCCCTACACATACATTTTTTATGGCGCGGGTATGTTCTCATCCCACCGCCATCCGCGCCGCCAGGGCCTCCACGCTCATGGCCCCGTTGATGGTCTCGGCGCTCTCCATGGCGATGGACGCCGCCGCCGAGCCCGCCCGGGCGGTGCCCTCCAGATCGGTGCCCTCCAGGTAGGCCCAGGCCAGCGCCGCCATGAAGGCGTCCCCGCAGCCGGTGGTGTTTACCCGGTTTCCCGGCAGGCAGGGTAGCCGCACCCGGCCGCTGTGATCTGCCGCCAGCACCCCCGCTCCCCCCAGGGAGACAAAGACCCGCCGCAGGCCGGTGTCCAGCAAAACGTCCGCCGCCCGGTTCAGGCTGGCCTCGTCGGTGATGGACACGCCGGACAATAGCTCCGCCTCCATGCGGTTGGGCTTGAGCGTGTGGAGCTTCCCCAGCACGGACCTCAGGCGTTCCGCCTTGGCGGTGGACACCGGGTCGGCGAAGATGGGCGGGGTGACGTGCTGGGCGATCCAGCGGATGGCGTCGGCGGGAATATTGGTGTCCACGATCACCAGCTGGGCGTTTTGCAGCAGCTGGATCCGGGAGGCCAGGAAGGCCGGGGTGATGTGCCGGTAGATCTCCATGTCGGACAGGGCCAGCTTCATCTCGCCGCCCTCGTCGGCGATGAACAGGTAGGTGGACGTGCGTCCCCCGGGCACCTGGAGGGAGCGGCTGATGTCGATGCCCAGCTCTCCGCAGGAGGCGGCGATGCGCTGGGCGTACAGGTCGTCCCCAAAGGCGGTGAGCATCCGCACGTCCAGCCCCAGCAGGGCCATGTTGTGGACAATGTTCCGGCCCACGCCCCCCAGGCTCATGCGAACCACGCCGGGGTTGGAGTCGGCGGGCACCAGAGGCCCGTCGGACACGCCGCCGATGTCCATGTTGATGCCGCCCACCACCACCGCGTAGGGGGCGGAGGTGACGATATAGCCCTTGCCGGCGATGTGGCCCTTTTTCATCAGGTTGGAGATATGCACCGCTACCGACGAGCGGGCGATGCCCGCCCTGTCCGCCAGCTCCTGCTGGGAGATCAGGGGGTTTTCCTCAATCCACCGGAGGATCTGCCGCTCCCGCTGGGTCATGGGCCTCACTCCTAAACTTTTCTTTCTGTTTTAAGCATATGCTTATTTTTCGGGTTTGTCAAGAGAAACTTTCCACTGTTTCCCCATTTTATGGAGCGGATATGGTCTGAAACCACGGCAGGAAAAAGGCTGGCGCGGCAAAGTCCCTTTTTACCCAAGTGTTGCTGACAAAAAGCTCCGGCGATTTCACTAATGCCATTGCAGGAAGCGTTTTGATATGTTATAATGAAAACAAAAATTTAGAAGTCTATTTAGGGGGGAGTTCATGAACTGTCCATATTGCAACTATGAAATGAAGAAGGGTCTATTATATACAGGACCGAAAGGCGCCCCTTATTGGAAAGAAGATGGGGTAAAGCGAGACATTTTTTCTGAGAAGGGAAGACTGCCAGTGGTGTCTACGCTTTTTGCGAATAAGATACCAACATTTTATTGCAGCTTCTGTAAAAAGTTGATGATTGATGCAGATTTGCACCTCTGAACCTTTGATCTAATGAGCAGTTATCTATAGGGATAACTGCTCATTTTGTCATTTCAACGAAAGATTGCTCATTATAGACGTTTGGCGACACCGAAGTTAAAAAGGGACGCAGCAAAGGCTTCCTTGCTTTTCCAGGCCCGGTGGTGTATAATTATTTTTACGGCTGTCTTCCGACTAACTTATGATCTCAAGGATTGGAGCATGAAATGAAAAACTGGAAACGTCTCGCGGCCCTGGCCCTGTCCGGGGCTCTGGCCCTGTCCCTGTGCGCCTGCGATCTGTCCGGCAAGCCCACGGGCGGCGACCCCACCGGCTCTCCCGGCCTGCCCTCCGCCCAGCCCTCGGGGGATCCCGATCCCACCCCCACCATTGAGGTGGATCTGTCTCAGGACGCGCTGGCCTTCTCCGCCGGGCTGTCCGGCTCGGAGACGCTGCTCACCGTCAACGGCACCCAGCTGCCCGCGGATCTGGTGCTCTACTGGCTGGGCATGAGCTGCGGCAACTTCACGTCCCAGTACGGGCTGTTCGGTCTCCAGCTCACCGACAAGCCAGACCCCAACGGGGAGGACACCTTCGCCGATCTCATGGTGAACAGCACCGCCAATATCGCCGCCTACTACACCGTCTTGCGGCAGCGGGCGGCGGAGCTGGGCTGTCTGCCCACCGACGCCCAGGTGCAGGCCGCCAGGGACGCCATGAAGCAGGACGGCGAGGACAACTATCAGCTGCTGAAGGACGCCTTCGGCCTGTCCGACGAGTCGCTGGAGTACCTGTTCCTCACCGGCACCTACTATGACAACGTGGAGGACGCCCTCATCCCCGCCGCCACCGACGAGATGCTGAACAACTACGTCTATCAGGTGAAGCACATCCTGTTCAAGACGGTGGACGACAACCGCCAGCCCCTGCCCGCGGAGCAGGTGGCGGAGAAGAAGAAGCAGGCGGAGGACACCCTGGCCCAGCTCCAGGGGGCGGAGGATCTGGCTGCGGAATTTGACCGGCTGATGAACGAGCTCAGCGAGGACGGCCGGGACGAGAGCGGCGCCCTGGGCGCCCCTGACGGGTATACCGCCATCCCCGGCGACATGGTGCCCGAGTTTGAGAAAGCGTCCTTCGCCCTGAAGCCCGGGGAACTGTCCGGGCTGGTGGAGTCCAGCTACGGCTACCACATCATCCTCCGGGGAGAGGTGGCGGATCTCCAGAGCTACGCCGACGAGTGCCGCCAGTACCTGCTGGATCAGGAGCTGGCCCCCCTGGCGGAGCAGGCGGAGCTCACCTGGGCCCCCGCCATGGACGGGCTGGACGTGGTGGATTTCTACAGCAAATACTCCGCCTACCAGAGCGCGCTGGCGGCCCAGCGCCAGCCCCAGTCCACCCCCGGCCCCGTGGAGAGCGGCGGGGTGGGGTAAGGCCCCAACCAGTCCCGCGCCCCTTTTTGCCGGGACACGCCCTCCTTCGATGGAATCCGCCTCCCTGCGGGCGGTATGATGGGGACAACCCCACATACTAAAGCAGGGAGGCGGTTTTTATGTCCCTCTTTCCCAAGATGTCCAAACGGCAGGTGCTGGATCTGCCGGTGGGGGCCATCCGGCCCAATCCGGGCCAACCCCGGCGGGAGTTCCAGCCCGACGAGCTGGCGGAGCTGGCCCAGTCCATCCGGCAGGTGGGGGTGCTCCAGCCTCTGTCCGTCCGGCGCACCCCCACGGGCTGGGAGCTGGTGGCGGGGGAGCGCCGGCTGCGGGCGGCCAAGCTGGCGGGCCTGCCGGCGGTGCCCTGCCTGCCGGTGGAGGCGGACGGGGAGACGTCGGCGCTGCTGGCCCTGGTGGAAAACCTCCAGCGGAAGGATCTGGACGTGTGGGAGGAGGCCGCCGCCCTGCGCCGCCTCATGGAGCAGGGCGGGCTCACCCAGGAGGAGGCGGCCCGCCGGGTGGGCAAGAGCCAGTCGGCGGTGGCCAACAAGCTGCGGCTGCTCAAGCTGCCCCAGGACGTCATCGACACCCTCCGCGCCCACCACCTCACCGAACGCCACGCCCGGGCGCTGCTCCGGCTGGACAGCCCGGAACGGCAGCGCCTGGCGGTGGAGTACATCTTGAAGCACCAGCTCAACGTGGCCAAGACGGAGGAGTACATCGACCGCCTGTGCGGCGGGCGGAAGCTGCCCCGGACGGCCAAGCCGGTGTATAAGATCCGGGACGTGCGGCTGTTCCTGAACACGGTGAACCGGGGGCTGGCGGTGATGAAGTCCGCCGGGGTGGACGCGAAATGCGGCCGGGAGGAGACGGACAGCGAGATCACTTTGACCATCCATATCCCCAAATGACAACGCACTCGGCGCCGTAACCGGCCGCACGGTAGGGGAGGGGCTTGCCCCTCCCGTCTTGAAGGGTCAGAAACCCTTTTCCCGGGAGGGGCAAGCCCCTCCCCTACACTCGTGGAACGACCCTGCGGATTGTTAACCCCTACACAAGAAGAACCCCCGCCGATGGCGGGGGTTCTTACGGTTTCAGGAAAATGCTTTAATCAACCATGCTCTTGGGCTCGCCCTTGACGATCAGGGTGGCCTCGGTGGCGGCCTGCACCTGCTCCACGGTGAACTCGGGGTTGATCTCCACCAGCTCCAGGCCCTCGGGGGTGACGTCGATGACGCACATCTCGGTGATGATCTTGCTGACGCAGGTCTTGGTGGTCAGGGGGAGGGTGCACTCCTTCAGGATCTTGGGCTCGCCCTTCTGGGTGTGCTCCATGGTGACGATGACCTTCTTGGCGCCGGCGCACAGATCCATGGCGCCGCCCATGCCGGGCACCATCTTGCCGGGGATGATCCAGTTGGCCAGGTTGCCCTTCTCGTCCACCTGGAGGGCGCCCAGCACGGTGGCCTTGACGTGGCCGCCGCGGATCAGGCCGAAGGAGGTGACGGAGTCGATGAACGCGCCGCCGGGGGCCACGGAGGAGGAGGAGCCGCCCGCGTCGCACACGTTGAAGTCGTTGACCTCGGGCTTGGCGCCGGCGCCGGCCATGCCCAGCTCGGCCTCCAGGATGACGTGCACATCATTGGGCAGGTAGGAGGGGATCATGGTGGGCAGGCCGATGCCCAGGTTGACGAAATCGCCGTCCTTGAACTCTTTGGCGGCCCGCTTGGCGATAAAGCCCTTAATCATTCCCTTTTCCATTAGTTCTTACCTCCCACAATATAGTTCACCAGGACGCCCTGAATGAGAACCTCATCGGGGTCGAGCATCTCCACGATGTCGTCGGCCTGGCAGATGACCGTGTCGGCGGCGGTGGCCATCACGGTGTTGAAGTTGCGGGCAGTGCCGTGGATCTTCACGTTGCCGTACTTGTCGGCCACGGAGCCGTAGATGAGGGCCACGTCGGCGTGGACGGGCCGCTCCAGCAGGTACTCCTTGCCGTCGATGGTGATGGACTCCTTATTGCCGGTGCCGGAGGCATCCTCGGAGCCCACGCCCACGGGGGTGCCCAGGCCGGTGGGGGTGAGCACGCCGCCCAGGCCGTAGCCGGCGGCGCGGATCTTCTCCGCCAGGGAGCCCTGGGGCACCAGGGTGACCTTCATGGTGCCCTCGTTCATCATCTGGCCCACTTCCTTGTTCATGCCGATGTGGGTGGCGATGAGGTGCTTGACCTGGCCGTTGTGGATCAGCTCGTGCAGACCCAGCATACGGCCGTTGGGCAGGCCGCCGTCGTTGCAGATGATGGTGAGATCCTTCACGCCGGAGATGGCCAGGGCGTGCAGCAGCTTATCGGGGGCGCCGCAGCCCAAAAAGCCGCCCACCATAACGCTCATCCCGTCCTTCACCAGGGCGGCGGCCTCTTTGATTGATGTAATTTTGTTCATGACACAGAATTACCTCCCAAATATTCATTTGCGGCCTGGGCGGGCACGGGCCCGCCCAGACTGAGGGACCGATGTTGTCACGCTGCGCCTGTTCGCGACGCGGTTCTAATTCAGCACTTCTCGAAGATGGTAGCGACGCCCATGCCGCCGCCGATGCACAGGGTGGCCAGGCCGCGCTTGGCCTCGGGCCGCTTCTGCATCTCGTGGAGCAGGGTGACGATGATACGAGCGCCGGACGCGCCCACGGGGTGGCCGATGGAGATGGCGCCGCCGTTGACGTTGACCTTGGCCATATCAAAGTTCAGCTCACGGGCCACGGCGATGGACTGGGCGGCAAAGGCCTCGTTGGCCTCCACCAGGTCGATGTCGTCGATGGTCAGGCCGGCCTTCTTCATGGCCTCCTTGGAGGCGGGCACGGGGCCCACGCCCATGATCTTGGGATCCACGCCGCCCTGGCCCCAGCTCACCAGCTTGGCCATGGGCTTCAGGCCGTACTTCTCCACCGCCTCGCCGGAGCACAGCACGATGGCGGCCGCGCCGTCGTTGATGCCGGAGGCGTTGGCGGCGGTGACGCGCTGGACGTGCTTGTGGGCGTCGGCCTCATGGACGCCGGTGAGGTCGAAGGTGTGGACGATCTCGTTCTCCACGCCCTCGGGGCCCACGGGGAAAGCGCCGCGCAGCTTGGACACGGACTCCTTGGTGACGCCCGCCTTGGGGTACTCGTCCACCTTGAACTCCACCATTTCCTTCTTCTTCTTGATCATCACGGGGACGATCTCAGCCTCGAACTTGCCGGCCTTCTGGGCGGCCTCGGTCTTCTGCTGAGAGCTGGCGGCGAACTCGTCCAGCTCCTCCCGGGTGATGCCCCAGACGTCGCAGATATTCTCGGCGGTGGTGCCCATGTGGTAGTTGTTGTAGGCGTCCCACAGGCCGTCGTTCACCATGGTGTCCACCATCTTGGTGTTGCCCATGCGGGCGCCCATGCGGGCGGAGGGGACGGAGTAGGGGGCCATGGTCATGTTCTCGGTGCCGCCGCAGACGATGACGTCCGCGTCCCCGGCCAGGATGGCCCGGGCGCCCTCGATGACGGATTTCATGCCGGAGCCGCACACCATACCCACGGTGTAGGCGGGCACGGAGAAGGGCAGACCGGCCTTCACGCCCACCTGGCGGGCGGGGTTCTGGCCCTGACCGGCGGTGAGGATGCAGCCGAACATCAGCTCGTCCACCTGGTCGGGCTTCAGGCCCGCGCGCTCCAGGGCGGCTTTGACGACGACGGCGCCCAGGTCGGACGCGGGGGTATTGGCCAAGGAGCCCTGGAAGGCGCCCACCGCCGTACGGCAGCAGCTTACGACAAATAAATCTTTCATGATCAACAACCTCCAAATAGAAATGTAAATTTGTGCGGGGATAACGCTAACCATAAAAAAGTATATACTCTTCCGCCCAAAAAATCAACAGGAAAACGAAGGTTTTTGTGAAAAAAAGCTACCGAAGCCCCGGGGGCCGGAAAAAACCGCTTGTGATTGCCCCCGTGATGCCGTATAATGGGAAAAGCGGGCGCCGGTTGCCGCCGCGGCTGCGGAGAGGGCGGCAGGGGGCTGGGGCCCTGACTGCGTGGAAAAGAGGAGAGGAACATGAAAAAACGGATTCTGGCATTTTTTCTGGCGTTCAGCCTGTGCCTCGGCCTGTGCGGGCAGGTTTTTGCCGCTCAGGGGCCCCGGGGAGAGCTGCTGGAGGAATATGGCGGCATAGACTGCGTGGATCGGGAGGACAGCACGCCCTATGCCAGCGGGAGGCTGAGCGCCGCGGAACGGGGCCTTTACAATCTGCTGAAGGGGAAGTTCCGCCAGGTGGCCGACGGAAATTTGGACAGCTCGATCTTTACCTTCAACGTCAGCAGCCTGGGCATCTACCGCACGGGGCCCAGCCAGATCTCGGCCAATACCGGGGCCATCCAGCTGGCTCTGCTGATGGAGTGCCCCTATGAGCAGTACTGGTTTGAAAAGACGAAGGGCTGGTCAAGCAATTACCAGTATGATACCGGCAGCGGCAGGCTGAGCGAGATCACCTTCAAATGCCACACCACCGAGGACTACGCCCAGGAAGGCAGCAGCCCCAACACCTACCGCCCCAATTCCCCGGACGTCGGCAAGACGAGGGCCGCCGCCGCCGTCATGGCCAACGCCCGGGCCCTGGTGGCACAGAACAACGGAAAATCCGACTACGAGAAGCTGGCGGCCTACCGGGACTACATCTGCGCCCAGGTGGAGTATGACCACGACGCCGTCAGGTACAGCGAATATTACGGCGCCCCCTGGCAGCTGATCAACGTGTTCGACAACGACCCCAAAACCAACGTTGTCTGCGAGGGCTATTCCAAAGCGTTCCAGTATCTGTGCGACCTGTCCGCCTTCTCCAACAACATTGAGTGCTATCAGGCCACCGGCCGCACCACCGGCGATCATATGTGGAACACCGTCCGGGTCAACGGCCAAAGCTACATGGTGGATCTGACCGCCTGCGACAGCGAGCGGGGCCAGTCGGGGGACTGGTTCCTGGCCGGATCGTCCAATGCCTCGGGGAACGGGTTCACCATCTATGCCCCGCGGTACGATCTGCCCAGCGGGTGGTACTACAACGCCAGCACCGATGTCTACACCTATGACAGCGATACCAAATCCGTCTATGACAGCAGTATCCTCACCCTGGCCCCCACCGGACTGAAGCCCGCCGACCTGTCGGGCTCCGCGCCCACAGCGACCCCTGCGCCCACGCCCCCCCCCCCCCCCCCCCCCCCCCCCCCCCCCCCCCCCCCCCCCCCCCCCCCTTGCCAACCTGACCGTCCACGAGCTGGCCCCCAGCGGCTACAGCTTTGACGACCGGGAATACACCCTGGGCGCCACCGAGGCGGACGTGTCGGTACTGGTGCTGGGCAGCGTGGGCTGCGGCATCACCCTTCGCACACTCAAGGCCGCCCGGACGGAGATGGCGGATCTGGGCGTGCGGGACGGCAGGATCTATCTGATGGAGATCAAGCTGGACGGGACGGCTGGGGTCAATCAGGTGCGGGAGTATGTCTCGGCCAACCCCTCCTACGTCCATGTGGCGGCCACCGCCACCAGCGCCAGCCGGAACCCCTACAACCTGGCCTTCTGGGACATCACCTACGCCTGCGACGGGCGGAACGGTCAGAGTTCCGCCACCATGCCCGCCGTGGTGGTGCTGGACAAAAACTGCCGGCCCATCTACTATGCCTCCTACCATACCTTTGACCAGAACAGGCTCCGCGCCGCCCTGTCCGGCTATGCCGGGAGCTTTTCCGATGTGGACGCCGGGGCGTTCTATGAGGAGGCGGTGAACTGGGCGGTGTCCGGCAATATCACCGTCGGCACCTCCGACACCCGGTTCTCCCCCACCCGGAGCTGCACCCATGCCCAGATCCTCACCTTCCTGTGGCGGGCCATGGGGGAGCCCAGGAACTCCCAGTACGTGCCCCCTGCCTGGGTGGGCGTCCAGCCCGGGAATTTTGCCTATGACGCCCTGGGCTGGGCCTATGCCAAGGGGATGCTCACCAACCTGAGCGCCAACGGCGGCCCCGACGGATCCTGCACCCGGGCCCAGGCTATGGACTACATCTGGGCGGCCTTCGGCAGGCCTCAGGGGGGTAGCGCCGGCTTCTCCGACATTCCCGCCGGTATGTACTACGCCGACGCGGTGTCCTGGGCGGTGGATCTGGGGATCACCAACGGCACCAATGCGGCCAGAAATGAATTCAGCCCCGACACGGTTTGCAACCGGGGCACCATCGTCACCTTCCTCCACCGGGCCTTTGTGGAGGAGGTTCGGGTGAAGTAAGCGGGAGAGCCTGAAATCAGAAACAGCGGCGGGAGAAGTTTTCTCCCGCCGCTGTCTTGTGCCTTGCGGTTATTTGCGTGCCCGCCGGACGGCCTTCTCGATCTCGCAGATCACCAGCGGCGTCAGGGACAGGCCCAGCACCACCAGCCACTCCACCCCGGTGAGGGAACACACCCGAAAGATGGCCTGGAGGGGGGGCGCCAGCAGCACCAGGAGCTGCAAGCCCATGCCCACCAGGAACGCCTTGTTCATGGCCGGGTTGGACAGCAGGCCCAGGTGGGCGATGGACTGGGTCTCGCTTCGCACGTCGAAGGCGTGGAACAGCTGGCAGAAGGTCAGCGTGGCGAAGGCCATGGTGTTGGCGGTGGCGTCCGCCAGGGTGGGGTCGCTGAGCACGTACTCCCCCAGCCAGTAGGCCGCCAGGGTGAGCAGGCCCACCATCACCCCCTGCCACGCCAGCCGGAAGGAGAACGCCTTGTCGAACAGAGGCTGGGAGGCCGGGCGGGGCTTTTCCTCCATGACGGTGGGCTCCACCGGCTCCATGCCCAGGGCCAGGGCGGGCAGGGAGTCGGTCACCAGGTTGAGCCACAGCAGCTGCACTGCCACCAGGGGCTGCTGGTGGAAGTTGAACAGGGTGGCCAGGAACAGGGTGATGATCTCCCCGATGTTGCAGGACAGCAGGTAGTGGATGGCCTTCTTGATGTTGGAGTAGATCCCCCGGCCCTGCTCCACGGCGTTGACGATGGTGGCGAAGTTGTCGTCGGTGAGGATCATGTCCGCCGCGCCTTTGGCCACGTCGGTGCCGGTGATGCCCATGGCGCAGCCGATGTCGGCGGCCTTCAGGGCGGGGGCGTCGTTCACCCCGTCCCCGGTCATGGCCACCACCATGCCCTTCTTCTGCCACGCCTTCACGATCCGCATCTTGTGCTCCGGGGACACCCGGGCGTAGACGGAGAATTTGTCCACGTCCTGCTCCAGCAGCTCCTGGGGCATGAAGTCCAGATCCTCCCCGGTGATGGCCAGGTCGCCGTCCCGGAAGATGTCCAGCTCCCTGGCGATGGCCACGGCGGTGAGCTTGTGATCCCCGGTGATCATCACCGGGCGGATGCCCGCCCCGTAGCACTGGGCCACCGCGTCCTTCACCTCCATCCGGGGCGGGTCGATCATGCCCACCAGCCCCACAAAGGTCAGCTCCGTCTCCAGCGTCTCCGAGTTCAGATCCCCGGGCAGCGCGTCCAGGTCCTTGTAGGCGCAGGCCAGCACCCGCAGGGCGTGCTCGGCCATGTCGGCGTTGGCGGCGGCGGCGTCCCGGGCCAGGGCCGCGTTCAGGGGCACCTCCCCCCCGGACAGCGCCCGGGTGCACCGGGACAGCAGTACGTCGGGGGCGCCCTTCACCATCACCCGGTACTTGCCGTTCAGGGGGTGTACCGTGCTCATCAGCTTCCGGTCGGAGTCAAAGGGCAGCTCCGCCACCCGGGGCAGCTCCCGCTCCAGGGCGTTTTTGTCCAGCCCCTCCGCCAGGGCCGCGTCCACAAAGGCGGTCTCGGTGGGGTCGCCGGCGGTCTTGCCGTCGGGGGAGAGCACCGTGTCGTTGCACAGCGCCCCGATGGTGAGCGCGTCCCGGCGGTATTTGTCCCCGGGCGTCCACACCCGCTGGACGGTCATGCGGTTCTGGGTCAGGGTGCCCGTCTTGTCCGAGCAGATCACCCCGGCGCAGCCCAGGGTCTCCACGGCGGGCAGCTTCTTCACAATGGCGTTGTGCTTTACCATCCGCTGCACGCCCAGGGCCAGCACGATGGTGACGATGGCGGGCAGGCCCTCCGGAATGGCGGCCACCGCCAGGGAGACGGCGGCCATCAGCATCTCCAGGATGGGCCGGTGGTAGAGCAGGCCCACCCCGAACATGACGGCGCACACCGCCAGGCACACGAAGGACAGGGTCTTGGAGATCTCCGCCATCTTCCGCTGGAGGGGGGTGTCCCCGTCCTTCTCCCCCAGCAGCATTCCGGCGATGCGGCCCACCTCGGTGTCCATGCCGGTGTCCGTCACCACGCAGACGGCCCGGCCGTTGGTGATCACCGTGGACGAGATCACCATGTTCACCCGATCCCCCAGCACGGTGCCCTCGGGCAGGGCGTCCGCCGCCTGCTTGTTCACCGGCACGGACTCGCCGGTCATGGCGGACTCGTCCGCCTTCAGGTTGGAGCACTCCAGGATGCGGGCGTCGGCGGGCACCAGATCCCCCGCCTCCAGCACGATGATATCCCCGGGCACCAGGGCGTCCGTCTCCAGCCGGATCTGCTCCCCGCCCCGGATGACCTTGGCCAGGGGGGCGGACATCTTTTGCAGGGCCTCCAGCGCCTTTTCCGCGCTGTTCTCCTGGGAGATGGAGATGACGGCGTTTACCAGCACGATGACCAGGATGATCACGGCCTCCACCCAGTCCTCCCCGCCGGAGGAGATCAGGGACAGCACCGCCGCCGCCAGCAGCACCAGGATCATGGGATCCCGGAGCTGGTTGAGGAAGCGGAGCCAGAGGGGCTCCTTTTTGGCCCCGGACAGCTTGTTGGGGCCGTACTGCTCCAGCCGCTCCTGGGCCTGCCGGGGGGACAGGCCGGACTGGCGGTTGGTGTCCAGCTCGGACAGCACCTGCCGGTCGGACTTGGCGTACCATTGGCTCATGTGGGCAACACTCCTTTTGATCCATCTCATGATATCAAAGAACCGGGTCGAATGATCGGGAAGGGACAAGCGGAAATGAAAAAAGACTTACCCACAGCGTTAGGCTGCGGATAAGTCTTACCGTTTCCGATGCCACCAGAGCCGGAGGGCTCTTGCTGTTGGCGCGCACCACGGGGTCAGGCCCCGCCGGTTACTCCCCTATCGTGAGGAGAATGATACCAGAATCCGGGGTGGTTGTCAAGGGGGCGGGACTGACAGGTTCCCGGGGAGTGACAAAAGACTGAAAAGGCAAAGACAAGCCGCCCGGCGGCGGCACTTATTTTTTAATAAGGAATCGGGAAGTTCGCCCTTGCTTTGCCTCCGGTTTCCTGATATAATACTTTGTCATGCTGTGCGCGGCAGATTTTGGTATCGGAGGCGGGGC
The DNA here is from genome assembly GCA_004560375.1 of bacterium. GTDB lineage: Bacteria > Bacillota > Clostridia > Oscillospirales > Oscillospiraceae > Enterenecus. The sequence continues at coordinate 21,286 of SFVC01000012.1, forward strand.
GGGTGGACAACCTAATTCTGATCGGGATGCCCGGCTCCGGCAAGAGCACCGTGGGCGTGGTGCTGGCCAAGGCCCTGGGGCTGCGCTTTTTGGATGTGGATCTCGTCATACAGGAACGGGAGGGGGCCCTGCTCCAGGAGCTGATCGACCAACGGGGGGTGGAGCGGTTCCTGGATCTGGAGCGGGACGCCATCCTGTCCCTGGACTGCCGGGGGACGGTGGTGGCCCCCGGGGGGAGCTGCGTGTGCCGGGAGGAGTCCATTGCCCAGATGCGGCGGCTGGGTACGGTGGTTTACCTTCAGCTGCCGTTAGAGGACGTGGCCGGCCGGATCCGCAACCTGGCCTCCCGGGGGATCGCCCTGGCCCCCGGCCAGACGCTGGCCGACGTATACCGGATCCGGGTTCCGCTGTACGAACGCTGCGCGCACATCACCGTTCCGGCCGGGGGCCAGAGCCTGGCGGAGACGGTGGAAGCAGTGAAACAAGCTCTGGCAAGAAGCGCGGAGCCGTCGTGAGCAGCGGGCTAAGTCCGGAGCGGAGCGAATTGGCCGGAGCCGCCAGAGGCGGCGCAGGACAATTTGCGAAGTCGGAGGACTTAGAGCCGCGTCGCGAACAGGCGCAGCGTGACAACAGATGATTTTGGATAGGACGATTAAGTATGAATTTCCGTGATTTGGGGCTTACCGCCCCCATTTTGAAGGCCCTCACCCAGGAGGGCTACACCGACCCCACCCCCATCCAGCGCAAGGCCATCCCCCCCGCCCTGGCGGGGCGGGACGTGCTGGGCTGCGCCCAGACGGGCACCGGCAAGACCTGCGCCTTCGCCACCCCCATCCTCCAGCGGCTCAGCGGGCGGACGCCCAAGCCCCGGGTGATCCGGGCGCTGATCCTCACCCCCACCCGGGAGCTGGCCCTCCAGATCCAGGACAGCTTTGTGGCCTATGGCCGGAACCTGCCCCTGCGCTCCGCCGTCATCTTCGGCGGCGTGGGGCAGCAGCCCCAGGTGGACGCCATCAACCGGGGGCTGGATATCCTCGTGGCCACCCCGGGGCGGCTGCTGGATCTCCACGGGCAGGGGCTGCTGGATCTGTCCCATATTGAGATCTTCGTGCTGGATGAGGCCGACCGGATGCTGGATATGGGCTTTATCCACGACGTGAAGCGGGTGCTCAAGCTGCTGCCGGAGCAGAAGCAGACCCTGTTTTTCTCCGCCACCATGCCCCCGGAGGTGATGGGGCTGGTGAACGGGCTGCTCCACGACTACCAGCGTGTGGCGGTGGATCCGGTGTCCTCCCCGGTGGAGGTCATCAAGCAGTCGCTGTACTACGTGGACAAGGCCAACAAGACCAAGCTGCTGGCCCATCTCATGGAGGAGCGGCATATCACCTCCGCCCTGGTGTTCTCCCGCACCAAGCACGGGGCCAACCGCATCGCCCAGGATCTGGTGAAGCGGGGCATCTCCGCCGCCGCCATCCACGGCAACAAGAGCCAGACCGCCCGGGTGCAGGCCCTCAGCGACTTCAAGGCGGGCCGGGTGCGGGTGCTGGCCGCCACCGACATCGCCGCCCGGGGGATTGACATTGACCAGCTGCCCTTTGTGTTCAACTACAACCTGCCCGACGTGCCCGAGACCTACGTCCACCGCATCGGGCGGACGGGCCGGGCGGGCCACGAGGGGGAGGCTGTCTCCTTCTGCCAGTTCGACGAGAAGGACGAGCTGAAGGCCATTGAGAAGCTGCTGGGCAAGCCCATTCCGGTGGTGGAGGATCACCCCTTCCCCATGGAGAACTTCGACCCGCCCCAGAAGGATAAGCACGGACGGCCCGTCAACGCCGAGGACGCGGAGGCCCGGGCCGCGGCCAAGGAGAAGCGCCGCCAGAAGGACGCGGAAAACAAGGCAAAGGCGGAGGAGCGGAAAAAGGCCGCCGTAGGGGAGGGGCTTGCCCCTCCCGTGGGACGTTCGCCGCAGCTGGGGGCGGGAGGGGCAAGTCCCGCCCCTACAGATACGGACGGGACAGACGCGCCCAAAAAGAAACGGCGCCGCCGCAAAAAGGGCGGGGCCGCTCAGGCGGGCGCCCCGGCGCCGGAGACCGTGGCCCCGGCGGAGCAGGCGCCGCTGGTTCTGCGGGATAAGCCGATTGGGCGGGGGGTGCGGCAGGGGCACATTGAGGACACCCTGCCTGACGATCCCGCCATGCCCGTCACCGACTTCTACAAGCCTAACCCGCTGGACTCTGACGTGATCCTGGACGCCACCGCCCGGCTGCTGGCCCCCCGGCGGCCCGTGAGCAGGCCCCAGGCCCAGGCCCAGCCGAAAAAGCAGGAGCAGGAGCCGGCGCAGAAGCAGGGCCGTCAGAAGCCCCGCCGCCAGGGCAAGAAGCAGGGGGCCCCGGCCCAGCCGGTGAAAGAGCCCGTGCTGCCGCCCTCCCTGTCCGGGAAGCGGAAGCGCCGCCGGGACGACCGGCCCCGGCCCATCGAGGCCGCGCCCCGCTCCGACCGGCAGAAGGACTCCACCCAGCACAAGAGCCTGATGCGGCCCTATTACCTCCATGACGACGACTGAGCGGGAGGGCGGGCGGCACCGCCGCCCCCGGAAAAAATGCCGCCCGCTGGTGTGGCTCATCGCGCTGGCGGTGGTGGCCGTGGCGGGGGTGTTCTGGTTCCGCTGGCAGTGCTGGGGCCTCCAGACCACCCGTACCACGGCGGAGCTGGGCGGGCTGCCCGCCGGGTTCGACGGCTTCACCATTGCCCACCTGTCCGACCTCCACGGCCACGAGTACGGGGAGGACAGCGGGGAGCTGGTGGAGCGGGTGAGGCGGGAGACGCCCGACCTCATTGTGATCACCGGAGATCTGATCGACCAGAAAAGCCAGATGGAGATGGTGCCCGCCCTGGCAAAGGGGCTGGCCGCCATCGCGCCCACCTATTACGTCACCGGCAACCACGAGTGGGCCCTGGGCTCCGCCGCGGTGAAGGAGCTGAAGGCCCTTCTGGTGGAGTGCGGGGTGACGGCGCTCTCCAACCAGTGCGAGATTTTGGAGCGGAACGGCGGCCGGCTGGCGCTGGCCGGAGTGGACGACCCCAACGGCTACGCCGACCAGACCACCCCGGAGGAGCTGTACGCCTGGATCCAGGGAAAGGAGCCCGGCCTGTTCACCCTCCTGCTGGCCCACCGGAATGAGCGGTTTGGACAGTATGCCAACGCAGGGTATGATTTTGTGATGTCCGGCCACGGGCATGGGGGGATTGTCCGCCTGCCCTTCGTGGGCGGGCTCATCGGCACCGACCGGCGGTTTTTCCCGCCCTGGACGGCGGGGCTGTACGCCGTGGGGGACAGCACCCTGTTTGTGTCCCGGGGGCTGGGGAACAACACGACCCCCTTCCGGGGGATTCGGATCTTTAACCGCCCGGAGCTGGCGGTGGTGACGCTGAAGCAGGGGTAGGGCCCCTTGCATCCCCCCCTTGCAGGTGGTGGGGCTGCGCCCCCCTGGGCCGCTGGGGGTGGCAGGGGACGCCCCTGCCGGGGGCGTTACTTTTCCCACGTGGGAAAAGTAACCAAAAGGACGCTTAGGGGGTGGCCACCGGTTCGACTGCGAGCGCGAAGGGCGCGCTCTTGCTCACAGGTTGGCCACCCCCTAAGAACCCCCGGGAAGGTCAAGGGCACGCCGATTTTGATGCGGCGGGGGTGTGACCGGCTTGATGGGGTGACGAATGGATTTCCCGTTGATTTCCGGCCCACACCGGGCCTGAGTTTCTCGGGTACTGAGAAGCTGGGGATCTGTTTGAAACGCCTGGATGGGCGCGGCTTTTTAGCGGGTCAGTTCCAGGGCGAGACGGAAGCCGGCGCGGAAATAGGCGGACTCCCGCAGCTCGCCGATGGCGAGCTGTTCCGTCAGCAGCGTGTCGATCAGCGACGCGGTGTCTTGGTGGAAAGATCCAAGCAGACGTTTGACCTCGGCGTCCTGGCGGGTTGTGCGGACAAGGTATTCGCCGTCTCCACACAAGATATCCTCTACAAGAGTTTTGCCGACACTGGTATAAAAGGCGTCCATTAGCTCAGTCATCAAAATCGATCCTTTGCATTAAAAATAGTTGATTATGCACAACCTATGCGTATATTATATACGCATAACTGTTGCGTGTCAAGAGGGAGAGCAAAAAAGTGAAGCTTGCAGAGCGTTTACGGGAGCTGCGTGGGAAAAAGGGCGTAACCCAAAGCCAAGTGGCGGAATATCTGGGTCTGAAGCTGAGGGCGTATCAATACTATGAAAGCGGCGAACACCGTCCCGAATATGAAAAACTGATCGCGCTGGCGGATTATTACGACGTAACCGTAGACTATCTGCTGGGCCGGACAGACGAGCCAAATTAACGCCTCTGCCATACCCCGCGCCATTTAGGCGTTGAAAAGAGAACCCCGGCGGTTCAATGCCGGAGAAATGCAGGCCCGGTGTGGGCCGGAAATCGAAGGGAAATCCGTTCGTAACCCGCTCAAGCCGGTCACTCCCCCGCGGCACTCAAATCGGCGTGCCCTTGACCTTAACGGGGGTTCTTAGGGGGTGACCGACTAAGGACGCGAAGCGTCCGCCGGAGGCCACCCCCTAAGCGCGCTCTTTGGTTACTTTCTCTCGCGCGAGAGAAAGTAACGCCCCCGGCAGGGCGCGTCCTGCCAAACGGAACCCGCCCCGGCAGGGGCAAGCAAGGAGGTCACGCGATGACATACAGCGCGGGACAGTATGACGTGGCTGTGGTCGGCGCGGGCCACGCCGGCATCGAGGCCGCCCTGGCCGCCGCCCGGATGGGGCTGAAAACGGTGTGCTTCACCATCAACCTGGACGCGGTGGGCAATATGCCCTGCAACCCCGCCGTGGGCGGCACCGGCAAGGGCCACCTGGTGCGGGAGATCGACGCCTTAGGCGGCGAGATGGCAAAGGCCGCCGACAAGGCCTGTATCCAGTACCGGATGCTGAACCGGGGGAAGGGCCCCGCTGTCTGGTCCTTGCGGGCCCAGGCCGACCGGCGGCGCTACCAGGAGGTCATGAAGCACACCCTGGAGCTCCAGGAAAACCTGTGGGTGAAGCAGGCCGAGGTCACGGAGGTTCTCACGGAAAACGGCGCGGTTTCCGCCGTCCGCACCACCACCGGGGCCACCTACGCCGTCAAGGCGGCGGTGATCGCCACCGGCACCTACCTGGGGGGCCGCACCATCGTGGGGGAGGTCACCCGGGACTCCGGCCCCGACGGCATGGCCGCCGCCCTGCCGCTGACGGACTGTCTGGTGAGGCTGGGACTGTCCATCCGGCGGTTCAAGACGGGCACGCCTCCACGGGTGAACCGGCGGAGCGTGGACTTCTCCCAAATGGAGATCCAGCCGGGGGACGACGTGCCCGTGCCCTTCTCCTTTGAGACGGAGACGAAGCCGGACAACCGGGCGGTGTGCTACCTCACCTACACCAACGAGGCCACCCATCAGGTGATCCGGGACAACCTCCACCGCTCTCCCCTGTTCTCCGGGGTCATCGAGGGGGTGGGGCCCCGGTACTGCCCCTCTATTGAGGACAAGGTGGTGCGCTTTTCGGACAAGCCCCGGCACCAGCTCTTTATCGAGCCCATGGGGCTGAACACCGAGGAGCTGTATATTCAGGGGTTTTCCTCCTCTCTGCCGGAGGAGGTGCAGATCAAAATGCTCCACACCATCCCCGGGCTGGAGCGGGCGGAGATGACCCGGTGCGCCTACGCCATTGAGTACGACTGCGTGGATCCCAGGTCATTATTGCCCACCCTGGAGTGCAAAAAAATCCCCGGCCTGTACGGCGCGGGGCAGTTCAATGGATCCTCCGGGTACGAGGAGGCCGCCGCCCAGGGGCTGATGGCCGGGATCAACGCCGCCCTGAAGATCAAGGGGGAGGCGCCCCTGATTTTGAGCCGGGGGGACGGCTATATCGGGGTGCTCATCGACGATCTGGTGACCAAGGGCACCAACGAGCCCTACCGGATGATGACCTCCCGGACGGAGTACCGGCTGATCCACCGGCAGGATAACGCCGACCGGCGGCTGGCGGCCTACGGCCACCGGGTGGGGCTGGTGAGCGGGGAGCGGCTGGCCCGGGTGGAGGAGAAATACGCCGCCGTGGAGCGGGAGATCCGGCGGCTGGAGCACGCGGGGGCGGCGCCCTCTCGGTCGCTGGACAGGCTGCTGGAGGAGAGGGGGGAGCCCCCCTGCCCCCACGGGGCGCGGCTGGTGGATCTGCTCCGCCGGCCCCGGTTGAGCTATGACGATCTGGCCCCCTTTGACCCGGGCAGGCCGGCGCTGCCCCGGCCGGTTATGGAGCAGGTGGAGATCTCGGTGAAGTACGCGGGGTACATCGAGCGGCAGAACCGGCAGGTGGAGGAGCTGCGGAAGCTGGAGGACAGGCCGCTGCCGGGGGATCTGGACTATCTGGGCATACAGGGCCTGCGGCTGGAGGCGCGGCAGAAGCTGGATAAAATCCGGCCGCTGAACCTGGGGCAGGCGTCCCGGGTGTCGGGAGTGTCCCCGGCGGACGTGACGGCGCTTATGCTATATTTGGAGAAAACGACATGACGATTACGAGAGCAAATGGGGAATCCCTGCTCCGGGCGGCGGCGCTGGCTTGTAAGCTGTGGCCGGACAACGGGCCGGAGGATCTGCTGGCGGAGTGGGAGACGCTGGCCCCGTCGGAGGCTGCGGTTTTTCTGGCGGAGGAGGGCGGAGTCCCGGTGGGCTTTGCCCAGTGCCAGCTCCGGCACGACTACGTGGAGGGGACGGACAGCAGCCCGGTGGGCTATCTGGAGGGGATCTATGTCCGGGAGGCGTTCCGGGGCCGCGGGACGGCAGGGGCCCTGCTGTCCGCCTGCGAGGATTGGGCCCGGGGGCGGGGCTGTGCGGAGTTTGCCAGCGACTGTGAGCTGGGCAATGCGGGCAGCGTCGCCTTCCACCTGGGGGCGGGGTTTACCGAGGCAAATCGGATCGTCTGTTTTACGAAACGACTGTGAGAGGAAGCATCAACATGAGATTATTTTTGGCCGTGATCCTGTGTAAGATCCTGCGGTTCATCGGCGGGCTCATCGGCAAGGGCAGCTCCCTGCCGGGGCAGTTCGCGCTGAAGGTGTGCCCCGACGTGCTGGGGCGGGTTCGCCTGCCCGCCCATATCATCGCCGTCACCGGCTCCAATGGCAAGACCTCCACCGTGGAGATGATCGCCGCCATTTTGACGGCGGACGGCAGGCGGGTGGTGTACAACAAGGAGGGCTCCAACCAGATCGAGGGGGTGGCCACCCTGATTCTGTCCAACTGCTCCCTGGGGGGCAGGGTGAAGGGGGACGTGCTGCTGCTGGAGAGCGACGAGCGGTATGCCCGGCACACCTTCAAGTGGTTCCACCCCACCCACTTCGTCATCACCAACCTGTACCGGGATCAGCTCACCCGGAACGGCCACCCGGAGTGGGTGTACGACGCCATCCGGCCCGCCATTTTTCCGGAGACGACCCTGGTGCTCAACGCCGACGATCCCCTGGTGTCCTGCTTCGCCCGGGAGCACGAGCCGGACAGGGTGAAGTGGTTCGGGCTGGACGAGTGCGCCGTCAGTACGAAGGAGCACCATGGCGTGTATCACGACGGGGCGCGGTGCCCGGTGTGCAAGGGGCGGATGGAGTATTCCTGCTACCACTACGCCCACATTGGGCACTATGCCTGCCCCGGCTGCGGGCATAAGCGGCACGAGACGGAGTTTGCCGTCACCGAGTTGGATCTGGACGGGGGAACCCTCACCATCAACGGGGAGACCCGGATCTCCCTGGCCTTTAAGAGCATCTACAATGTCTACAACATCCTGGCCGCCTGGTCGGCCTGCGCCCTGGTGGGGGCGGCCCCCTCTGTCATGGCCGGGGTGATCAACAACTATATGCTGAAAAACGGGCGGATGATCACCTTTACCCTGGGGGCGCACAGGGGCACCCTGCTCACCTCCAAGCATGAGAACTCGGTGGCCTACGACACCAACCTGGCCTATATCGCCGCTACAGAGAAGCCCTGCACGGTGCTGGTGATTGTGGACGCCATCAGCCGGAAGTATTTTACGGGGGAGACAAGCTGGCTGTGGGACATCGACTTCGACCGGCTGGACGCCCCCCACATCGGCAGGGTGATGCTGTACGGCAAATACTGCAACGATCTGGCGGTGCGCTTCCAGTACAGCCGCGTCCCGGCGGACAGGATCGAGGTGGGAGAGTCCATCGCCGCGGCGGCGGAGCGCCTGAAGGAGCGCGGAGACGAGGATGTGTACGTGGTGACCTGCTTCTCCGACCGGGATAAATTGCTGGCGCTGACCCAAAAGGATTGAGGGGGGACAGAATATGGAACTGACCATTTTACACCTGTATCCCGACTGTATGTCCCTGTATGGGGAGTACGCCAATCTGGCCGTCCTGCGGCGGCACCTGGAGGCGCTGGGTGTGTCCGTGACGGTGGAGACGGCGCTGTTTGAGGATGCGCCGGACTTTGAGCGGGCCGACTTCCTTTACATGGGCGCGGGCACCGAGCGCACCCAGAAGGCGGCGCTGACCGCCCTGCTGCCCCACAAAGACGCGCTGAAGGCCGCTATCGACCGAGGGGGCGTGGTGCTGTTCACCGGCAACGCCATGGAGCTGCTGGGGAAGAACCTTACCGATGGGGCGGGCAAGGTGTGGCCCGGGCTGGGTTTCGCGGACTTCACCACCCAGGAGCTGGACAGGAGGGCTCCGGAGGACGTGATCGCCCACACCGCCCTGTGGGACGAGGGGCTGGTGGGCTTTATGAACAAGTGCTCCGTCACCCGGGGGGTGGAGTCGCCCCTGTTCCACGGGCTGTCCCTGGGCTTCGGCAATGAGACGGAGGGGGGGCCGGAGGGGTACGTGTCCGGCAATGTGCTGGCCACCCATGTCACCGGGCCGGTGCTGGTGAAGAATCCGGCCTTCACCGATTTCCTCGTCCGCCGCCTGTTTGAGGTCAAGGGGTGGGAGGCGCCGGAAACGCTGCCTGTGCTGCCCTGCGAGCGGGAGGCCTATGAGGTGACGCTCCGGGAGCTGACGGCGCGGATCGGGAAAAAACAGGAGAGCTGACAACAGGCCCCCCGGCATGAGCCGGGGGGCCTGTTCGCGTCAATGGCCGGCCCGCCACTCCATGCGGATGTGGGGGATGCCGTCCTCTAAAAATTCCTCGGAGGTCTGGACGAAGCCCGCCCGCTGGTACAGCTCCCGGGCGTAGGTCTGGGCCTCGATGGTGATGGTTTGGGCGCCGAACCGCTCCTGGGCGGCGCGGATGCCGGCCGCCACGATCCGGCTGCCCAGGCCCTGCCGCCGCTTTACGGCGATGACACGGCCGATGGAGGCGGTGTCGAAGGTGGTTCCCGGCGGCAGCACCCGGAGGTAGGCCGCGATGCCGTCCCGGTCCTGGAGCCAGAGGTGCCAGGCGGCCTGGTCGGCGTCGTCGATCTCCGGGTAGGCGCACTGCTGCTCCACGATGAACACCGCCACCCGGAGCTTGTAGATCTGGAACAGCTCGTCTCGGGTGAGCTGGGTGAAGTGCTTGCAGATAAGTTCCATAGAAGCCTCCTATCTGTTGTCACGCTGGGATTGGGCGCGCCTATCCTCACGCTTCTTATTCGCTTCTCAGGGCCTCCACCGGATCCTTCCTGGCCGCGCCCCGGGAGGGGATCAGGCCGGCAAACACGGTGAGCACCACGCTGATGGCCACCAGAATGGCCCCCGCCACAGGGGGCAGCACGGCGGTGAGGTCATAGAGCCCGGTGAGGTCGTGGATCAGGGCGTTGATGGGGAAGGTGGCGGCCACGCTCACCAGGATGCCCAGCACCCCCGCCGCCAGTCCCACGATGAGGGTCTCGGCGTTGAACACCCGGGACACGTCCCGCTTGGAGGCGCCCACCGCCCGGAGTATGCCGATCTCCTTGGTGCGCTCCAGCACGGAGATGTTGGTGATGATGCCGATCATGATGGAGGACACGATGAGGGAGATGGACACAAAGGCGATGAGCAGATAGCTGATGCCGCTGATGATGCCGGTGATGGAGCTCATGAGCAGGGCCACGTAGTCGGTGTAGGTGATCTCGTCCTCCTCGTCGGCCACGCCGTCGTTGTAGTCCTGGATCAGGTCGGCGATCTGATCCTTCTGGGCAAAGGTGGTGGCGTAGATGCTGATGGCGGAGGGGGCCTCCATGCGGACGTAGCCCAGCAGATCCAGGTTGTCCTCATAGGTGGAGGAGGAGCGGGTGGGGGGCATATAGTTGTCGTAGAGGTAGACAAACTGCTCGTCGGTGAGGGGCGTGGGAACGCCCATGGACAGCCCCGCCATGCCGGGCTGGGCAAACTCCGCTTCCCGATCCATGGCGTGATCCAGCATATCCGCCAAGGTGTCCTGGGGCAGGGAGGCCAGCTGCTGGGCCACCCCGGCGGCGTACTGCTCCCGCACGGACTGGGCGATGGCCTCCTCCACCCGTGAGAACAGCTCGTCGTCGCTCATGTCGGCGATGTAGCCCCGGACGGTGTCCCCGTCCACCCCCATCTCGCCGGCGTACTGCTCCACGATCATGTCCTCCACCGCCTGGCGGGTCAGGCCCTCCATCTGCTGGGACACCACCCCGTCCACGTAGTCCTGGGTGGGCTGGCCCATCACGTCCACGTAGGCCGCCGCCTTGTCCTGGGCGGACTGCTGGGACAGATATTCGGCGACGGCGTCCGCCTTTTCCTCGGCGGTGGGTTCCACGTCGTCCTCCTTGGGGAAGGGCAGGTTGCAGATTACGTCGGTGTCGGGGTCGTCCAACTGCTTTTTCAAAATTTCGGTGTCCCCGGTGGCCTCGATGGCGAACCGGGTGAGGGCGCTGGTGTAGCCGATGCCGCCGGACAGCATCCCGTGGCCGCCGTCCACCGGCCGGGCCACCCCCGCCACCTTCAGCCGCACGCCGGTGTCTCCGCTGTTGTAGAGGAAGTCCATCCCCGCCTCGGTTTTGGACATATCGGTGTAGGTGTCCGTCACCGGGTCGTGCTGGTAGTACTCCGACGGGAGGATGAGCTTGAAGGTCAGATCGCACAGCTCGTCATAGCCCCAGCTCATGTCGGGGGCCTCCACGGACTCCCCCTTGGACATGGCCACCATGGCCTCCTCCATGTCGTCGTGGGGCATCAGGCCCAGGGCGTACAGCATGAGATCCGAGATCTCGTTGTTGCCGTCCACAAAGAGGATCACCTCGTCGTGGCTCTGGGGCCAGTCGCCGTAGAGCAGCTCGTACTGGTTTTTCTCCTGCTGGGACACCAGCTCGCCGTCCTCCCCGGGCAGCAGCTCCTCCCACACGTCCATGGCGGAGTACATGGAGCCCATCTGCTCAAAATAGGAGGAGTAGTCCCCGCCGTACATGGCGCTCATGGCGTCCTGCATCAGGGTCATCACGTCGCTTTTCAGGATGTCGCCGTTCTCGTCCTGGGTGTAGATGTCGAAACCGAAGTCATAGCTGTAGTGGAGGGCGGCCATGTCCTTGATGCCGCCGCCTCCGTTGTCCAGATATTCCTTAAACGCCTCCAGGTTGTTGGTCTCCACCTCGGCGTTGAGCATGGAGTCCATCATGTCGTACATCACGGTGGAGGCGTATACCCGGTCGGGGTCGGGATTCGCGCCCCCTTCGCCGCCCCCTTCGCTGTGCCGTGCCCCCATGAGGGAGACCATCAGGGCGGTCATGTCGGTGCTCTCCGCCTGGATGGTGATGGGGTAGCTGGACAGGGTGTCCTCCTGCACCTTGTTGATGTAGGTGTTGATGCCGGTGGACAGGGCCAGAATCAGGGCGATGCCGATGATGCCGATGGAGCCGGCGAAGGCGGTGAGCACCGTGCGGCCCATCTTGGTGCGAAGGTTGGTGAGGGACAGGGACAGAGCGGTGAGGAAGGACATGGAGGGCTTCTTGTCCGCCCGGGCCTGCTTGCCGGTGAGGACGGGGGCCTGCTCCTCGGCGTGGTAGGGGTTGGAGTCGCCGGTGACCCGGCCGTCCTTCAGGGTGACGATGCGGGTGGAATACTGCTGGGCCAGCTCCGGGTTGTGGGTCACCATGATCACCAGGCGATCCCGGGCCACCTCCTTCAGCAGCTCCATCACCTGCACCGACGTCTCGGAGTCCAGGGCGCCGGTGGGCTCGTCGGCCAGCAGGATGTCCGGGTCGTTGATCAGGGCACGGGCGATGGCCACCCGCTGCATCTGGCCGCCGGACATTTGCGACGGCACCTTATTGAGCTGGTCGCCCAGGCCCACCCGCTCCAGGGCCTCCTTGGCACGGCGGCGGCGCTCCGACTTGGACACCCCCGCCAGGGTCAGGGCCAGCTCCACGTTGGCCAGCACCGTCTGGTGGGGGATCAGGTTGTAGCTCTGGAACACAAAGCCGATGGAGTGGTTGCGGTAGGCGTCCCAGTCGCCGTCCTTATACTCCTTGGTGGAACGGCCGTTGATGATGAGGTCGCCGCTGGTGTAGCGATCCAGGCCGCCGATGATGTTCAAGGTGGTGGTCTTGCCGCAGCCGGAGGGGCCCAGGATGGAGACGAACTCGTTCTCCCGGAACTCCAGGTCGACGCCCCGGAGGGCGTCGATGGTGTTGCCGCCCAGGGTGTACTGCTTCGTGATGCCTACAAGCTTCAGCATGGGGTGTGCTCCTTTCTTTGGCAGGGATGCTCCCTGCCGGGGGCGTTCCTTTCTGCTCGTGCAGAAAGGAACCGAAAGACACGCTTAAGGGGGAGGCCTCCGGCGGACGCTTTGCGTCCTTAGTCGGCCTCCCCCTTAAGAATCCCCCGTTTACGGGGGCTGTCAGATCGAGGCGTTGGTGGTTGTCCTACCGGCGCGGAGGGGATACGGACGCAGGTGTCCCTATCGCCGCTGCCGCTGAGTGGTGTGGGTACTGAAAAATGGGTGGGATCCATTGACAGTGCGCCTAAAGGTCGTGTGGTGCTTGACGCGGAGGGTATCGGGCGCGTTGCCGCACCATGGCGGGTAGCCCGAGAAATGCAGGCGTTCAAAATAGAACCCCATGCCATCAGTACCTGAGAAACGCAGGCCCGGTGTGGGCCGGAAATCGAAGGGAAATCCGTTCGCAACCCGCAAAAGCCGGTCACTCCCCCACCGCGCTAAAATCGGCGTGCCCTTGACCTTAACGGGGGTTCTTAGGGGGTAAGCCGACTGTGGAGATGGCCCGCCCTTTGGGCCGTCTCCACTCGGAGGCTTCCCCCTAAGCGCGCTCTTTGGTTACTTTCTCTCGCGCGAGAGAAAGTAACGCCCCCCGCAGGGCGGGAGCCCTTACTGCATGAGGGAGCACACCAGCTCGGTGTAGGCGGCGGGATCCTCGATGGGCAGGCCCGCGATGAGCAGGGCCTGGTGGTAGAGCACCTCCACGTACCGGGCGGCCCGATCCCTGTCCCCGCTGTCCAGGGCGGACTTCAGGGCGGCGAAGGGGGCGGCGGCGGGGTTCAGCTCCAGCACGCGCTCCGCCTTCATGGGGCCCATGGGGGAGGCGGAGCCCTCCACCCTGGAGAAGTACTTCTCCATCTCCAGGGACATGGGGCCGTCCGCCGTCATGCACACCGGGGCGGTCTTGAGGATTTTGGACACCCGGGCCTCCTTGATCCGGCCGCCCAGGGTCTCCTTCACGAAGTCCAGCACGGGCTTGGCCTCCTCCGCCTGCTTTTCCTGCTCCGCCTTTTCCTCGTCGGTCTCGGGCAGGGCGTCCGGGTCGGAGACGGACTTCAGCTGCTTGCCGGATACCTCCCGGAGGGCGTTCATCACGAACTCGTCCGTCTCCTCCGTCAGATAGAGGATCTCCCAGCCCTTGTCCGCGATGCGCTCCACCTGGGGCAGATGGGCGGCCTGGTCGGCGCTGTCGGCGCAGACGTAGTAGATGTGCTCCTGATCCGCGGGCATCCGCTCCACGTACTCGGCCAGGGAGGACAGTTTGCCCTCCTTGGAGGTGGTGAACAGCAGCAGATCCTGCAGCAGCTCCTTTTTCGCGCCGTAGTTGTCCACCACGCCGAATTTGAGCTGGCGGCCGAAGGCGGCCCAGAACTTCTCGTACTTCTCCCGGTCGTCCTTCATCAGCTTGAGCAGCTCGTTCTTGATCTTCTTCTCCAGGGCGGTGGCGATGATCTTCAACTGGCGGTCGTGCTGGAGCATCTCCCGGGAGATGTTCAGCGAGAAGTCCGGGGAGTCGGCCACGCCCTTCACGAAGCGGAAGCAGTCGGGGAGCAGGTCGGCGCACTTGTCCATGATGAGCACGCCGGAGGAGTAGAGCTGGAGGCCCTTCTCGTACTCCCGGGTGTAGAAGTCGTAGGGGGTGTTGGACGGGATGAACAGCAGGGCCTTGAAGGTCACCGTGCCCTCGGAGGAGGTGGTGATGGTGGCCAGGGGGGGCTGCCAGTCGCCGAACTTTTCCTGATAGAACTGGTCGTACTCCTCCTGCTTTACCTTGGAGCGGGGGCGCTGCCACAGGGGCACCATGGAGTTGATGGTCTTTTCCTCCACCACCGTCTCCCACTCGGGCTTGTAGTCGTCCCCGGCGTCGGCGGGCTTCTCCTTCTGGCGGTAGTCCTCCACCTCCATGCGGATGGGGTGGCGGATGTAGTCGGAGTATTTTTTGATCAGGGTCTGGAGGCGGTTGGTCTCCAGGTACTCGCTGTAGTGCTCGTCCTCCGTGTCGGGCTTGAGGTGCATGATCACGTCGGTGCCGGGGGCCTCCTTTTCACACTCGGTGATGGTGTAGCCGTCCGCGCCGGAGGACTTCCAGCAGTGGGCGGCGTCCTCGCCGTGGCGGCGGGTGATCACCGTCACCTCGTCCGCCACCATGAAGGCGGAGTAGAAGCCCACGCCGAACTGGCCGATGATGTCCGACTTGTCTTTGCCGTCTTCCATGTCCGCCTTGAACTGCAGGGAGCCGCTCTTGGCGATGGTGCCCAGGTTCTGCTCCAGTTCGGCGGCGGTCATGCCTACGCCGTTGTCCGACACGGTGAGGGTGCGCTCCCCTTTGTCCGGGGTGACGGTGATGCGAAGGTCGCTTCGCTTGGTCTTCACCGTATCGTCCGTCAGGGAGAGGTAGGCCAGCTTGTCAATGGCGTCGCTGGCGTTGGAGATGATCTCCCGGAGGAAGATCTCTTTGTGGGTGTAGATGGAGTTGATCATCAGATCCATCAGGCGCTTGGATTCCGCTTTGAACTGCTTTTTTGCCATGAGTTTTTGCACCTCGTATCTAAAAATTTTTTACTGTCTCCCCGCGCGGGGGCGGAGGGGCAAAGTGGTGACAAAGAATTGCGTTAGCACTCTGAAGACCGGAGTGCTAATTGGTACTATAATACGATTCGCCGGACTTTGCAAGAGAGTTTGCAAAAAATTCACAATTTTACGGGCGGAACGGCGGAACCGGCGGAACGGAACGGGCCGTTTTGCCATTTTTCGCGGGAATATCCGGGGGAAAGCAGGGGCAGAATAGGGTTGCGGGGGAGAAAGGCAGATGGAAAAATTTTGCCAGAGCTTTTGGCGGGACAAAAGGGTTTTTGGGAAAGTTTTGGTTGCCTTTACTTAGCGTTGGTGCTATAATATATTGATAGAAAATGGGTGGGGTGCGTCTGCCCTGCTCTTTGCGCTTTTGAATCTATCGGGGGAACGCGGCCCCTTTTACAAAGTATATCCGGTGAAACCGGGAATCTGAGGTGCTGAACATTGAAAAAATATGTCATTCACGGCGGGAGACCGCTTTACGGTAAGGTTGCGATCAGCGGCGCCAAGAACGCCGCCGTGGCCATTATTCCCGCCACCCTGCTGGTGGAAGGGACATGCCGGATTGAAAATATTCCAGAGATCAGCGACGTGGATCTGCTGCTGAACATTCTGCGGGATCTGGGGGCCAGGGTGCGGGTGATCAACCGCACCACGGTGGAGGTGGACTGCTCCGCCGTGGGCAGCCAGACGGTGCCCTATGACGCGGGACGGAAGCTGCGGGCCAGCTATTACCTGCTGGGGGCTATGCTGGGGCGGTTCGGCAAGGCCGAGGTGCCCATGCCCGGCGGGTGCGATTTCGGCAGCCGGCCCATCGATCAGCACCTGAAGGGCTTTGCCGCCCTGGGCGCAGAGGTGGAGATCAAAAACGGCTATCTGTGCGCCGAGACGAAGGGCGGACGGATGAAGGGCAGCCAGATCTATCTGGACGTGGCCAGCGTGGGGGCCACCATGAACCTGATGCTGGCCGCCGTGCTGGCGGAGGGCACCACCGTCATTGAAAATACCGCCCGGGAGCCCCATATCGTGGATCTGGCCAACTTTTTGAACTCCATGGGGGCCGAGATCACCGGGGCGGGCACCGATGTGATCAAGATCCGGGGCGTGGAGCGGCTCCACGGCGGGGAATACTCCATCATCCCCGATCAGATCGAGGCGGGCACCTACATGGCCGCCGTGGCTGCCGCCGGAGGCGAAGTCCGGGTGTGCGGCATCATCCCCAAGCACATGGAGTGCATCACCGCCAAGCTGGTGGAGATGGGCGCCGAGGTGGACGAGGAGGGGGATTCCCTCATTGTGCGCCGCCATGGGCCCCTCCAGAGAACCAACATCAAAACCATGTTTTATCCGGGTTTTCCCACCGATATGCACCCCCAGATCGCGGCGGTGCTGTGCCTGGCGCAGGGCACCAGCGTGATCACCGAGGGCGTGTGGGACAACCGATACCGCTATACCGAGGAGTTCCGGCGGCTGGGCGCCAAGATCCAGGTGGACGGCAAGATCGCCATCATCGAGGGCGTGGAGAAGCTGACGGGGGCGCCCATGGAGGCCTGCGATCTGCGGGCGGGGGCGGCCATGATCATCGCGGGGCTGGCTGCTCAGGGCACCAGCGAGATCTCCAATGTGAAGCACATCGAGCGGGGCTATGAGGACATCATCGGGAAGCTGACCGGGATCGGAGCGGATATCCGGGCGGTGGAGGTGCCCGAGCCGGATCGAAAGCAGGCGCCCGCTGCGGGGTGATAAAATAAAAGCTGGGGCCCCCGCAAAGCCCGTCTTCCGGCTTTGTGGGGAGAGGAGGGGCAAGGGAATGAAGTCCGGGATGCTCGAAGGGCGTCCCGGACGGAATGGATTTTGCGACGACGAAGGGCGGCGATGCCGCCCTTTTTTGATGGGAGAGGGTGTGTTTTGTGTTAAAAGCGGCGACGCTGGCCAGCGGATCCTCCGGAAACTGCATGGTGGTCAGCGACGGGCGGGTACATATTTTGATCGACGCGGGCATATCCACCCGGCGGATCGCCCAGGGGCTGAAGGAGCTGGGGCTGGAGCTGCGGCATATCGCCGGGGTGCTCATCACCCATGAGCACGTCGATCACGTGGCGGCGCTGCCGGTGCTGTGCCGGCAGGCGGGGGCGGCGCTGTTTACTGCGGAGAGCACCGCCTTCGCCCTGTGCGCCAAGTGGCCCGGGCTGGAGGAGCGGTTCCGGGTGTTCGCGCCGGGACAGCGGTTCGCCCTGGGGGAGTGGGAGATCGGCACCTTCGCCACCAGCCACGACTGCGCCTGCCCGGTGGGGTTCTCTGTGGAGGACGGACGGCGGAAGCTGGCGCTGTGCACCGATACCGGCTATATCACCCCCCAGGCCCGGGAGGGGGTGCGGGGGGCCTGCACGCTGGTGGGGGAGTTTAACTATGACCCGGAGATGCTGCGGCGGGGGCCCTATCCCCGGCACTTGCAGGAGCGGATCCGGGGGGACGCGGGGCACCTGTCCAACGAGATGGGCGGGGAGCTGGCGGCCTGGGCGGTTGAGCATGGAGCGGCGCGGGTGGTGCTCGCCCACCTGTCCCAGGAGAACAACCGGCCGCAGCTGGCGCTGGAGGCGGCGGGACGGGCGCTGGCGGGGGCTGGAGTCGGAGAGGGAGACGTGGAGCTGCTCTGCGCGCCCCGGGGGGAGTGCTCGGGGTGGTTTGAGGTATAGCGCGGCGATGGCCGGATGGGAGAAGGCTGGAACGGAGCGCGAAGGAGAAAGCGGGGAATATGATGGTTGACATTACACTGATCTGCGTGGGCAAGCTGAAAGAAAAGTTTTATCAGGACGCCTGCGCGGAGTATGTCAAGCGGCTGGGCGGATGCTGCAAGCTGAGCATTGTGGAGATCCCCGAGCAGCGGCTGTCCAAAAATCCGTCGCTGGGGGAGATCCAGGGGGCGCTGGAGAAGGAGGGGGACGCGATCCGGGGGAAGATTCCGTCCAATTCCAGCGTGGTTGTGCTGGCCATTGAGGGGAAAACGCGATCCAGCGAGGAGCTGGCCCAGATGATCTCCGATTGGGCCCGCAGCCCGGCGAAGCATCTGGTGTTTGTCATCGGGGGATCCTATGGGCTCCACCCGTCGGTGAAGGCGGGGGCCTGGTGCTCGCTGTCTATGTCGCCTATGACCTTTCCCCACCATTTGGCCCGGGTGATGCTGCTGGAGCAGATCTATCGGGCGTTTAAGATTCAGGAGGGGGCGGATTACCACAAATAAAAAGCGCGGAGCCGTCATGAGCAGACGGAACGTGACAATAAAATAAGCGCGGAGAATTCCGGGGCAAAATTTGCCTCGGAATTTTTTGTTTTGCACTGGAATGGACAACAGAAGGGGCGTTTCCGGCACCGGCGAGGAGGCTTGGTATGGAGCGCGAGGAGATGGGGCTGGAGGAGCTGGGCCAGGCGGAGCTGCTGGAGGAACTGCGGCGGCTGGCGGCGTGGAGGAACAACGACGTGGTGAAGCTGGCCTTCCTGGACGGGGAGGCGGCGGATCAGGTGGACGCGCTGGATCTGTCCGGCGTGGTGGAGCTGAAACGGAATGCAAACGGCACGTTTGAGGCCAAATTTGTGGACAAGGTGCGGGTTTTGACCATGATCCGGGAGCTGATGGAGGAGCGCCGGGACGGAGAGCTGGAGGCGTTTCTGGACGGGCTGTGCCGGGACGGGGAGGCGGATAAGGAGTGAGGCGGCCGGAGTTTTCCCCCAAGCAGCGGGTGGTGCTGGACTGGTGGAGGGACGGGCGGTACGACGCCGTGATCTGCGACGGGGCGGTGCGGTCGGGGAAAACCTTTGCCCTGAGCGTGTCCTTTTTTCTGTGGGCCATGGCCCGGTTCCAGAGGCAGAGGTTCGGGCTGTGCGCCGGGTCGATTGCCGGGGTGCGGCGGAACCTGCTGGCTCAGGCCAGGCCCGTGCTCACCGGGCTGGGGTTCCGGTGGGAGGAGGTTGTGAGCCGAAACGAGGTCACCCTGCGGGGCGGGGGACGGGAGAATACCTTTTACCTCTACGGCGGACGGGACGAGGGGAGCTTTGCCTCCATCCAGGGGATCACGCTGGCGGGGGCGCTGCTGGACGAGGCGGCGCTGATGCCCCGATCCTTTGTGGAGCAGGCGGCGGCCCGGTGCTCCGTGCGGGGCGGGCTGGTGTGGTTCTCCTGCAACCCGGCGGGGCCGGAGCACTGGTTTTATAAAGAGTGGATCTGCAAGGCGGAGGAGAAGCGGGCGCTCTACCTGCGCTTCACCATGGAGGACAACCCGGCGCTGGCGCCGGCGGTGCGGGAGCGGTATGAGCGGATGTTCCGGGGGGCCTTTTACCGGCGGTATGTGCTGGGGGAGTGGGCGGCGGCGGAGGGGCTGGTGTATGACTTCTTTGACGCGGACGCTATGCCGCCGGCCCCGGCGGGGCCGTTTGCCCGGTGGCGGATCTCCTGCGACTATGGGACGAGAAATCCGGCTTCCTTCGGGCTGTGGGGGGAGCTGGATGGGATCTGGTACCGGGTGCGGGAGTTTTACTATGACGCGCGGCAGGAGGGACGGCAGAAAACCGATGGGGAATACGCGGAGGAACTGAAAAATTTGGCGGGGGGACGTTGCATCGAAACGGTCATCGTAGACCCCTCGGCGGCCAGCTTTATCGAGACACTGCGGCGGGAGGGCTGGAGCGTGCGGAAGGCGGACAACCGGGTGCTGGAGGGCATCCGGAGGACGGCCACGGCGCTGAAAACCGGGCGGATTGTGATCTGCCGGGAGTGCGGGGCGGCGGCCCGGGAGTTCAGGCTGTACCGCTGGGAGGAGAGCGGGGACGGCGATCAGGTGCGGAAGGAAAACGATCACGCCATGGATGAGATCCGGTATTTTGTGATGGCCATGGACACGGGGGAACGGGCGGCGCGGTTCGTGGAGCGGGCTGTGTTTTGAGCACCGATTGTGGAGGGGAAATGCCCTGAAAGGGGATTTCTATAACTTTTTGGAACGAAAGGAGAAGGAGTATGGATATCTGTTTCGAGGGCGTGGGCCAGACGGCCGCCACCTTCCAGGCCGGGGAGGGCGTGAAGCCGGGCATGGCGGTCACCATGACGGGCAACGGCGCCGTGGGCCTGGGCAGCGACGGGGCGCTGCCCTGCGGCGTGGTGCTGGGCGGCGTGCGGGACGGCGCGGCGGCGGTGCAGATCGGCGGGGCCGCTGAGGTGGCCTATTCCGGGGACACCGCGCCCACGGCGGGCTGGCAGGAGCTGGTGCTGGACGGCGCGGGCGGCGTCAGACTGGCGGACAAGACCGCGGATCAGGCCGCCGGCAAGACCGCCGAGAGCGGTCTGCACTGCCTGGTGCTGACGGTGGACACCACGGCGAAAACCGCCGTGGTGTGTATGTGAGACGGGAAAGGGAGGAATGGATATGGCGCAGAGATTTGACGGTCTGAGGCTGGAAAAGGGGATGTACCACGAGGCGGGCAAGTCCTTCACCCAGGTGCTGGAGAATCTGGATCCCAGCGAGCAGTACCGGGGCACCGCCCTGGAAGGGCTGGACGCCTACCAGCGGCAGCTCAAGCGGTTCGACATCCGGGTGAAGGGCGCGGGCTCCGACCTGGTGGACAAGTTTTTCTCCACCAGCCAGTCGGCGGTGCTGTTCCCCGAGTACATCGCCCGGGCGGTGAAGGCGGGGATGGAGGAGGCCAATATCCTCCCCGAGATCACCGCCACCGAGACCCTCATCGAGGGGATGGACTACCGATCCATCACCTCCGTGCCCGAGGACGAGAAAAAGCTCAAGGAGGTGGCCGAGGGGGCGGCAATCCCCCAGACCACAGTCCGCACCCGGGACAGCCTGGTGAAGCTCCACAAGCGGGGCAGGGTGCTGGTGGCCTCCTATGAGGCCATCCGGTTCCAGAAGCTGGATCTGTTCTCCGTCACCCTGCGACAGATCGGAGCCCAGATCGGACGGATGCACCTGGAGGATGCCATCCATGTGATTGTGAATGGCGACGGCAACAACAACGCCGCCAAAACCAGCGCCGTTGCCACGGCGGGCAAGCTCACCTACGCGGATCTGGTGGCGTTCTGGAACAGCTTTGAGCCCTATCAGCTCAATACGCTGCTGGTGGGCGCCGACACCATGCCCAAGCTGCTGGAGATGAGCCAGATGCAGGACGCCGCGGCCGGCCTGGACTTCCACGGCACCGGCAAGCTCATCACCCCCATGGGCGCCAGGGTGCTGCGTACCTCCGCCGTCACCGGGGGCAAGATCATCGGCTTGGACAAGAACTACGCCCTGGAGATGGTGAAGGCCGGGGACGTGATGGTGGAGTACGACAAGATCATCGACCGGCAGCTGGAGCGGGCCGCCATCACCACCATCTCCGGCTATGCCAAGATCTTTGAGGACGCCAGCCGGGTGCTGACCGTCTGATGAGCGGGCGCAGGCGAGACACGGGGCGGGGAGCGGCGGCTGCCGCCGCCCAGCTCCGGGACGCGGGC
Organism: bacterium; assembly: GCA_004560375.1. Classification (GTDB taxonomy): domain Bacteria; phylum Bacillota; class Clostridia; order Oscillospirales; family Oscillospiraceae; genus Enterenecus. The sequence goes on from SFVC01000012.1 coordinate 43,083, forward strand.
CGGCACCCCTTTTTGCAGCTGGACGGGTACGTGCCCCTGGGACGGGGGGAGATCGCCCTGTACCGGGCCATCCGGGAGGGGGTGCCGGTGGTGGACGCGGCCATCTGCAAGCTGGTGCGGCTGTGCGGCGGGGCCAGGGTGACCTGCCGGGATCCCAAGGCCCAGGAGGGGCTGGATCGGTTCCTTCGCACGGTGAGCGTGGGCCGGGGACAGCGGGGGCTCCAGGCCTTTCTGGATCAGTACCTGGACTCCATGCTGGTGTGCGGCAGGGCGGTGGGCGAGCTGGTGCCCAGCCGGGACGGGCGGGATATCGCCGCGCTGCTGTGCGCCGACCCGGCTAGGGTGGAGATCAAGGAGGGGGACAGCCCACTGGACATCACCCTGTGGGCCAGGGACAGCGGCGGAACGATCCGGGAACTGCCCCGGCAGGAGCTGCTGCTGTTCACCCCCTTCCAGCCGGAGACGGGGTCTCCCTACGGCGTGTCCATGCTGCGCTCCATGCCCTTTTTGGCGGAGATTTTGATGAAGATCTTTGACGCGGTGGGCAAGAACTGGGAGCGGATGGGCAATGTGCGCTTCGCCGTGGTGTGCAAAGGCGAGGACGGCACGGCCCGGGATCGGTGCAATACGGTGGCCCGGGAGTGGTCCGCCGCCATGCAGGCCGGCCGGGACGGGGCCGTGCGGGACTTCGTGTGCGCCGGGGATGTGGACATACGCGCCATCGGGGCGGACAACCAGATCCTGGATTCCGAGGTGCCGGTGCGGCAGATCCTGGAGCAGCTGGTGGCCAAGACCGGGATTCCGCCCTTTTTGCTGGGGCTGAGTTGGTCGTCCACCGAGCGGATGAGCTCCCAGCAGGCGGACATTATGACAAGCGAGATCACCGCCATCCGCCGGGGGCTGGAGCCGGTGGTGGAGCGGATCTGCGAGCTGTGGCTGCGGCTGAAGGGGTTCGACGACCGGGTGGAGGTGGACTGGCTGGACGTGAATTTGCAGGACGAGGAGTCGGAGGCCAAGGCGGCGCTGTACCGGGCGCAGGCCCGGGCGCTGGAGGAGGAGCGTGAAGATGGAACTCTGTAAGGAAGCGGCGGTGAAGGGGATCGGCACCCCAAACCAGGAGGAGCTGGGGCTGATCAACGCCCTGGCCCGGCGGGAGCTGGGGGCGGACGAGGTGTACACATTCGCCCTGCGGCTGTGCGACAACGACATCGACCGGGATTGGGAGCGGTTTGACGACGCCACGCTGGAACAGCTGGCCCCTATGTTCGTGGGGGCGTCCGGGGTGTTCGATCACCAGTGGAGCGCCCGGGGGCAGACCGCCCGGATCTACCGGGCGGAGGTGGTGGGCGGAGAGGGCCTGCTCACCTCCGACGGGCGGCCCTACCGCTTTTTGAAGGGATGGGCCTACCTGATGCGGACGGCGGAGAACGCCGCCCTCATCGCCGAGATCGACGGCGGCATCAAGCGGGAGGTCAGCGTGGGCTGCGCGGTGGAACGGGTGGTCTGCTCCGTCTGCGGCCAGGAGCTGGACGGGTGCCCCCACGAGAAGGGGGAGGAGTATGACGGTCAGGTGTGCCACGGGGTGCTCACCGGGGCCAAGGACGTGTACGAGTGGTCCTTTGTGGCGGTGCCCGCCCAGCGGCGGGCCGGGGTGATCAAGAGCGCCGGGGCGCGGCTGGAGGACGAGGCGCGGCTGGGGCGGAAGTATCTGAAAGGCCTGCGGGCCGAGCTGGTGCGGCTGGCGGGCATCGCCGAACCGGAGCTGGAGCACGGACTGCTGGAAAAGGTGGCCGGCAAGCTGGGCGAGGAGGAGCTGGCGGGGCTGATCCGGGTGTACCGGGGGAGGGCGGATCGGCTGCTGGCGCCCGGGCCCCAGCTGAGCTATGGACAGGAGGAGGTTCCGGAGGGGATCGCGGACGGGGCCTTCCTCATTTAGGAGCGTGAGCGGATGACGGAGGAAGTGCTGGAGCTGGTGCAGGCGCTGCGGGGGCCGGGGACGGACGAGACGGTGCTGCGTACCCTGTGCGGGAGCGCCTGCGGGGCGCTGGATCGGCGGCTGAAGGACGGGGTGTGTCCGGAGGACTGCGGAGGGCTCTACCCGGTGGCGGCGGCGTGGCTGGTGATGGACTGGCTGAACCAGTGCCAGGGAATGGACGGGATCACGGCGCTGTCCGCCGGGGATATCTCCGTCCGCCGGGAGGGGGGCGGCGAGGTTGGGAAGCTGTCGGAGCGGGCCATGGAGCTGATGGCCCCCTTCCTGGAGGATGACGGGTTTGTGTTTCGGGGGGTGAGCGGTTGATCGAGGCGTTCGATTGGGTGATCAGAACCTATGGACAGGAGATGGTGTGCCGCCGGGAGGACGGCACGGAGGCCGGACGGGGTATGGCCATCGTGCAGCCCATGACAAAGGCGGACTGGCAGTATACCGGCGGGGCGCTGGGCAGCTTCTCCCAGGATCGGTTCCTGGGGCTGGCGGAGCCGAAAACGCCGCTGGACAAGCTGGGGCCCGGGGGCTGGCTGGAATGGGGCGGACAGCGGTTTGAGGTGATGACCGTGCGGCCCGTCTGGGTGGGGGGTCAGGTGACCCACCTGTGGCTGGCCCTGCGGCCCTGCCCGGAGGACGGGGCTTGACCGGGGCGCTGGGCCGCTGGCGAACGGCGGTGATGGAGCAGCTGCGGGCTGCGGGGCTGGAGTCGGTGGAGGCCATGGGGCCGGAGCGGGCGGCTCGGGTTCGGGGGCCGGTGGCGGCGGTGGCGCTGGCCGGGGCGGCCTGCGGCGCAGGAGGGTTTCAGGACTATCTGGGCGCCGAGGAGACCCAGGGCGGCGGACGCCGGGAGGTGTACGGACGCTGGGTGGAGCTGACGCTGCGGGTGGATGTGTTCGCCCCCAGGGACGGGGGCGCCCCCGCCTGCCGCGCCGCGGCGGAACAGGCGGCGGAGGAGCTGCTGTTCCGGGGGGCGGCGGGACTGCCCGTGGCGGAGCTGACGGCGGGAGAGACGGAGTTTTTGGAGCGGGACGGACTGTACCGGCTGGCGGTGGGCTGCCGGTGCGGGGCGTGGCTGACGGCCCGGGCCGACGAGGAGACCGGGACGCTGACAGACTTTGAAGTGAGGGGGACGATGAGATGAGCGCAGGGACTAAGCACGAGCGGCCGGGGGTGTATTCCTCCTATGAGACCTCCGGGCTGACGGCGGCCAACGCCGGCGGCGGCCGGGTGGCGGTGATTGCCGCCGCCGGGGAGACGGACGCGGGGAAGTGCTTCCAGTGGACCAGCTACAGCCGGGCGGCGGCAGACGTGGGCGACTGCGCCCTGAGCCGGCTGGCGCGGCTAGCCCTCCGCAACGGCGCGGGGACGGTGTACGGCGCGGCGGCGGGGACGGACTACACCGACGCCATTGAGGCGGTGGGTAAGCTGGAGAACGTGGACGTGGTGGTGTGCGACAGCACGGTGCTGTCCGTCCAGCAGAAGGTGAAAACCATGGTGACGGAGTGCTCCGCCGCCCGGAAGGAGCGCATCGCCGTGGTGGGCGGCGCGGCGGAGGAGACGGTGGAGCAGCTCACGGAACGGGCCGCGGGGCTCAACTGCGAGCGGGTGGTGCTGGTGGCCCCCGGTATGGGGGACGGTTCCGGCGGGGCGGCCTGCGCCGCCGCCGTGGCGGGGGCCATCGCGGGCAACAGCGACCCGGCCCTGCCCCTGGGGGGCGCGGAGCTCTACGGGCTGGACGGGCTGGAGTGCAGCTATGACGACGGCGAGATCGACGCGCTGGTGCAGGGGGGCGTGACGGCGCTGGAGACGCTGGCGGGCTCCTGCTATGTGGTGCGGGGGGTGACCACCCGAACCACCACCGGCGGGGCGGCGGACACGTCCTGGCGGGAACTGACCACCATTCTGGTGGTGGACGAGGTGATCCCGGGGCTGCGAAACGCCCTGCGCGCCCGGTTCAGCAGGGCCAAAAACACCACCCAGACCCGGGGGGCCATCCGCTCCCAGACGGTGATGGAGCTGGAGAAGCGGGTGGCCCGGGAGATCATCGACGGGTACGAGGACGTGACGGTGACGGCGCTGGAGGACGACCCCACGGTGTGTCTGGTGGAGTTCGCCTTTACGGTGGCCCACGGGCTCAACCAGGTGTGGCTGTCGGCACACATCACGGTTTAAAGGGGGAATTTGAATGGCAGGGTTTAACACGGGGCTGCGGGCGGCGGGCTTCCCCACCAGCAGCGACATCTGGCTGGAGGTGGACGGGCAGAAGGTGGCGGTGGTGCAGGGCTATTCCTGCAAGGCCAGCCGCACGTCCATGACGGTGGAGGCCTTCGGCGAGGACGAGCCGGTGGCCACGGTGCAGGGGCCCCAGAGCTATGTGATCCAGCTCACCCGGCTGTACGCCACCGATCAGGCGCTGGCGGACGGGCTGAATTTCTACGACCTGAAGAATTTTTCCCTGGTGATCTGCAAGCCGGATCGGAAGGTGATCTACTCCGACTGCCAGTGGAGCGGCATCGAGGAGGACGCCCAGCTGGGCAAAACCGTGGTGGAGAAGCTCACCCTGGTGGCCGGCCGCCGGATGGAGACGGCGGCTTAAATGGGCGGGCCGGTGTGGATGGGACAGGAGCGGGTGAGGGTTCCCGAAGGGGAGCTGCGGCTGCTGTCCGCCCGGGAGGTGCTGGACGCCCGCCGGGAGGGAGACGCCCTGGCCGGGGACGGGGGCGGGCGGGCGCTGTGCCGCAACGCCTGCCTCCTGGCCCGGGCGCTGGAGCGGAAGGGGCGGCCCGTGTTCGACAGCGGGCGGGCCGTGCTGGACGCTCTGCGGGTGGAGGACATCGCCCGGCTGGCGGACGCCTGGGGGGCGTTCAACCGGGAGGCCAACCCCTCCCCCCTGGACGGGGAGGAGGAGATCCGGCGGCGAAAAAAAGGCTGGAGCACGCGCCTTATGAGCGCCTTCAGTGGCGCGTGCTCCGGCTGTTCGGCGCTCTGCCCACGGAGGAACGGGCGAAACGGATGACCGACCGGGACTTCCTGTGGTGCGCCCTCAACCTGGCTCTTGACCGGGAGGAAGAGCTGGGACGGCTGTGCCCCGCCTGCCGGGAGCGGGCGGAGGCGGAGCCCTGCCCGGTGTGCGGCGCGCCCCGGGGGGAGTGGGCGGTCAACGAGGGGTTTGACTGGAAGCGGTATGAGGAATTGAAGGGGGGGCGGGACGATGACGGATTGGATTGAGCGGATGCTGGGTGAGGACGACGAGGAAGAAGCGGAGGACGAGGAGCGGCCCGCCCTGGACGGGACGGCGGAGGTACGCCGCCCGGCGCCGCCCCGGGAGGACGGGGCGGAGGATGAGTTGGAGCCGGAAGCGGAGCCGGAGGAGGCGCCGGAATGGAAGCCGGGGTACGGGAAGCAGGACGCCGCGCCGGAGGCTTTGGGCGGGACGGACTGGGCCGGGCTGAGGACGGACGGGACGGACTGGGCAAGGTGGACGGCGGAGGCCGGGTTGGACGCGATAGCTCCGGAGTGGGCGCGGGAGGCGGCCGAAGCGGGCCGAAAGCTGGGCGGAGATCTGGAGAACGGGCCGGAGGCGGCGGGAGCGGGTTCGCCGGGGCCGGCGCGGAAGCCGGACAGGGGAGGCTCCGCCGCGCTGATGGAGCTGTACCGGGGGGCGGCGGAGGGAGCGCGGGCCCCTGCCCCCGCCCTGGCCCGGTCGGAGGCGCCCCGGACGGTGCTGGAACGGGAGGCGGCCGGGGCACCGCCGCTGACGGTGGAGGAGCTGGATCGGGCCGTGCGGCGGGACAGCAGGCGGTATGACGGCGGGATGAGTATTTTCTGAGGAGACGTGGAAAAGCGGCCGAACGCCTTGGCCGCTTCGGAGCGTGACAAGAGGGGAGGATGCGGGATGATTCTTTCTCCCATGCGGTTTAAGAATTTTGTGTGGCCCCATAACCCGCGGGTGTACTCCATCACCTACGAGCGGAAGATCGCGGTGCACAAGATCCCCTTCGGGCGGCATTATTTGCAGAGCCTGGGGCAGACGCGCCGGGTGCTCCGGGGGGAGGGGGAGTTCGTGGGCGAGGGGGCCTACGACACCTTCAAGGAGCTGGCCACCGTGTTCTATGAGGAGACGCCGGGGGTGCTGGCCCATCCGGTGTGGATGACCACCACGGCCTGGTTCGCGGGGCTGGAGCTGCGGCAGGAGCCCCGGCGGGACTATGTGGCCTACTCCTTTGAGTTCTGGGAGGTCATGACCGACGGGAACAACGGGGAATTGGAGCGCCGGACAACGGCCAAGCCGGGGACGGGGACGGGGACGGCGGATACGGGCCAGGGGACGCTGTGGCACACGGTGGTTCGGGGGGACACCCTCTGGGGGATCGCGCGGAAATACGGGGTGGCGCTGAACCGGATCATTGCCCTGAACCCGGACATCCGGAACCCCAACCTGATCTATCCGGGACAGAGGGTGAGAATTTCATGATGGAGTGCTGGGTGAGGCTGGGCGACGGGCAGGAGTGGAAGCTGCCCACGGCGGTGGGGTGGACGTTCCGCTATGGGACGGATACGCCCTGCGACAGCTTTTCCCTGCGGTGCCTGTGGGACAAGGGGCAGGAAAAGCTGCTGTCCGGCGCCTGCCGGTTCTTCGCCGAGTGGGACGGCGAGCGGGTGTTCACCGGGGTGGTGGACGAGTTCGCCGTGGTGTGCGGCGGGGACGGGCTGCGCCTGGAGCTGGAGGGCCGGGGGATGGCGGCGCTGCTGCTGGACAACGAGGCCATGCCGGCGGAGTACCAGCGGTGTACCCGGGCGGATCTCATCGCCAACCACGTGGCGCCCTACGGGGTGGAGGCCCTGGGGGGCGGCGGGCTGTCCCCCGTCAGCGGCTTCACCGTGGGCAGCGGGGAGAGCGAATGGAGCGTGGTGCGGCGGTTCGCCCGCTATTACGGCGGGGTGACGCCCCGGTTTGACCGGCAGGGGCGGCTGGTGCTGGATCCCTATGGGGACAGGCTGGCGGCCCAGATCGGCGGAAAGGACAGGATCACGGGCTGGGAGTACCGGGAGGATCGGCACGGGGTGCTCAGCCGGGTGGCGGTACGGCGGCGCACCACCTGGGGCACCCAGTGGGTGTCCGATCCGGCGTTTCTCGCCCAGGGGGGCTGCGCCCGCAGGGTGATCACGGTGCCCAACACCACGGGCACCACCGCCATGCGGTATACGGCGGACTATCAGCTCCGGGCGGCGCGGCGGGAGCGGGTGCGCCTGCGGCTCACGGTGGCCGGGGGCTTCCTGGCCTGGCCGGGGGAGCTGGTGGACGTGGAGCTGGAGGGCTTCGGGGCCAACGGACGCTACCGGGCGGCCCAGGTCGAGGTGAACTGCGGGGCGGACGGGCTCAGCACCACCCTGGCGCTGGGGGAGCCGGACGCGATGATTTGAGGGGGACTTAACTATGTGGCTGAGCGGACAGCAGAAGCGGCCCGCCGACTTCGGCGAGGGCCAGACCGGCATCGTCACCATGAGCGGCGGCGAGACGGCGGTGCTGCTGGATCGGGAGCGGCGGGGGCTGGAGGTGTACGCCCCCGGCGGCTACCACTGGACGCCCCAGACGGGGCAGCGGGCGCTGGTGATCCAGGGCCGGGGGGAGATCCCCTGCGTGGTGGGGGTGCGGCAGGGGGGCGGCACCCCGGATTCCGTGGATATCGGGGCCAAATCCGTGGAAATCAACGGGCAGAGCGTGTCCATACAGTCGGAGGGGACGGCGGCAGTAGGGGGCGGCGGGGTGGATCTCCAGGGGGACGTTTTTGTGAACGGGGTACCCCTGCCGGAGTACATCGCCCGGATTGTGGCCGGACTGCTGGGAGGAGGCGGAGCATGAGCCTGAAGCTGGTAAACCGGGACTATGTGCCGGACGGCAACGGCGGCGTGGCCGTGGCCTCGGACGGGGACGAGCTGGTGGGCGAGGCCCTGTTCCGGCTGACGGCCCGGCGGGGGAGCTTCCCGTTTTTGCGGTCGCTGGGCAGCCGGATGCACCTGCTGCGCCGGGAGCGGCCCTCGGAGTGGGACAGCCTCGCCCTGCAATACGCCGTGGAGGCGCTGGAGGATATGGAGGGCGTCCAGGTCACCGGGGCGGCGGCGCGCCGGGACGGGGACGGCCTGCTGGTGACGGTGGAGCTGCTGTGGCAGGGGACAACCCTGCCGGTGGAGGTCAGGCTGGAGGGATGAGCATTTGATTACGTTAGAGGAGATCTACGCGGGGCTGGCGTCGGAGTTCCAGACCCGGACGGGCAAGACCGCCGGGGCCAGCAGCGAGCTGGCGGTGCGGTTCTACGCGGTGGCGGCCCAGATTTATGCCCTGTACGCCCAGGGGGAGTGGACGCGGCGGCAGTGCTTCCCCCAGACCGCCCAGGGGGAGGATCTGGACAAGCACGCCCAGATCCGGGGCGTCACCCGCCGGCAGGCGGCCAAGGCCGGGGGCACGGTGCGCTTCTACGTGGACGAGGCCCAGGAGGCGGAGGTGGAGATACCGGTGGGAACGGTGTGCATGACCGCCGGCGGCGTGCGGTTCGTCACCACCCAGGCGGCGGCGGTGGCGCCGGGGGCGCTGTACGCCCAGGCGCCCGTGGAGGCCGTGGAGGCCGGGGCGGCGGGCAACGTGGGGGCGGGCGCCGTTGTGTATATGTCCCTGCCGCCGGTGCGGATTGTGGCCTGCGCCAACCCGGAGCCCTTCACCAACGGGCTGGATCAGGAGGGGGACGACTCCCTGCGGGAGCGGGTGCTGGCCACCTACCGGCGGCTGGCCAACGGGGCCAACAACGCCTTCTACCGCCAGGCGGCCATGTCCTTCCCCGAGGTGGTAGCGGTGACGGTGCTGCCCAAGAACCGGGGGGTGGGGACGGTGGATATCGTCCCCGCCGCCCGGGGAGGGGTGCCCAGCCAGGCGCTGCTGACGGAGTTGCAGAGCTATTTCGACCAGGTGCGGGAGATCGCCGTGGACGTGGAGGTGAACGCCCCCACGGTGGAGACGGTGAACCTGTCGCTGAAGCTGTGGGCGGAGGAGGGCCGGAACTTTGACGACGTGTCGGAGGCGGTGGAGGACGCCCTTACCGCCTGGTTCAACGGGGAGCGGCTGGGCAAGCCCCTGCCCCGGGCCCAGCTCACCAGCCTGGTGTTCGCGGTGGACGGGGTGGAAAACTGCCAGATCCTCCAGCCGGGGTCGGATCTGGAGCTGAGCAACGTGACCCTGCCGGTGCTGGGGACGGTGACCATCGCCAACGGGGCGGCGGCGGAGACGGCCCCGGAGCCGGAGCTCCCCGCGGAGAGCGAAACGGAGCAGGAGGAGCCCCAGACCGGGCAGGGTGAAGAGGTGAGCGGATGATCTACGAGGACTACCTGGCGGCGCTGCTGCGGCCCCTGGGCGTCTACGACCTGCGGGCGGGCACGGTGAACCGGGGGGAGCTGGGGGCCTACGGCAAGCGGCTGGATCACATGGAGCAGGAGCTGGAAGACACCGCCCGGGAGATGAACCTGGCCACCGCCCGGAGCTTCGGGCTGGAGCGGGTGGAGGAGCTGCTGCCCTACCGCCCGGTGTGCAACACCCCGGGCCAGCGGAGGGCGGCGCTGGCGGCGCTGCTGCGGATCGGCGGGGACAGCTTCACCCCCGCGGCCATCAATGATACCCTGCGGGGCTGCGGCCTCAACGCCCGGGCGGAAGAAGGGAATCAGCCGGGGTATGTGAAGGTATACTTTCCCGATGTGGCGGGCATTCCCGAGGGATTCCAGGAGCTGCGAACCATCATTGAGGAGATTCTGCCCAGCCATGTGGACGTGACCTATGTGTTCTGGTACAACACCTGGGCCATGGCGGCCCAGCGGCACCCCACCTGGGGACACGCCCAGGCTACGGGGCTGAGCTGGTACGGCGTCGCCACCGAGAACGACGGGGATCTGGACTGGCCGTGAGGGAGAGGGGCTGGTGTGCGCGGACGGTGCACATCAGCCCCTTTTTTACGGACAGGCCCAAAAAATTTTTAGGAATCTTACAAAAAGGGGTTGACAAATTAGGGAGTCTATCGTACAATACAGACAGAAAGGAAAAGGTGAGTCCAATGTACTAACGTAGAACGCACCAACCTCTTTCTGCGATTGGGGAACGCAAAGTGAGACGAAGTCTCAGCCGTTCCAAACACGCTTACGCAAGCGACGGAAGCCAGATTAAGTCTGAAGCCTACCATTGTTTGAGGAAACGAGGAGAAGCAGTTTCAGGCGCAGCCCCAACGCAAACCATCCGGCAGGGCCGGAGGAAAGGAATGGTACAAGCCCTTGGACAACAAAACTCAGAAGTAGGCCCCCAGCCGCGGAATAGGACGGCTGGGGGCCTGGTGTTTTTGGAGGGCAGGCATCGATCCGCTGGGCGGTGCTTTTGATCAAGGGGAACATGGAATAGAACTGGTGCGGCTCCATAGAACTGGGCGGAGAAAGGGGAGGCTGGGATGTTTCATGAAATCACGATTTATGAGGCGAAGATTGAGAAGCAGGAGGAAATAGAGGCTTTGATGAAGGAGGTTGCCGCGTTCTATCGCGCGCAGCCCGGAGTGGTGGAGGTAACATACATCAAGCGGACGCACCGGCAAGCGGATTTTAATGCGGTCAGGGAGGGAAAGCCGCCCATCCGCCTGACAAAATGGGTGGGGAAGGTTACCTATATGCTGCATTGGATACTGGAGGACGAGGAAGCCCATGCCCGGGCTTCGAGGCTTGGATTGGAACGTTTTTATAAACGATGGAACCGCTGCTTGATTACAATGCCCAAAATTTTGTTGGGGGAGGAGATCGGATAGGGGAATTTGGCGGGGCGACAATCCGCCGGAGGGTGCGTTCCCCTTCTTCACGAAAATTTAAAGGGCCGAACAGGCAAAAAGGCTTGCAAATTGGGAAATAGTTTAGTATCATAAGATGTGATACCCAGACGGGCACCTAACAACGATTCCAGGCGCTTTCGGGGCAGACATCCAGGCGCAGAACAGATACAGGAGTGAAAACTATGTTTGCAAGAGATATCGGCATTGACCTGGGCACCGCCAGCGTGCTGGTCTATATCAAGGACAAGGGCATCGTCCTGCGGGAGCCGTCGGTGGTGGCGTTGGACAAGAACACCGGCAAGCTGCTGAAGGTGGGCACCGAGGCCCAGCAGATGCTGGGCAAGACCCCGGGCAACATCGTGGCCATCCGCCCCCTGCGGGAGGGCGTGATCTCCGACTACGACATGACCGAGCGGATGCTCCGGGAGTTTATCCGCAAGGTGTCCCCCGTCCACCTGTTCAAGCCCCGGGTGGTGATCTGCGTGCCCTCCGGCATCACCGAGGTGGAGGAGCGCGCCGTCATCGACGCGGGCATCCAGGCCGGCGCCCGGCGGGTGTACCTCATTGAGGAACCCCTGGCCGCCGCCATCGGCGCAGGGGTGGACATCACCCAGCCCGACGGCCACATGGTGGTGGACATCGGCGGCGGTACCGCCGACATCGCGGTGATCTCCCTGTCCGGGATTGTGGAGTCCGCCTCCATCAAGGTGGCGGGCGACGCCTTCAGCGAGGCGGTGGTGAAGTATATCCGCAAGCGGCACAACGTGCTCATCGGCGACCGCACGGCGGAGGAGCTGAAGATGACCATCGGCTGCGTGTTCCCCCGGCCGGAGGAGATCTCCATGGAGGTCAAGGGCCGCTGTCTCATGACCGGCCTGCCCCGGGTGTTCTCCGTCACCTCCAGCGAGATGATCGAGGCCTTCGAGGAGCCCTGCTCCCGGATTTTGGAGGCCGTCCACGGGGTGCTGGAGCGCACCCCCCCCGAGTTGGTGGCCGATATCTCCAGCAACGGCATCATCATGACCGGCGGCGGCTCGCTGGTGTGGGGCTTCGACAAGCTCATCGAGTCCCACACGGGCATCGAGACCTTTGTGGCGGACGACGCCATCTCCTGCGTGGCCAACGGCACCGGGCGCAGCCTGGAGTGGGTGAACGAGATGCAGGACGGAACCATGAACATCTCCCGCAGCAGGCAGATGCTTTAAGAATCCAAACAACGGGAGGGGGCTTCTTCCGAAGCCCCCTCCTTTCGCGCCTTTTCGCGTGGCCGGGGCCTTGACTGCTCCGGCCCTTTTGCGGTATACTATAAAATTAGGGATTGGATGCGCCCCCTGCAAATTTTTACCATTTGGCTTCCCCGGGGGCGCGGACACACTATGGGTTTAGGCAGGTGCAGACATGGCGAAGTCCACATCGAAACAGCAGTACGGTAACGACTCCATCTCCGCCCTCAAGGGGGCCGACCGGGTGCGGAAGCGCCCCGGCGTCATCTTCGGCTCCGACGGGCTGGAGGGCTGTGAGCACGCCGTCTTTGAAATTTTGTCCAACGCCATCGACGAGGCCCGGGAGGGCCACGGCGATCTCATCACCGTCACCCGGTACGAGGACAAGTCCATCGAGGTGGAGGACTTCGGCCGGGGCTGCCCGGTGGACTGGAACGAGGCGGAGGGCTGCTACAACTGGGAGCTGGTGTTCTGCGAGCTGTACGCCGGCGGCAAGTACCAGGAGGGGGGCGGGGACAACTACGAGTACTCCCTGGGCCTCAACGGCCTGGGGGCCTGCGCCACCCAGTACACCAGCGAGTACTTCGACGCGGTGATCTACCGGGACGGCTTCAAGTACACCCTCCACTTCGAGAAGGGCGAGATCGCGGGCGAGATGAAGAAGGAACCCGCCGACCGGAAAAAGACCGGCTCCCGCTTCCACTGGAAGCCCGACCTGGAGGTGTTCACCGATATCGATATCCCGGTGGACTACTACCTGGACATGATCAAGCGCCAGGCGGTGGTGAACGCCGGGGTCACCTTCCGCTTCCGGAACCAGGAGGGCGGGAAGTTCGACACCACCGACTTCCGCTATGAGAACGGGATCAGCGACTATGTCCAGGAGCTGGCGGGGGAGGACTCCCTCACCACCCCGGTGTTCTGGCAGGGGGAGCGGAAGGGCCGGGATCGGGAGGACAAGCCGGAGTACAAGGTGAAGCTGTCCGTGTCCTTCTGCTTCTCCAACCGGGTGCAGGTCATCGAGCACTACCACAACTCCTCCTGGCTGGAGCATGGCGGCGCGCCGGAGAAGGCCATGCGCTCCGCCTTCGTGTCCGCCATCGACGGCTGGCTGAAGCAGAACAACAAGTACCAGAAGGGGGAGGCCAAGCTCACCTTCAACGACATCCAGGACGCCCTGGTGCTGGTGAGCAGCAACTTCTCCACCCAGACCAGCTACGAGAACCAGACCAAGAAGTCCATCACCAACAAGTTCGTCCAGGAGGCCATGACCGACTTCCTCCGCGCCCAGCTGGAGGTGTACTTCATCGAGAACCCCCTGGACGCGGAGAAGATCGCCGGCCAGGTGCTGGTGAACAAGCGATCCCGGGAGACGGCGGAAAAGACCCGCCTGGGCATCAAGAAGAAGCTGTCCGGCTCGGTGGACATATCCAACCGCGTGGCCAAGTTCGTGGACTGCAGAACCCGCGACGTGGAGCGCCGGGAGCTGTACATCGTGGAGGGCGACTCCGCTCTGGGCAGCGTGAAGCTGGCCCGGGACAGCGAGTTCCAGGCCATCATGCCCATCCGGGGCAAGATCCTGAACTGCCTCAAGGCGGACTATGCCCGCATATTCAAAAGCGAGATCATCACCGACCTGCTGAAGGTGATGGGCTGCGGCGTGGAGGTGAAGGATAAGCACGTCAAGGATCTCAACGCCTTTGATCTGGATAACCTGCGGTGGAACAAGATCGTGATCTGCACCGATGGCGATGAGGACGGCTTCCAGATCCGCACCCTGCTGCTGGCTATGCTGTACCGGCTCACCCCCACCCTGATCCAGGAGGGCTACGTGTATATCGCCGAGTCCCCCCTGTACGAGATCACCTGCAAGGAGAAGACCTGGTTCGCCTACTCCGACCGGGAGCGCAACGAGATCGCCGCCTCCCTGGAGGGGAAGAAGTTCGACGTGCAGCGCTCCAAGGGCCTGGGCGAGAACGAGCCGGACATGATGTGGCTGACCACCATGAGCCCGGACACCCGGCGGCTGATCAAGGTGATGCCCGAGGACGTGGAGCGCACCGCCCAGGTGTTTGAGATGTTCCTGGGCAACGACCTCCAGGGCCGGAAGGATCACATCGCGGACGCGGGCTATAAGTACCTGGAGCTGGCGGATATCTCCTGATCTGTTTTTCAACGCCGCGGGGCGCGGCGCTTAATGGTAAGACACACAAGGCACGAAAAGGAGGAACCAAGATGAAAAAACTGACCGCAGTTCTGCTGTCCCTGGTACTGGCGCTGTCGCTGGCGGCAACCGCCTTTGCGGCTCCCGCCCCGGACGCCGCCCCGGAGGACATCATCCCCATCAGCGGTATCCTGGACGATGCCCTGTGGGCGGGGGAGCGGGCGTACTTGGACGCCCACCCCGGTCTGGAGGAGCGGCTCCGGGGCAGCGCCTACGATTACTTTGCCCAGGAGTACCCCTACTATGACTCCCCCGAGGAGTACATGGAGTACTGGGAGATGACCGAGGAGGAGTTCCTGGACGAGATGGTGCTGGAGCAGACGTGGGATCTGATCAAGGCGGAAGGGCAGCAGAACCAGATGGACGCCCTGAAGGAGGCCTTGGGCGGCGTGCCCGGCCAGATCGGCGTGATGCTCAACGGCGAATACGTCCAGTTCCCCGACGCCGCCCCCGAGGTGACGGGGGGCCGCACCATGGTGCCCGTCCGCCCCATCGTGGAGGCCCTGGGCGGCCAGGCCGGGATGGAGGACGGCAAGGTGATCTGTGAGGCGGACGGGGTTCGCCTGACCTTCACCCCGGGCGTCAGCGAGGTACTCACCGAGTACACCGGCGGCGAGCTGCCCGGCGACGGGCAGATGTTCCCCATGGACTGCGCGCCTTACATCAAAGGGGGCCGCACCTATGTGCCCGTGCGCTTCCTGGGCGAGATCCTGGGCTATGAGGTGGGCTGGGACGGGGCGTACCAGACCGCCCAGCTGGTGAACCGGGAGGCCGTGGCCGCCAAGTATGACGAAAAGTTCACCATCATGAACCGGGCGCAGGCCAACCAGACCTTTACCCTGGAGGAGGGGAAGAACTACCGCGCCGACCTCAGCGGCGGCGTGACGGTCACCGCCTTTGACACCCTCCACGGCGACAAGACCTACAAGGCGGATCTCACCGGCAAGGCGCTGATCAACACCCAGGCCGCCAACGGCGCCTACTCCGTCAAGCTGTCCGACAGCACCGTGGAGGGGCTGCTGGAGCTGATTGAGGCGGGGAACTACACGGCCCTCACCGAGGAGGAGAAGGCCGCCCTGCGAAGCACCATCCACGGCCTGGAGGAGCTGGAGTTTATCGTGAACCGGAACGGGCTGATGTGGGTTCGCGCCCCCCTGCTGGACGAGCTGATGGAGGAGGACAACGTGTGGTACGGCCTGGATCTGGGCGCGGAGCTGGCCCAGGCCATGTTCGGAGAGACGGAGGCGGCCACCATGGGCACTGTCCTGGCCGCCCTGATCGACGTGGATTCCGTGGAGAGCTTCCCCACCGCGGTGTCCCCGATGGCCCAGCTGCTGTATGAGCTGTACGGCGACGACCAGTTCACCACCGCGGGCGGCGTGTCCACCCGCACCATCGGCCTGGAGGAGTTGGCGGCCCTGTACGAGGGCATGGGGATCTACACGGGGGACGTGAGCGACGATTTTACGGAATTTGAACTCACCGTGAAGGTGGATCAGAGCGGCAGGGTTACCATGGCCCTGTGCATGGAGACCCCGCGGCAGTACGACGCCCCCGCCATGCGGATCACCATGGATACCACCCAGAGCGGCCGGAATGTCCGGCTGACCATGGACTGCCATGTGTCCAACGTGGCCAAGGTGAACCTGACCCTGAATCAGACCTGGAACACCACCACCGAGGTTCCCGAGGATCAGCCCCCCGAGGGCTCCACCGTAGTGGACGCCGGGACGACGCTGAATCCCTGAGCGATCAAACGCAAGGTCTGTGCCGGCGCAGTTTTCCCACGCCGCGGGGCGGCGTAACGATAGAAACCCACAAGGCATAAAAGGAGGAACCAAGATGAAGAAACTGACCGCAATCCTGCTGTCCCTGGTGCTGGCGCTGTCCCTGGCGGTGCCCGCCTTCGCCGACGGACCCGACGGCCCCCCCGCGCCGGAGGACGTCATCCCCATCAGCGGCGTTCTGGACGGCCTGCCTGGCGGCATCATCGGCGGCGCGGACGGGCCCACCGCGATCATCCCCGGCGGGATCGCCGACCCCGACGCCTTCAAGACCGCTCTGGGCGGCGTGCCCGGGCAGATCGGCGTGATGGTGAACGGGGCCTATGTGAAGTTCCCCGACGCCGCCCCTGAGATCTCCAGCAGCCGCACCATGATCCCTGTCCGGGCGCTGGTGGAGACCCTGGGCGGCGAGGTGGGCTACCAGGATCGGGTGGTGACCTTCACGCTGGACGGCACTGCCTATGAGTTTACCATCGGCAGTGCCGCCGTGAAGGTGAGCTCCACCGGGGAGGACGGCGAGAAGCTGCCCGACATCACCATGGACTGCGCCCCCTACATCAAGGGCGGCCGCACCTACGTCCCCATCCGCTTCCTCAGCGAGGCCCTGGGCTATGAGGTGGGCTGGGACGGCGACTTCCAGACCGCCGTGCTGCTGGATCGGGCGGCGCTGGCGGCGGAGATCGACAAGGACTTCACCATCCTCAACAAGGTGCAGGCCAATCAGGGCGTGGCCATGGAGGAGGGCAAGAACTACCAGGCCGACGTGAAGGGGAACCTGACCGTCACCGCCTTCGACACCATCAACGGCAACAAGACCTACACCGCCGACCTGGCCGCCAAGCAGATCTTCAACACGGAGGCGGCCAACGCCCAGGTGTCCCTGAAGCTGTCCGACAACGTGAAGGACGAGCTGGTGAAGCTGCTGATCAGCGCCAACGCCCCCGAGGGGGACACCGCCGCTGTGAACGAGCAGGTTGGGCTGCTGCTGGACGGCCTGGAGGACATGGAGATCATCCTGACCCGGAAGGGGCTGGGCTGGTTCCGGATGGCCTCTCTGGATAAGCTGGCCGGGGCGGACAACGTGTGGCTGGGCCTGGATCTGGGCGCTGAGCTGGGCGAGCTGGCCTTTGCCCAGACCGGGGAGGCCACCGTGGGCTTCGCCCTGACGGGTGTGCTGGACGAGAACTCCGTGATCAGCGTGGCCGCCCTGGACTACACGGTGGAAATGATGGCCGTCCTCTACGGGGACGACACCTTTACCACCACCGGCGGCGTGTCCACCCGCACCATCGGCGTGGACGACCTGATGGCGCTGTACGAGGATCTGGATCTCAGCGCCGACGACCTGGAGGAGGCCAAGGCCGCCTTCAAGGAGTACCAGATCACCATGAAGGTGGACAGCAAGGGTGGGGCTGACGTGACCTGCACCGTGGAGACCGCGGCCCAGGCCGGCGTGCCCGCCATCAAGCTCACCATGGACGCCAAGCAGGCCGGCGGGAACGCCACCCTGAACATGAGCCTCCACGTGGCCAATCTGTGCGAGGGCAAGCTGACCCTCACCCAGACCTGGGGCGCCACCACCCAGACCCCCGAGGATCAGCCCCCCGAGGGCTCCACCGTGGTGGACGCCGGGGCGCTGCTGAATCCCTGAGTCATACAAAGCCCTCCCCCCATGAAGGGGGGAGGGCGTCCAAAAGGAAAGGCGTGATCTCCCATGGGTGCGAAGCTCAAACGGAACTGGCCAGCGGCGGCGCTCCTGGGGGCGCTGCTGCTGTCGATGATCCCCATCCTGCTGGTGGGGGACTGCGCCCACCCCTACGGGGACGACTACGCCTTCTCCGAGTGGATCCACCACGCGGCAGCGGACGGGCGCACCCCCCTCACCGCCCTGCTCAACACCGTCAAACGCTACTACTTCGGCTGGCAGGGCACCTACGCCGGGACGGCGGTGATGGCCCTCCAGCCGGGGCTGATCTCCGAGGGGGCCTACGCCCTCACCCCTGTGGTGATGCTGTCCGCCCTGATCCTGTCCGCCCTGGCCCTGTCCCACACCCTGCTGCGGCGGTGGCTGGGGCAGAGCCGGGGGGTGTGGCTGGCCTTTACGGCGGGGCTGCTGCTGGTGACCATCCAGTTCCAGCCCAACGCCCACCAGGCCTTTTTCTGGTGGAACGGCGCCGCCTACTACACCCTGTTCTACTGCTTCACCCTGCTGCTGGCCTCCTGCCTGATCCGGCTCCAGCTCAACCCCGGGAGGCCGATGCTGTGGCTGGGGTTGGCGGTGGTGCTGGCGGCGGTTATCGGCGGGGGGAACTACGTCTCCGGCCTGTTCGCCTGCCTGCTGACGGCGGGCTTCATTCTCCTGACCCTCATCCGGGACAGAAAAGCGGTCTGGCGGCCCATTTTGGTGGAGCTGGTGCTGGTGACGGGCTTCCTCATCAACGCCTTGGCCCCGGGCAACAGTGTGCGTCAGGCCGCCCACGCCGGGATGAGCCCCCCGAAAGCCGTTTTCTTCTCCGTTGGCCTGGCGGGGGTGGACACGCTGCGCTGGTTCAACCTGCCCACCCTGGCGCTGCTGATCTTCCTGATCCCCCTGCTGTGGCGGGCGGCGGGAGGGACGGATTTTTCCTTCCCCCTGCCGGGAGCGGCCACGGTTGTGCTGTTCCTGGCCCTGGCCTGCCAGAACGCCCCCCATCTCTACGCCCTGGCCGCCCCCGGGCCGGGACGGCTGCGGAATATCGTCTATGACAGCTACCTCTGGCTGGCCATCCTGTGCCTGGGTTACTGGCTGGGCTGGCTGCGCCGCCGGATGGAACGGCAGGGGCGCACCCCTCCGCCCCGGCTGGGCCGGGGACTGGCCGCCCTGGGGCTGGCCCTGGGCTGCATCGGCTTTGCCCTCACCCTCCCCAATACCACGTCGGGCCAGTGCGTCCGGGCGCTGGCGGACGGCTCCGCCCGGGCCTATGACGCCACCATCCTGACGTGGGATCGGATCCTGTCCGACCCCGATTCCGGGCCGGACGTGGTGGTGGACGCCCTGCCCGTTCGCCCGCCCCTGCTGTACGCCTTCAACCTGGAGGAGAACCCGGAGAACTTCGCCAACATCACCTGCGCCAACTACTACGGCAAGAACACCGTGCGCGCCCTGCCCCCAAACCAACAGTAAGGACTGATCCCATTGGCCAAGAAGAAAACCCCGGAACAGAAGGGGCCCAAAAAGGTGGACAACCCCAACGTCCTGGGCCTGCGGGCCCAGGTGCTGGAGCAGCCCATCACCGAGACGCTGGAGCTCAACTATATGCCCTACGCCATGTCCGTCATCGTCTCCCGGGCCATCCCGGAGATCGACGGCTTCAAGCCCTCCCACCGGAAGCTGCTGTACACCATGTACCAGATGAAGCTGCTGGGGGGGAGCCGCACCAAGTCCGCCAACGTGGTGGGGGCCACCATGAAGCTCAACCCCCACGGGGACGCCGCCATCTACGACACCATGGTGCGCCTGTCCCGGGGCTACGGGGCGCTGCTCCACCCCCTGGTGGACTCCAAGGGCAACTTCGGCAAGGTGTACTCCCGGGACATGGCCTGGGCCGCTTCCCGATATACGGAGGTGCGCCTTGACCCCATCTGCCAGGAGCTGTTCCGGGACATCGACCAGGACGCGGTGGACTTCGTGCCCAACTACGACGGCAAGCTCACCGAGCCCACCCTGCTGCCCACCACCTTCCCCAACGTGCTGGTGTCCGCCAACCAGGGCATTGCCGTCAGCATGGCGTCCAACCTGTGCGGCTTCAACCTGGGCGAGGTGTGCGACGCGGCCATCGCCTGTATGAAGAACCCCGGGGTGGATCTGCTGGGCATTTTGAAGGCCCCGGACTTCTCCACCGGCGGAGAGCTGCTGTACGACGCCACCGGGCTGGCGGAGATCTACCGCACGGGCCGGGGGCCCGTCAAGCTGCGGGCCAAGTGGCGGTACAGCAAGGCGGACAACGTCATCGAGATCTACGAGATCCCCTACTCCACCACCGTGGAGGCCATCCTGGACAAGGTGGCCGAGCTGGTGAAGGGGGGCAAAATCCGGGAGATCGCCGATATGCGGGACGAGACGGATCTGAACGGCCTGAAGCTGGCCATCGACCTGAAGCGGGGGACGGATCCGGAAAAGCTGATGGCCCGCCTGTTCCAGGCCACCCCCCTCCAGGATACCTTCTCCTGCAACTTCAACATCCTCATCGCCGGGGTGCCCCGGGTGATGGGGGTGGGCGAGATTTTAGAGGAGTGGATCGCCTGGCGGATGGACGGGGTGCGGCGGCGCACCTGGCACGTCTGCAAGAAGAAGGAGGAGAAGCTCCACCTCCTGAAGGGCTTGAAGCGCATCCTGCTGGACATCGACAAGGCCATCCGCATCATCCGGGAGACGGAGGAGGAGGCCGAGGTGGTGCCCAACCTGATCATCGGCTTCGGCATCGACCAGATCCAGGCGGAGTACGTGGCGGATATCCGGCTGCGGAACATCAACAAGGAGTATATCCTGAAGCGGACGGAGGAGACCGCCTCCCTGGAGGACGAGATCGCCGACCTGAAGGAGATCATCAACTCCCCCGACCGGATCAAGCGGATCATCACCGAGGAGCTGCAAAACGTCAAGAAGAAGTACGCCGTCCCCCGGCGCACCGAGATCGTCTACGAGTACCAGCAGGCGGTGGAGGTGCAGGCCGCGGCAGCGGAGGAGATCCCCGCCTACCCGGTGAACGTGTTCATCTCCAAGGAGGGGTACTTCAAGAAGATCACCCCCCAGTCCCTCCGCATGAGCGGCGAGCAGAAGTACAAGGAGGGGGACGGCCCCTACCTCCAGTGGGAGGGGGCCAACGGGGACGAGCTGCTGGTGTTCACCGACAAGCAGCAGTGCTACAAGACCCGCCTCAGCGACTTCGACGACGCCAAGGCCAGCGTGCTGGGCGACTACCTGCCTGCCAAGCTGGGCATGGATCCGGAGGAGAAGTTCGTGTGGGCCTGCGCCCCGGGGGACTACTCCGCCCATGTGCTGTTCTTCTTCGACAACGGCAAGGCCGCCCGGGTGGAGCTGTCCGCCTACCAGACCCAGACCCGGCGGCGGAAGCTCACCGGGGCCTACTGCGACAAGTTCCCCCTGGTGTCCGCCTGCCTGCTGGCGGAGGATCAGGAGATGGCGGTGGGCAGCAGCGACGGGCGGTGCGTGGTGTTCCACACCGCCTCCCTCACCCCCAAGACCACCCGGAGCACCCAGGGGGTGGGCGTCATGGCGGTGAAGGCCCGGCACAAGGTGGAGTGGGCCAAGCCCCTGTCCGCCACCCCCATCGTCAACGCCGCCCGCTACCGGGCCCGATCCCTGCCCGCCGCCGGGGCCCTCCTCAAGGAGGAGGACCGGGGGGAGGAGCAGCTGTCTCTTCTGTAATCGGGACACCGCCCGCCCTCCGAGCGGGGGCGCTCCCGCCCCGCAGGATCCCATCATTGGAAAGAAGGCCGCCCTATGGCAACTGTGAAAAAGAACCTGATCCCCTTTTTGGTGATCACCCTGGCCTCCGCCGTCTACGCCCTGGGCTTCGTCTGGTGCTACGCTCCCAACGGCATCGCCTTCGGCGGCGTCACCGGCGTGGCCCAGATCCTCAACTACCTGGCGCCCGTCCTGCCCGTGGGCGTCACCGTCATTGTGCTCAACATCCCTCTGTTCCTGCTGGGGTGGAAGCTCATCGGCGGGCGGCTGCTGGTGTCGTCGCTGTACGCCATGTTCCTCTCCTCGGTGTTCATCGACGTGCTCACCCCGCTGTATGATTGGCAGCCCATGGATCCCATGCTGGCCAGCATCTTCGGCGGGGTGCTGATGGGGCTGTCCCTGGGGCTGGTGTTCCAGCGGGGGGCCACCACCGGCGGCACCGATCTGCTGGCCCGGCTGTTGAAGCTGAAGCTGGCGTGGCTGCCCATGGGCAAGCTGTTGATGGGCATTGATCTGGCGGTGATCGTGCTGGTGGCCGCCGCGTTCGGCACGCTGAAGGCCGCCCTGTACGGGCTGGTGGCGCTGTACATCAGCTCCATCGTCATGGACGGGGTGTTGTACGGCATGGATACCGCCAAGGTGGCCTACATCATCAGCGACCGGAACGAGGAGATCTCCGAGGCCATTTTCCAGGGGCTGGATCGGGGGGTGACTATCCTCCACGGCCAGGGGGCCTATACGGGGAAGGAAAAGGACGTGCTGATGTGCGCCTTCAAGCAGCGGGAGATCACCGCCATCAAGGCGGCGGTGAAGGAGGTAGACCCGGAGGCCTTCCTCATCGTGTGCGACGCCCATGATGTGCTGGGCGCTGGGTTCAAGGAGTACAAGAAGGACGACATTTGACGCCGGAGGGGGGGACGCCTGGTGAAAAAAAAGATCCTGGCCCTGCTGCTGTGCCTGGGCCTGCTGCCTCTGGGCGGCTGCGCCGCCATGCTGGAGCGGGGCCACGTGTCCTCCACCGACCATGAGGACTACGCCGTGGAGAGCGAGGACGAGTCCATCCTCCGGGCGGAGAGCTATGCGGGGCTGGTGAACTCCATGCTGTACGTGGTGGACGGGCACCGGGGGGGCGGCACCATCCGGCTGTACAACTACGCCGGGGACGTGGAGGCGGATCTGGCCGCCGCCCGGGAGGCGGTGCTCCAGACGCCGGTGGGGGCCTACGCCGTGGGGACGCTGGAGCTGGACAGCACCCGGATCCTCACCTACTACGAGGTGAAGCTCACCATCCGCTACACCCGCACCGCCCGGGAGGTGGAGGATCTGCCGGAGGTCACCGGACTTTCCGGGGTGCGGCAGGAGCTGGAGCGGCTGGTGGCCGAGGGGGGGCGGAATGCCACCTTCCTGGCGTCCTATTTCACCGGGGACAAAGCGCTGGTGGAGCAGCTGGTGAACCTGGCCTGTTACGGCGACCCCGGGCTGTACTGGCACCACCACAGCATCGGCTTTGGAGGGGAACGGGAGCCATCGGGCGGGATCGCGGTCTCCCTCTACCCGGAGACGGGGGCCCGCCGGATCATCGAGGTGGAGCTGGATGTGCCCTACGCCGCCAAAACGGATGAGGAGGCCTATACCGACCGGATGGAGGCGGCGTCCTCCGCCCTGCTGGAGGAGCACCCCCCCGCCGGGGAGGGCTACACGGTGGAGGAGCTGGCCGCCCTCGTCCGAACCGCCGCCGTGACCTGGGAGGAGGAGGGCTCCGACCTGGCGCTGGACGCGCTGTCCGGGGCGGGGGCCTCCGACTTCGGCCTGCTGATGGCCATGGAGCACCTGTGCCGCCAGTGCGGGATTGGGGTGGAGCCGGTGGACGGCGGCCAGGGCCTGTGGCTCATTGTGAACACCCCCCAGGGCAGCCGGCATCTGCTGCCCCAGTCCCTGCGGCCCGTCCCGCCGCGGTC
The DNA here is from genome assembly GCA_004560375.1 of bacterium. Taxonomy (GTDB): domain Bacteria; phylum Bacillota; class Clostridia; order Oscillospirales; family Oscillospiraceae; genus Enterenecus. The sequence goes on from SFVC01000012.1 coordinate 66,572, forward strand.
GGACGGGGAGGAGCGGCCGGAGCCGGAGTTCCGCCTGTACACCGACCGGGAGCTGACGGAGCTGGGCTATGAGTGGGCCACGTCGCTGTACCCGGTGTGCCTGGATACGGGGACGGGGGGATAGATCAGATTGCCTGTTGCTTTTCTGCGGGAAAACGGATATAATGAATGGGTTCCGGCCAGGCCCGGAACCCATTCAAATTTTTACCGAGGAGTGACAGACATGGCAGAAGAACTGAACGTCTCTATGAGCCAGAACTTTATCCACGACTTTATCGACGAGGACATCGCTCAGGGCGGCCAGTATCAGGGCATGGCTGTCCACACCCGCTTTCCCCCCGAGCCCAACGGCTACCTGCACATCGGCCACTGCAAGGCGCTGACCATCGACTTCGGCACCGCCGAGAAGTACGGCGGCCTGTGCAACCTCCGCATGGACGACACCAACCCCTCCAAGGAGGACGTGGAATACGTGGAGGCCATCCAGGAGGACATCCACTGGCTGGGCTTCGACTGGGGGGATCGGTTCTTCTACGCCTCCGATTACTTCCCCCAGATGTACGAGTACGCGGTGGAGCTGATCAAGAAGGGGCTGGCCTACGTGTGCGAGCTGTCCCCGGAGGAGTTCAAGGAGCACCGGGGCACCATCGGCGTGCCCGCCACCTCCCCCTGGCGGAATCGGCCCGTGGAGGAGTCGCTGGATCTCTTTGAGCGGATGAAGAACGGGGAGTTCCCCAACGGAAAATATACCCTGCGGGCCAAGATCGATTTGGCCAGCGGCAACTTCAATATGCGGGATCCGGTGATCTACCGGATCAACCACGCCCACCACCACCGGCAGGGGGACAAGTGGTGCATCTATCCCATGTACGACTTCGCCCACCCCATCGAGGACGCCCTGGAGGGCATCACCCACTCCCTGTGCTCCCTGGAGTTTGAAAACCACCGGCCCCTGTACGACTGGGTGGCGGAGCACGTGTCCATCCCCTACCACAAGCCCCGGCAGATCGAGTTCGCCCGGCTGGGCATCGACCACACCGTCATGTCCAAGCGGAAGCTGCGCCAGCTGGTGGAGGAGGGCCGGGTGTCCGGCTGGGACGACCCCCGTATGCCCACCCTGTGCGGCCTGCGCCGCCGGGGCTACACCCCCAAGTCCATCCGCAACTTCTGCGACCGGGTGGGGGTCACCAAGTCGGACAACACCATCGAGTACGCCTTCCTGGAGTACTGCCTCCGGGAGGATCTGAACGACACCGCCCGCCGGGTGATGGCGGTGCTGCGGCCGGTGCGGCTGACCCTTGTCAACTACCCGGAGGGGCAGACCGAGACCTTCGAGGTGGAGAACAACCCCCTGCACCCGGAGGAGGGCACCCACACCGTCACCTTCTCCCGGAATCTGTGGGTGGAGGCGGAGGATTTCCTCACCGAACCCATCCCCAAGTTCAAGCGGCTGTGCCCCAACGGCCCGGAGTGCCGCCTGAAGGGGGCGTACCTCATCAAGTGCGTGGGCTGCGAGACGGACGAGACGGGGCGGGTGGTGGAGATCACCGCCCAGTACGACCCGGACAGCCGGGGGGGCAACCCCGCCGACGGCCGGAAGGTGAAGGGGGCCACCATCCACTGGGTGGACGCCGCCACCGCCGTGGACGCGGAGGTGCGGCTGTACGACAGCCTGTTCTCCGACCCGGAGCCGGACGCGGCGGGGAAGGACTTCCTGGAGTGCCTGAACCCCAACTCCCTGGAGGTGCTCACCGGCTGCAAGGTGGAGGCGGGGCTGGCGGACGCCCAGCCGTCGGAGCGGTTCCAGTTCCTGCGGCAGGGGTATTTCTGCGCGGACAGCAAGGACTCCAGGCCGGGGCATCTGGTGTTCAACCGCTCGGTGAGCCTGAAGGACAGCTTTAAGCCGTAATCAGAATCGAAAAACAGCCCGGGCGGAGCGCAAACCCTCCGTCCGGGCTTTATTCTGTCAGCGCCTCCCGCAGGTGGGCCACCGCCCGGCGCTCGATGCGGGACACCTGCACCTGGCTTACGCCGAGCACCTTGGACACCCTGTCCTGGGTCAGGTTCTTGTAGAACCGAAGCAGGATCACCATCCGCTCCCGCTCCGGCAGGTTGTCGATGGCGTGGCGCAGGGCCAGCTTTTCCACCAGCTCGTCCTCAATGCCCTCGTCGCCCAGCACCGCCTCCAGGGAGAAGCCGCCCTCCCCCGTCTCCTCCTGGAGGGAGGCCACCGACAGCACCGCCGTGTCCGCCGCGGCGATCTCCTCCGGCTCCAGCCCGGTGGCGGCGGCCAGCTCGCCCACCGTGGGCTCCCGGCCCAGCCGCTGGGTCAGCTCCTGCCGCCGCTGGCGCAGGGCCATGGCCCGCTCCTTCGTCCCCCGGCTCACCTTCACCGCCCCGTCGTCCCGGAGGAAGCGGCGGATCTCCCCGGCGATCTTGGGCACGGCGTAGGTGGAGAACTGGGTGCCGTAGGCGGCGTCAAACCCCCGGATGGCCTTCAAAAACCCCAGACAGCCCAGCTGGTACAGATCCTCCGGATCCACCCCCCGGCCGTAGTACCGCCGGGCCACCGACCAGATCAGGCCGCTGTTGTCCAGCAGCAGCCGCTCGCAGGCGTCGTTGTCGCCGGCCTTGGCGGCCTCCAGCAGGGCGGGGGCGTCCAGCCCCCTCACCGGGCTCCGCCCGCCCGGGGGGCCAGGCGTTTCCGCATGGTGACGGTGGTGCCCTTCCCGGGCAGGGAGCGTACCTTCAGCTTGTCCATAAAGCTCTCCATGATGGTGAAGCCCATGCCGGAGCGCTCCTCGCCGCCGGTGGTGTAGAGGGGGGTGCGGGCCTTGTCCACGTCGGGGATGCCCACGCCGGAGTCCTTCACCTGGAGCTCCAGCCAGCCCTCCTCGTAGCGCCGCAGGCGCAGGGTGATCTTGCCCAGCCGGTCGGGGTAGGCGTGGACGATGGCGTTGGTGACCGCCTCGGACACGGCGGTTTTGATGTCCGCCACCTCGTCCAGGGTGGGGTCAAGCTGGGCGGCGAAGCAGGCCGCGCAGGCCCGGGCAAAGCCCTCGTTGGCGGAGCGGGAGGTGAAGGTGATGGTCACCTGATCCGTAGCTTTCATCTTATGTAGCCCTCCTTATTCAAATGGGATCAGCCGGCCTACCCCGGCGGCGTCCAGCACCCGGCGGGCCTGGGCGGGGATATGAGAGGCCCGCAGGGCGCCCCCGTGCCGCTCCATCTGCCGCAGGGCCCGGAGGAGCACGGCGATGCCCGAGCTGTCCATGAACGTGACGCCGGACAGATCCAGGGTGAGCCGGGAGGGCAGGCGCTCCGCGATGGCCTCGTCCAGCTGGGCCATCATGTCCCGGGCGGCGTGGTGGTCGATCTCGCCGGACAGGGCGATGGTGAGGCCGCTGTCCCGGCCGGTGATGGTGATGGGCATGGCTTGTCCCTTCCTTGCGTCAAAAATAAGCGCGGTACGGGATTGTCCCGTATCGCGCTTATTATAGTATACCCCGTTGGGCGGATTTTGTTGAAGGGGAAACCAGAAACTGGAAAATTTATGAGGGTTGTTGAACTATAAAACCGTCCAATATTTGGATCAGGGCGGTGTGGGCCTCCTCCATGCTGTTGTCAGACATACACTTTACAGCGGTAGGGATGCCGTTCAGGGAAACAACGCCGAGGCTGTAGAAGGAGTCGGATGAACCCGCCCTTGGGGTATAGGCCTCCATAATCTGGGCCGTCAAGCCATTGGAGGTGGTATAGACGTCTTGGCTTACTTCGGCGTTCTCCGGGAATTTGAGGCCAAAAAGGGTGTCGTCCAACTCCGGCCACAGATCGGTCATGCGGTCGGTATAGAGGTAGCTGTCCAAAATAATATTGACATCGCCGAGTTCAAAAAGGCCGTAGGTCGTGACATGGGAGAGGTCGGGGCAGATATACATAAAAAACTTGCCGACTTTCCCATCCCGCTTGTCGTAAAAAAGGTCGGCGGGGGCGTTGTCCAGCACCGGATTGTCCATCAGGTTGACGCCGACAAAATCTTCCGCCTCCTGCCAGGAGTTGAACACCTCGAGGTGGTACGGCTTGATCTCCAAGGCTTTGATCTTGTCGGAGAGGCTGTCATACGGGATATAGGCGACGCCTCCCCGCACAGAAGTGAACCCATTGTCCTCGTCCACAAAGCGCACACCGAACTGGTTGACGGCGGCGGCGGTGCCGATGAGGGCCAGGCACAGGCAGGCGGCGATGAGCCCCGCGCGGGCCAGCTTGGGCAGGCGGCACTTGGCGGGCGCGTCAAAATCGGCCTCCTCGATGAGGTCGGGGGGCAGATCGGTCATGAGGTTCAATACGTCCTCTTTTTTCACAGAAAACCCTCCTTTTGCAGTTGTGCGCGCAGCCTGTTCCGGGTGCGGAACAGGACGCTTTTGGTTTTGCTCACGCTCCAGCCCAGGCGGCGGGCGGCGTCCTCCACCCGGTCGCCGTACCAGTAGCGGCGCAGGAAGGCGGCGCGGATCTCCTTTGGCTGGGCACGGAGGAAACGGGCGACGGCGTCCAGCAGGGCGCGGCGGGCGGCCTCCTCCTCCGGGCCGTCCCCCGGGGGCAGGCAGGAGACCAGCTCCAGGGCCGCCTCGTCCACCGTGGGCGGGCGGCGGCTGTTCTCCCGGCCCAGGGCCAGGGCCCGGTGGCGGACGATGGCCGCCAGCCAGCCCTTGAAATGCTCCGGCTGGGCGGGCGGGATGGCCCGCCACACCGCCAGAAAGCTGTCGTTGAGGCACTCGTCCACGTCCCGGGGGTCGGACAGGAGGCGGGACGCCACGGCGCGGCAGTAGGGGCCGTATTGGGAGTTTAGGGCGGGGATCGCGTCCTCCGAGCGGGCGGAGAACAGGGCAATGAGCTCAGGATCCGTCATGGCGTCACTTCCTTTCCGGGGCGGGAACCGGTTCCTGTCTCTATAGAGTGCCATTTGGGGCGGTTGGTTGCAGGTGTTCGTAAAAAAATTTCCCGCCGGGGCTCTGACTGATTATACCGCACAAGGACTGCGGGGGAAAGCTCCCCGCGGGACAGCCCGCCGCCTGAGGGGCGGGCGGTTCCAAAACCGCCGCAAGGGCGGGGGCCTGTTTTCGTGCAAAATCCCAGCTTGCAACTTCCACCGGCTTCTGGTATGATAGGTCGAACGCAAAGGAGGGGAACGAGATGCGCCAGCTTACGCCGCTGTTTTTCAAAGCGCCCGGCCGGGGGTGTGCTGTTCCCTTTTCCCCGTGATGGAGACAATCGCCGTTTTCGGTGGTTGTCTCTTTTTTTTGCGCGGAGCTGTAGCATCATAGTTGAAAGGGAGAGAGTAGAGTATGACAAATCAGGAACCCGTCCGCGACGCCCGCACCCTGGGCGTGCCCAAAATGCTGCTTTTGGGCCTTCAGCATATGTTCGCCATGTTCGGGGCCACCGTGCTGGTGCCCATTCTGGTGAACAACTACGGCCTGCCCCTGTCCATCCAGACCACCCTGTTCTTCGCCGGCATCGGCACCCTGTTCTTCCACGTGTGCACCCGGCTGAAGGTGCCCGCCTTTCTGGGCTCCTCCTTCGCCTTCCTGGGGGGCTTTGAGGCGGTGTCCAAGCTGGACTCCGGCAAGTACGCCGCCATGGAGGCGTCGGAAAAGCTGCAATACGCCTGCGGCGGCATCGTGGTGGCCGGCCTGCTGTATGTCATCCTGGCGGGCGTCATCAAGCTGGTGGGTGTGAAGAAGGTCATGCGCTTCCTGCCCCCGGTGGTGACCGGGCCCATCATCATCCTGATTGGGTTGAACCTGGCCCCCTCCGCCGTCAACAACGCCAAGACCTGCTGGTGGCTGGCCCTGGTGGCCATGGCCATCATCATCGTGGCCAACATCTGGGGCAAGGGCATGATTAAAATCATCCCCATCCTGCTGGGCGTGGTGGGCTCCTACGTCATCGCCGTCGTCGCCAACGCCATGGGAGCCCAGGCCTGGGACTTCAGCGGCGCAGAGCCCGTCAAGGTCGCCCTGATGAACTTCACCAGCGTGGCCCAGTCCAGCCCCATCGGGCTCCAGCCCTTCTTCACCGACTTCGGCGGCTCCATCGCCAAGTTTGACCTGACCTCCATCCTGGTGATGGCCCCCATCGCCATTGCCGCCATGATGGAGCACATCGGCGATATGTCCGCCATCTCCGCCACCGTGGGCGAGGACTTCCTCTCCGACCCCGGCCTGCACCGCACCCTCATCGGCGACGGCATCGCCACCTCTCTGTCCGCCCTGTTCGGCGGCCCCGCCAACACCACCTACGGCGAGAACACCGGCGTGCTGGTGCTGTCCAAGGTGTACGACCCCAAGGTCATCCGGCTGGCGGCTATCTACGCCCTGGTGCTGTCCTTCAGCCCCATGTTCGCAGCGGTGGTGAACTCCATGCCGGCGGCCATTGTGGGCGGCGTGTCCTTCATCCTGTACGGTATGATCTCCGCCATCGGCGTGCGAAACGTGGTGGAGAACCGGGTGGACTTCACCAACTCCCGGAACCTCATCATTGCCGCCGTCATCCTGGTATGCGGCCTGGGCTTCTCCGGCGGGCTCACCTTTGAGGTGGGCGGCGCATCCATCACCCTGACGGCCCTGGCCATCGCCGCCCTGGCGGGCATCATCCTCAACGCCATCCTGCCCGGCAAGGACTACGAGTTCGGCTCCGACGTCACCGACGGGCGGTCGGCGGACTTTGGGCGGTATTGAGTTCGGTAGATAGCATTGCGGGAAAGGCCCCCCTGCCAATGGCAGGGGGGCCTCAGTTTTTACTTTAGCAGGCTGGCTGTTGCCATCGTATTGGAAACAGTCATCATGGTATAAAGCATAGAAATAGCAAAAGAGCCGACATAGATTTTACCTGTTTCCTTGAAAAACCGCTGTGTCACAATTGTACCCACAGGGATCAGAACCAGCAATGGGAACAGATTAACAATTCGCATAGAGTTAAACGCAAAGGTTCCATTTACAACGATCCCAAAATACTGGATAAAAATCAGTACTGCAATTCCAGCAATATTGGATACACAGCTTAGTACGGTTACCTTCCAAGGTGCCCGGCCTTCGATGCGGTTCCCTCCATTCACAAGCATGGAGTTTACCAGATAGAACAGCGCAAAGAATGGGAAATATGCCACCGCGTAAAGGATCTTCTGCACGTTGAATACACGCATAGCAACCATCCAAATGCGGAA
>SFVC01000037.1 GCA_004560375.1 bacterium
GACCTTAACGGGGGTTCTTAGGGGGTGACCGACTAAGGACGCGCAAGCGTCCGCCGGAGGCCACCCCCTAAGCGCGCTCTTTGGTTACTTTCTCTCGCGCGAGAGAAAGTAACGCCCCCCCGCAGGGGCGTCCCCTGCTACCTCCCCCGGGGGGCGGGGGGATCGGGGAAGGGGGGAGCACCCCCTCCCGGAAAACCTACAGCGGCCAGCTGGGGAACCACCGCAGGAAATAGGAGGCGTACCAGTTGGGCACGTACAGGCCGGTGAGCTCCGGGTAGAACACCGCGTACAGCAGGACGACGCAGCCCGTGAAGCCGTACACCGCCAGCCGGCCGCCCTCCCGCTTCCGGCTAAGCATATCATCCATCAGGTAGGCGATGGCGAAGCACAGGAACAGCACCGTGGGGAAATAGTGGTAGGCGAACAGGGTGCGCCCGATGGGCAGCCAGGGCACCAGCTGGGACAGGATGGCGATGAGGATGAACAGCGCCTTTCCGCACCGACGGCGCGCCATTTGAATCGCCACGCCCACAAGGGCCAGCAGCCCCGCCCAGGACACCAGCGGGTTGTTAAAGGAGGCGAACAGACTCCGCATCCCGGGCGTCTCCAGATCCCGGTAGTAGAGGATGGGGCGGGCGTCCAGGATCCACTGGTACCAGTTGGACTGGTAGGGGTGCTCGGCTGTGACGCCCTGGTGGTAGGTGAGCATGAAATACTGGTTGCGGAGCATGATGTCCACCGGGTTGTCGCTCTTGTCCGGGATGGCCTGGAAGAAGGCCTCCAGCTTGTCCCCCAGGCCGGGGGTTTTGTCCTGGGCCGCCAGCGTTTCCGTGACTTGCTTTAGCTGCTCCGGGTACTTGTCCAGATGCTCCGGCAAGCGCTCCCAGAACCAGCTCACCGACTCCGCCGCCATGCCGGGGAAGCCGCCCTCGTTGCCCTTGGCCGAAGCGTAGGGGAAGTAGGACATGGTATAGATGATGACCGGGATCACCACGAAACATACCACCGACAGGCCGATGGTGCCCCAGACATGGGCGGCGAAGGAGGGGATGTGGGGGGGCGCCCAGACGGGGGTCTCCTCCCGGAACATGGCCTCCGCCACCTCCTGACGGATCTCCGGGGAGACGGGCTGCTCCTGGGCCTGACGCTCCGCCTCCCGCCAGTCCCCGGCCTTGAAGATCAGGCCCAGCAGCCACAGCAGGGCCAGCCCAGCCCCGGCGTACACCACCGTCCACTTGGAGGCGCAGCCAATCCCCCAGAACAGGCCGCTGAGGAACAGGGGCAGAATATAGTGGCGCAGCTTCTTTCCCGCCGGCACCGTGAGCCAGCGGTACATGAAGTAGTAGGACACCAGGATGAAGAACACGCCGTAGGTGTCGATGGTGGCGATGCGGGTCTGCACCAGGTGCATGAAATCAAAGGTAAACAGGGCGGTGCCGCACAGGGCCACCGGAGTCTTGCCGAACAGGTTTTTCAGGAAAACATAAAGGATGGGCACCATCAGCACGCCGAACAGCGTGCCCATAAACCGCCAGCCGAAGGGCACCATGCCGAAGATGGCGATGCCGATGGAGAGAATCAGCTTGCCCAGGGGCGGGTGGGACACCTCATAGGGATAGACGTTGTTCAGGTGCTCCAGGGCGGTGCGGGGGTGGTAGATCTCGTCGAAGTAGGACGAGTTCAGGTAGGTGTACTTGTCCGTCCACAGCTCGTGCTCGTCAAACAGGGCGGCCGCGCCCTCGTCCACGTGATCCGGGGCGGAGTGGAACGTGGGCCCTGTCTCCTCTTTGCCGCCCTGGATCTCGGTGTACGTCCCGGCCCGCAGGGCCAGCTCCGCCAGCCACAGGCCCTCCTCCCGGTGGACGCTGCCGGCGGTGAGGCGGAAGCGGGAGGCGGTGATGGGGCCCAGGGGCTCGCTGTCCAGATTCTTGTTGTCCTTTGTCATCTCCAGGCCGTTCCGATCCACCTGGGTACTGAGATCCAGCACCTTCCACTTCAGCAGGGAGTTGTAGGGCTGCTCCAGCCGGATGCTGTGCCACGCCCCGTCCTCTCCCTCCCACTCCAGGGTGTAGGAGCCGGTGCCCAGGGAGGTGTAGAAGGAGATCTCGTCCACCCAGATGGGCTCGTCGTAGGAGAACTCATAGCTGTCCCCCTGCTGGAACTTCACCACGCTCTGAGGGGTGTGGAGATCCCCCAGCTGGAAGAAGGCGGTGAGGGCGTACACGATGGTCAGGGCAGCGATGGGCAGGATATCCCGTTTTTCCATGGGGTGGCGCTTCAGGGTGAGGGTGAGCCGGCGGCCGGCCTTCGCCTCCTCCATGGCGATCCACTCCAGGCTGTGGGGCCGGGGGCGCAGGCACCACCAGTAATAGACGAAAAAGGCAATGCAGATCAAAAGCCCCAGCAGCGCCCACACAAAGGCGGGGGACAGATTGGTGAAAAACCAGGACACGCCCTCCCGCACCTGTTCCCAGGTGAGGGGTTCCGGACTGGGGGAGGGCGAGGCGGTCAGGGACAGCGGATTGATCATGGGGAAACCTCCATTGGCACGGAAAAAGCTTATCCGCGTACTTCGCATACATTTGTATATCATACTACGATTGGAGCGGAAAAGAAAGCCCTTTTTTCCAGCCCTTGCACACGGAGGGGCAACCGGGGGCGGCAAGCAATCCCGGGGATGGTGTGCAAAATCAGCCGGGCTTTTTAGCGGGGAAAACCATTCACATTTAATTTACAACTGGCCTATTGACAATTTGAGGGGGTGGTGGTAGAGTATCTTTAGCACTCAGGGAGTATGAGTGCTAAACCCGTGGAAGGGGGGCTGGCCTTGGAGCTGAGCGAACGCAAGAAGAAAATCCTGCGGGCCGTGGTGGAAAGCTACATCCAGACCGCGGAGCCGGTGGGCTCCAAGGCGCTGGCGGAGCTGGCGGGACTGAAGGTGTCCTCCGCCACCATCCGCAACGACCTGGCCGACCTGACGGAGCAGGGCTATTTGGAGCAGCCCCACACCTCCGCCGGGCGGATCCCCTCCCCCAAGGGCTACCGCCTCTACGTGAACGAGCTGATGGAGGAGCAGCGGCTGAGCCTGGAGGAGACCCGCCAGATCAACGAGGCCCTGCACCTCAAGATGCAGGAGCTGGACAAGGTCATCGGCCAGGCGGGCCGCATGGTGTCCCAGCTCACCAACTACCCGGCCTTCGCCCTGGCGGAGGGCTCCCGGCGGCTGACCATCAAGCGGTTCGACCTGATTCTGGTGGACTCCGCGTCCTTCATCGCCGTGGTGATGACGGACTCCAGCGTGGTGAAGAACAAGCTGTTCCGCCTGCCCGCCGATCTCAGCGAGCCCCAGCTTCAGCTGCTCACCACCCTGCTGAACACCGCCTTCGTGGGCAAGACGCTGGATCAGCTCACCCCGGAGCTGATGCGGGTGGCGGAGCACGCGGCGGGCAGCTCCTACGGGCTGATTTCCCTGGTGGTGTCCTTCGCCATGGAGGTGCTGGAGGCGCTGGAGAACAGCCCCGTGTACACCGCCGGAACCAGCCACATCCTGGATCACCCGGAATACCAGGACGTGGGCAAGGCCCAGAAGCTGATGAGCTATCTGACGGAGGATCACGCCCTGGCCCAGGCGCTGGCCCTGCCCGCCCTGGAGGGGGACGACACCAAGATCCTCATCGGCCCGGAGAACGTGGCCGACGAGCTGAAGGACACCAGCGTGGTGCTGGCAAGCTATGACATCGGGGACGGCATGAAGGGGGTCATCGGCGTGGTGGGCCCCACCCGGATGGACTACGCCAAGGTGGCCGCCAAGCTGTCCTATGTGGCGGACGGGCTGTCCAAGTTGTTCGGACAGCCGGAGCTGCCCCCGGCCGCGCCGGAAAAGGAGGAAGAATAGTCCATGGCTGACAAGAAAAAAAAGCAGAATCCCATCCCGGAGGAGGCCCGGCCCGAGACGGAGCCCGCCCCCGACCAGGAGGCCCAGCCGGCTCCCGACCAGGAGCAGGCCGCCGACACCCCCGGCACGGAGGCCGCCCCGTCCCAGGAGGGGGCTGAGACCCCCGGTACGGAGCAGCTGCTGGCGGAGGCGGCGGACAAGTACCTCCGGCTGGCGGCGGAATACGACAACTACCGCAAGCGCACCGCCAAGGAGAAGGAGTCCATCTGGAGCGAGGCCAAGGCCCAGACGGTGGCGGCTTTCCTCCCGGTGTTCGACAACCTGGAGCGGGCGCTAAAGCAGGAGACCGCCGACGAGGCCTACAAGAAGGGCGTAGAGATGACCATGAAGGGCCTCCAGGACGCCCTGACGGGGCTGGGCGTGGAGCAGATCCCCGCCCTGGGCGAGACCTTCGACCCCAACCGCCACAACGCCGTCATGCACGTGGACGACGGGGAGGCCGGGGAGAACACCATTGTGGAGGTGTTCCAGCAGGGCTTTGTCTGCGGGGAGAAGGTTATCCGGTTCTCCATGGTGAAGGTGGCGAATTAGGGCCGCCCCGTATCATTTGTATAAAACAATCTTTACAATAAATTGGAGGAATTATTATGTCCAAGATCATCGGTATCGACTTAGGTACTACCAACAGCTGTGTGTCCGTGATGGAGGGCGGCGAGGCCGTCGTCATCCCCAACGCCGAGGGCAACCGTACCACCCCGTCCGTGGTGGCCTTCTCCAAGGACGGCGAGCGCATGGTGGGCCAGGTGGCCAAGCGCCAGGCCATCACCAACCCCGACCGCACCATCGCCTCCATCAAGCGGGAGATGGGGTCGGATTACCGGGTGAACATCGACGGCAAGAAGCTCACCCCCCAGGAGATCTCCGCCATGATCCTCCAGAAGCTGAAGGCGGACGCCGAGAGCTATCTGGGTCAGACCGTCACCGAGGCGGTGATCACCGTCCCCGCCTACTTCACCGACGCCCAGCGCCAGGCCACCAAAGACGCGGGCAAGATCGCCGGCCTGGACGTGAAGCGCATCATCAACGAGCCCACCGCCGCGGCCCTGGCCTACGGCGTGGACAAGGAGTCCGACCAGAAGATCATGGTGTACGACCTGGGCGGCGGCACCTTCGACGTGTCCGTGCTGGAGGTGGGCGACGGCGTCATTGAGGTGCTGGCCACCGCCGGCAACAACCGCCTGGGCGGCGACGACTTCGACAAGTGCGTCATGGACTGGATGGCCGCCGAGTTCAAGAAGGCGGAGGGCATCGACCTCACCGGCGACAAGGTGGCCATGCAGCGGCTGAAGGAGGCCGCCGAGAAGGCCAAGATCGAGCTGTCCGGCGTCACCAGCACCACCATCAACCTGCCCTATATCACCGCCGACGCCTCCGGCCCCAAGCACCTGGATCTGACCCTCACCCGGGCCAAGTTCGACCAGCTCACCGGCCATCTGGTGGAGGCCACCGCCGGCCCCGTCCGTCAGGCCATGAGCGACGCGGGCCTGTCCGGCAATGAGATCGAGAAGGTACTGATGGTGGGCGGCTCCAGCCGGATCCCCGCCGTGCAGGACATGGTGAAGCGGCTCACCGGCAAGGAGGGCTTCAAGGGCATCAACCCCGACGAGTGCGTGGCCATGGGCGCGGCCCTCCAGGGCGGCGTGTTCACCGGCGACACCAAGGGCCTGCTGCTGCTGGACGTGACCCCCCTGTCCCTGGGCATCGAGACCATGGGCGGCGTCATGACCAAGCTCATCGACCGCAACACCACTATCCCCGCCAAGAAGTCCCAGACCTTCACCACCGCCGCCGACAACCAGACCTCTGTGGAGGTGCACGTGCTCCAGGGCGAGCGGGAGATGGCCCAGTATAACAAGACCCTGGGCAAGTTCCACCTGGACGGCATCGCCCCCGCCCGCCGGGGCGTGCCCCAGATCGAGGTCACCTTTGACATCGACGCCAACGGCATCGTCAACGTGTCCGCCAAGGATCTGGGCACCGGCACCGAGCAGCACATCACCATCACCTCGTCCACCAATATGTCCAAGGAGGACGTGGACAAGGCCGTGCGGGAGGCGGAGCAGTTCGCCGCCGAGGACGCCAAGCGCAAGGAGGAGGTTGACACCCGCAACGAGGCCGACCAGATGGTGTACCAGACCGAAAAGATCCTGGACGAGATGGGCGACAAGCTGGACGCCGGGGATAAGGGCGCCATCGACAGCGCCCTGAACCGGGTGAAGGACGCCCTGAAGGGCACCGACTCCCAGGCCATCAAGGACGCCACCGAGGAGCTGAAGAAGGCCTTCTACGCCGCCAGCGAGAAGCTGTACGGCCAGGCGGGCCAGGCCGGCCCCGGCCCCGACATGGGCGGCGCGGGCTTCGGCGGCGGCCAGGCCGGCGGCGACAACGTGGTGGACGCCGACTTCGAGGTCATGGACGACGATCAGGGGAAGTAACAAGCCTGACGGGACACAGCGGGGCCGGGGGCCCCGCCGTTCCCGCGTAAAGAGGTGATTCCATATATGGCAGATCAGAAACGAGATTATTATGAAGTGCTGGGCGTGGCCAAAACCGCGTCCGATGACGAATTGAAAAAAGCTTACCGCAAGCTGGCCAAGCAGTACCACCCGGACATGAACCCGGGCAACGCCGAGGCGGAGGCCAAGTTCAAGGAGATCAACGAGGCCTATGAGGTGCTGTCCGACAAGGACAAGCGGGCCAAGTACGACCAGTTCGGCCACGCCGGGGTTGATCCCAACTTCGGCGGCGGCGGCTTCGGCGGCGGCTTCGACATGGGCGACATCGACCTGGGGGATATCTTCGGCTCCTTCTTCGGGGGCGGCGGCTTCGGGGGCTTCGGAGGACAGCGCCGGGCCGACCCCAACGCCCCCCAGCGGGGCTCCTCCCTCCGGGCCAGCATCACCATCTCCTTCGCGGAGGCCATGGCGGGCTGTGCCAAGGAGCTGTCCCTCACCCGGACGGAGAGCTGCGACACCTGCCACGGCACCGGCTGCGCCCCGGGTACCACCGCCGAGGTGTGCTCCACCTGCCGGGGCACCGGCCAGGTTCGCATCCAGCGGGGGGCGGGGGGCTTTGCCTTCAGCACCTCCGCGCCCTGCTCCAAGTGCCGGGGGACGGGCAAGATCATCCACCAGCCCTGCGCCGACTGCCGGGGGGCGGGCCAGATCCGCCGCCAGCGCAAGATCAAAGTGCGGGTGCCCGCCGGCATCGACCACGGCCAGACCATCTCCATGCGGGGCCAGGGCAACGGCGGCCTCAACGGCGGCCCCGCCGGGGATCTGCTGGTGGTGGTGGCGGTCACCCCGGATCCCCGGTTCGAGCGGGACGGGTCGGATCTGTACACCGTCCACACGGTGAGCTTCACCCAGGCGGTGCTGGGCGGCGAGATCCAGATCGAGGGCATCGACGGCGCCATCAAGCACAACCTGCCCGCCGGCACCCAGCCCGGGAGCCGGATCACCCTCCGGGGCAAGGGGGCGCCCAATGTCAACGGCCGGGGCCGGGGGGAGCTGTACGTCACCATCCAGGTGCAGGTGCCCACCAACCTCACCGGGCAGCAGAAGGACGCCCTGCTGGCCTACGCCGAGGCCATGGGGGAGGGCTCGCCAGCCCCCACGCCGGTGAAGGACTTCTTCAAGAAAAAGAAAAAGTAAGGGAACATGGACAGGGCCGCAGGCATTCCGCCTGCGGCCCCTTTCTCATACTTCCCGCTCAAAGATCAGGTCGAATTGTACGATATCGCCGCCGGAGATGTGGGACGGCACCCATCCGGCGTACCGCCAGCCCTCTTTGGCGCGGCGGTCGATGATCTCCCGGTGCTCCCGGTACTTGGTGACCGAGACGCCCTCGCCCACCACGGTGGTGTATTCGTATTCGTACATGGCTTACTTACCGGGTTTGGGCGGGTTGGGCTCCACGGTGTCGAACACGCTCTTGGCGCTGGCGCACAGGCCCGCCAGTCCCTGGAGCTCGCTGGGGATGATGATCTTGGTGGCCCGGCCGTCGGCGGCCTTCTGGAAGGCCTCCAGCGCCTTGATCTTGATGACGCCCTCGCCGGGGGCGGCCTCATTGATGAGCTTGATGGCGTCGGCGGTGGCCTGCTGCACCTTCATGATGGCCTGGGCCTCGGCCTCCGCCTCCAGGATCTTGGCCTGCTTGGCGCCCTCCGCCTGGAGGACGGCGGCCTGCTTGGCGGCGTCGGCCCGGAGGATGGCGGACTGCTTCTCGCCCTCGGCCACCAGGATCTGAGCCTGCTTCTGGCCCTCGGCCTGAAGGATGGCCTCCCGGCGCTCGCGCTCGGCCCGCATCTGCTTCTCCATGGAGTCCTGGATGTCCCGGGGTGGCATGATGTTCTTCAGCTCCACCCGGTTGACCTTGATGCCCCAGGGGTCGGTGGCCTCGTCCAGAATGGAGCGCATCTGGGTGTTGATGTGATCCCGGCTGGTGAGGGACTGATCCAGCTCCAGATCGCCGATGATGTTACGCAGGGTGGTGGCGGTGAGGTTCTCAATGGCGGACAGGGGGTGCTCCACGCCGTAGGTGTACAGCTTGGGGTCGGTGATCTGGAAGTAGATCACGGTGTCGATCTGCATGGTGACGTTGTCCTTGGTGATGACGGGCTGGGGATCGAAGTCCACCACCTGCTCCTTCAGGGAGACGGTCTTGGCCACCCGCTCAAGGAAGGGGATCTTCAGGTGCAGGCCCACGCCCCACACCGCGTGGAACGCGCCCAGCCGCTCGATGACCACGGCCTTGGACTGCTGCACCACCTTGATGTTGGAGGCGATGATGGCCAGGATGAGGATCACCAGGGCCAAGGGGATGGCGAAGGTGAGGATGGCCCCCAGATCGGGAACCGAGGCGGACAGAGCCAGTGCTTTCATGTGTGTTCCTCCTTATATGTCATACTATGTCATACTTCTGATTTCCTGAACAAAAGAGCGGATCGTTTGAAAGAGGACGGTTTATACTAATTCTTCATAAAACAGTTTACTGTTTTATGGGGCCGCATTCTGCGGCCCGGCGGCGCAGCCGCCAAGAATGTTGTCAATCCTTTTCTTGTGCGCCGCAGGCGCGGCGGCGATACGCCGCCATAAAAAGATTTTTAAATCTTTTTATCAAGAAATAGTATTACCAGTTCTCCTGCCTGGGAGAGGCCCCGGCGGGCACCCGCTCCACGAATACCTTGACCCCCTCGATGTGCAGCACCTTCACCATGGTTCCGGCGGGGATGGGGTCGCCGTCCTCGCTGCGGGCGGTCCAGGTGACGCCCCGGATGATGACGGCGCCCTTGCCCTGGATGTTGTCGATGTCCTCGGTGACCAGGGCCTCCTGGCCGATGGCCCGGTCGGCGTTGGTGTGCTCCACCTGATTGTTCAAATGCTTTTTGGCCAGGGGCCGCACCGCGGCCAGGCACAGCAGGCTCACCGCCAGGAACAGGGTGATCTGGATCCACAGCGCCCCGCCCAGCAAAGCGGCGATCAGCGCCGCCAGCGCCCCGGCGGCAAACCAGATGGAGGTCAGCCCCACGGTGGCGGCCTCCCCGCCCGCAAAGAGCAGCAGCAGCACCAGCCAGACGATTTTCTGCATGGATTCCGCGTCAAACGGCATAATCGGCACTCCTTTCTCTCGTCCGTTCCAGCCCCGGTTTGGGCTTCCAATAAATTGTATCATAAAACGCGGCTGAGGGAAAGAAGTTTTTCGCGGCCGGGGCCATATTATTGTTGCCAACCCTTCCATTTTACATTATACTATGGAATGTAAAGGAAGTCAGGCTGTTTTCCTTCCCCTCGACAGGATGGTACACCCTTCACCCAATGGAAGGTCAAGGGGTTTTAAAAATTTTTTGACGGAGCGTTTTATGGATCAAACCTTACAGTTTGTCATACCCGCCCTCATGGGGGTGGAGAGCACGGTGGCCTGGGAGCTGAAAAAGCTGGGCCTGCCGGACGTGCGGGCGGAAAACGGCCGGGTGCTGTGCCGGGGGGACGCCGGGGACATCCCCCGGATGAACCTGAATCTGCGGTGCGGGGCCCGGGTGCTGCTGGAGCTGGGGCGGTTCTCCGCCCGAACCTTCGAGGAGCTGTTCCAGGGGGTGCTGTCCATCCCCTGGGAGGACTACATCCCCCGGGAGGGCCGCTTCCCGGTGAAGGGGTACTCCATCAGCTCCCAGCTGCACTCGGTGCCCGCCTGCCAGTCCATTGTGAAAAAGGCGCTGTGCACGCGGCTGGGGCGGGCCTATGGGCTGGAAACCCTGCCGGAGACGGGAAGCTTATACCAGGTGCAGTTCTCCATTTTGAAGGATGAAGTCACTCTAATGCTGGACACCTCCGGGGACAGCCTGTACAAGCGGGGCTACCGGGCTCAGAACATGGGCGCGCCTCTGCGGGAGACGCTGGCGGCGGCGCTGGTGCTGCTGTCCCGCTACCGGGGGCGGGATCCCTTCTGCGACCCCTTCTGCGGCTCGGGCACCATCCCCATCGAGGCCGCCCTCATCGCCAGGAACCGGGCCCCGGGGCTGAACCGCACCTTTGCCGCCCAGCGGTGGGGGTGGGTGCCCTCCAGGCTGTGGATGGACGCCGCCGACGAGGCCATGGATCACGAGTTCCACGGGGACTACGACATCTGGGGCGGGGACATCGACCCCGCCGCCGTGGAGCTGTCCCGCCACAACGCCGAGCTGGCCGGGGTGGAGGACACGGTGCGGTTTGAGACGGCGGACGCGGCGAGCTTCCACCGGGATTCTTCCCGGGGCCGGGTGGTGACCAACCCGCCCTACGGGGAGCGGCTGCTGGAGAAGAAGGAGGCGGAGGAGCTGTACCGCGCCTTTGGAAAGGCGGCCCGGGGGCTGCCCCCCGGCTGGGAGGTGGACGTGCTGTCCTCCCACACCGAGTTTGAGCGGGCCTTCGGTAGGCCGGCGGACAAAAAGCGGAAATTATATAACGGCATGATCAAGTGTGATTTCTTTATGTACGGCTTATAAGGACGAATCGAAGCGCCCAGAGGAATATTTTGAGAGAGAGGGTCTGGGGCATGAAACATATATTCATCATCAACCCCATGGCGGGAAAAAGGGGCGGCGCCCAAAAGCTGGAGGAGGACATCCGGGCGCTGGGCATACCCACTGAGATCGTCCACACCCGGGAGACGGGGGGCGCCCGCCGGATCGCCCGGGAGGCGGCGGAGAGCGGGGAGCCGGTGCGTCTGTACGCCTGCGGCGGGGACGGTACGCTGAACGAGGTGGTAAACGGCGCGGCGGGCTTTGCCAACGCCGCCGTCACCAACGTGCCCATCGGCACGGGCAACGACTTTTTGAAGATCTTCGGCCCGGACTACCGGGCCCGGTTTTCCGATCTGCGGGCCCTGTCCCAGGGGCCCCAGGCGGCCATGGATCTCATCGACTGCAACGGTCTGCTGGGCATCGACATCGTGTGCACCGGGGTGGACGCCCGGATCGCCGTGGACAAGGACAGCTACAAGGTGCTGCCCCTGGTGAGCGGCATCGGGGCCTACATCCTGTCCCTGGTGGTCAACGTGCTGTTCAAGCCCATCTCCGTGCCCACGGTGGTGGACTGCGGCGACCTCCACTTCCAAGGGGAGACTACCATTGTCTGCGTGTGCAATGGGCGGCACTACGGCGGCGGCTTCATGCCCGTGGGGGACAATCTGCCGGACGACGGTGTGCTGGAGACGCTGGTGGTGCCCAAGGTGAGCCGGCTCACCTTTTTCCGGTTGGTGGGGAAGTACGCCAAGGGGAAGTACCGGGACTATCCCGAGCTCATCTATCACCGCCGGGGGGACGGCGTCACCGTCCGGGGGGAGCGGGAGCTGGTGGCGGTGGTGGACGGCGAGCCGGTGCGGGCCAGGGAGCTGAGCATCCGCCTGTCGGACAGGAAGGTGAACTTCTTCTATCCGGCGGGGATGAGCTACGCCCCGCTCTGTTGACGGCGTATCTTGTGGCGTTTGCGCCGCGTCTGCTGGCGGCGGCTCCGCGCAATAGATTTTGCCGAAATTAGCACTCCCGATATCCGATTGTGAACGAAGGGTGAATTTTTTGGAATCAACCCCTGTTTTTTTCAAAATGGGGGTTGATTTTTTTGCCCATAGGGGGTATTATCATACTTGTGGTTGGCACTCAAGGCAAAAGAGTGCTAACCCATCTGATTGGTTAATACGTAATCTATAGATTTAAGGAGGAACCAGCAATGAATCTCAAACCCCTGTCTGACCGCGTGATCCTGAAGGCCCTGGAGGCCGAGGAGAAGACCAAGGGCGGCATCATCCTCACCGGCGGCGCCAAGGAGAAGCCCGAAATGGCCGAAGTGGTGGCCGTGGGCCCCGGCGGCCCGGTGGACGGCAAGGAAGTCGTCATGACCGTGAAGCCCGGCGATAAGGTGCTCACCAGCAAGTATTCCGGTACCGAGGTCAAGGTGGACGGCGAGGAGTACACCATCGTCCGTCAGAACGACATCCTGGCCATTGTGGAGTAACATCTGGAGAGCACCACGGAAGCCGTCCACCTGGGGCCCCATCGTGAGATGGGGCGGCGCGTAAGCGCCGGAGGCTGACGGAATTCATTTCCGGCAGCCGCATATAAAATCCCCAAAGGGCCCCCGCGAAACGAAGTTTCGTGGGGAAGGACGGTGAGGAGTACACCATCGTCCGTCAGAACGACATCCTGGCCATTGTGGAATAATATTTTGGAGGTAATGCGATATGTCTAAAATCATTTGCTACGGCGAGGAGGCCCGCCACGCTCTGGAGCGGGGCGTCAACCAGCTGGCCGACACCGTCAAGATCACCATGGGCCCCAAGGGCCGCAACGTGGTGCTGGATAAGAAGTTCGGCACCCCCCTCATCACCAACGACGGCGTGACCATCGCCAAGGAGATCGAGCTGGCCGACCCCTTCGAGAACATGGGCGCTCAGATCGTCAAGGAGGTCTCCACCAAGACCAACGACGTGGCCGGCGACGGCACCACCACCGCCACCCTGCTGGCCCAGGCCATCATCCGGGAGGGCCTGAAGAACCTGGCCGCCGGGGCCAACCCCATGGTGATGAAGAAGGGCATCTCCAAGGCCACCGACGCCGCCATCGAGGCCATCAAGAGCCACTCCAAGCCCGTGTCCGGCACCTCCGACATCGCCCGGGTGGGCGCCATCTCCTCCTCCGACGAGTTCATCGGCAACCTCATCGCCGAGGCCATGGAGAAGGTGAGCCACGACGGCGTCATCACCGTGGAGGAGTCCAAGACCGCCGAGACCTACTCCGAGGTGGTGGAGGGGATGCAGCTGGATCGGGGCTACATCACCCCCTATATGGTGACCGACACCGAGAAGATGGAGGCCGTGCTGGACGACGCGCTGATCCTCCTCACCGATAAGAAGATCTCCTCCATCCAGGATCTGCTGCCCCTGCTGGAGCAGGTGGTGCAGACCGGCAAGAAGCTGCTCATCGTGGCCGAGGACGTGGAGGGCGACGCGCTGTCCACCCTGCTGGTGAACAAGCTGCGGGGCACTCTGAACGTGTGCTGCATCAAGGCCCCCGGCTTCGGCGACCGCCGCAAGGAGATGCTGGAGGATATCGCCATCCTCACCGGCGGCACCGTGGTGTCCTCCGACCTGGGCATGGACATCAAGGAGACCACCATGGATATGCTGGGCACCGCCCGCCAGATCAAGGTGCAGAAGGAGAACACCATCATCGTGGACGGCGCGGGCTCCGCCGAGGCCATTTCCGCCCGGGTGGGCCAGATCCGCAAGGCCATCGAGACCACCACCTCCGATTACGACAAGGAGAAGCTCCAGGAGCGTCTGGCCAAGCTGGCCGGCGGCGTGGCCATCATCCGGGTGGGCGCCGCCACCGAGGCGGAGATGAAGGAGAAGAAGCTGCGTATCGAGGACGCGCTGAACGCCACCCGCGCCGCTGTGGAAGAGGGCATCGTGGCCGGCGGCGGCGCCGCCTACGTGGACGCCATCCCCTCCGTGGAGAAGCTGGTGGGCACCCTGGAGGGTGACGAGAAGACCGGCGCCAACATCGTGGCCCGGGCCCTGGCCGAGCCCATGAAGCAGATCGCCGCCAACGCCGGCATCGACGGCTCCGTGGTGCTGGAGAAGGTCAAGACCGCCGGCAAGGTGGGCTATGGCTTCGACGCCTACAAGGAGGAGTACTGCGACATGATCGCCTCCGGCATCGTGGATCCCACCAAGGTGACCCGCTCCGCCCTGGAGAACGCCGCCTCCGTGGCCGCCGTGCTGCTCACCACCGAGTCCCTGGTGGCCGACAAGCCCGAGCCTCCCGCTCCCGCGCCCGCTCCCAACCCCGACATGGGGATGTATTGATAGGCTCCAAACGGAATGAACAAAGCGCCCCGGACTTCCTGTCCGGGGCGCTTTTGCGTCCTCACAGATAGAACCGCCAGGGGAAGTCCACCGCCTCCTCCGCGTAGTCGATGCCGATGCGTTTTCCCACTTTGACGTCCAGCGGCTCGTTGTCCTGGGGGCAGGGGGGCAGGCCCGCGTCCTCCGGCCGCCCGCAGACAAAGAGGGCCTGGGAGCCCCAGGGCAGGCCGTTGAGGGCCCGGTTAATGTTCATGCCGGCGCACACCTTGCCGGGGCCGTTGAGAAAATTCTTTTTCTGATAGGGGCTCATGTCCCGGCACTTGCAATGGAAGCGGTTTTCTGCTATGATATCAGGGTTATGCCTGGGGGCCAGGCCCCGCACCAGGATGGCCGCCGGCTCGCCCTGCGCCTCGGTGACGAAGTTCAGGCAGCAGTGCATCCCGTAGATCAGATAGACGTAGGCCGTCCCCGGCGGGGCGTAGAGCACTTTGGTGCGCTCCGTTTTCCGGCCGCCGTAGGCGTGGCAGGCCTTGTCCATCCGGCCCACGTAGGCCTCCGTCTCGGTGATCCGGGCGCACAGGGTGAGCCCGTCATACCGGCGCACCAGGTACTTGCCCACCAGATCCCGGGCGGCCTCCACCGTGTCCCGGTCAAAAAACGACTGCGGCAGCATCCGCCCGCCCCCTTTCCAATGATTATCATGACTCGGAGTTGAGCTTGCTATGAATGAATCCATGATGAAAAAACTGGCCAAGCCCATGATCGTGTTCGCCACCATGATCTGGGGCTCCACCTTCTTCATTTTGAAGGACACCCTGGACGATGTGGATCTCATGTTCCTGATGGCCTTCCGCTTTGGCTTCGCGGCGGTGCTGCTGGGGCTGGTGTTCTGGAAGCGGTGGAGGATCATCGACCGCTCCTACTGGTGGCGGGGCGGGCTGCTGGGCGTGTTCATGTTCATCGGCTACGCGGTGCAGAACTACGGCCTGATGGACACCACCCCGGGGAAGAACGCCTTTTTCACCGCCGTGTACTGCGTTATCGTCCCCTTCCTGTACTGGGCGGTGGACAAGCTGCGGCCCAGCCGGTTCAACGTGCTGGCGGCGGTGCTGTGCGTGGCGGGCATCGGCCTGGTGTCCTGGGACGGGGGCATCGCCCTCACCCGGGGGGATCTGATGACCCTGTGCGCCGGGTTCGTGTACGCCTGCCACATCGTGGCGGTGGCCAAGTTCTCCAGGGACAGGGACGCGGTGCTGCTGAGCATCCTCCAGTTCGCCTCCGCCGCCCTGTGCTTCTGCGTGGGCACCGCCTTCACCCACGGCGTGCCCACACAGGGGCTGTCCCTCAACGCCTGGCTGGTGCTGCTGTACCTGGCGGTGTTCGGCACCACCATCGGCCAGCTGTTCCAGAACGTGGGGCAGAAGTACACCGACCCGTCCTCCGCCGCCCTGCTGCTCAGCCTGGAGGCCCCCTTCGGGGTGGCCTTCTCGGTGGCCTTCGGCGCGGAGAGCCCCGGGGGGCTGATGTACCTGGGCTTCGCCCTGATCTTCCTGGCGGTGGTGTGCTCCGAGACCCAGTTCAAGTTCCTGCGCCCCAAGCCCGCCCCGGAGGCGAAATAGGCCCCCTCTCAGATGTGCCGCTCCAGCCAGGCCAGCACGTCGGCGTACACCTCGCCCTTGTTGATCTCGTTGAGCATCTCGTGCCGCCCGCCGGGGTAGAGCTTCATCGTGAGATCCGCGGTGCCGTGGTCTTGGAAGAAGCCGTACACCGTTTTGACCCCGGCTCCGTTGGAGCCCACCGGATCCTGATCCCCGGAGAACAGGTAGACCGGCGTGCGGGGATCCATGTTGGACAGCCCCTCCTCGCTGGCGATGTACTGGAGGCCCCCCATCATGTCCCGGAACATCCCGGCGGTGGGTTTGAAGGTGCAGAAGGGATCCCGCAGGTATTTGTCCACCACCGCCTCGTCCCGGCAGATCCAGTCCGCCGTGGTGCGGTTGGGCTTGAACTGCTTGTTGTAGGCCCCCAGGGACAGCTTGTCGATGAGGCCGCTCACCGCCTCCGGCCCCCGCAGGGCGCACACAGCGTTGGCCACCGCCTTGCCGGCGGCCACCAGGGCGGGCTTCTCCTGGCCGGTGCCGGACAGGATGCAGCCGTCCACCGTGCCGGGGTACTTGCAGAGGTAGGTGCGGGCCAGGAAGGAGCCCATGGAGTGGCCCAGCAGGAAGTAGGGCAGGCCGGGGAATTTCTCCCCCATGAGTATGCGGAGCTGCCGCACGTCGGCGGTCACCAGCGTCCAGCCGTCCTTCTTGCCGAAGTAGCCGTATTTGCTATCGTCCACCGTCTTGCCGTGGCCCAGGTGATCCTCGCCGCAGACGGCGAAGCCGTGCTCCGTGAGGTAGCGGGCGAAGGCGTCGTACCGCCCCGCGTACTCCGCCACGCCGTGGACGATCTGCACCACCGCCCGGGGCTGGCCCTCCGGGAGCCAGAGGCTGGCGTGGATCTGGTGGACGCCGTCCTTGGAGGGGAAGGAAAATTCCGTAAAGTCTGCCATAACAAATCACTCCGTTCCTGTCAGTTTGTGGTATACTTCAGTGTAATAGATCCCGGCCCATTTGTCAATTTACAAAACCTTTGCCGTGCATAGCACAAGGAGAACGCCATGAAAAAGCATCTGTCCCGCCTGCTGGCCCTGATCCTGGCCCTGTTCCTGCTGGTCGCCCCCGCCTCCGCCCTCACGGTGGATCAGGCGCTGGAGCTGCTGGAGGAGCTGTATTATTACGACATCCCCGACGAGGCCTATGAGGCCGAGACGCTGGATGAGCTGATGGCTCTGCTGGAGGATCCCTACACCACCTACATGACCGCCGAGGAGTATGAGGCGTTTTTGAAGCTGCTGGAGGGGGACTCCAACGTGGTGGGCATCGGCGTGTCCTGCCGGTACACGGAGGAGGGCATCCTGATTCTGGACACCATCTCCGGCGGCAGCGCCCGCCAGGCGGGGCTGAAGGCCGGGGATCTGATCGTGGAGATTGACGGCCAGTCCTGCGTCCCGGCCAATGAGGAGAACGCCGGCCGCCTCACCGGGGCAGAGGGCACCCAGGTCACCATCACCGTCCTCCGGGACGGGCAGACCAGCCAGTACACCCTCACCCGCCGCCCGGTGGTGGAGCCCAACCTGGAGCTGAGCATACAGGGCCGGGTGGGGTACATCGACTGCAACAGCTTCGGTCAGGACACCGGCAGGGAGTTTGCCAAGCTGGTGAAGGACAACGACAGCCAGGTGGACGTCTGGGTGGTGGATCTCCGGGGGAACGGCGGAGGGTACACCAACGCGGCGGTGGATCTGCTGGGGGCGCTGATGGGGCCGGGCTACCACCTGTACTTTGAGACGGCGGGGGGCGCGGTGGAGGCCCAGCCCTCCCTGAATCGGGCGGCCACCGCCAAGCCGGTGATCGTCCTCACCGACGGTTCCAGCGCCAGCGCCTCCGAACTCACCGCGGGCAGCCTCCGGGACGGGGATCGGGGCCTGCTGGTGGGCGGGCGCACCTACGGCAAGGGCGTGGCCCAGATCGTGGTGGATCAGGAGGCGCTGTCCCAGCTGCCCGGGTACGAGGACTACTTCCAGGGGGACGGCCTGAAGGTCACCGTCTACCGCTTCTACACGGAGGGGGCCAACAGCCCGGACAGGATCGGCGTGATCCCCGCCCTGCTGGTGGACGATGAGGACACCGCGGCGGTGGCCCTGGCCCTGTGCGGCAGCCAGAAGGACGCCAGACTGTGCGTCATGGTGGGGGCCACCCCCTACTACGTGGATCCCAACGCCGGGACGGACACCCTGGCCGCCCTGCTGGCCGCCCTGCCGCCCCAGGCCACCCTGTTCTACTCCGACGGCGGGGACTTTGAGCAGACAACCGTGGCGGAGGTGGCGGACAAGCTGGGGGTAAGCTACCACAGCCGCTGGTTCACCGACGTGGGGGACAGCCGGTACGCCGCCGCCATCAACGCCATGGGCACCTACAAGCTGCTCCAGGGGGACGGCAGGGGGCACTTCAGCCCCAAGGACGGCCTGACCCGGGCGGAGCTGTGCACCATGCTGGCCAATGTGCTGAACGTGTCCTACCGGGGGGAGAGCCTGTTTAACGACGTGGATCAGGAGGACTGGTACGGCCCCGCGGTCAACGCCATGGCCTACCTGGGCATTGTGGAGGGCGTGGGCGGCGGACGGTTCAACCCCGGCGGCGCCCTCACCCAGGAGGAGTTCCACACCATCCTGGGCCGGGTGGCCCGGTTCTTCAACCTCCAGCTGGACGCCTACGCCGACTGGGTGGAGGAGAAGGAGAGCAACCTGACCCTGGGCCAGCGGGCCGCCCTGAACGGCTACTCGGACTGGGCACGGAACAGCATGGCGGTGCTGGCCTGGGGGCTGGAGGACGCGCTGGACGGCGCCGGGGATCTGCTGTTCGCGTCGCTGAAAGACCTGTCCCCCAAGGCCCCCATGCTCCGGGAGGAGGCCGCCGCGGGGATGTACGCGGTGCTGTCCGGCCTGGAGATTTTACCCTGATTGTTCCGACAGCCAAGACCGGGATCGGCCTTGGCTGTCTCATTCCACAAAGGAGATGATCCCATGGATCTGCTGCTCCACATCTGCTGCGCCCCCTGCTCCGTGGGCTGTATCAAGCTGCTGCGGGAGGAGGGGGTGGAGCCCGTGGGCTTCTGGTATAACCCCAATATCCACCCCTTCCAGGAGTACAAGGCCCGCCGGGACACCCTGCGGCAGTACGCCCAGAACATCGGCCTGGAGCTGCGGGAGGAGGACTTCTACGGCCTGCGGCAGTTCACCGCCGCCGTGGCCCAGGACAGCGACCACCGCTGCGGCTACTGCTACGCCTGCCGGATGGAGCGCACCGCCCAATATGCCGCCGAGCACGGGTTTTCGAGCTTTACCACCACCCTGCTGGTGTCCCCCTACCAGAACCGGGAGCTGATCTGCGCCACCGGGGCGCAGATGGGGGAGCGGTACGGGGTGGAGTTCGTCCCCTATGACTTCCGGCCCCGCTTCCAGGAGGGACAGGAGGAGGCCAGGGCGCTGGGCCTTTATATGCAGAAATACTGCGGCTGCGTGTACAGCGAGGAGGATCGGTTCTCCAACCGCCGGAAGAAGGAGCTGCACAAGCTCCACAAGGCCCAGGGGAGGGAGAATACCCAATGTTGAAGGAGGGCAAGCGTTACCCCGCCGTTATCGAGGGCTATGCCAGCGGCGGCGAGGGGGTGGCCCGGATCGACGGCGTGGCGGTGTTCGTCAAGGGGGCCCTCCGGGGGGAGCGGGGGGACGTGAGGATTGAGCACGTGGGCCGCAGCGCCGCCTGGGGACACATCGAGAAGCTGCTGGAGCCTTCCCCTTCCCGGGTGGAGCCGGACTGTCCCTATTACGGTCGATGCGGCGGGTGCCAGTTCCGGCATATGACCTACGCCGAGGAGCTGGAGGCCAAGCGGCAGCGGGTGGAGGACGCCCTGCGGCGCATCGGCGGCGTGGATCTCCCGGTTTCTGTGATACACGGGGCGGAAAATACTTTGCGTTATCGAAATAAGGTGCAGTTCCCCATCGGGGAGGGGGCAGTGGGCTACTACCGGGGGGGCACCCATCAGGTGGTGGACATCGCCGACTGCCTGCTCCAGCCGGAGGCGGACACCGCCTGCCGCGCCGCCTTCCAGGGCTGGATGGAGCGCTTCCGCGTCCCGGCCTATGACGAGCGGACGGGGAAGGGGCTGCTGCGGCACCTGTTCCTGCGTACCAACCGGGCGGGGGAGGCGCTATGCTGCGTGGTGGCCAACGGGCGGACGCTTCCCCACGAGGAGGAGCTGACGGCGGCCCTGCGGGAGGCCGCGCCCGGGCTGGCGGGGGTGGTGCTGTCCGTCAATACCCGGAAAACCAACGTGATTCTGGGCGGGGAGTACCGCGCCCTCTGGGGCCGGGACTGGCTGGAGGAGGAGCTGTGCGGGCATACGTTCCGGCTGTCGGTGCCCTCCTTCTTCCAGGTGAACCGGGCGCAGACCGAGGTGCTGTACCGCCGGGCGCTGGACTTCGCCGCCCTCACCGGGACAGAGACGGTGGTGGAGCTGTACTGCGGCATCGGCGCCATCTCCCTGACCATGGCGGAGAGGGCCGGGCGGGTCATCGGGGTGGAGGTGGTGCCCCAGGCGGTGGCCGACGCGAAAGAGAACGCCCGCCGGAACGGACTGGCGGACAAGACCCGGTTTGAGTGCGGCGACGCCGGGGAGCTGGCGGCGAAGCTGGAGCGGGAGGGCGTCCGCCCGGACGTGGTGGTGGTGGATCCGCCCCGGAAGGGGCTGGCCCCCGAAGTGGTGGAGGCCATCGGCTGCATGGGGCCGGAGCGGGTGGTGTACGTGTCCTGTGACCCAGCCACCCTGGCCCGGGACGTGGGGCGGTTCGGGGCGCTGGGCTACGGGGCGGCGCGGGCGGAGGCGGTGGATCTGTTTCCGCGGACGGCCCATGTGGAGACGGTTGTTCAGTTGGTTAGAAAAAAGCCGGATACATACATCGACATTACCGTTGATATGGACGAGCTGGATTTAACATCATCCGAAGCAAAGGCAACTTATGATGAAATAAAAGATTACATATTCGATAAACATTGTGTAAAAGTATCTTCGCTTTACATTGCTCAGGTAAAGCAAAAGCATGGTATTATTGAAAGAGACTGCTACAACAATTCTAAGAAAGATAACCTAAAGCAACCTCAATGCCCGCCGGAAAAAGTAAAGTTGATTGAGGAAGCACTACGACATTTTAAGATGATTTAGTTTTAATTTCAGCGGAAAAGGATTAAAGATTAAGGGGATGAATTTATGCAACCTTATAAAGCGTGGTTGTTTTCAGATATCATTGAAAAAAACAAAAGAGTTTTTAAAGTTCCTGTTTATCAACGTAATTATGATTGGAACAATATTCAGTGTGAAAAACTTTATCAGGATATAATAGTCGCAAATGAACGTGATCATAAACATTTTACCGGGACTATTGTGTATATAGTAGGACTTGATGGTAGTACATTAAATGAGGTTTTAATTATAGACGGACAACAGCGTCTTACTACTATGTATATTCTTTTAAAAGCTCTTTACGATACAGCAAAAGGTGTATCGGTTAGGATAGAAGCTGAAATAGAAGAAGTTATGTTCAACAGAAATTGTGACGAAAAATATAAACTAAAGCTAAAGCCGGTAAAATCAGATAATGAACAGTTGTTGCTTTTAATTAAAGATAAAACGGATGAAATGGATAGAAATTCTCACATATATAAAAATTATGAGTTTTTTAAGGTGAAAATTCAAGAATCATTAGACGAAGGCCTCGAAT
>SFVC01000058.1 GCA_004560375.1 bacterium
GTCCTCAAAAAATGTCTACTTGACAGGGGGCGTGTCAGTAAACCGTCCCATTTATCGGACAACGCATATGATATGCTTATCAAAAATGAGAAAGGAGTGAACGCTGTGCCAATTTCATTGGAGGTCTGGGGAGACTACGCCTGCTTCACCCGTCCGGAGATGAAGACGGAGCGGGTGAGCTACGACGTCATGACGCCCTCCGCCGCCCGGGGGCTTCTGGAAAGCATCTACTGGCACCCTGGCCTGCGCTGGGTCATTGACCGCATCCGCGTCTGCGCCCCCATCCACTTTGCCAACCTGCGCCGCAACGAGGTGAAGTCCACCGCCAGCGCCCGGTCGGCCCGGACGGTGATGGAACGGAGGAAAGGAGATCTGTACATCGCGGCTTCCCAGGACATCCAGCAGCGGGCCGCCCTGCTGCTGCGGGATGTGCGCTATGTCATCGACGCCCATTTTGATCTCACAGACCAGGCGGCGGCCAGCGACAACGCCGGGAAGTTTCAGGATATCATCAAGCGGCGGATTAGGCGGGGACAGTTTTACAGCCAGCCTTATTTTGGCTGCCGGGAGTTTCCCGCACAGTTCAAAGCCTGCGAAGTCCCGCCGCCCTGTCCGAAGGAGCTGAATGGGGTGCGTGATCTGGGATATATGCTCTGGGATCTGGACTACTCCGACCCGGAAAATATAACCCCTCTTTTTTTCCGGGCGACCCTTCGGGACGGCGTGCTGGAGGTTCCCGCCCGGGACAGCGGGGAGGTGATCGGATGATCCTGCAGGCCCTTGTGGAGCATTACGAGGATCTGGCGGCCCAGGGGGCGCTGCCCCGCCCCGGCTGGAGCGATGCCAATATTTCCTATGCGCTGTACATCAATGACGCCGGAGAATTGGAGCAGGCGGTTTCACTCAAACAGGAAAAAGAACACGGAAAAAAGAAGGTGTTGGCGCCCAGATCCATGTCCCTTCCCGCCCCGGTCAAGCGTTCCAGCGGGGTTGCTTCCAACTTTTTGTGGGATAACTCCAGCTACATTCTGGGAATCGACAAAAAGGGGAAACCCCAGCGGAGCCTGGAATGTTTTACCGCCTGCAAGGCGCTGCACCACCGCCTTCTGGACGGCGTGGACAGCCCTGCAGCCCGGGCGGTGCTGGCCTTTTTTGACCGCTGGAACCCGGAAACGGCCAGAGAGCACCCCGCCCTGGCGGACAAGCTGGAGGATATCCTTGCGGGCGCAAACCTGGTCTTTCGATGCCGCGGCGGCTTCCCCCAGGAGGATCCCCTGATCCGGGATGCTTGGCAAGCCCACTATGACGGGTTGGGAGACGGCCCGGAGCTGGTCTGCCTTGTCACCGGGAAAAAGGGCCCGGCGGAGCTGGTACATCCCTCCATCAAAGGCGTTGCCGGGGCCCAGTCCAGTGGTGCGGCGCTGGTCTCCTTCAACGCTGACGCGTTCTGCTCCTACGGGCGCACGCAGAACCTCAACGCCCCCACCAGCAAATACGCCGCCTTTGCCTACACCAGCGCGCTGAACCATCTGCTGGCGGATCGGGATCATGTGGGAAAGATCGGCGACACCACGGTGCTGTTTTGGGCGTCAGGCGGGCAGAAGACCTATCAAAGCGCCTGGGCCGCCTGCTTCTTTGGCGCTCCCACGGCCTACACTGCCTCAGACCTGCAAAAAATGATGCTGGATCTGTGCCAGGGGAAGCCCGTCGTCTTTGACGAGACACAATTGGATCCCAGCACCACCTTCTACGTCCTGGGGCTGTCCCCCAACGCCGCCCGGCTGTCCGTGCGGTTCTTCCTGAGAAATTCCTTCGGGAATTTTATCCGAAACATTCAGGCCCACCAGCAGCGGCTGGAGATCGTCCGCCCCTCCTTTGACAAATTTGAGACCATCCCCCTCTGGAAGCTGCTGGACGAGACGGTGAACCAGAATTCCCGGGACAAGTCCCCTGCCCCCGGTCTGGCCGGCGAGACCATGCGTGCCATTTTGAGTGATGCGCCCTATCCTGCTACGCTTCTCAATGGCGTCTCCCTGCGTATCCGTGCGGAACGGGAGATCACCAGGGGCAGAGCCGCCATTTTGAAGGCGTACTATCTGAAAAATTCCCATCCTGATCTACCAAAGGAGGTCTTGACTGTGTCCCTGAATCCGGACAGCACCAGCATCCCCTACAATTTAGGCCGGCTGTTCTCCGTGCTGGAGGCCATCCAATCCTCCGCCAACCCCGGCGTCAATACCACCATCAAGGATAAATATTTCAACTCCGCGTCGGCCACCCCCAGCCGGGTATTCCCGTCCCTGATCAATCTGGCCCAAAAACACCTGCGGAGGCTGGACAAGGGGCTGGGTATCTCCTACAGCAAGCAGCTGACCGAGCTGACCGCCAAGCTGGGCGAGGAATTTCCCGACCGCCTGACCCTGCCCCAACAGGGGGCGTTCCAGCTGGGGTACTACCATCAGACCCAGGCCCGCTATCAGAAAAAGGAGGAAAACAAAAATGCCTGAGCCCATCAAAAACCGTTATGAGTTTGTCATCCTGTTCGACGTGGAGAACGGAAACCCCAACGGCGACCCCGACGCGGGCAATATGCCCCGGGTGGATCCGGAGACGGGCCTGGGACTGGTTACCGATGTGTGCCTGAAGCGGAAGATCCGCAACTATGTGGAGACGGTCAAGGAGGATGCCGCCGGCTACCGCATTTACATCAAGGACGGGGTGCCCCTCAACCGCAGCGACGCCGAAGCCTATGCGGAGCTGGAGGTCACGGGAAAAAACGTGAAGGAGAAGAAAAAAGCCGATCCAGCTCTGGACGAGAAAATCCGGGACTGGATGTGCGCCAATTTCTATGATATCCGGACGTTTGGGGCTGTGATGACCACCTTTGTCAAGGCGGCGCTGAACTGCGGCCAGATTCGGGGGCCGGTGCAGCTGGGTTTTGCCCGCAGCGTGGAGCCGGTGATGCCCCAGGAGGTGACCATCACTCGCGTGGCCATCACCACCGAGGCCGACGCGGAGAAAAAGGGGACTGAGATAGGACGCAAGTACATCATCCCCTATGGCCTCTACCGCTGCGAGGGCTATGTCTCCGCCAATCTGGCCCGGAAAACCACCGGCTTTTCTGAGGAGGATCTGGAGCTGCTGTGGCAGGCGATCCTCAATATGTTTGAACATGACCACTCCGCCGCCCGGGGCAAGATGGCGGTGCGGGAGCTGATTGTTTTTCAGCATGACTGTGAGCTGGGCTGTGCCCCGGCCTGGAAGCTCTTTGAATCGGTGAAGGTGGAGCGGACGGACAAGGAGGATTCCACCCCTGCCCGCTCCTATGGGGACTACCGGGTTACGGTGGATGAGTCCGCCCTTCCGGCCGGCGTCACCTGCCGGCGTATGGGATGAGCTGGCCCGGGTGTGCGGGGAGGAAAACGGGAACGTCCTGCTCCGCCGGACACAATACCGTATTGCGGATGATCCCGGCCAATGCTGCCGGATCAGCCGTACCATGATCTTCGGCAAGCTGTTCAATGCCCGCTGGAGCATAGAGCGCACCCGCCGGGATCACGGTCTTCGGATGGACAGCGAAAAACTTGCCGCCGCGTCACAGCAGATTTACGGGCTGCTGCCCCAGGTGAAAGAGATAGCTTCCCCGGAGGAGCTGCGGGGGCTGGAAGGAGTGGGCGCCTCCGCCTATTTCGGCGTATTCAATGAGATGATTTTAGGCGATCAAGAGACGTTCTTTTTTCGTGGACGCAGCCGCCGCCCGCCGTTGGACGCCGTCAACGCCATGCTCTCCTTTGCCTACAGCCTGCTGGCCCACGATTGCGCCTCGGCGCTGGAGAGCGTGGGGCTGGACTCCTATGTGGGATTCCTGCACCGGGATCGCCCGGGGCGCACTTCCCTGGCGCTGGATCTGATGGAGGAACTGCGCCCCTGTATGGCGGATCGCTTTGTATTCACACTCATCAACAGCCGCCAAATCAAGCCGTCAGACTTTCTGCATATGGAGAGCGGCGCCGTGCTGCTGACAGACGACGGCAGGAAAGCATTTCTGAAGCATTGGCAGGAAAAGAAGAAAGAGGCATTGACCCACCCCTATCTGGGCGAAAAGCTCCCATGGGGGATGATCCCCTATATTCAGGCACTCCTGCTGGCACGGTATCTCCGGGGCGATCTGGACGCCTACCCACCGTTTTTATGGAAGTGATCGGATGTTGGTTTTGATTACCTATGACGTGAACACCGAGGATGCCGCCGGCCGCAAGCGTCTGCGGCAAATCGCAAAGCAGTGCGTCAACTATGGCCAACGAGTGCAGAATTCTGTCTTTGAGTGTCTATTGGATGCGACTCAATGCCGAATGCTGCAGGCAAAACTTTGTAAGATTATGGATTTGGAAAAGGATAGCCTGCGCTTTTACTACTTGGGCAACCGCTATGAGAACAAGGTCGAGCATTTTGGGGCAAAGGTGTCCTATGACCCGGAGGGCGTCTTGATGCTTTAGGTGCGAAGCGCAAGCGCCCAGGAAATCTCTGCGATCTCGCACCAGAGTTTGCGGTGTTTTTTGCAAGCAGGTGGCCCTATCTTTGGAAAATGGCGGGAGTTTGGAGGGGATATTTGTAAGAATTGTCTGATTGTTGTAAAAACAGCTTAAAATTTTGGCTGTTTTTGCTGTCGCCCCCCTCGCGGGGGGCGTGGATTGAAATCAGAACCCAAAGGAAACGCCGTCCGTCATGGCCTTGTCGCCCCCCTCGCGGGGGGCGTGGATTGAAATAATCAGACTCGGGGCCGATTCTATGATCCCGCCGTCGCCCCCCTCGCGGGGGGCGTGGATTGAAATTCAAGCTGGCTGGTATTGAAGATAAGCCAACATGTCGCCCCCCTCGCGGGGGGCGTGGATTGAAATATGCGGCAGCTGGAGAACGCATAAGGAGGTGCGGCCAGTCGCCCCCCTCGCGGGGGGCGTGGATTGAAATAGCAGACGCTTGAACATCGTCACGCCGACACCCGTCGCCCCCCCTCGCGGGGGCGTGGATTGAAATTTTTTTACGATCACGAGCCGCATCTCCCGGACGGTCGCCCCCCCTGCGGGGGGCGTGGATTGAAATAGGTAGCCTGCCGGCGTGGACTCCTCCGTCACCCGGTCGCCCCCCTCGCGGGGGGCGTGGATTGAAATTACCCAGGTATCCTCCAGGTAGCCCGGAGACGGGGTCGCCCTCCTTGTGGGCCGTGCACCTGGAAAAGTCGCTCCCTTGTGAAAGCGCAGATTGAAATGAGCAGGTCAAGCGGGACTTTGAAATAGTCTACGATTGCTCCCTTGCCTTTACCTGTAGCGGTATCGGTAATAAACCTCGCATAAAGAAAGATAGATTTTAGAGTTCCACACACCCAACAAAGTTGTAATAGATTTTGATGTCCCGATGGGTCTTCCCGGCGATTTCGTACTTCTCCCCGGATGCGCTTCACCAACCGCAGGAGCGTGGGGCGATCCAGTTCTTCCAGCTGAGCGTAATCGCGGATGATGGCCAGCCAGTCGTCGGTGGCCTGTTCGTCCTCCTGGGTGGCCTCCATCTGGGCGGTGAGCTGCGTCCGCTGTTCCAGCTTGCCCCGGCGTTCGTCCTCGTAGCGGTTCATCAGCTGGACGCACAGTGCCTCCGGCATGACGCCTTTTCCCTTGTCCTCGCAGACCGATACCACTTACGGGGCAATTTGCGATTATGCTGGTAAGCAATCTCGCTGTTTTCAAAAAATCTCCGCCGGAGACGGGAGAAAAAAGTGCCGGAACGGTGTGCAGCCGCAGAAGGAAATTCCGCGGAAAAGGGTTTGGGAGCTGTGCCGCCAACAAGTAAACAAGGCCTTCCGGCGGTCACGCTGGAAGGCCGTTTTGAGTATTTATGGGAACAGCGGTAAATACGCCTGATATGTCCAGGGCGGGCTTCCGCAAAGCGATCTTTTCTGGATGAGTTTATTTGGATCTCAAAGCGCTGTGTCGAAATCTTAAAAGAATTTTTATCTCCTTTTCCTTGTGTTTCCCCCGCGCTTTCCGTATAATTGGGCCAGTATATAGGGAAATGGGGCGCGTAGGATGAAGCATATTCTGGTTATCGACGACGACATCCACATCGGAAATCTGCTCCAGGAGGCGCTGGAGGGGGAGGGTTACCGGGTGACCCGGGCCTACTCCGGCACCGAGGCGGTGCTGGCCCTGGATCGGGGCAGGCCGGATCTGGCCCTGCTGGATCTCATGCTCCCCGGCCTGTCCGGGGAGGAGGTGCTGCCGAGGCTGACCGGCGTCCCCGTCATCGTGGTCAGCGCCAAGGCCGACATCGACAGCAAGACCGCCCTGCTGCTGGGCGGCGCGGCGGACTACGTCACCAAGCCCTTCGTCCTGCGGGAGCTGCTGGCCCGGGTGGCGGTGCGGCTGCGGGAGGCCCCGGCCCGGGAGGGCGCCGCCCTCACCTTCCAAAACCTGCGGCTGGATCCGGAGGCCCGCTCGGTGCGGGTGGGCGGTGAGGAGGTGCGGCTCACCCGGACGGAGTACGCCATTTTGAAGCTGCTGATGGCGAACCCCGCCCAGGTGGTCACCAAGTCCGCCCTGCTGGATCGCATCGCCCTGGACACCCCCGACTGCACGGAGAGCTCCCTGAAAACCCACGTCAGCAATCTGCGCCGCAAGCTGCGGGAGGCGGGAGCCGGGGACTGCATCGAATCGGTGTGGGGCATCGGGTTCAAGATGTGTCAAACGTAGGGGAGGCTTGCCCCTCCCCTACATGGGCCGCAGGCGGGAAAATCTCAACCATTTCTTAACCATTTCCTTGACCGCTTTCTTGACGGGTTTTTGCTACCATGGAAACATCCCAAGAGGGCATCAAGGAAACGGAGGCAATCTTATGGAATACGTACTGGCCACCCAGGGCCTGTCCAAGCACTACAGGCAGTTCAAGGCCCTGGACAACCTCACCATGCACGTGCCCAAGGGCGGCATCTACGGCTTTGTGGGCCGCAACGGGGCGGGCAAAACCACCCTGATCCGGCTGATCTGCGGCCTGCAGGCCCCCACGTCGGGCAGCTATTCCCTCTACGGCACCGACTTCACCCAGAAGGAGATCGCCCGGATCCGCCGGAGGATGGGGGCGGTGGTGGAGACCCCGTCCATCTACCTGGATCTCACCGCGGAGGATAACCTGAAGGAGCAGTTCCGGGTGCTGGGCGTGCCAACGGACGACGGCATCCCGGAACTTTTGAAACTGGTGGGGCTGGAGGACACGGGGAAGAAAAAGGCCCGCAACTTCTCCCTGGGCATGAAACAGCGGCTGGGCATCGCCGTGGCGCTGGCGGGGGATCCGGACTTCCTGGTGCTGGATGAGCCGGTGAACGGCCTGGATCCCCAGGGCATTATCGACATACGGGAGCTGATCCTCAAGCTCAACCGCGAGCGGAACATCACGGTGCTCATCTCCTCCCACATTCTGGACGAGCTGTCCCGGCTGGCCACCCACTACGGCTTTATCGACAGCGGGCGGATCGTCAAGGAGCTGTCCGCCCGGGAGCTGGAGGCCGCCTGCCGCAAGTGCCTGCGGGTGGAGGTCACCGACACCAGGGCCCTGGCCCGGGTGCTGGACGGCATGGGGGTGGAGTACAAGATTCTAAGCGACGGGCAGGCGGACGTGTTCGCCCAGCTGAACATCTCCCAGCTCAGCCGCGCCTTGGATGCCGAGGGCTGCGAGCTGCTCAGCGCCCAGGAGCGGGACGAGAGCCTGGAGAGCTACTTCGTCAATCTGGTGGGGGGTGGCTCCCGTGATTAAGCTGCTCAGCGCAAACTTTTTGCGGCTGCGGAAAAACAACGCCTTCTGGGGCTCCATGGGGGTATCCCTTGGCATGGGGCTGCTGATGGTGGTGGACAGCTGGCGCTCCGCCCAGGAGTCCGGCGGGGCCTGGGCCAGCACGGTGGACGCCGAGCTGTTCAAATACGCCGCCTTTATCGGCATTCTGGCCGCGGAGCTCATCCCCCTGTTTCTCGGTACGGAGTACAGCGACGGGGCCATCCGCAACAAAATGGTGGTGGGCCACTCCCGCCTGTCCATCTACTTTGCCAATCTCATCACCGGGTATACGGCCTGCCTCCTTTGCTCCGTCGCCTATATACTGGGCTGTGTTGCTCTGGGCGTCCCTCTGCTGGGATGGTTCACTCAGCCTCCCGCCCTGCTGCTTACTGCGCTGGCCGGTTCCCTGCTCATGGCGGCGGCGTTTTGCGCCATCTTCACCTTCGTCGCCATGAACTGCGCCAAAAAGTCCACCTCGGTGGTGATCTGCCTGCTGGGGGCGTTCGCCGCCTTTATCGGGGCGATCGTCATCCACTCCATGCTGGACGCTCCGGAATTTATCCAGGGCTATGAGCTCAGCATGGGCGGGCAGGTCGTATCGGCTCCGCTGGAGCCCAACCCCAACTACCTCACCGGGGCCAAGCGGGAGGTCTATCAGTTCCTCTATGATCTGCTGCCCACGGGGCAGTCCCTCCAGTACACCATGCTGAGCTTCACCGACCCCGCGCGGCTGATGGGGCTGGCGGCGGCGGTGACAGTGGTGTTCACCGGGGCCGGGGCGGCGCTGTTCCGGCGGAAGGATCTGAAATGAGGTGGGCGGCATGAGGAATTTACTGTCCGCCAACCTCCTGCGGCTGAGGAAAAGCATATTGTTCTGGGGCGCACTGGCGTTCAGCTTCGGTATTGGGATCCTGATGGCCTTCCAGTGTTACCAGATGAGCCAATATGAAAGCCTTTCGCTGGACGGGGCATTTTTCACCTACCCCATATTGATCTGTATCATTACCTCAGTGTTTATCCCCCAGTTTTTCGGCCGGGAATACAGCGACCACACCGTCCGGAACAAGGTGACAGCGGGGCTTCCCCGCGCAGCCATTTACGCCGCGAACCTGCTGACCGGTACGGCGGTATCGCTCCTGCTCTGCGCGGCCTACATGGCGGCGGTGGCCGCGGTTGGCATACCGCTGGTGGGGCCGGTGTCCATGGACGCGGAGCTTGCCGTGCGGATGGTACTGGGTTCGCTGGTGACAATGGCGGCGTTCAGCGCCCTTTTCACCCTCGTTTCCATGGTTTCCAGCCGGAGATCCATCTCAGCGGCGGTCTGCATCCTGGGCGTATTTCTCCTGATGATCGCCAGCATCTACCTGAAAAGCCGTTTGGATGCCCCCGAATTTTACACAGACTACTCCGTCAACGAGGCCGGTGAGGTGGTGTGGGGGGATCTGGTGGCAAACCCCCAATACTTGGGCAGCACGGAACGCGCCGTGTATGAATTTTTCTATAACCTGCTGCCCCATTCCCAGGCCATCCAGTATGCCAGCCAGCAAACCCAGAACCTGCGTTGGATGCCGCTGTGGTCGCTGGCGGTGATCGCCCTGTCCACCGGGGCGGGGATCGCCCTGTTCCGAAGAAAAGACCTGAAATAGGGGCGGACAGCATCCGCCCGCAAAAAGAGGTGACCCCCATGCTCCCCTGGCTGCTGTGCGGCGCTCTGGCCGCAGCCGTCCTGATCCTGTGCGTCCGCCTGCGCCTGCTCCAAAAGGCGCTGGACGATGTCGCCGCCCAACTGGAGGATCGCCTCTCCTCTGACACCAACAACCCCATTTTTCTCGCCACCCGGGATCCCCACGCCCGCAAGCTGGCGGGGGCACTCAACATCCAGCTCAAGGAGCTGCGCCGCCTCCGCCAGCGGTACGAGAACGGCGACCGGGAGCTGAAGGAGGCGGTCACCAACGTCTCCCACGACCTGCGTACCCCGCTGACTGCCATCTGCGGCTACCTGGAGCTGCTGGACAAAGGGGACAAAACGCCGGATCAGGCCCGGTATCTGGCCCTGATTGCCGACCGGGCGGAGGCCATGCGCCAGCTCACCGAGGAGCTGCTGCGCTACTCGGTGGCCGCCGGCCCGGAGGAGGGGCTGACGCTGGAGAGCGTGGATCTGAACGCGGCGGTGGAGGAGGCGGTGGCCTCCTTCTACGGGGCGCTGGTGGAGGGCGGCGTGACGCCCAGCGTGTCCCTGCCGGAGGAGCGGGTGGTTCGCCGCCTGGATCGGGCGGCGCTGTCCCGGGTGCTGGGTAACCTGCTAAACAACGCATTGCGGCACGGCGGCGGCGATCTGGAGGTGACGCTGGACAGCGCGGGCATCATCACCCTGTCCAATACCGCAACCGAGCTGGACGAGGTACAGGTGGGACGGTTGTTCGACCGGTTCTACACCGTGGAGACGGGCCGGAGCTCCACCGGGCTGGGGCTGTCCATCGCCCGGGCCCTCACTGAGCGGATGGGCGGAACCATCGCCGCCCGGTATGAGGCGGGGCGGCTGTGGGTGAGCCTTTGTTTTTAGCCGGATCCAAACAAGACCCATACCAGGAAAATTCCAAGGAGTACCAGCCGATGCCGTCATAGCGATATCAATTGCCCGGAAATCCACAAATAAGAACGTCCCGCCTGGGAATAAAAGGCTGCCCTGCTTTCCGCCCAAAAATGATATAGAAATGCACAAAAAGCCCAGGGGGGACACATTGTCCCCCCTGGGCTTTACAAGCAGTTACGATCCGGGCTC
>SFVC01000002.1 GCA_004560375.1 bacterium
AATGGTTCGGATATGCGCTCAATGGTACGCCCGAAGGGACTCGAACCCCCAACATTCAGAACCGGAATCTGACGCTCTATCCAATTGAACTACGGGCGCGTATCAGGCGGCCCGCTCAGGCGGGCCGCCCCTTTATTCACTTTTACATGGACTCCGGCGCGGACACGCCCAGCAGATCCAGGGCGTTTCGCAGGGTCACCTGGAGGGCCTTCACCAGCCCCAGGCGCTGGTTGGTCAACTCAGGATCCTCCGGATTGTTCACCCGGGTGCTGTTGTAATAGCTGTGGTACAGCTTCACCAGCGACAGGATATAGTCCGCCACAATGTTGGGCTTACGCACCCGGGCGGCTTTGGCCACCAGACCGGGGAACTCACCCATCATCTTCAGCAGCAGCAGCTCCTTCTCGTCGGTGAGCTTGTCATAGCTGTCCTCCCGGTGGAAGTCGGGGATCTCCTCGTTCTTCAAGATGGAGCACATCCGGGAATAGGCATACTGGGCATAGTATACCGGGTTGTCGTTGTCCTTGGCGGCGGCCTGCTTCATATCAAAGTCCATCTGAGAGGAGATGTCCTTGGACACAAAGAACCACCGGGCGGCGTCCACTCCCACGTCCTCGCACAGCTCCCGCAGAGTGATGGCGTTGCCGGTACGCTTGGACATCTTGACCTCCGCGCCGTCCTCCACCATCCGCACCATCTGGATCAGATCCACCGACAGCGTCCCCTTGGGATAGCCCAAAGCGCTGAGGGCGGCCTGCATCCGGGTGACATAGGAGTGGTGATCCGCGCCCCACAGGTTCACCAGGGTGGTATAGCCCCGCTCCACCTTATACACATGGTTGGCCACATCCGGGGTGAGGTAGGACAGCGTGCCGTCGCTCTTACGCAGCACCCGATCCTTCTCGTCGCCGTAGTCCGTGGTCTTGAGCCACAGGGCCCCATCCTTTTCGTAGATCAGGCCCATCTCGTCCATCCGCTTGAGGCAGGCGTTGATCCGCTCCATGTTGTTCTCATAGAAGAACGTCTCATGGATCCAGGACTGCATATGCACCCGGTAGAGGGCCAGATCCTGCTCGATCTTCTTCAACTCCCGGGTCTTACCCTCCAGCATGAAGTACTCCAGCCGCTCCTTGGGGTCGGCGGTGAGCCACTTGTCGCCGTCCTGCTCCGCGATATCCTTGGCGATCTGCTTCACGTCATCGGCGTGGTAGCCGTTGTCGGGCAGGGGGTACTCCTTGCCGAAGTGCTCAAAATACCGGGAAACCAGGGACTCGCCCAGCATGACGATCTGGTTGCCGGCGTCGTTCACATAGAACTCCCGCAGCACATCGTAGCCGCTCTTTTCCAGCAGGCGGCAGATGGCGTCTCCCCAGGCGGCGCCACGGGCGTGGCCGCAGTGGAGATCGCCGGTGGGGTTGGCGGACACCCATTCCACCAGGATGTGCACGTCTTTGCCCGAGTCGTTCTTGCCAAAGTCGTCTCCGGCGTCCAGCACCTGGTTGATCAGGGCGGTCAGCGCGCCGCTACGCAGCTTGAAATTGAGGAAGCCGGGCTTGGCCACGGTGACGGACTCCGCCTCGGGCAGCAGCTCCTGGAGCTTCTCCGCCAGGGGCTGGGCGATGTCCATGGGGCTCTTGTGCAGCGTCTTGGCCAGCTTCATGGCCGCGCCGGTGGCATAGTCCCCCAGCTTGGTGTCCCGGGGCACCTCCACCGTCAGCAGGTTGTCCTCGGGCTCCAGCCCATAGACCTGGTGGACGGCCTCCTTGACGGCCTGGAAAATTTTCTGTTCAAAATCATTCATGATGCCTTGACCTCCATCACGGCAGGGCCTGCTTCCCCTCCAGCAGCTCCTGGAGGCGGGCCAGCAGCTCCCCCGCCGCGTCATTATCCTTCATCACCAGCAAAATGGTGTCGTTTCCGGCAAGGCTCCCCACCAGCCCCGGCAGCTCCGACTTGTCCACATAGGAGCCCACCGCGTTGGCCAGCCCGGGCAGCGTCCGGATCACGATGATGTTCTGGGCCGCCTGGGCCGACACCGCGCCCATCCGGGTGATGTTCATCAGCCGCCGCAAATCGTCGTCCTCCATGGACAGAGGATTGACGGTATAGCGGATCAGGCCGTTGGGTTCGGCCTGCTTCACCAGCCCCAGGGCGTGCAGATCCCGGGACAGTGTGGCCTGGGTGCAGTGCACCCCGTTCTCTTCCAAAAGCGCCTGGAGCTGCTGCTGCGTCTCCACCGGCTGCCTGGAGATCAGTTCCAGAATCAGCTTTTGCCGGTTCTTTTTCATGAGTCTGCTTCCAACCCTTCTCAGTGACCCGTGAGAGGAGCGTATCCCTC
Organism: bacterium; assembly: GCA_004560375.1. GTDB lineage: Bacteria > Bacillota > Clostridia > Oscillospirales > Oscillospiraceae > Enterenecus. The sequence continues at coordinate 2,339 of SFVC01000002.1, forward strand.
ACAAATAAGAGAATTATATGCCGGCAGCAACCGGCAGGCTATACACTCCATCAGGTTTTTCTTGTATATTCTTGTATATTTTTTCGAGCTTTCCCCGGTTCATTCACTTTTTATTCCGTCCGGTCTCGCTCCCGTCCGGCTTCTGGAGGGTGATCCGGCTGCGGAACTCCGTAGGGGTCATCCCCTTGAACTTCAGGAAATTGGTGTTGAAGGTCTTGATATTGCTGTACCCCACCTCGAAGGCCACGTCAATGACGTAATACTCCGTGGAGGCCAGCAGCTCGCAGGCCCGGTTGACCCGCACAAAATTCAGCAGGGTCTCGAAGTTCATGTCGGAGTGGTAGAGCATCAGCCGGTTCATCTCCGCCACGGAGATGCCGAACCGGGAGGCCACCTGTCCGGCGGTGAGCTTCTCGGTGGCAAAATTTTTGTAAATATAGTCGGTGATCTGATAGGCGATGTCCTTGTTGGTGCGGTTGAATTTGGTCTTGGATTTGGCGTAGATTTTGCGGAATTTGATAGGGGCCACCCCCACCTGGGCCACAAAATGCTTGGAGAGGTGGGACGCGTCCACAAAACCGGTAAGGGTGGCGATGGCGTCCAGGGTCAAATCGGTATAGATCAGGTAGTCGGAGACTTTTTCAATGCGGATGCTGGACAGCAGCTTGGAGAAGGTGGTGCCGGTGGTCTCCGCGATCCGCTTGGACAGGGTGGACTCGGAGATGAAGAAGGCCCCCGCCACGCTGGCCAGGGTGAGCCGCTCCGCGGAGTGGGCGTAGAGGTAGCTGAGGATGGAGCGCTCCGCGGCGATGTCCTTCTCGTAGTCCTTCTCTCCCCGGGTGGCCATGACGTACCGCCGGTAGAGGATCATCAGCTCGATGAGCTTGTTGGTGACATAGAGCTGGGACAGGGGCCGCTCCTGGGGGGGGTTGACCCGGGTGGACTCCACCCCCAGCTCCGTTCGGAGCTGCTCCGCCAGGCTGTCCACGCAGGCCGCCTGAACGGAGTCCAAATACACCACCGGCTCCATGGACAGAAAGCGCAGCAGCTCGGAGCTGTCCTCCTCCATGCCGGCGATGCCCTTCAGCATGGAGTTGATGTAGTGGTAGTCGTACACAATGAGCATCAGCTGCAGGGTCTGCTCCACCTGGGTGATCTCGGTGATGCCCCAGGGGGTGACGGCAACCAGCATATCCGGCTTGATGTCATAGGGCTCGCCGCCGATCTCAATGACGCCCCGGCCCCGCTTGATGTAGATAAACCGGGCGGACTGGTGGATCAGGGGCCTGGTGGGGGCCTGAATGGCCTCGTAGTCAAAGGAGCAGATGGCGGCGGGGTCGCTGGAAGCGGACAGGTTGTCCTGCAATGCCGCGGGTCGGTTCAAACAGATCACCTTCAGCCTTTCTCTGATCGAGCACGGGGGACAGGAAAGCCCGGCCGTATGTGACAGGCACATACGGCCGGCTCTCCTGTTTTGGGACAAAAACGCTGCGGAACGCTTGGATCAGCTCAGCACCAGCATGGCCACGGTGAGCACCACGGCGGAGAACACCGCGATGATGGCCAGCAGCTTGGCAGCCCACTTCACCCAGGTATCCCAGGGGATCCGGGCCAGGGCCAGGCCGCCCATGATGAAGCCGCAGGTGGGGGTGAACAGGTTCACGAAGCCGTTGGCGGCCACGTTGATCATGATGGAGGTCTCCACGGACCAGCCCATGCCCGCCACGATGGGGGAGACGATGGGGGAGGACAGGCCGGCCAGACCGGAGGAGGACGGCACCAGGAAGCTCAGGCCCACATGGAGTACATAATCCAGGAACCCAAACACGGGGGCGGGCAGACCGGAAGCGGTCAGCGCGGTGATAGAAGCCTCGACCAGCCAGGAGCCCAGACCGGTGCTGCTCATAATCACGGTGGTGGCGCGGGCCAAGGCGATGACCAGGTTGACGGAGATCATGTCGGTGAAGCCGTTGATCACGCAGGGCATGAACTTCTTCTTGTCATCCAGGCCGATGAAGCCCATCACAAAGCCCATCAGCAGGAACCAGGTGGCGGCCTCATTGAAGTACCAGTCGCCCAACTGGCTGCCGGTGATCACGCTGGTGAAGCCCAGGGCGTTGTAAATTCCCTCGTTCAGGCTGCCCCAGGGGATGAAGCCCAGGATCATGATCACGAAGGAGAAGGCGAACACAATCAGCACGCCCTTCTGGCGGCCGGTGAGGCGGACGCTGTCGGAGATCTCGGTGGAGGTGCCGTAGGCCGCCTTGCACTCGCCGATCTGCTCGGCGGTGAGGATGGAGCCCTTGCCGTCCTTCACCTTCTTGGCATAGGCGGTGACAAAGAGGGCGGAAAGGATGAAGGTACCCAGCCAGAGGATGATGGCCACGATGAAAATGGTCGCCATGTTCACATCCACGCCGGCTGCGGCCACAGCCGCCCCGGTGGCGAAGGGGTTCAGGGTGGAGCCCAGCACGCCGGAGCCAGCGCCCAGCAGGACGGTGGCCGCGCCCACCATGGGATCGAAGCCCGCGGCCATCATGGTGGCGGCCAGCAGGATATAGAAGCCCACAGTCTCCTCGCCCATGCCGTAGGTGGTGCCGCCCACGGAGAACAGGAACATCAGAATCCAGACCAGCACCAGTTCCTTGCCTTTGAGCTTTTTCACCAGCACCTGGATGCCGGTTTCCAGCGCGCCGGTGGCGTTCAGGATGGACAGGAAAATGCCCAGGCAGAACACGAAACCAATCACATCGGCCGCGTCATGCCAGCCGTTGAGGGGGGCCATCAGGATGTCACTGAGGGAGGCGCCCTCCACCGCCATCTCCACGGCCTCGCCGGTCTCCTCATCGAAGCCGGTGTAGGTCTGGCCGTTGGCGATCCAGGTGACGATAGACACCACCAACAGAACGGCCAGCAGGATCAGGAAGGTATTTAACGAGCGTTTCTTTTTCTTCTCTGCCATGACAATCTCTCCTTCTTATATTATAGTCGTTTCCGCTTACTTTTCAACCACCGTTCCAGTTTTTCCGTCCAGCGCCTCCGCCGCCCGGGATAGAGAGGTGATGAGGGCGGTGCCGCCGTTGGCGCTGTGCTCCACAAATTCCATGCAGGACTGCACCTTGGGCAGCATACTGCCGGGGGCGAACTGGCCCTGCTTGATATACTCCTCCGCCTCGGCCAGGGTCATGGAGGCCAGCTCCCGCTGATCGGGCTTGTTGAAGTTGACGCACACACGGTCTACCGCCGTGAGGATGATGAGCTGATCCGCCTTCACGTCCCGGGCCAGCAGGGCGCTGGCCCGATCCTTGTCGATGACGGCGGCCACGCCCTTCAGGCCCTTGTCGGTCTCCACCACGGGGATGCCGCCGCCGCCCACGGTGATGACGATGTTGCCGGCGGCCACCAGCTGATCCACCACTTCCAGCTCCACAATGCGCTTGGGGATAGGGGAGGGAACCACCCGGCGGTAGCCCCGGCCGGCGTCCTCCACAAAGGTGAAGCCCTTCTCCGCCGCAATGGCGTCGGCCTCCTCCTTGGTGTAGAAGCTGCCTACGGGCTTGGTGGGCTTCTGGAAGCCGGGGTCGGACTCGTCCACCACCACCTGGGTCACCACGGTGGCGCAGGCTTTCTTGATGCCCCGGGCCTTCAGCTCGTCTTGGATGGCCTGCTGGAGGTGGTAGCCGATATAGCCCTGGGTCATGGCCCCGCACTCGGGGAAGGGCATATAGGGGGTGTTGCCGCCCTTGTTGGCGGAGAACTCCATGGCCAGGTTGATCATACCCACCTGAGGGCCGTTGCCGTGGCCGATGATGACCTCGCAGCCCTTTTCCACCAGATCCACGATGGGCTTGGCGGTGCCCTTCACCAGCTCCAATTGCTCCTCAGGGGAATTGCCCAGGGCGTTTCCGCCCAGAGCCACTACAATACGCTTTCCCATGACCGCACCCTTACTTCAGCGTGGCGTACATCACAGCCTTGATGGTGTGCATACGGTTCTCGGCCTCGTCGAACTGGCGGGCCTGCTTGCCCAGGAACACATCGTCAGTGACCTCCATGGCGGGCAGGTCAAACTTCTGGTAGATGTCCTCGCCGATGGTGGTGTCACGGTCGTGGAAGGAGGGCAGGCAGTGCAGGAAGATGGCGGTGGGTTTGGCCATAGCCATGACTTCCTTGTTCACCTGGTAGGGCTTCAGCAGCTTGATGCGCTCGGCCCAGATCTCGTCAGGCTCGCCCATGGACACCCAGATATCGGTATACAGCACGTCGCAGTCCTTGGCACCCTGCTTCACGTCGTCGGTCAGCTCGATGGTGGCGCCGGTCTCAGCGGCCACGGCCTTGCACTTGTCCACCAGGTCGGCGGCGGGCATGAGCTCCTTGGGGCCGCAGGCGCAGAAGTGCATTCCCAGCTTGGCGCAGACAACCATCAGAGAATTGGCCACGTTGTTGCGGGCGTCGCCGAAGAAGGTGAGCTTGCGGCCGCGCACGTCGCCGAACTCCTCCTTGACGGTGAGGATGTCGGCCAGCATCTGGGTGGGATGGAAGGCGTCGGTCAGGCCGTTCCACACGGGCACGCCGGAGTAGCGGGCCAGATCCTCCACCACGGACTGCTTGAAGCCGCGGTACTCGATGCCGTCATACATCCGGCCCAGCACCTTGGCGGTGTCCGCCAGGGACTCCTTCTTGCCCATCTGGGAGGAGCCGGGATCCAGGAAGGTGACGCCCATGCCCAGATCCCGGGCGCCCACCTCGAAGGCGCAGCGGGTGCGGGTGGAGGTCTTTTCGAACAGCAGCACCACCTGCTTGCCGGTGAGCCACTTGTGCTCCACGCCGTTGTTCTTCATGCGCTTGAACTCGGCGGAGAGATCCAGCATATAGTTGATCTCAGCGGGGGTGAAGTCCAGCAGGGTCAGAAAGCTCCGGCCGCGAATGTTGATACCCATTTACAAATTCCTCCTAAGTTGAATAAAGTTTTTTGGGACAGTCCTTATTCTGCCCGGATCAGGGGCATGGACATACACCGGGGGCCGCCGCGGCCGCGGGAAAGTTCGGCGGAGGGCATCTCCAGCACGGTGAGGCCGTTGTCCCGCAGGATGGCGTTGGACACGTCGTTGCGCTGATAGACCACGATCTTGCCGGGGGCGATGCACAGGGTGTTGGAGCCGTCGTTCCACTGCTCCCGGGCCGCCGCGATGAGATCGTCGCCGCCGCAGTAGATCAGCTTCACGTCGTCCACGTGGGTGTACTTCTCCAGGATGTGCTTCAGGTCGGAGTCCACCCGCTTGATCCGCAGGTCGGCGGGGTCGTCCTGGCCCGGGGTGATCTCGTACACGGTGAGGGGGCCCAGGATGGCGGGATGGACGGTGTACTTGTCCACGTCGATCTGGGTGAACACGGTGTCCAGGTGCATGAAGGCGCGGCTCTTGGGGATGTCGAAGGCCAGCACGGTGCGGATCTTGGCCTCGGGGTCGGTGAACAGGTTGCGGGCCGCGATCTCGATGGCGTCGGTGCAGGTGCGCTGGGAGATGCCGATGGCCAGGGTATCCTCCGTGAGATTGAGCACGTCGCCGCCCTCGATGTTGGCGTGGAGGTCGCGGTCATAGTACCGGGTGACCTGGCCCTCGAAGTCGGGGTGATACTTGAAGATATAGTCGGCGTAGATGGTCTCACGGCAGCGGGTGACGGAGTACATCTTGTGGAGGAACACGCCGGTGCCCACGCTGGCGAAGGGATCGCGGGTGAAGTACAGGTTGGGCATGGGGTTGACCACCAGGTCGTCCGCCGGGGCCACCAGATCCTGGAGAGAGTAGGTATAGGCCTCGGCGCCCATCTCCTTCAGGGTGATGCCCTCCATGGTTTTCTCCACCAGCGCCTTGCCCTGGAAATGGGTGGTGAGGTACTCCATGCACTTGTCCTGCCAGCGGCGGGTCTTGATGTTGCCCTCAAACAGCCACTGGCGCAGGAAGGGCTCCACCAGCTTGGGGTTGAGGCTGAGCACGTCGGTCATCAGATCCTCCAGATAGACCACCTCGGTGCCGTTGTCCCGGAGGATCTGGGCGAAGGCGTCGTGCTCCTCCTGGGCAACCTTCAGGAAGGGGATGTCATCAAACAGCAGCTCACTCAGGGTGTCGGGGGTCAGGTTCAGCAGTTCACGGCCGGGTCGGTGCAGCAGCACCTTTTTCAGCGGGTTGATCTCGCTTCTGACACAAATACCTTTCATGGCTCCTCCTTATTGCAGCTCAAATATTATTTTTTTGCCCCCACCTGCGCGCACCGGCGGGACAAATGGTAACCATCTTTATAGTACCCAAATTTGGCAAAAAAGCTGGACGCTGACCCCATCTGATATTGTATATTTCCGCTAAATTTCTATGGGCATTTTGCGATCCATTTAAACAGTATCACAGATACTGTCAAAATTTTGTCAAAAAAGGCCGGAGAGAGGGTGCAAATTCCCTCTCCCCGGCTCTTTCTCACAGAACGGGGCCCGTGTTAAATGGACAGTCCCTCCGCGGCCCGCCGGAACTCCTCCGGCCCCACGGGGGTCTTCCCGCTGACGATCTTGGGCGATCCGCCGCCGGACACCTCCAGCAGCTCCTTCAGGGCGTCCATCCAGGCCCGGGCCTTCCCCTCCGGGGAGATGGCGGCGAAGCTCACCCCGCCGTCCAGCTCCGCCAGGAGCACCACGCCCCGGGTTGTCCTGCCCAGCACCGCCTGGCTCATGGCCCGCAGATCCCCGGCGTCCTTGGCGGCGTAGGGGATCAGCGTGTCCCCTGACTCCAACAGCTCCGCCGCCTGATAGCCGCACAGATCCCGGCGCAGGGACTCGTTCTCCTTTTTCAGCGCCCTGGAGGCGGCCAGCAGCCCCTCCATCTTGTCCGCCAGATCCGGTATACCCGTGTCGGACAGCTCCACCAGCCGCCGCAGCACGGCGTGATCCTCCCGCAGGCGCACTTCCGCCGCGGGGCCCACCGCGGTGTAGATCTTGGTGCCCCGGCCGGATCGCTCGCTGCCCAGCACTGTGAAGGACAGGATCTGCCCGGTGTGGCTCACATGGGGGGTTCCGCAGGGCTGGGTATCCACATCGGCAAACTTTACAATCCGCACCTCGTCATAGCCCTGGTACTTGGGATTGGGGTAGTCCGCCCCCTTCACGTAGGACAGCTCCACCGGAAAATCGTCCAGGATCTGCTTGTCCAGGAAGGCCTGCACCTCCTCCAGATGGCCGGGGGGCAGCTCCTTGGTGTCTATCTCATACCACTGGTTCTCCGGATGGACGCCGATGGCCACAATGTGCAGACCCAGCCGTCCGTAGAAACCGTCCAGCATATGGAAAGCGGACTGGACGGCGGTGTTGTTCCAGCGGGTGATCCGATCCACCTCCATGTGGACGGGGTCGGTCAGCTCTCCCTCCACCCGGTGCCAGAGGGTGTCCCCCTCCCACCGCAGCTCCAGCACCTTCCGGCCGTTGATGGCGCCCTCGTCCGCCAGGGCGCCCCCCTTTTCTCCGTAGAACACGGTGTCCTCAAAAGAATACCACCCCTCCCGGAGCTCCTTGATCCGGGTGTCCAGGGTGAGATTGAGAAAATTGTCGTAATTCCGATTCAAACCGATCCCTCCATTACAGTTCCCTATATCAGTCCAGCGGCGCGTCGCAGAAGGCACAGCACCGCACGCCCCCCGCCTCCTTCGCCAGGGGCGGCAGGTAGTGCTCCGTCTGGGTGATGCATCGGGGGTTGTGGCACACCGGGCCGTGGCCAATCTCCACCGGTCCGGGCTGTATGCGGGGCTGGTTGGCCAGGTCGGCCAGCAGCGCCATCCGGGAATACATCCCATACCGGGCCTGCTCGAAGTACACCGCCCGGGGGTCGTCGTCCACGTCCACCGCGATCTCGTCCACCCGGGGCAGGGGGTGCATCACCAGCAGGTTCTTCCGGGCCCGGGCCAGCTTGGAGCGGGTGAGGATGTACACGCCCTTGCACCGCTCGTACTCCAGGGGGTCGATGAACCGCTCCCGCTGGATACGGGTCATGTACAGCACGTCCAGCTGGGGGATGACGGGATCCAGGCCGGACACCTCCAGGAAGGGCATCCCGTTGTCCTTCATGAACCGGCGAAGGTAATCGGGTATGGCCAGCTCCGGGGGCGCGATGAGGAAGAAGCGGATGTCCTTGAACTTGGCCAGCGCCTTGATGAGGGAGTGGACGGTGCGGCCATTCTTCAGATCGCCGCACAGCCCCACGCTCAGCCCGTCCACCGAGCCCCGCAGCCGGGTGATGGTGGTCAGGTCGGTGGTGGTCTGGGTGGGGTGCATATGGCCGCCGTCCCCGGCGTTGATCACCGGCACCTCGGAGTACAGGGAGGCCGCCTTGGCCGCCCCCTCCCAGGGGGTTCGCATCACCACCACGTCGGCATAGCCCGCCACCATCTTGATGGTGTCCTTCAGGCTCTCCCCCTTGGCGGTGGAGGAGGACTTGGGGTCGGCAAAGCCGAACACCGTGCCACCCAACCGCAGCATGGCGGTCTGGAAGGAGAAATTGGTGCGGGTGGACGGCTCGTAAAACAGGGACGCCATCACCTTCCCCCGGCAGGCGTCCAGGTATTGAGCCGGGGCGTCCATGATCCGCTCCGCCCTGGCGTACAGCTCGTCCCATTCCTCCCGGGGCAGATCCCCAAAGTCAATCAGATGGCGCATACTGTCTGTCTCCTTCTGCCTTTCTATGTTTTTTCCCGCAAAAAACCCTGCCCGATGGGCAGGGTTTTCAACGGGGACGCAATGCCCTGCTACAGATATTGGCAATCAACGGGATCCTGGGCTCCCGGCCCGGAGCAGTTCGATTAATCATACTCTACGGGGCGGGAGCGGGATAGTCGCAGCGGCCCTTCTTTCTTGTATATTCTTGTCATCCCACCGGCGGGAGAAAAGCGCTCCGGGGCACGTACCCCGGAGCGCCGGAGCGCTATCAGCGCAGGAAGCCGTCCAGGATCTTCTGCTCGGCCTCCTCCTCGGTGAGGCCCAGGGTCATCAGCTTCAAAATCTGATCCCCGGCGATCTTCCCGATGGCGGCCTCGTGGATGAGCTGGGCGTCCATGTGGTTGGCCACGATGGCGGGGATGGAGCTGACCTTGGCCTGCCCCATGATGATGGAGTCGCACTGAACGTGGCCGAAGCAGGGGGCGTTACCCTCCACCTGGGGGTAGAACACCTGCACCGAGCTGTCCTGGGCCACGGAGCGGGAGATCACCTGGGTGCGGGCCCCCTCCCCCTTCAGGATCACGTCCATCTTGCTCTCGGCGAACTGCTCCCCGTGGGTGAGCAGCCGCTCGGTGATCACCGCCTCAGCGTCGGCGCCCACCTCCACCTTGGTATACCGCTTGGTGTGATCCACCCCCCGGATCTGGACGGTCTCCAGCTGGATGGAGGCCCCCTCTTCCAGGTACACGATGGTGTGGGGATTCATGATCCGGGCTCCGGTGCCCTCCCCCTCGCCGTAGTGCTTCTCCGTGTAACGCACCTTGGAGCCGCGGCCCACGTAGAAGGTGTGCACGCCGTCGTGCTGGGAGGTGTCGCAGCCGTCGTTGTGGATGCCGCAGCCGGCGATGATGTCCACGTCGCAGTCCTCGCCGATGAAAAAGTCGTTGTACACCAGATCCTGCAGCCCACTCTGGGTGAGCAGGACGGGAATGTGCACGTCCTGCCCCTTGGTGCCCGCCTTGATCCGGATGTCGATGCCGGGCTTGTCCTCCTTGGAGGAGATCTCAATGGTGTCGGTGCTCCGCCGGGAGTCCAGCCCGCCGTCCTTCCGGATGTTGTAAGCCCCCTCCGGCACGCCGTCCATGTCGGCGATCTGCTTCAGCAGCTCTGTATCAGTGTGGTTCATGCCTGTCCCTCCTCTCCCACAAAGGCGCACCCGGGCTGGGTGTTGGCCAGAATCTTCGGGAAGATCTCCTCCCGGGGCCCCTGCTCGGACACCAGGCCGTCCGCCACCAGCACGATCTCGTCCGCCAGGCCGATGATCCGCTCCTGGTGGGAGATGATCACAATGGTGGCCTCCCGTTTGTTGTGGATATAGCGGAAGGTCTCCGTCAGCTTGGCGAAGGACCACAGGTCGATGCCCGCCTCCGGCTCGTCGAAGATCATCAGCGGGGACTTCCGGGCCAGGATGCTGGCGATCTCGATGCGCTTCACCTCGCCGCCGGACAGGGAGGCGTCCACCTCCCGGTCGATATAGTCCGCCGCGCACAGCCCCACCTGGGTGAGCAGCTGGCAGCCCTCCGCCCGGCTGAGGAAGGGGTTGCCCGCCGCCAGCCCCAGCAGATCCCGCACCCGCAGGCCCTTAAACCGGGGGGGCTGCTGGAAGCCGTAGCTGATCCCCCGCTTGGCCCGCTCCGTGATGGACAGGTCGGTGATGTCCTCCCCGTTCCACAGGATTTTTCCGCCGGTGGGCTTGTTCAGCCCCATGATGGCCCGGGCCAGGGAGGTCTTGCCTCCGCCGTTGGGCCCGGTGATCACCCAGAACGCGCCGTCCGGCACGGTCAGCGACACATCCCGCAGGATGTCCTTCTGCCCCGCCTCCTCCTCCACGGAGAAGGCCAGGTGCTTCAGCTCTAACATAGTCATATCTCCCATCAGATTCCGCCGGGGCGAAATCATAGTTTATTTCTATGGTTTGCAGTATACCACAGGAAGGAAGGGCTGTCAAGAAAATAAATCATAGTTTATTGCTATGTTTTTGTCCGCCCGCTGTCCATTCTGCTGGAGTCCGCCGGTCAACTGGCACGTTTTGCTTCCCGCACATAGAATAGGGGGCAAAGGAGGTGTGAACATGGAGAAAATCATTCCATGCTCGCTGAAGGATCAGGAGGTATTCCAGCGGGTGTGGCAGCGGGTGATGGCGGGCCGGGAGGACTGCGGCTGCCCTGTGGAAGCCATCATCCCGCCGGGGATGGAGGGGGATGTGTCCTGCCAGCGGCTGGAGGAGCTGATGCGGCTGAACGCCGGCCGCCCGGCAAAGGACGGCGGCGCGCCGGAAGCGGCCCCGGCCCAGGAGACCCCGGAACCCCAGCCGGAGCCCATGCCCCCGTCGGAGGAGGCCCCCGCCCCGGAGCCCCCGGAGGCGGAGCAGCCCCCCGGGTCGGCGGAGCCCATGCCCCAGCCGGAGGGCCCCCACCGGGGCAGCGACCTGCCCAGGCTGTGGGAGGCGCCCCAGCCCGCCGACGACCGCACCGCCCGCCTGCGCCGCCAGGTGATGGAGGCGCTGGAGGGCTGGCAGTTCTACCGGCATCTGGCCCGCCGGGCCAGAGGGGTGGACGCCCGGGTACTTAACACGCTGGCCGGGGAGCTGCACCGTGGCGCCCGGCGGCTGTCGGCGGCGTACTTTCTGATCACCGGCCTGCGGTACTGGCCCAGCGAGCTGCTGTCCGCCCCGGCCATCCCGTCCTACTGGGGGGCCCTGCGCCGCCGCCACCAGCTGGAGCAGCAGCAGGAGGCCGCCTTCCGCCTGGCGGCGGACGACTGGGAGGATCCGGATATGCTGGAGCTGTACGGCGAGCTGGGCGAGGGCTGCCAGCGCCGCTGCCGCCAGCTCCGCGCCCTGCTGGAGCAGGATCTGACGTAAAGGCGGCGCGGAAAAAGGGGGACGCTTCCAGAAGAAGCGTCCCCCTTTTGGGGCTTTGTTATGCGGGAATTACTTGTACAGCTCGATGAGCTTCTGGAGGTGATCCCAGCGCTCCATGGCCGCTTCCTCGTTCTTCTTGAACAGCTCGTCGGCGCGCTCCGGGAAGGAACGGGTCAGGGAGGAGTACCGGGCCTCGTTGAGCAGGAACTCCTGGTAGCCGCCGGCGGGGGCCTTGGAGTCCAGGGTGAACGGATTCTTGCCCAGCGCCTTGTTGGCGGGGTTGTAGCGGAACAGGTTCCAGTAGCCGCAGGCCACGGCCTTCTTCATCTCGCTCTGGCAGTTGGCCATGCCGCCCTTGATGGAGTGCATCTCGCAGGGGCTGTAGCCGATGATGAGGGACGGGCCGTGATAGGCCTCGGCCTCCCGGATGGCGGCCAGGGTCTGGTTGGGGTTGGCGCCCATGGCCACCTGGGCCACGTAGACGTAACCGTACTGCATCACGATCTCCGCCAGGGACTTCTTGGGCATCTGCTTGCCGGCGGCGGCGAACTGCGCCACCTGGCCGAAGTTGGAGGACTTGGACGCCTGTCCGCCGGTGTTGGAGTACACCTCGGTGTCGAACACGAAGATGTTCACGTCCTCGCCGGAAGCCAGCACGTGGTCCAGGCCGCCGTAGCCGATGTCGTAGGCCCAGCCGTCGCCGCCGAAGATCCACACGGACTTCTTGTTCAGATAGTCCTTCTGATCCAGGATGGCCTTGGCCAGCGTGCAGGCCTCGCAGTCGCAGAACTGGGCACCGCTGTCCTTCAGCTCCTTGGCGTGGGCCTGGAACTGGGGCAGCTTGTCGCCGAACACCTTGGCGGCGTCGGGGCTGGCGGCAAAGGCCACCAGATCGTCCACCGTCATCAGGGCGTCCTCCAGGGCGGCGATATACGCCTTGGTGGCCTCCTGGTTGGCCTCCCCGTCGTCCATGGTGTCCAGCCACTTCTGAGCGGCCTCCTTCAGCTCGGGCACAGCATTAGGCACCGTGATCAGCGCCCGGGTCTTGTCCGCCAGGGCGTTGCGGATGGCCTTCTGGCCCAGATGGATACCCAGGCCGTGCTCGGCGTTGTCCTCAAAGAGGGAGTTGGCCCAGGCGGGGCCGCGGCCGTCCTTGTTGACGGTGTAGGGAGAGGTGGCCGCGGGGCCGCCCCAGATGGAGGAGCAGCCGGTGGCGTTGGAGATATACATCCGATCGCCGCACACCTGGGTGACCAGGCGGGCATAGGCGGTCTCGGCACAGCCGGCGCAGGAGCCGGAGAACTCCAGCAGGGGCTGCTTGAACTGGCTGTCCTTGACGGAGCCGGTGCCCTCCATGTCGGCCTTGGGGGCCACCTTGGCCACCATGTAGTCGAAGGCAGGCTGACGGCCGGCCTCCTGCTCCAGGGGCACCATGCTCAGGGACTTGGTGGGGCAGATGCCCACGCACACGGAGCAGCCCATGCAGTCCATGGGGCTGACGGCCAGGGAGTACTTGTACACGCCCTTGCCCTTGCCGGCCTTGATGTCCACGATCTGGGCGCAGTCGGGGGCGTTCTTGGCCTCCTCCTCGGTGAGGGCGAAGGGCCGGATGGTGGCGTGGGGGCAGACGTAGGCGCACTGGTTGCACTGCACGCAGGTGTCGGGGTTCCAGGCGGGCACGGACACGGCCACGCCCCGCTTCTCATAGGCGGAAGCGCCCTGCTGGAAGGTGCCGTCCACGTGGGCCACGAAGGCGGACACGGGCAGGCTGTCGCCGTCCATGCGGTTGATGGGCTCCATCACGTCCTTCACCATCTCCACGAGCTCTGGGCGACCCTCCATCTTCTCGCCCTTGTCCTCGTCCTGGGCGGTGGCCCAGGAGGCGGGGACGTTGAACTTCTTGAAGGCGGTGGCGCCGATGTCGATGGCCTTGTGGTTCATGTCCACCACGTCCTGGCCCTTCTTCAGGTAGGAGTGGGTGGCGGCGTCCTTCATGTAGCCGATGGCCTCCGCCTCGGGCATGACCTTGGACAGGGCGAAGAAGGCGGACTGGAGGATGGTGTTGGTGCGCTTGCCCATGCCGATCTCGATGGCCAGGTCGATGGCGTTGATGGTGTACACCTGGATGTTGTGCTCCGCGACGTACCGCTTGGCCACGGCGGGCATATGCTTATCCAGCTCCTCGTCGCTCCACTGGCAGTTGATCAGGAAGGTGCCGCCGTCCTTCACGTCCCGCACCATGGGGAAGCCCTTGACGATATAGGCGGGCACGTGGCAGGCCACGAAATCGGCCTTATTGATATAGTAGGGGGCCCGGATAGGCTCATCGCCGAAGCGCAGGTGGCTGATGGTGACGCCGCCGGTCTTCTTGGAGTCGTACTGGAAGTACGCCTGGACGTACTTGTCGGTGTGGTCGCCGATGATCTTGATGGAGTTCTTGTTGGCACCCACGGTGCCGTCGCCGCCCAGACCCCAGAACTTGACCTCAATGGTGCCCTTGGCCGCGGTGTTGGGGGAGGGCTTCTCCTCCAGGGAGGTGTTGGTCACGTCGTCCACGATGCCGATGGTGAACTGGCGCTTCTGCTCCGCCTTAGTCAGCTCCTCATAGACGGCGAACACGCTGGCCGGGGGCGTGTCCTTGGAGCCCAGGCCGTAGCGGCCGCCGATGACGGAGATATCGTTCCGGCCCGCGTTGGCCAGGGCGGTCACCACGTCCAGGTACAGGGGCTCGCCCTGGGCGCCGGGCTCCTTGGTGCGGTCCAGCACGGCGATCTTCTTGCAGGTGGCGGGGATAGCGGCCAGCAGCTTGTCGGCCCGCCAGGGGCGGTACAGGCGCACCTTGATGAGGCCCACCTTCTCCCCGTGGGCGTTCAGGTAGTCGATGACCTCCTCCGCCACGTCGCAGATGGAGCCCATGGCGATGATCACCCGGTCGGCGTCGGGGGCGCCATAGTAGTTGAACAGCTGATAGTTGGTGCCCAGCTTGGCGTTCACCTTGCCCATGTACTCCTCCACCATCTCGGGGATGGCGTCGTAGTACTTGTTGCAGGCCTCCCGGTGCTGGAAGAAGATGTCGCCGTTCTCGTGGGAGCCGCGCATCACGGGGTGGTCGGGGTTCAGCGCCCGGGCGCGGAAGTCGTTGATGGCGTCCCAGTCCACCATCTCGGCCAGATCGTCATAGTCCCAGATGGCGATCTTCTGGATCTCGTGGGAGGTGCGGAAGCCGTCGAAGAAGTTGAGGAAGGGGACGCGGCCCTTGATGGCGGCCAGATGGGCCACCGCGCCCAGATCCATGACCTCCTGGGGGTTGGACTCACACAGCATGGCGAAGCCGGTCTGGCGGCAGGCCATCACGTCGGAGTGGTCGCCGAAGATGTTCAGCGCGTGGCTGGCCACGGTGCGGGCGGATACATGGAACACCCCGGGCAGCAGCTCGCCGGCGATCTTGTACATATTGGGGATCATCAGCAGCAGGCCCTGGGAGGCGGTGTAGGTGGTGGTCAGGGCGCCGGCGGCCAGGGAGCCGTGGACGGTGCCGGCGGCGCCGGCCTCGGACTGCATCTCGATGACCTTCACGGGCTGGCCGAAGATGTTCTTCCGGCCGGCGGCGGCCCACTGGTCTACGTTGTCCGCCATGGGGCTGGACGGCGTGATGGGGTAGATGCCCGCCACCTCGGTAAAGGCGTAGGACACGTGGGCGGCGGCGGTGTTGCCGTCCATGGTTTTGAACTTGCGTGCCATAGGCGTTTTCCTCCTTTTCATATGAGAAACCTGTACCCATACGGTTTCGCTACCGTTTCGCGGTAATCAGTCTATCATAGTTCCGGCCGGTTTGCAATTCCTAATTGTGTTTTTTTCGTCAATCTTTCTCACCGGGGCTCCCCTGTCTTTCCCTCCGCCGAACCCGCCGCTTCCCTGCTGCCCGGAAACGGCCTCAGCGGCACAGTTTCCCATACAGCCCGTCAATCTTCTGCTTGATCTCCGCCGGCTTCAGATACTTCAGCAGATAGCCCGCCGGCTTCAGGGCCAGCAGGGCCCGCACCGCCTCCGGCTCGCTGTGGCCGGTGAGGAAGATCACCGGGATGCCGTCAAAGGACTCCTCCGAGCGCAGCATCTCCAGCGTCTGCCGCCCGTCGCACACCGGCATCTCATAATCCAGCAGCACCATGTCCGGCCTGTCCAGGGAGATGGCCCGGATGGCCGCCACGCCGGATTCCGCCAGCGACACCTCGTAGTCCTCCTCCAGCAGCTTCCGCATGGCCTCCCGCAGGGTGGCGGAATCGTCCACCACCAGCACCTTGGGCTTGTTGGCGTCCTTCTCCCGGTCGGCCAGGTAGCGCTCCACCTCCTCGATGGCGTTGTCCACCTGGATGGGGGTGACGGTGACGCTCTCCTCCTGGGCGGGGGAGATGGCGCAGTAGGCGAAGTACCCCTTCCCGGTGTTGAACAGCAGGCTCACCTGGGGCTTCTTGGTCTGGAACACCCGCTGAAGCTGCTCGTAGGACAGCAGGCTCTCCGCCTTGAATTTCCGGGGGCTGTCCGGGAAGAAGCTCAGCACCTGCTCCACAAACTGCCGGGCGGTGTACCGGACGGCGTTGATCAGCATCAGATCCAGCTTGCTGGTCTGCAGACCCAGGATGCGCCCCACGGTGCTCACCATCAGCTTTTCCTCCAGGGCCAGAATGACCTCCTGGCTTTTCTTCCCCTCCTCATAAACCAGCCGGTAGTAGACCCCCTGGCCGAACCGCTCCCCGGCGTAGGTGTCGCTCACCAGCTCCGACTCCAGCTGGAACATATCGAACAGCAGCTGGGTGATGATCTTGGTCAGGGCGGCCATCTTGTCCTTGGAGAGCAGGTTTCCCCATTTGCTGGTGCCGGAGCCCACAATGGCCTGATCCTCCGTGAGGGTATGGCCGATGAGCCAGCCGGAGCACACCCCCAGGAAGTGCTTCACCGCGTCGGGGCTGTAGTCTGTCTCGACGAGCTCCCGCTCCAGGGCGGGGAGGGTGCCGTCCCGGAAGCTCCGGTGGAGCTTCCGGTGGGTCTCCAGCCCCGGGTAGCCGATGGAGGCCATATACTCCTCCTCCTCGTCAAAATGCTTGACCGCATGGGCCTTGAAATACTTGATCCCCTCCTGGCTGGCCCACTGGCCCTTGTCGTCGTCGTAGGCCAGCAGCCGGTTGATAATCTTAAACAGGCGCTGGTGCTCCTGGTCGATCACCTCCACCCCGATATTATAGCTATCCTGCCACACCATCTGTTCTTCCATGGAACCCCTCTCCTTTGCCCCAGAAATACTCCCCCTCCGGAGGGAGCCTTATTATATTTTATTGTACCACACCCCCCTCCTTCCGTCCATAAAAAAATATTCGTTCCGGCAGAATTTCATGAAACAACCCCAGGGGGCGGCGTCTCTCCTCCGGGGCGGCGCAATTTTGTGCAAGCCGTCAGCTCCTCCTGCCCGGCCATCCGGATCGGGCGCAAAAAGGGCGACCCTCTGAGGGCCGCCCTCCGTCACGTCCTGTCAACCCCGCCTGCCGCGCCCTGAAGGCGGGCAGCCACAAAGTCATACAGCTTTACCTTAAATGTCCCGTTCTCGTTCAGCGCCCCGAAGATGCGGTTGACCTGATCCCGCCGGGCCTCGCCCGCCCGGGCGGGCAGGCGCACCGGCAGAAGGAACTGGCTTGTCCCGCCCCCCACCAGCCGCGCCCATACATTGGCGATGAGCTCGCTGCGGTCGGCGGAGCTCTCGCCGTATTCCACCAGCACGTCCACCATCATCCCGCTGTCGATCTGCAGGGCGGTGGCGGGCAGCTTGAAGGCAAAGCTGTTGAGCATGGAGATCTCCGTTTCCACCAGATTGGGGAACCGGGGTTCCGCCTCCCGCCCGTCCCGGATCAGCCCTGCCACCTGTGAGACAAATTCGCTCTGTTCAACCGCATTCGCGGACCTGACCATGCGCCCCCCGCAATCGGGGCACCGATCCTGCGCTTCGGCCCTGCTGAATAGGTAGCCGCAGTTTTCACAGACGTACACCATTTCGATCACCGGTTTTATTATAGCAAGTTCCCGCCTTCGTTTCAAGGGGCACATTTTAAGAAAGCGCCCCCTATTTTTTGTACAAATTATACAAAATAAAGCGGACGGCCTCGGCTTCAAACCAGCGTTTTACCCTATTTTGGAAAATATTTATCAAAAGGCCGCCCCCATCTGCCGGGGGCGGCCTTTTGTCCTTCTATTTCAACTCACCAGTGTCCGGTGTCGTCGCTCCGCCGCCGGGGAACCACGTTGCCCACCTGGACGTTATACAGCGTCCGGGTCAGCTCGGTGAGCTCCGACTCCTTGAGCTGGGCAAACAGGAAGCCATACCGGAACTTGCCCGGCTGGTACTCCACCACCCGGATGATCTCCCCTGTGAACTCCATGGGCGCATAATCCCTCAGCTTTACCCACAGCTTCAGCACCTCGTCCTCCGCGTGGAGGAATTCCGACTCGATGCAGGCCCCGCCGGTGCTGATGTCCACCAAAACGCACTCCTCCGGATTGCTCCTGGTCTCGTCGGTGGGGTAGTACAGCGCCGCCGGGCCGTTCACGTGGAGCCGGAAGTTCTGCCGGTGCTCCGGGATGGGCCGCACCTTCAGATCCTTCACCCGGCACACCAGCCGGGTGGACTCCTGGACGGTGCCCTTCAGGATGAACTGGTTCATCTGCTCGTCAAAGCCCCGGATCAGCACCGACGCGCCCATCTCCTGGGTCTTAAACGACAGCCCCCCGGGAAGCCGCTCCAGCGTCAGGGTCGAATCGCCCCCCGCGTAGCCGGTGATCCGCCCCGTCAGGAGCACCTGGCCCTCCGGCGTCTCCACCGTCAGGCTCATGCCGTTGTGGAGATCCGGCAGTGCGCCGGAATCCTCCTCCAGATCGTCCTCGTACTCGTAGTCGTAGTCCCGCCCCAGCAGATGGGAGAAAAAACCCATGTCAGCCACCCCTTTTGGGATCCCCAGGCAGGGATCAAAGTTTTGTACTCTCCCAGATTATAAACAATCGGGGGCGCATATGTCAAGACCCATCACTGCCCGCAGGCGTGGTGAGGTACTTCTCCCGGTAGCTGGCCAGCCACCGGCGGAACTCGGGCTGATCGCCCTGCCGCACGTCCCGGGTATAGTCGTGGAACTGCAAGTCCTCATACCGCAGCTCCAGCACCGCCAGGGCCACGTTGGAGCAGTGGGCGGCCACCCGCTCGAAGTCGGTGATCAGATCGTTGAACACGAAGCCCACCTCCAGCGTACACGTGCCGCTCTGCAGCCGCCGGATGTGCCGCAGCTTCATGCCCTCCAGCATATCGCTGATGACCTCCTCCAGCGGCTCCACCCGGCCGGCCAGCGCCATGTCCTCCTGGGCCAGGGCCTGCTGGGCCAGGAAAACGATCTCCCGCACCGCGTTCACCGCCCGGTTGAGATCCGCCACTCCGTCGCCGGAAAAGTTCAGCTCCTTGTCGGTGATCTCCTTGGCCAGCTCCGCGATGTGCACCGCATGGTCGGAGATGCGCTCCAGATCCGTCAGGCAGTGGAGGTAGTGGGAGCTGATGATGGTCTGCTGCTGATCCAGGCCCCGGCTGTTCAGGTGGAACAGGTAGGAGCCAATCCGATCCTCATATCGATCCACCACGTTCTCCCGGCCCATGATCTTCTCATACTTCTCCGGGTTGAAGGCGCTGAACAGATCCATCGAGCGGTTCAGGTTCTTGAAGGAGGCGGCGGCCATCCGCTCCACCGTCCGGCCGCACTGCTCCAGGGCCAGGGGCGGATAGTTCAGGAACCGCTCATCCAACAGGTTCTCCTGGAACTCCTCGTCCTCCTCGGAGCCGCTGTCCCGCACCGTCAGCACCGCCAGCCGCACCAGCAGCCCGGTGAAGGGGAGCTGCACCAGAGTGGCGGCCACCTTGAATACCGTGTTGAAAACGGCGATTCCGAAAGGGTTGGCGGCCTGGGTCATAAAGTTCATCGGCACAAAGGCGTGGATCAGGTAGAAGGGGATCAGGAACAGGGCGGATCCCACAATATTAAAATATAAGTAGATGACGGCGGTGCGCTTGCCGTTGGGGTTGGCCCCGATGGCGGACAGCAGCACCGGCACGCAGGCGCCGATACACATACCCAGCACCATGGGCACCGCCACCTCATAGCTGATGGCCCCGGTGACGGACAGGGCCTGCAAAATGCCGATGGAGGCGGAAGAGGACTGGATCACGGCGGTGACGATGAGACCGATGATCAGGGACACCACCGGGTGGGAGGCCGCGGAGATGAACTGCAAAAACGCCTGGTTGGTACGCAGGGGATCCATGGCGGAGCTCATGGCCTGCATCCCGCTCATCAGGACGGAAAAGGCCAGCAGGATCAGGCCCACGTTCTTTTTGGCCTGCTTCCGGCAGAAGAAAAACAGCACAATGCCCACAAAGGCCACGGCGGCAAAGACGGTGGCGGAGGTAAAGCCGCCCCCTCCCTCCACGTCGGCCAGGGTGAGGATCCAGCCGGTGGCGGTGGTGCCGATGTTGGCCCCCATGACGATGCCCACCGCGTTGGACAGCTGCATGATGCCCGCGTTGACAAAGCCCACCACCATCACCGTGGTGGCGGAAGAGGACTGGATCACCGCCGTCACCAGCGCGCCCAGCAGCACCCCCTTCACGGGGTTGGAGGTCAGTCTGCCCAAAATGGTTTCCAGGCGGCTGCCCGCCACCTTTTTCAGCCCGTCCCCCAACAGGCTCATGCCGAACAGGAAAAAGGCCAGCCCGCCCAGCAGCGAGATCACGTCCGCAATGCCCATACGCTCGTTCCATCCCTTCCCGGCGGCCTGCGCCGCCCCATGGTGCGTCACTTCCGGCATCTGTTTTTACACTCCGCCGCAGGCCGCGGCGGACGTTGCCATTATAGCATATCCCACCCCCAATTTCCCAGCGTTTTTAGAAATTCTATATACTGTCGGGTTTCACCGGTCGAACCCGGGAGAATTTTGGTGGAAACGGAAAAAGCGGGGTCGGAATTCTCCCCCGGACGGTTTTCCCGGTAGGGGTTCCGCGCCACCGGCGCGATTCCAAAATCTTCGCAAACCGGTGGACAAGTCCGCCGGATTATGCTACACTTCACTCACGCAGCTTTCCGGGGCGCAGCGCGCGCGTCTCCCCGCCGGCGGCCCATGTACAGTTGAGAAAAAGAGGTGCGTGTTCATGAGACGGCTGGCTTCCCTCCTTCTGGCCCTGGCTGTGGCCCTGTCCCTGCCCGCCTGCGGTCAGAGCGGGCTGGATCTCAGCCCCGGCGGCGGGGACGACGGTGAACCCGGCCTGAAGCAGGGCCTTCCGGGCGACACCCTGTCCACCCAGTGGTTTGACTTTACCGTGGACGGCGCCTACAGCTGCGCCCGGTACGGCAGCTATACCGCCGCTGACGGGAACAAGCTGGTGGTGGCCACCCTCACCCTGAAAAATACCTTCGGCAACCCGGTGGATATGTGGGGAGACGATTTCGCCATCCTTTGGGACGATCCGGATCAGGACGGCGGCGCCGCCCCCGCCCTCCCGGAAGGGATCAGCGGCGAGCAGTTCCCCGACGAGTATGTCCTGGAGATCGATGAGATCAGGACAGGCCAGGCGGTCTACGAGGTGCCCCAGGACTTCCGGGACTTCACCCTCGCCTTCCAGGAGATCTTTGAGGACACCGAAAATCCCGACAATCTGGACGGCGTCGAGGGGGACACCTTCCTCGTCTCCTTCACCGCTGAGGAAAAATAAACCACCTGCGGAAGAGGGCCCTCCGGCCCTTTTTTGCCCCCTGATAAGGAGGAGTTCCCATGCTGTTCGACACCCATGCCCACTACGACTCCCGCCAGTTCGACGCCGACCGGGACGCGGTGCTGTCCGCCCTGCCCGGCCAGGGGGTGGGGCTGGTGGTCAACCCGGGCTGCGACCTGGACAGCTCCCGCAAGGCCATTGAGATCGCCCAGCGTTACCCCTTCGTCTACGCCGCCGTGGGCGTCCACCCGGAGGACTGCGGCGGCTGGCGGGACGGCGACGTGGACGAACTGCGCGCGCTGGCCGCCCACCCTAAGGTAGTGGCCATCGGGGAGATCGGGCTGGACTATTACTGGAAGGACAACCCCCGGGAACTCCAGCAGAAGGTGTTCCGGGCTCAGCTGGCCCTGGCGGAGGAGCTGGATCTGCCGGCCATCGTCCACGACCGGGAGGCCCACGGGGACAGCCTCGCCATCGTGCGGGAGTTCCCCAGGGTGCGGGGGGTGTTCCACTGTTTTTCCGGCAGCGCCGAGATGGCGAAAGAGCTGGTGGGCTTAGGCTGGATGATCTCCTTCACCGGGGTGCTCACCTACAAAAACGCCCGGAAAGCGGTGGAGGCCGCCCAGGCCGTCCCCCTGGAGCGGATCCTGATTGAGACGGACAGCCCCTATATGGCCCCCGTCCCCCACCGGGGGGAGCGGAACCACTCCGGGCTGGTGCGCCACACCTGCGACAGGCTGGCGGAGATCCGGGGGATCTCTCCGCAGGAGTGCGAACGGATCACCTTTGAAGCCGGGGTTCATTTTTTCCAGATCCAGGAATAAGTGGCGGGGTTTGCAGTTTTTGTCAGAACATGGCGGTTTTCGGGAAAATATGTCCAAAAATGCGAAAATTTATTCCACGATTTTTAATTTCACAGAATTTTATGAAAATTCTCTTGACATTCTTTCCCCCCAATGCTATAGTGATAGTGGTTTTTGATGTATGAACTGACCTGTGTCCGCCCCTTCGTACATACGAAAGGGGCGGACTTTATTCATCCATCTTCAAAGCGATTTTTTACAAATAAGGAGGAAACAGGAAATGAGCGGTACTGTCAAGTGGTTCAACGCTGAGAAGGGCTACGGCTTCATCACTCCCGACGACGGCAGCGAGGACGTGTTCGTGCACTTCTCCGCCATCGTGGCCGAGGGCTACAAGAAGCTGCTGGAGGGCCAGAAGGTCACCTTCGAGACCGAGCCCGATCCCCGGGGCGCCAAGGGCGTCCGCGCCACCAACGTGGTGGCCGTGGTGGAGGACTAATCCTCTGAAGCGGAAAAAGCCTGCCGCGAACGCGGCAGGCTTTTTGTTTCTTCTTCGGCGGCTTGCGCCCGGCGCCGTCCAAACACAAAGGCATACCCCGCCGGGTTGGGGTATGCTTATTTCTTTTTCGGCAGCTTATGCTTGGTGCCGTCCGGCTCCACCAGATAGGTGTTCTCCAACTGGCCCACCAGGCTGGCCTTCACGCTGTCGATATACTCCCGCCGCAGGGCGTCCCGCTCGGCCAGCTCCGCCGGGGTGAGGATCTCCCCCGCCTTCACCCGGCGGGCGAACTGGTTGATCCGGTCGATTTTCTTCTGATCCATTTACAGATACCTCTCGATCTCAATGATAATCCTGCCCTTCCGGGATTGGCCGCCCACCGTTTTCAGCACGCACTTGCCCAGCCCCCGGCAGGTGAGCACATCCCCCTGGGCCACCAGCTTGTCCGGCTTGAGGCATTCCCGGTGGTTCAGCGACACCCGGCCCCCGGTGACGGCGTCCGCCGCCTTGGCCCTTGCCAGGGAGAAGCCGGATGAGAGCACCGCGTCCAGCCGCAGGGTGGACACCGTGTCGTGGATGACCTTCACCTGGTTGGGGGCGGGGGCCAGCTCGGACAGGGGGATCTCCCGCAGCTTCAATCGATACCGCCCCGCCTGATCGAACTGGGACAGAATGATGGGGGCCGCGTCCCTCAGGCAGACGATCTGGGCGGCCTGCTCCCCCACTAAAATGTCCCCCACCCTCTCCCGGGTGAGGCCGATGCCCATGAGGCCCCCCAGCAGATCCCGGTGGGTTAGCTCCGCCCCGGTGGGCGGGTAGGCGCACTCGATGGCGGCCAGCTCGTCCGACGGCTCCCAGTCGTCCGGCTCCTGCCAGTCGGGAAGGAACACGCAGACGGTGCGCTCCGCCCCCTGGAAGCCGCCGTGAAACAGGTGGCTGGGGTGGCCGCAGGCGGCGATAAGCGGCTCCAGCGCCGCCCGCTGGGCCGGGGAAAAGAACTGGGTGGCGCAGGGGATGGAGCGGTTGGCCGCCCGATCCATCTGATCCAGGGCCCGGGCCAGGACGACGCGCTCCTCCGGGTCTTTGGAGAATTTGTTGAGCAATTCGGTTTTATTCATAACAAATTCACCCCTATTATAAGAATCCCGCCGTAGGGGAGGGGCTTGCCCCTCCCCTACATTCTACACCACCCGCTTTTGCGCGTTGTAGAGCTGGGCGTACTCCCCGCCGCGGGCCAGCAGCTCCTGGTGGGTGCCCTCCTCTAAAATATGGTTGTCGTCCACCACGATGATCCGGTTGGCGCTGCGGATGGTGGACAGCCGGTGGGCGATGATCAGGGTGGTGCGGCCCTTCGCCAGCTCGTCAAAGGCGGACTGGATGCGGGCCTCGGTGACGGAATCCAGGGCGGAGGTGGCCTCGTCCAGAATCAAAATGGGCGGGTTCTTCAGGAAGATCCGGGCGATGGACACCCGCTGCTTCTGCCCGCCGGACAGCATCACCCCCCGCTCCCCCACATAGGTGTGGAAGCCGTCGGGCATGGCCATGATGTCGTCGTAGATCTCCGCCCGGCGGGCGGCCTCCACCACCTCCGCCTCGGTGGCGTCCGGCTTGCCGTAGCGGATGTTGTCCAGCACCGTGCCCGCGAACAGGAACACGTCCTGCTGGACGATGCCGATGTTCTGCCGCAGGGAGCGCTGGGTCACCGAGCGCACGTCCCGGCCGTCCACTAAAATCCGGCCCCCCGTCACGTCGTAGAACCGGGGTATGAGCTGGCACAGGGTGGACTTGCCGCCCCCGGAGGGCCCCACCACCGCCACCGTCTCCCCCTGGGGGATGTGGATGGACACGTGATCCAGCACCGCCGGGCCGTCCTCATAGTGGAAGGACACGTCGTCGATACGGATATCGCCCCGGGCCGTCCCCATCTCCGCAGCTCCCGGATCGTCCTGCACCGCGGGCTCCACCCGCATCAGCTCCACAAACCGCTTGAAACCCGCCATGCCGTTGAGGAACTGCTCCACAAAGGCGGCCAGCTTCCGCACCGGGGTCAGGAAGGTGGAGATATAGAGGATGAAGGCGCTCAGATCGACGAAGGTCATCTCCCCCCGCATGATGAAGAACCCCCCCGCCGCCACCGTCAGCACGTTCATGGCGGGCAGGGCGAACTCCAGCCCGCCGTGGTAGGTGGCCATGGCCTTGTAATAATCCCGCTTGGCCTCTTTGAATTCCGCGTTGGATGCCTGGAACTTCTGGTTTTCCTGATCCTCGCTGGCGAAGGCCTTGGCGGTACGCATCCCGGAGATAGACGACTCCAGCTGGCCGTTGATGCCCGCCATGGTCTGCTTCTGCCGGACGGAGGCCCTCATCATCCGCCGCCGCTGGACAATGGTGAAGATCACAAAGATGGGCACCACGGCAAACACGATGAGGGCCAGCTTCCACTGGATGGTGAGCATCAGGCAGAAAGCCCCCACCAGGGTGACGGTGGAGATGAACAGATCCTCCGGGCCGTGGTGGGCCAGCTCGGTGATCTCGAAGAGGTCGTTGGTGGCCCGGCTCATGAGCTGGCCGGTGCGGTTCTTGTCGTAGAAGGAGAAGGACAGATCCTGCATATGGCCGAACAGATCCCGGCGGATGTCCGCCTCGATCCGCACCCCCATCATATGGCCCCAGTAGGTGACGATGAAGTACATCACCGAGCGCAGGGCGTAAGCCGCCAGCAGCAGGCCCATGACGGTGAAAAAGGCGGCGTAGAGGTTCTGGGGCAGCAGGCTGTTCATGGCCTCCCGGGAGGCCCAGGGGAAGGCCAGATCCACCAGGGCGATGCCCAGGGCGCAGCACATATCCAGAATAAACAGCCCCAGGTGGGGCTTATAATAGGACAGGAAGATGGGGACATAGCCCCGCCGGAAGCGGTTGGATGCCATGGGAAGGACACTCCTTTTCACAGATCAGGCTGTTCGTCAGCAAGGAAATAGTATAGCGCAAAGAATTTCCCTTGTCAATGCGGCGAGATGGGCTTATAATGATGTTCACTGCGTAGCTGCGTAGAGAACGAGAGCGAGGGAATGTAACATGCTTGACGCGTTTCTGGTGGTGGGGGGCAGCGTGCTCACCCTGTTTCTGCTGATGTCGGTGGGCTTCGGCTTCGGGCGGATGGGCCTGCTGTCCGGAGACACCCTGTCCCAGGTGTCCCGGGTGCTGCTGTACGTGGTCACCCCCTGCATCATGATCACCTCCTTCGAGGTGGAGCGCACCCCCCAGACCCAGGGCCAGCTCACCACGGCCCTGGCGGCCACGGCGGGAGTATATGTGCTGTACATGGCGCTGTCCCTGATCCTGTTCCCCCGGGAGAGGGCGGATCAGCGGGGCATCCTGCGCTTTGCCGCCGTATTCGGCAACGCCGGGTTTATGGGCCTGCCCCTGATCCAGTCCGCCCTGGGGGACGAGGCCATGATCACCGCGGTGGTGGGCTTCGCCGTGTTCAACATCGTCTCCTGGACCCAGGGGCGGGCGCTGATGGGGGGCCGGTCGGAGCTGTCGCTGAAAAAACTGGCGCTGAACCCCGGGGTGCTGGGCTTTGCCGGGGGGCTGCTGCTGTTCTTCACCGGCTGGCGGCTGCCCGGGCCGGTGGACGCCGCCGCCCGCTACCTGGGCAGCATGAACACCCCTCTGGCCATGGTGGTCATCGGCGGGCAGATGGCCCAGGCGGATCTGCGGAAAGTGTTTTCCAGCCGGAAGCTCTACCTGGTGTCTGCGGTGAAGCTGCTGGGCCTGCCCCTGCTGACGGCGGCGGTGCTGCTGCCCTTCCGGGTGGATCCCATCGTGTTTACGGCCACGGTGATTCTGGCCGGCTGTCCCAC
The DNA here is from genome assembly GCA_004560375.1 of bacterium. Taxonomy (GTDB): domain Bacteria; phylum Bacillota; class Clostridia; order Oscillospirales; family Oscillospiraceae; genus Enterenecus. The sequence goes on from SFVC01000002.1 coordinate 28,906, forward strand.
CGCCGGGGCCACCGGCCTGTTCGCCCAGAGCATGGGCAAGGATTCGGCCCTTGCCGCCCAGCAGATCACCCTGTCCACCCTTCTGTGTCTGGCCACCCTGCCCGCGGCGGCGGTGCTGGCCCAGCTGCTGGCGGCGGGCTGACGATCCGTCAACGATATCACAAAGGAGGCGGTTGGCATGAACGAGTCCCCCCTGACCTGGGGCGAACGTGCCCAGCTCTGGCTGCGGCTGGGCCTGCGGGCGGTGCTGGCCCTGGGCGGACTGGCGCTGGCCGTCTGGGTGGGGCTGCCGTTGCTGTCCCTGCTCAGCCCCTTTGTGCTGGCCCTGGTGCTGGCCTGGCTGCTGAACCCGGCGGTGAAATGGCTCCAGCGGCATTCCGGCGCCCCCCGGAAGGCCATCTCCATGGTGCTGGTGATCCTGGTGTTCGCCGTGATCGGCGGGGTGCTGTTCGGCCTGGGCTGGGCGGCGGTGGGGCAGGTGCGCTCCCTGTTCGACAACCGGCAGTCCCTGCTGGACGAGCTGCTGGAGGGGCTGGCCGGAGTGGTGAACAGCGTCCAGGGCTGGCTGGCCGGCCTGGGGGATTTCGTGCCCCAGGGGGTGATCACCACCGGGGAGGATCTGATGGCGGCGGTGCTGGACTGGGCGCGGGGTCTGGATTTTTCGGGCTGGCTGGCCCAGATGGCGGGGCAGGCCCCCTCCATGGCGGCCAACGTGTCCAACTTCGCCGTGGCCCTGGTGGTGTTCGTCATGGCCAGCTACTTTATCACCGGGGACTATCCCCGGCTGCGGTTCGAGCTCACCGACCGGGTGCCCATGGTGGCCCGGGACTTCTGCCGCTCGCTGAAGGACATCTTCATGAGCGCCTTCGGCGGTTATATTAAAAGCCAGCTCATCCTGTCCCTGGGGGTGTTTCTCATCCTCACCGTGGGCTTCCTGTTTATGGGGCAGCCCTACGGGCTGCTGCTGGCTTTCGCCCTGGCGGTGCTGGACTTCATCCCCATCATCGGCGCGGGCACCGTCATGGTGCCCTGGGCGGTCATCGACATGGTGCTGGCCCAGTACGGCGAGGCGGCGGGGCTGATGGCGGTGTGGGGCGTCATCGTGCTGTTCCGCCGGTTCGCGGAGCCCAAGATCCTGGGCAATCAGACGGGGCTGTCCCCCATCCTGTCCCTGGTGGGCATCTACGTGGGCATGAAGCTGGGGGGCGTGCTGGGCATGGTGGTGGGGCCGCTGCTGCTGCTGGTGTGCATCAACCTGGCCAAGCTGGGCATTTTCCGCCCGGTGCTGGACGATCTGTCCCTGGCCGCGGCGGACATCAACGCCATCCTCCGCTCCGGGCGAAAGCGGGAGGAGGAGTAACCCCGCCCCGCGTACAGACAACAGCCGGCGGTTCCGGAAGGGGCCGCCGGCTTTTTCTACTGAATTCTTAAAATTTTTCTCCCCTTTTCCTGTCGAATATGGTAGAATGGACTCACACCACTATTACACGACAAGGAGGCCCTCCCATGGAAACCGCAATCACACAGAAGCAGAAGGTGATCCTCGACGGCGCGCAGTACGAATACCCCTACGGCACCCCCTTCCGAACCATCGCCGCGGACTTCCAGGATCGGTACCCCGACGACATCCTGCTGGTGAACCGGGACGGGAAGCTGTGCGAGCTCCACAAGGTGCTGGATCGGGACTGCTCCCTGCGCCTGGTCACCGCCCGGGACGTGCCCGGCATCCAGACCTACGAGCGTAGCGCGGTGTTCCTGATGATCAAGGCGTTTTACGATGTGGTGGGCAGACAGAACGTGGAGCGCATCTCTGTGGGCTATTCCGTCAGCCGCTCCCTGTTCATCCGGGCACAGGGCAAATTCTTTCTGAACCAGGCCCTGCTGGATCGGGTGGAGGCCCGGATGCGGGAGCTGTCCGACGCGGCCCTGCCCATCCGGAAGCGATCCCTCAACACGGACGACGCCATGGATCTGTTCCGCCGGGAGGGCCTGGTGCACAAAGCGGATCTGCTCAGCTTCCGGGTCAATTCCCATGTGAACGTGTACGAGCTGGACGGGTTTGTGGACTACTTCTACGGCTACATGGCTCCGGACACCAGCTATATCCGCTGCTTCGCCCTGGAGCGCTTTGAGGACGGCTTCGTGCTCCGCCTGCCCACCCTGAAGGATCCCGGCCGGCTGGGGGAGTTTCAGCCCTCCCGGAAGGTGTTTCGGGAGCTGCGGGCCTCCACCCGGCGGTCGGAGGCGCTGGGGGTGTCCACCGTGGCGGAGCTGAACACCGCCATCTCCCAGGGGCAGGCCACGCCGCTCATACTCAGCTACGAGGCCATGATGGAGAAAAAGATCGGTGACATCGCCGCCGAGATTGCCGCCCGCCGGGAGGTGCGCTTCGTCATGATCGCCGGCCCCTCCTCCTCCGGCAAGACCACCTTCTCCCACCGGCTGTCCACACAGCTGCGGGCCTGCGGCCTGCGGCCCCACGCCATCGCCACCGACAACTACTTCAAAAACCGGGCGGACACCCCCCGGGACGAGAACGGTAACTACGACTTCGAGGGCCTGGGCGCCATGGACGTGGAGCAGTTCAACACGGATATGGCTCGCCTGCTCCGGGGGGAAACGGTGGATATGCCCACCTACAACTTCAAAAAAGGGGCCCGGGAGTACACCGGCACCCAGCTCACCCTGGGGGTGGAGGACGTGCTGGTGATCGAGGGCATCCACTGTCTCAACGATCAGTTCACCTATTCCCTGCCCCGGGAGAGCAAGTACAAGATCTACATCAGCTGCCTGACCACCCTGAATATCGACGATCACAACCGCACCCCCACCACCGACGCCCGGCTGCTGCGGCGGATCGAGCGGGACGCCCGCACCCGGGGCTACCCCGCCCAGGCCACCATCAAGATGTGGCCCTCCGTCCGCCGGGGGGAGGAGAACAACATCTTCCCCTTCCAGGACAGCGCGGACATGGTGTTCAACTCCGCCCTGATCTACGAGACCTCCCTGCTCAAGCCCTACGTCCAGCCCCTGCTGTTCGGGGTGCCCCGGGACAGCGAGGAGTACATCGAGGCCAAGCGGCTGCTGAAATTCTTAAACTACTTCCTGCCCATACCCGGGGACAACATCCCCAAAACCTCCATCATGCGGGAGTTCATCGGCGGCGGCTGCTACCACGTGTGAGGGGGGCAATTCCGCCTTGTCAAGCCCGCCCGGGTTTGCTATAATAGGAATAAGAGCGCAACGCGCCGCACCCGGCGGCAATCCATCTGATCGGCGGTGATTACAGATGTCCATCAAGGAAAAACTCGCAGCCCTCCTGTTCGGTTCGAAAGAGGCCCAGCCGGAGCAGGAGCAGGAAGATCCCCACGTTTTGCCGGAGCAGCCGGAAGCGGCGCAGGAGTCCTCCTTCCTCCCCGCCGAGGATCCGGCCCTGCTGAAGCTGTCCGCCGACCATCCCCTTCAGCAGCTGTATGCCATCCGGCGGCAGGAGTCGGGCTATCTGCCCATCCCCCGGCTGTGCCTGGACGAGGACGGCGCGCTGCCCCCCGAGGTGATCAGCCGGGAAAAGATCCGGCTCCAGGCGGGGCTGAGAACCGCCTCCGCCGCCCGGCTGAAGTCCGTCCAGAACCAGAGCAAGGGCGCCGACCAGGCGGAACGCTCTGCGGGGCTGGACGCCTGCCCGTGGTTCTTCCTGTCCGCCGACGGTCTGTACGCCTGGGCGCTGGTGTTCCCGCCCGCGGGCGGGGGGCGGGAGCTGACCCGGGAGCTGCTCCACCAGGCCATGGCGGAGCAGGGGATCTCCTACGGCGTGGACGAGCGGGCGGCCAGCCGGCTGCCCCGGGACGAGGGCCGGTACTTCACCCTGTGCCTCCTGGCCAGGGGAAAGCCCGCCTTCGACGGCAAGAACGGCAACATTGTGGATTACGTGCCACGGGTCGTCGAGCGGGTGCTGGAGACGGACGAGTACGACCAGGTGGATTACACCGCCCTGAACCTGACCCACAACGTGGAGGCGGGGCAGGAGATCTGCCGCCTCATCCGCCCCACCGAGGGGGAGCCGGGCCGCACGGTGCTGGATCAGGAGATCCCCGCCAAGAGCGGCCGGGCCGTCTCCCTGCCCAAGGGGCGCAACACCGAGATCAGCGAGGACGGCGAGGCCCTGCTGGCCTCTGTGGCCGGGCACGTGGAGTTCACCGGCCGCAGCTTCCAGGTGAAGCCTGTGCTGGAGATTCCGGGCAATGTGGACTTCTCCACCGGCAGCATCAAGTACCTGGGGGACGTCAACATCAAGGGGGACGTGCTCACCGGCTTCACCGTCCGGGCCATGGGCAGCATCTGGGTGGGCGGCGTCATTGAGGCGGGCAGCACCGTGGAGGCCGGCGGCGACCTCACCGTGGTGAAGGGCATCCTGGGGGACGGTACCACCATTGTCCGCTCACAGCGGTGCATTTTTGCCAAGTATATCGAAAACGCCACCATTTATGTGAAGGAAAACCTTCAGACCGACGTGATCATCAACGGCAGCATCTACTGCGACGGGGAGGTACTGGTGCGATCCGGGCGGGGCGCCGTAATCGGCGGCCGGATCTGGGCGGCCAGAAAGGTGAGCGCCACCGACGTGGGTTCCAAAGCTGAGTGCCGCACCTCCATCGTCCTGGGGGGGCTGCCCTGCACCAATTTCGAGCGGGAGCTGGTACACAAGGAGCTGGAGGAGCAGGAGCTGGAGCTGGAACGGCTGGAGAGCCAGCCGGACAGCCCGGCGAAGGCCAGCCTGCTCGGTAAGACGCGGATCAAGCTCAGCACCTCCGCCCTCCGCCTCCAGCAGCTGGAGACGGAGCTGGCCGACATCAAGGAGGAGGTGCAGGATCGGGGCGAGGAGGGCCGGCTGGAATGCGCCGTGGCCTACGCCGGAACGGAGATCACCATTGGAAATGAGATCACCCGCCTGCAGGAGGAGAAGCGCCACTGTGTGGCCAAGCTGGTGGGCGGGGAGATCGTGGTGATGTAGCCCCGTGCGGAACGAGGAGAGAGGAGGGCCGGCATGGATCGTCTGATGCCCCGGGAGAAGCTCCGCGCCATGCTGGATCAGGTCACCCGGGAGATCACCCGGCGGGAGGCCGGGATCCGCCTGACCCTGACCGAGCCGGGAGAAAACGGGCCGGTGGGGGATCCCTGCACGGTGTATATCACCTTCGAGCGCGGAATGGACGGCACCCTGTGCCTGTGCGCCAACGGGGCCATGTTCGTCCGGATCGCCCGCGCCGTGATGGATACAGATGCGCTGACGCCCCAGGATGTGGCCGATGTGGCCAAAGAATATCTCAACGTGCTGGGCGGACACGTGCTGAGGCGGCTGTTTCCCACGGCAAAGCGGCCCGCCCGGTTCAGCGTCCCCGTCTTTTGCCGGGGGCCCTACGCGCCGGAGGGGGAGCGGCTGTCCATCGCGCTGGACTACGCCGGCGACCAGGCGGAGCAGGTGCGTTTTTCCTACTATACCCCTCATGGGGACGAGAATACTTGGAAAGAGGATGTGTCTGTATGAAGAAACGAGTCATGGTGGTAGACGATTCCCGGATCTCGGAGATCAAAATCCGCAAGCTGCTGGAGGACACCGATTTCGAGGTGGCGGCCTACTGCGAGAACGGCGAGGACGCCATTGCCCGCTACGATGAGGTGCAGCCGGATGTGGTGACCATGGACATCATCATGCCGGGAATCGACGGGCTGGAGACGGCCCAGGTCATTCTGGAGGAGCACCCGGACGCCAGGATCATCATGGTGTCCTCCCTGGCCTACGACGACACCATCGAGGAGGCGAATCGCATCGGGGCCAAGGGCTTCCTCTATAAGCCGCTGGAGCGGCAGCCTTTCCTGGAGGCGCTGGAGCAGGCCCTGATCTGACTCCCCCCGCCCCCGCAGACCATAGAATAGGAGCGTGTCCGCCATGTCTCAGCCCATGACCCCCGCCGCCGTCCACAAACAGTATGACGAGGCCATAACCGCCTTCCGCCGACAGATCACGGACGCCGCCGCCCGGGTGGCTTTCGGCCGGGAGGCGGACGCCTTTCTGCGCCAGTGCGCCTGCGGCGTGTGGCAGGCCGACCAGGGGATGACCCCCCGTCATGTGGAGTACTACAACGCCATCTACTCCAAGGGGAACCCGGTGCCCACGGCGCTGTACTGGGAGCTGGCCTCCATGGTGGAGGAGTACGGCGGCTTTGTGCTGCCCAATTTCTTCCGCCGGCTGGTGAAAGCGGATCTGGAGCAGGGCGCCAGGCTGAGCCGCCGGTTTGTGGACACCTTCACCCTGATGCTGCTGCTGTTCGCCGCGGTGGACGGCAAGGTGAGCGAGGCGGAGGCGGGCTTTGTCAACGCCTGCGCGGACTCCCTGTCCGCCTTCTGCGATCAGGCGGGGGTGGCGGGGGGCAAGTCCGGACTGGATGTGAACGAGTTTGTGGCCCGCCGCACCGACGGCAAACCCGTGCCCACGGGGAGACCGGAGGACGAGGCGGTGTCCCCCGCCCCGGCTCAGGGGTCGGCGGCCAAGGAGGAGGCCCCACCCCAGCCCGAACCCACCCTGGAGGAACTGCTGGCGGAGTTGGACGGCCTGTGTGGGCTGGACAAGGTGAAGGAGGACGTGAAGGGCCTCATCAACCTGGTAAAGGTGCGGAAGCTCCGGGCGGAGGCAGAGCTGCCGGTGCCCCCCATGTCGCTGCACCTGGTGTTCATGGGCAACCCGGGGACGGGCAAGACCACGGTGGCCCGGCTGCTGGCCAAAATCTACCATGCCATCGGCGTGCTGAGCCGCGGTCAGCTGGTAGAGGTGGATCGATCCGGGCTGGTGGCGGGCTTTGTGGGCCAGACTGCCCTCAAGACCCAGGAGGTCATCGACAAGGCCCTGGGCGGAGTGCTGTTCATCGACGAGGCTTACGCCCTGGCCAACCAGGACAACGCCAACGACTTCGGCCGGGAGGCCATCGAGGTGTTGCTGAAGGGGATGGAGGATCACCGGGACGACCTGATCGTCATCGTGGCGGGGTACACCGATCTCATGGGGGACTTCATCCATGCCAACCCGGGGCTGGAGAGCCGGTTCAACAAGTATTTCTATTTTGAGGACTATGACGGCGGGCAGCTGGCGGAGATCTTCCGCTCGGTGTGCAAGAAGAACGGGTACACCCTGGACGAAGAGACGGACAAGGCCGCCGCGGAGGCCTTCCAGGTGATGTATGACCGCCGGGACGAGAATTTCGGCAACGCCCGGGACGTGCGGAATATCTTTGAGGCCGCGGTGGCCCGCCAGGCCAACCGGGTGGCGGCCATGGAGGCGCCGGGGAAAGCGGATCTGATGGCGCTGACGGTGGCGGATCTGGATCTGGAGGATGGGGAAGAAAATCCCGAAAAAGAGAGGGAATGACCCCTTGCGCTTTGGGGAGGAATGTAGTATAATATCTCCTGCGCGCCGGTGTGATGGAATTGGTAGACGTGACGGACTCAAAATCCGTTGGGCTAATCCCCCGTGTGGGTTCGAGTCCCACCACCGGCACCACTCAGAAATTCCCGCCACCGTTCCGTTTCCGCCTTGCGGCGAAAACTGCACTCTGGCGGGAATTTCTTCGTTTCCACCCGCGACCCGCTGCGCTGGGCTCTCGGTTGGGGGGGCCGACCTGCGGGCGGCGGGGATCCAGGCGCAGCCGGATCTTTTCTGTCAACTTATTTCAAATTGAACGCTACATTTTTGCCTTGCTGTACAGGGCTGAACTGTAGCTTTTCTAATTTCAAACCTCCATGATATACTGCTATTCAGCAATTATCATGGAGGTTTTGTTATGCCCGGAAACGCGACTATAATCCAGGAAGCAGCACAACAGGTGTCAGCAGGCAATAGGCCGCTCCGGGTCGCGGCCTATTGCAGGTCAGTACCTGTCATGAGGCGCAATATCATAGTTTGAAAACGCAAACCTCCTACTAACGGGGCACGCAAAATTAAACGGTATTCAAGGGGGCGTCGGCTCAAAATAATACCGGATAAATTAATTTCTAAATTTCATAAATGCTGAGAGACGCCTGCTCAACGAAAAGGCCGCCCTCATAGTTCAAAAGCAGGGAGAGGTCGGCATAGGGTACAGGGTGTGTCCGCGGGGAAAGCACGGTGGAGTAGTGCAGCGTCAGGGGCGCGCGCCCCTGGCGGTTTACGGAAAAGTAGAGGGGCAGAACCTCCTGAAAGGCGTCGTAAGGTGTGAGTCTGACAAAGACGGCCCCCGCGCTGTCCCCGCAATAGGGGCCGCGGATGTTAATGGCATAATTCAGCGCATAGGCCTTTCCGGGATCCAGATTCACCAGGGCAGGGTTTTCCTCGTTCAGGCAAATGTCGCCGCCCCGCTGCCCCTGGCACTTCCAGGACAGCAGATAGCCATTGTTCCAGGAGAACCCGTCGCACCGGCCGGCCAGCTGGAGGACGCTCTTCCGGCGGCAGGATGATCCGCAGCAGGGCGGTTCACACAGGCAGTCCGGAGGACAGGGCGGCTCCCACGGACGGCCTGGGGGGCAAGGCGGCTCCGGCCCGGGCTTGCGGCCACTGGCCTCCAATGCTTTTTCCAGCTTTCCCTTCAAAAGCATCTGGCTTTGCATCACGGTGTCCAGCAGAGCCGCGGCGCTCTGATTGACCGCCAGGATCTCCTGGGTGCTGGCGCAGGGTTTGCGGCTCCCCGGGAGCGTGCCTAAAATATATTGCAGTTTTTCACCCTCGGCGTTGACGATGTGGCTGAGCGCCAGCTCCTCCATGGCAATGGAGGCAATGATCATCGTCAGCGCCTCATCTTTTGTCATATCGGCCCCGCAGGGGGGAAAAGAAGGCATAGACATAGCTTACGACTCCAATCACCGCTCCGGAAAGCGGCGGATGTACGGCGCATACTCCGCGCCGCCGGTCTATTGTATGCGTCCGGCGCCCTGTTGGAGACTGTCGAACGGTGGAACCTGCCGGGCGGCGGGCGCATAGGATATGCCAGGCGCCTGCCGGGGCCGGGACGTCCGTCCCGCTGCGCGGTCTGGCGCCCTATGGAATGGAAAGGAGTTTTGTCCATGTCTATGCCCAGCTTTCCCATCGTCGATCCCCCCATCGACCGGGAAGACGCGGTAAATCAGATCCTGTCCTCCATCGCCATGGAGGAACTGGGTCTCAGCCATATCTTGAACGCCGAAGGCGAGAAGCTTCAATATATCCTGGGCACCCTGCCCGGGCTCAGCGGCCCCCCGGCCACTGTCAGCGACGTGCTGGCCGCCAACGAGAGCGTGCGCGACCTGCTGGAGGCCACCGTCCAGAATCAGCTCTTTCTGAGGGCGAAGATGCAGGGCGCTCTGGAGGCGTCCCAGATGCAGGGGGCCGCCGGCCCCACCGGCCCCACTGGCCCCACCGGCCCTGCGGGCGGCCCCACTGGCCCTGCGGGCCCTACCGGAGCCACCGGCCCCACCGGCCCCACCGGGGCCACCGGAGCTACGGGCGCCACCGGAGCCACCGGCCCCACCGGAGCTGACGGCGCCACGGGCGCCACCGGCGTGACGGGCGCCACCGGGGCCACCGGGGCCAACGGCGCCACCGGCCCCACCGGCGCTACCGGTGCCACTGGGGCCACCGGGGCCACCGGCACTGCTGGCGCGGCGGGCGCCACCGGCGTCACCGGCCCCACCGGCCCGACGGGCGCTACCGGCGCTACCGGCGCTACCGGCCCCACCGGCCCCACCGGAGCCACGGGTGCCACCGGAGCCACCGGCCCCACCGGCGTCAACGTCACGGCCACCTCCAGCTTTGCGGCCAACACCAGCGGCTCTGTGCTGGCGGTGGTGCTGGCGGGCGTGCTCGTTCCGCTGCCCGACGCCCAGGTGCTGCCCGCCGACATCACGGTCAACGGGGCCAACACCATTTTCACCGTGAACACCGCCGGGCGCTACCGCCTGTCCTACGAGGTGAACACCACCGCCTCCCTGGCCAGCGGAACCACCCTGCTGATCAACGGCACCGCCAACACGGCCTCCACCATCGCGCCGCTGGTGTCCCTCAGCCACTTCTCCAATGAGATCATGCTGGACCTTGCCGCCGGCACCACCGTATCCCTGCAGATGTTCGGGATCGTGTCCGCCGCGACGCTGCTTCCCGGCTCCGCGGGCGCTTCCCTGATGATCACCCGTCTGAGCTGAGGAGGTGCAACGGTATGTCGCAACCCAATTTTCCCACCATCGATCCTCCCCTGACCCGGGACGGGAGCGTCAATGAGATCATCGCCTCCATTGCCGCCGAGGAGCTGAGCCTGAGCCACATTTTGAATGCGGAGGGCGAAAAGCTGCAATATGTCCTGGGCACGCTGCCCGGCCTCAGTGGCGGCGCGGGGGTTCAGGATGTGTTGGACGTCAACAAAAGCGTCCAGCAGACGCTGGACGAGATCACCCAGCAGCAGCTGTTGCTGGGTGCGAAGCTGAACGCGGCGCTGGACGCGCCGGTGTTTACCGGCCCCACCGGCGCCACCGGGCCTACGGGTGCCACTGGCCCCGCCACCGGGGCGGCCGGCCCCATCGGCCCCACCGGCGACGAAGGCCCTGCCGGGGCGGACGGCGCCACCGGCCTGGACGGCGCTGCGGGCCCTGTCGGGCCTACCGGCGCGGACGGTCTGCCCGGCGCCGCCGGGGCCACGGGCGCTGCCGGAGCGCCCGGCGTCACCGGGCCCACCGGCCCCACCGGCGTCACCGGCTCCACCGGCGGAACGGGCCCCACCGGCGCTACCGGCCCCACCGGCGCCACGGGCGCCACCGGGATCACCGGGGCCGCCGGGGGCAACGGCGTGATTGGCGCAGGCGGCGCCACGGGCGTCACCGGCGCCACCGGAGCCACGGGCGCCACCGGGCCCAACGGCCCCAACCCCACGGCGACGGCGGGCTTTGCCGCCAACACGGCGGGCACCAGCCTCACCGTGGCTCTGGGCGGCACGCCCATCCCCCTGCCCAGCGCCCAGGTGTTTTCGGCGGACATCACCCCCAACGCGGGGAACACCGTCTTCACCGTGGCCACTGCGGGGCGCTACCGCATCTCCTACCATGTGAACACCACGGCGGCCCTGCTGATGGGCAGCCGCCTGGTCATCAACGGGGGGAACAACACGGCGTCCACCATCGCGCCGGTGCTGTCCGTCTCCAGCTATGAGAACGAGATCGAGGTCAACCTGCCCGCCAACTCCACCATCACACTCCAGCTCTATCCCATTGCGCTGGCTGGGGTGGCGGTGCTGCGAAGCGGCGGCGCGGGCGCGTCTCTGATGATCGTCCGGCTGAGCTGACCGGAAAGCCCTCAGTTCCATTTGGGGGCGGCGTCTTGAAAAAGGCGCCGCCCCCGCAGTTTCGTATCATTGAGGAGGATATTCATGATCACAGTCAGCCTGTGCATGATTGTAAAAAATGAGGAGGACGTGCTGGCCCGCTGCCTGGAGAGCGTGTCGGGCCTGGTGGACGAGATCGTCGTCGTAGACACCGGCTCCACCGACCGGACGCGGGAGATTGCGGAACGGTTCACCGGCCGGGTGTACGATTTCATCTGGATGAACGATTTCGCGGCGGCCCGGAATTACGCCTTTTCCCTGGCGGAAAAAGACTATTGTATGTGGCTGGACGCGGACGACGTGATCCTGGACGGGGATCGGGCGGCGTTCCAGGCCCTGAAGGAGACGCTGGAACCCGATGTCAACGTGGTTATGGCCAAATATAACACAGGCTTTGACGAGGACGGGAACGTAACGTTCTCCTATTTCCGGGAGCGGCTCATCAAAAACCACGCCGGGATGCGGTGGGAGGGAGCTGTGCATGAGGCGGTCACGCCGGTGGGCCGGGTGGTATACAGCGGGTTCGCCGTCACCCACCGCAAACTGCACCCCTCAGATCCGGACAGAAACCTGCGGATCTATGAAAACCAGCTGGCCCAGGGGGCAGAGCTGGAGCCCCGCCAGCAGTTCTATTACGGACGGGAGCTGTACTATCATCAGCGGTATGAGGAGGCCATCCAGGTTTTTGAGCGCTTTCTGGACGAGGGCCGGGGCTGGGTGGAGAACAACATCGACGCCTGCTGCCACTGCGCCTACTGCTATGAGCGCACGGATCGGCCAGAGCGGGCGCTGCAATCGCTGCTGCACAGCTTTGCCTATGACCGGCCCCGCGCCGAGGTGTGCTGCGAACTGGGCCGCTGGTTTTTCCAGCGGGAACAGTTCTCCCTGGCCGCCTACTGGTATTCCCTGGCCCTGACCTGTACCCGGGATGACAGCCGGGGTGGATTTGTCTCCCCCGACTGCTACGGCTATCTGCCCTGTATCCAGCTGTGCGTGTGCTACAGCCGCCTGGGGGATCTGGAGCGGGCGGAGCGGATGAACGAGCTGGCGGCGTCCTTCAAACCGGATGCCGCTCCAGTCCTGCACAACCGGAACTTTTTCCAGCGCTTGAAAGCGGAGAAATGACAAGTCCTGCATCAGCAATACCCTCATACCATTTGGTTCCGCTGCCAAACGCGCGGCTGATGACGCATAATATCCAGAGATTGACGTGGCGCAACGCTTTCCAAAAAAGCGATTTTGCCACATTGATCCAACGAAAAAATTCCCGCCACCGTGACCTTTCGGCTTCGCCGAAAACTGCACTCTGGCGGGAATTTCTTCGCTTTCCGCCGCGACCCGCTGCGCTGGGCTTGCGGCGGAGAGGGGGCGGCTTACCATACGTTGGAACAGCTCAGATCTCGTACCAGCGGATCTCATCGGCCTCCAGATCCAGCCGGAAGCTGGAGCCGTCCCCGCAATAGACAGTGGTGGACTGGGGCTCGTAGGTGTTGTTGACCACACAGAATTTGCCGTTTTTTACATAGGCGTGGACGTCCACGTTATAGTTGGAGGACAGCCATCGCTTCAGTTCCTCCTCCTCGTGGGCAGACCACAGCACCGCCCGGTGGAGCAGCCGGCTGTTTTCAAACGAGTAGGGCAGGCCGGAGAGGTACACCGCCCGGCCGGAACCAAACTCGTTCACCGCCATCTGCACCTCTTTCTCCCGCTGAACCAGCACCTGGGCCCCGGGCAGGGCATAGATGTTCTTCTTGCCCTCGCCGAAGTCCACCGGCCCGGTGCAGTCCGCCAGGATGAAGTGATCCGGGTGCTCCTCCCAGTTGTACTTGTCATAGTTGAGGGTGAAGCCGGTCTCCTTCTCCACCCCCAACACCCCGGCCAGCTGGAGATAGCGGCCCTGGTACTGGTGGCCGGAGGGTTCCCCCACTCCGATCAAGCCGCCGCCCTTCCAGACGAACCGCTTCACCGCGGCGGAGATGGCCGGATCCTCCCAGACGGCCCCACCGGTGTGGGCTGTGTCCCCGTCCCCCACGCTGATGAGCACATCCACCCCGTCCAGTACGCGGGGATCGGCCTTCACGTCGTCAAAGCTGAGGAAGCGCACGTCATAGGGCGCGCCGGACAGGGCCTCGATGACCCCGGCGTAGGAGTAGTTCTGCTTCTGATACAGGGCGTGGTGCACCATGTGGCAGCCCCAGGAGCGGGCCCTGCCCCAGCAATTGAGGACGGCCACCGTCTTGACGCAGTAGGGGGTGGTTCCCTTGATGTTGTCGTACAGCTCCCGGAACTCGTGGCACACGCGCTCCACATAGTCAACGAACTCAGGGAACCGGCAGGCCAGCTTGAGATAGCCGCCGTAGCCGATGCGGTCGATGGGCTTGCGGAGGATGGCCCGGCGGGCGGTGACCCAGTTCGCTTTGGCTTCCCCGACAGGGTCGCCCCCCTCATGGAAGGTATCGGGAAAGAAGTAGGGCAGGAAGCGGCCCTCGGTGTACTTCACGCCTGGGATGTCGGAAATGAGCCGCAGGGTGGAGCCGTTGCCCACGCTGCCCACCACCGCGTCCAGGCCAATGGTTTTAAACTCGTCCAGGTAGGGCTCGGTGCCGATCCAGTGATCCCCCAGGAACATCATGGCCTCCTTGCCCAGCTCGTGGGTGATGTCCACCATCTCCTTCGCCAGGGCCGCCACCTCCCGGCGCTGGAAGGCCATAAAGTCCTTGAACTGCCTGGAGGGCGCCCGGTACTGGTTGTTGTAATAGCCCTGGTCGATGATGTACTCGGGGCGGAAGGGATAGCCTACCTCTTTCTCAAACCGCTCCAGGATATAGGGGGAGACGGAGGCGGAATAGCCGTACCAATCCACATATTTCTCCCGCTTCAGCTCGTCAAACACCAAGGTGAACTGGTGGAAGAAGGTGGTGTACCGGATGACGTTCACATAGGGGTGCGCCGCAATAAAGCTCCGAAGCCGCTCCATCGTAAATTTGCGGGTTTTTGGCTGGCGCACGTCGAAGGTGATCTGGTGCTCAAAGTCCTTCCAGTCGTTGGTGACGGCGTTGTACATATGCACCGGATCCCAGATCAGGTAGGCCAGAAAACTCACCGTGTAGTCGTGGAATTCCTCCGGGGCGGAGATCACCACGCAGCCCGTCCCCTGGTCGTACCGCCAGTCCTCCGGGGCCAGGGGCAGGCCGGTGGTGCGATCCACCACCTCCCACCACCGCTTGATATCGTCCCGGGTGTTCACCTCCATCAGCTCCCCGCTGATCCCCTGCATCAGAGCGATGGACAAGGGGCCGCCGGTGGCGGTGTGAAAGCCGGTCATGATGTAGCACTGCTGCACCTCGTCCGGGTTGGCCCGGGCCCAGTCGTTGTCCTTCCGGGTGGTGTAGTAGGTGGAGTAGACCTTGGCGTCCACCCCCTTCAGCTCCTCCGGGTAGTCGGTGCCGTCGCAGTCCCGAATGGCATCCGCCCCCCAGCGCTTGAGCAGCTCCAGGGTCTCGGGCACGACGTCCACGTCGGTGGGGATGGTCACCCGGCCTGTCTTGTGTGTGTTGGTCATGGCTTCTCCTCTCAGCCCTTCTTCCTGTCGGCAAAGCGGGCGTTATAGAGATACAGGGTCACCAGCAGCAGGGCCACCCCCAGCAGCATCAGGCCCAGGCCCGCCAGCGTTCCGGTCATCCTCCAGCCCTGGACAACCAGGATCATGCCCAGCACAAAGGTGGCCGCCATGAGGATCAGGCGCAGCAGGCTGTGTTCTTTCCAAAATTTCATATCCGCACCTTACCCTTTCAGTCCGCCCACGGTCATGCCCTGGGTCAGCTTCTTCTGCACGCACATATAGAGGATCAGGGTGGGCAGCATCACCAGCACCAGGCCGGCGTACATCCGGCCGAACTCCGCCTTGGCCTGGGCGCCCTGCATCAGGTTCAGCAGGCCCACGGGGAGGGTTTTCGAGCCGCTGGAGCTGCTCATCAGCGTCATGGAGATGATGTACTCGTTCCAGAAGGACAGGAAGTTGAACAGGATAATGGTGAGGATGGAGGGCTGGGCCATGGGGAAGATCACCTTCACCATGGTGGCCCCGTAGCCGGCGCCGTCGATGTAGGCGGCCTCCTCGAAGTCGTGGGGCAGGGTGGCGAAATAGCCCGACAGCAGGTAGATGGTGAAGGGCAGGGCGGTGGAGGCGTACACCAGGGCCAGCACGAAGATATTATTCAGCAGGAAGGGATTGCCGAAGACTTTCTTGAGCCACACATCTCCGTCCTTCAGCATCAGGAAGATGGGCACCACGATGTAGTTCACATTGATGAACAGCCCCGCCATAAAGCAGGTGTTCAGCAGCTTGCCGCCTCTGAAGTGGAAGCGGGACAGGCAGTAGGCCGCGGGCAGGGCCACCACCAGCAGAATGGCCAGGGCCAGGGCGGTGACCATGACGGAGTTGAGCATATACTCGCCCATTTTGGCCGCGGTCCAGGCGTCCACAAAGTTCTGCCAGTAGAAGGAGGCGGGCAGCGTCCAGGGGTTGCCGTAGAACTCGCTGTTCTGCTTGAGGGAGGCCAGGAACACCCAGGCCACCGGCACGATGATCACCACCGCCAGGGCGGTGAGCACCACATAGATAAACACCTTGTACAGGGTATCGGCAGTGTTTCCCTTTTTCATAAGTCCGGCCCCCCTCTCACATTTGAAGTACGTCCCGCTTGGTGACCTGATTCACCACGGCGGACAGGGCGAAGGAAAACAGGAAGATCACCACGCCGGCGGCCATGGAGTAGCCATACAGGCCCGCGTCCTTCTGGTTATACATAAAGCTCAGGCCCACGTCCAACATACCGGGGGCCACCATGGACTTGACAAACAGGAAGGCCATGTTGATGGTGGAAATGATGAAGAAGGTCAGCGTGGTGCGGATGTTTGTCCAGATCAGGGGCAGGGTGATCTCAAAGAACTGGCGCAGCCGGCCCGCGCCGTCCAGGCTGGCGGACTCGTACAGATCCACGGGGACGGCGGACATGGAGGCCATATACATCACCATGTAGTAGCCGATGGCCTGCCACACCATGGCGATGATCACGCTGACCACCACCATGGGCTGATCCTTCCACAGGATCATAATATTCCGCCCGGAAACCATGGAGAAAATACTGTTCAGCATCCCGCTTTCCGGCTTGTAGACGGCGGAAAAAATACCCGCGATGACCACGATGGACAGGATGTTCGGGATATAGAAGATGATGCGGAAGAAGTTCTGTCCCTTGATCTTCTCCCGGGTGAGGATGGCGGCGAACACGATGGCGAAGAAGAAGGTGATGAGGGTGACCACCACGATGAGCAGGATGGTGTTCTGCATGGAGGTGATGAACCTGGTATCCTTAAACAGGATTTTGAAGTTGTCCAGACCCACAAAGGTCTCGGTGGGAGAATAGGCGCCCCGCTCGAACAGGGACATGCGAAACACGTTCAGCGTGGGCACAATCATAAAGAGGAGGAACAGGATGGCGGCCGGGGCGACGCACAGGGCGATGAACCGGCTGCGGCCTTTGCTGCGGAGCATATGCGGTCTCCTTTCTCTTACAAAAAACGTGGCGGGCGGCGGCGAGCAGATCCTGCTCGCCGCCGCCTGCTTGAAGGGCTTATGCTTTTCGGTATGGGTGTTTTGTCGATCAGCCCACCAGGTGATCCCGCCACTGGTCGTTGGCGGACTTGATGCCGGCAATCCAGCTGTCCTTGGCGTTGGGATCGCTGACCATGGCGTTCATGGGATCGTAGAACACTTCCTGAATGCTGCCCAGGCCGGCGACGGACTCGGTGGTGGCGAAGCCGCCCATAACGGCGGAGGCGCCGTTGTCATAGATGGCGTAGAAGATCTTGTTGTCGCCCTCCATGCCGTCGGTAATGCCGGTAATGGGCTGGGCCGCGCCGCCCTTGGCAAAAATCTGGGCGGCCTTGTCGCTGTACATGAAGGCCACAAACTGCTTGCCGCCGTCCACATTGTCCGCCGCGGCGGGAATCCACATCTGCTCCATCCAGCAGTAGCTGGCGCTGGTGCCGCCGGTGCTGCCGGAGGGCAGGGCAGTCATGCCCCAGGCGAAGCCGTCGGCGCGGGGAGAGTCGGCCATCTCGCTCACAATCCAGGTGCCGTTGGGCATGAACAGGGCCTTGTTGTCCAGAACCAGCTGCTGGTTCATCTTGAAGTCGTCCTCGTTGGCCTGGGCGGGGGTGACGGGGTTGGTGTAGGAGGCCAGCTTGGCCATCACATCAAAGCACTGCTTGGCCGCGTCGGTGTCCCAGACGCCCTCGGCGTAGTTCATGACCTGATCGAAGAACTCAGGGCCGCCCACGGAGTAGACCAGGGTGGGGAAGAACGTGTCGAAGTAGCCGGCGGTGGGGTAGGTGAACAGGGAGATGTCCTCGGCCTTGGCGGTCTCGCCCAGCGCCCACATCTCATCCCAGGTGGTGGGGACGCTCCAGCCCTTTTCCGCAAACAGGCCGGCATTATAGAACAGGCCGCAGGGGGAGTAGAACATGGGGGCCAGGTAGGTCTTGCCGTCGCCGTAGGGGTTGGTGAGGGTGGTGTCAGTGAAGCCGGGGATGATCTTGTCGGACACCTTGGCGCTCTCGCCGGGGACGGTCATGGACAGCACGTCGGTGATGTCGGCGATGAGCTTATCCTTGATGAACTGCTCGGTCAGGCCGGCCTGACGGCCGGTGGCGCACAGCACGGCGTCGGGATAGTCGCCGCCCTGCATGGACGGGCCGATGACGTCTTCCAGGTTCTTCTCCAGGGTGAGCTCCACCTTGGCGCCGGTCTCCTCCTCGAAGGCGGCGCACACCTCGTCCCACATATCGGGATAGGCGTCGATGTAAGCGGAGGACAGGGCGGCCACCTTGATGGTCTGGCCCTCCAGGGGCTTGCCGCCGCCCTCGGGGGCCTTGCTCTCCTCGGTGCCGGCCTTGCTCTCGGGGGGATTGGTCTCATTGCCGCCGGTGCTGGCGCAACCGGCCAGCAGAGACAGCAGCATGGCCGCCGCAAGGAGCAGGCTGAAGATCTTTTTCATCGTTTCCAAACCTCCTAAAAATTTTAGACAAATACGATCTGGCCAAATCAATGGCCTTCTGTGCATAGTATAATATGCCTCCCAACCACCGGAACAGCCCTGTTCTTGCGCTTGTCTTTAGAAATATTGCTATTTTTGCATTTTTGTCTATCTACACAGGATTATCCCCGGTTTTTTGGCAACAATAGATAAGTTTCCGCTTTGTCCCTCCGTCTTGGCCTGATGTAGCTCACAAAAAGCGCGGGCATGGAGAGAACAAATATTTCTATCTTGCACAATATGGCGACGCCGTTTATAATAAAAATCAGGACAGGCCGCGATCCAGTTTTATAAAATTGCACAGCGGAGGGAGGCGTTCTTATGAGCAGCTACCAGCACAGCTTTTCCCGGGCGGCGGAGACGCCGCCGCCCGGCCGCGGGGCCCCGCGGCTGAACTATATCTCCAAGACGCAGTACTCCCCGGAATGGAGCTCCACCCTGCACACCCACAGCTGTGCCGAGCTGTTTTTCATCACCGAGGGCCACGGCAGGTTCCGCACCCAGCACGAGGAATTCCCCCTGGCCATCCACGATCTGATCGTGGTCAACGCCCACGTGCTCCATACCGAGTTGAGCCAGACAGACAGCCCCCTGGAATATATCGTCCTGGGGGTGGAGGGGTTGGAGGCCATGGGCGGGGCGGAAGGCTATACCATGCTCCATCTGCACGGGGGCTGGAACGAGCTGATGGGCTGCCTGGAGCTGATGCTCCAGGAGACCCTTGAGACCCGCTCCGGGTACGAGGAGGTGTGCCGCCACCTGCTGGAGGTGGTGCTGATCCGCCTGGAGCGGCAGCAGGAGCTGTCCCTGGAGCCGGAGCCCTCCGACTCCCGAACCAGCCGGGAGTGCGGCCTGGTGCGGCGGTACATCGACAACCATTTCAAGGAGAACCTGAGCCTGGATCAGCTGGCCCAGCTGGCCCATGTGAACAAGTATTACCTGGCCCACGCCTTTCGCCGGGAATTCGGTACCTCCCCCATCAACTATCTCATCTCCCGGCGGGTGGGCGAGAGCCGCTTCCTCCTGCGGGAGACCGATCACAACTTGTCCCTCATCGCCCAGATCCTCGGGTTCTCCTCCCCCAGCTATTTCTCCCAGTGCTTCCGCCGGGTGGAGGGGATCAGCCCCATGGAGTACCGCCGGCGCAACCGGTGAATGGGCGGTGCGCGGCCCCGCCCCATCGGGATCAATGACCGCCCTATGAGACGCTGCGAATTTGCCCATGGGCACAACGACAGGAGATGCAGGTTATGGAGATCAAATCAGAGGCAAAGCTGACCGTATTTGAAGCAATTTGTATGATCGTCGGAAACAGTATCGGAACGGGGATCATTGCGGTGCCCTATCTGGCCACAAAGAACAGTATGCTGGATGTGGTGTGGATGGTGGCGCTGGCCTATGTCATCAACGTGATCCTGCACCTGATCATTGCGGAGCTGTCCTACAACAACGGCGGCGCCCAGCTGGTCAAAAGTTTTGAGGGCGAATTGTTCCACGGCGCGGCAAAGAAGGTGTTCAGCTGGGTCGTGTTCGTGGTGTACGGCCTGGCCATCATGATCGGCGTCAGCGGAAACATCAACGGCGGCGCCCAGATCTTTACCAACTGGTTCGGGATTCCCCTGTGGGCCGCCCAGCTTGTTTACTATGGGATCGCCGGCTGCGTGGTGTTCACGGGGATGAAGGCGGTGGGTATCGCCCAAAAATACGCCGTCGTGCTTCTGATGGGTATCGTCGCGGCCATGACGGTGGGAACCTTTACAAATCCCATCAATGCGCTGTATACTGCAGAATTCCACTGGAACAATCTGCTGGCGCTTTACAGCATGGTGGTGTTTGCCACTTCGGCCAATCAGGCGGTCATCCAGGTGGTAAAAGGGTTGGATGGGGATCCGCGCAAGATCAGAACATCCATCTTCATCGGCTTCGGCCTGTCCTCTGTCTTTGTCCTGATCGTGACCCTGTCGGTGCTGCTTGGAACCAAGGGCGCGATCAACAAGGAACTGGCCTATATGCAGTTGGGGGAGAGCATCGGGAAGTGGGCGGTCATCCTGGCCGGGATCTTCTCCCTGTTTGCGCTGCTGACAACCTTCTGGTCCAATACCCTGGCTCTGCGCGACGTGGTGCATGAACAGATCAACACAGGCAACCGGATCAGCTGGCTCATCGCCACCGTTCCCTGTATCCTGTTTGCGATCTTTGGGGTGAACAGCTTTATTCTTTTGACCCGGATCATGAGCGGCGTGGTGGTGCTGGTGAGCATCATGCTGGTGCTCACCTATGGGAAGTCACGAAAAAAGGCCGGCGCCAGCCCCATCTGCGGTGTGATCGGAACCGTGCCCTTTCAGGTGCTGATGGTGATCTCAACGCTCCTGTCCGCCGTGGGCTCCCTTGTCCCGTTGCGTTAGGAGGGTTTCATGTATCGCTCAGACAACTTCAAACAGGTGGATGAGGAAACCTTCACAATGACCCTGCCGAAGAACGGGGACTTCCGGATTTTGCAGCTGACCGATCTGCATCTGGGGTTTGGCGTCCTGTCAAAGGGGGCGGACAAGCTGGCGCTGGAGGCCGTCAGGAAGCTCATCCAACGCACAAATCCCCATCTGATCGTTCTGACCGGCGATCTGACCTTCCCCTTTTTCCCCAAGACGGGGACGCTGAATAACCGGAAACAGGCCCAAAAGCTGGTGGAATTTATGGATGGCTTTGAGCTGCCGTATACGCTGGTGTTCGGCAACCACGACTGTGAACTGTGTTCGGCCTGCGGTAAAGAGGACCTGGCCGGATTATACAAGCAGGGGAACTACTGCATTTTTACCGAGGGCCGGAAAACGCTTACCGGTGTGGGAAATTTCCTCATTGAATTGGTTGACGGATCCGGAACCGTGCTGCTCCCGCTGGTGATGCTGGACTCCAATATGTACGGAGAGGGCGGCTGGTTTTTCAGCGGCTTTGACCGGATCCACGAGGATCAGGTGGATTGGTGTATGGAACGCCTGGACGCGCTGAAGCGGGACGATCCGGATGTCAAAGCCATGGCGTTTTTCCATATGCCGCTGCGCGAATTCAAAGAAGCCTATGAAAAGATGAAACTTGGGGACAGAACCGTCCTCTACCGGCACGGAAGCATCGCCGAGAAGGACGAGTATTTCGGCGTATCCAAATTTAAGAGTACATTTTTTGACCGGGCTGCGGAGAACGGCGTCATCAAGTGGATGTTCTGCGGGCATGATCACCTGAACACGCTGTCCCTTGTATACAGGGGGATCCAGATGACGTATGGGATGTCCATCGATTGCCTTGGCTATCAGGCCATCCGAAAAAGCTATATTCAAAGAGGCGGCACGCTCATTACACGGAGAGCGGACGGGAACGTGGAGATCCGGATGGCGCCCCTCGGATCGGTGGTGTCAACCCGGGTCAGGGGGATAAAAGAAACGAGATAACGGAAAAAGCCTGCCTCACGGCAGGCTTTTTCCCATCAGGCCGAACCTCCCTGCCCCAGCGGCAGGGTGACGGTGAAGGCCGTCCCCTCCCCCGGGGCGCTGTGCACCGCGATCTTCCCCCGGTGCCCCTCCACAATGGCCGCGGCGATGGACAGGCCCAGGCCGTACCCGCCGGTCTCCCGGCTCCGGGCCGCGTCCGCCCGGTAGAACCGCTCAAACAGATGGGCCTGGGCCTCCGCCGGGATGGGCTCCCCGGTGTTGTGGACGGTGAGCGCCGCCCGCTCGCCCCCCTTCAGGGTGACGGTGATCCGCCCCCCCGGCTCGCAGTATTTGCAGGCGTTGTCCAGCAGGATGGCCCCCAGCCGCCGCAGCTCCTCCCCGTCCCCCAGGACGGACAGGCCGGGGGCCAATTCGCTGTCCAGCGTCAGCCCCGCCTCGAAGGCCACCGGCTCAAAGGCCAGCACGCAGCTCTCTACCGCGTCGGTGAGGGAGACCGTCTCCCGGGGCCGGGCCCGCTGCCCCGCATCCCCCCGGGCCAGGTACAGCAGATCCTGCACCAGCCCCTTCATCCGCAGGCCCTCCTCCCGGATGGACTCCACCCATTTGCGCTGTTGGTTCACCGTGTCCTCCCCCCGGGCCAGCAGGATGTCCGCGTCCGCCAGCAGGACGGTGAGGGGGGTTTTCAGCTCGTGGGAGGCGTCGGCCACAAACTGCTGCTGCCGCCGCCAGCCCTCCTCCACCGGCCGCACCAGCCACCGGGAGAGAAACCAGCTCACCACGAAGAACCCCGCCGACGCGGCGGCGAACAGCAGCAGGGCGGTGAGGATCTGCCGCCCCGCCCCCGTCCGCTCCCAGGACAGATCCGCAAAGGCCACCCGCAGATACCGCCCCGACCGCTGGATCTGGTAGCGCAGCCCCTGGCCGGGCAGCTTCCCCGCCGGCCCCCCGGCGGCCAGCGCCCCCTCCACCGCCCGGGTCACCCCGTCCTCGTCCACGGCGGCGTTGAAAGACAGAGCCAGCAGGATCTGCCCGCTGTCCCCGTCCACCACGGCGCAGAAGGCGGGTATGGCGGTGTACAGCTCCTCGTCCCGGTCAAAGCCGCCCTCCGGAGGGGCGCTCCAGGGCTCCAGCGCCGCCTGGCTGCGCTGAAGGACGTTTCGCAGCACCAGATCCGTCCCCGCCCGGTACTGCCGCACCGCCGAGGCGGTCTGCACCGCCAGCACCGCCGCCAGCACGCCGGACAGCAGCAGCATGAGGATGAGCGTAAATTTCCAGCGCAGCCGCCTGAGCATGGGCTTGCCCCCTTTTCCTTATCTGGCTATAGTTTATCCGGATTTCCGCCCCCCGTCAAGCGGGGATGGAATCCACGACAAAATACAAGGGGAAATTCCCCCAAAGTGATTGACAAATGAGAGGCAAACGACTATCATGTATCTCGCTATCCGTGAAACCCCGGGCCGGAGCCTCTCCGGCTGCTCGCCGCGGCGGGCACATGGCCGGGATCTATAACAAGGGAGCTGACAATGAACCACCAGGAAATGAGGGAAGAACCATGTCCAAGGAGTTGATCCGCCTGCGGGACTGCGTCATGTCCTACGGCGACGAACTCGTGCTCGACCACATCAATCTGTATATCAACGATAAGGAATTCCTCACGCTGCTGGGCCCCAGTGGGTGCGGCAAGACAACCACGCTCCGGATCATCGGCGGGTTTTTGTCGCCCACCTCCGGGGACGTGTTGTTTGACGGCGTGAGGATTAACCATGTCCCGCCCCACCAGCGGGCGGTGAACACGGTGTTCCAGCGGTACGCCCTGTTTCCCCATCTCAACGTGTTTGAAAATGTGGCCTTCGGCCTGCGTATCCCCAAGGCGGACGCTGACGGCCGCAAGGTAAAGCTCCCGGAGCGGGACATACAGGAGCGCGTCATGGAGATGCTGTCCGTGGTGAACCTGAAGGGCTTCGAGCGACGCCCGGTGTCCGCCCTGTCCGGCGGGCAGCAGCAGCGGGTGGCCATCGCCCGGGCCCTGGTGAACCGGCCCCGGGTGCTGCTGTTGGACGAGCCCTTAGGCGCGCTGGATATGCGCCTTCGCAAGGATATGCAGAACGAGCTGAAGCGGATTCAGCAGGAGATGGAGATCACCTTTATCTACGTGACCCACGACCAGGAGGAGGCCCTGGCCATGTCCGACACCGTGGTGGTGATGGACGGCGGCCGCATCCAGCAGATCGGCACCCCCGAGGACATCTACAACGAGCCCAAGAACGCCTTCGTGGCCGACTTCATCGGCGAGTCCAACATCATCGACGGCATCATGCGCTCCGACGGGGTGGTGGAGATCTTCAACCGGAAGTTCCAGTGCCTGGACAAGGGCTTCGACAAGGACGAGCCGGTGGACGTAGTCATCCGCCCGGAGGACGTGGACATTGTGGACGAGGCCGCAGGCCAGCTGAAGGGCACCGTCACCTCCGTCACCTTCAAGGGGGTTCACTACGACACCATTGTGGACTTCTACGGCTTCAAGTGGCTCATCCAGACCACCGACTTCTGCCCGGTGGACAGCCGGATCGGCATCAAGATCGACCCCGACGGCATCCACGTGATGAAAAAGAGCGAATACTCCGGGATGTTCGGCGACTACTCCTCCTACTCCGAGGAGTACGAGGAGCTGGACGTGGTGGAGGACGAGTCCCAGGAGGGAGAGGGGGACGACCCCTGGGAGGACGGCTATGAGGAATAAACGGGGCTGGTTTGCCGTCCCCTATGTGGTGTGGATGGCCCTGTTCGTCGTCATCCCCATTGTGATCATGGCGGTGTACGCCGTCACCACCGCCGACCCCGCCACCGGGGAACTCCAGCTCACCGGCGCCAACTTCACCGGCATGGGGGCCTATTTGAACGTGTTCCTGCGCTCCTTCTGGCTGGCGGTGGTGGCCACCCTGGTGTGCCTGCTCATCGGCTACCCGGTGTCCTACTGGATGGCCAAGGAGGGCCCCCGGTTCCAGCGGCTGGCCATGGCCCTGATCATGCTGCCCATGTGGATGAACTTCCTGCTGCGTACCTACTCCTGGATGTCCATTTTGGAGAACAACGGCCTGCTGAACCAGCTGTTCCGGGCCATCGGCCTGCTGGATCTGCTGGGGGTGGACTACCTCCACATGATCGGCACCCCCGGGGCGGTGGTGTTGGGCATGGTGTATAACTACCTGCCCTTCATGATCCTGCCCATCTATTCCGTCATCGTCAAGCTGGACGGCTCCCTCATTGAGGCCGCCCGGGATCTGGGGGCGGACGGGGTGCGGGTGTTCCGCCGGGTGATCTTCCCCCTGTCCCTGCCGGGGATCCTGTCCGGGGTGACCATGGTGTTCGTGCCGTCGGTGTCCACCTTCGCCATCTCCAGCCTGCTGGGGGGCGGCAAGCAGACCATGCTGGGCGATCTGATCGAATTGCAGTTCCTGGGCGGGGCCTACAACCCCCACCTGGGCGCGGCCATCTCCATGGTGATGATGGTGATCGTGGTGGTGTGCATGGTGGTGATGAACCACTTCGGCGAGGGCGAAGAACAGGCGGTGATGCTATGACTTACTTTTTCTCGACCTACTTTTTCTCGAGAGAAAAAGTAGGCAAAAAGAGCTTGAAGCCGCTTCGATTTGCTTACTTTGTCCAACGCTGTGCGACGGCCACGAAAAGGGGGCGGTGACATGAGACAGAAAAACCGCGTCGGGGGCCGGATCTTTATCGGGCTGACCTTTCTGTTTTTGTACCTGCCCATCTTTCTGCTGATCATCTTCTCCTTCAACGCCGGGGAGTCCAGCGCCGTGTGGCAGGGCTTCTCCCTGGACTGGTACGCCGCCCTGTTCCGCAACCGGCTGATCATGGAGAGCCTGTACACCACCCTGCTGGTGTCCCTGCTGGCCACCGTCATCGCCACCGCCGCGGGCACCTTCGCCGCCATCGGCCTGTACGCCCTGTCCAAGCGGAAGCGGGACGCCCTGCTGGTGGTGAACGACATCCCCATGATGAACGCCGACATCGTCACCGGCGTGTCCCTGTGCCTGTTCTTTGTGGCCTTCTTCCAGGGCTGGGGGGCCTTCGCCCGGTGGTTCAACGGCGTGCAGGGCGTGGTGGAGCTGCCCGAGCGTCTGGTGCTGGGTTTCGGCACCATGCTGCTGGCCCACATCGCCTTTGACATCCCCTACGTGATCCTCAACGTGGCCCCCAAGCTGCGGCAGATGGATCGCAACCTGGTGGACGCGGCCCAGGATCTGGGCTGCACCTGGATGCAGGCGTTCTGGCGGGTGATCCTGCCTGAGATCAAGCCCGGCATCGTGTCCGGGGCGCTGATCGCCTTCACCATGTCCATCGACGACTTTGTGATCTCCTACTTCACCGCCGGATCCTCCACCTCCACCCTGGCCATGCGGATCTACTCCATGACCAAGAAGCGCATCACCCCGGAGGTCAACGCGGTGTCCACCCTGCTGTTCCTGTCGGTGCTGGCCCTGCTGGTGCTGAACAACGTCCGGGAGGCGCGCCAGGAGCGCCGGGCCGCCAGCCTGGAGCCCCGGGCCCCCACCCTGCTGGAAAAGCTGTCCATGCGGTTCAACCAGCCCGCCTTCCGGTGGGTGCGCCGGGGGCTGGCCGGAGCCATGGCCTGCGCCTTTCTCGTGGTGGTAATCCTGCTCACCGGGGCCACCGGCTCCCAGCCGGTGGTGAACGTGTGCTCCTGGGGAGAGTATATTGACGAGTCCCTCATCGAGCAGTTCGAGGACGAGACCGGCATCCGGGTAAACTACCAGACCGCCGAGAGCAACGAGGCCCTGTACTCCCTGCTGAAAAGCGGCGGCGCGGACTATGACGTCATCGTCCCCTCCGACTATATGATCTCCCAGCTGCTGGAGGAGGGGATGCTGGAGGAGCTGGACTACAGCCGGATTCCCAACTTCGAGCTCATCGACCGGCGCTTCCGCAACCTGCCCTACGACCCCGAGAACAAATACACCGTCCCCTACACCTGGGGCACCCTGGGGCTCATCTACAACGCCAACATGGTGGAGGAGGAGCCCGTCAGCTGGGGGGCGCTGTACGACGATCAGTACGCCGGGGACGTGCTGCTGATCAACAACTCCCGGGACGCCCTGGCCGCCGCCCTGCTCCACCTGGGCTACTCGGTGAACACCACCGACGAGGCTCAAATCCGGGAGGCCTTCGCCCTCATCGCCGACGCCAACCGCCGGGGGGTGTTCCAGGGCAAGGTGATGGATCAGGTCTTTCAGAAGATGGAAGGGGGCAACGCCGCCCTGGCCGCCTACTATGCCGGGGACTACCTGTCCATGCTGGACAACCAGGCCGACGGGGTGGATCTGCGCTACGTCATCCCGGAGGAGGGGGCCAACTGGTTTGTGGACGCCATGTGCGTGCTGAAGGGCGCCCCCCACTACGACGAGGCTCTGGAGTGGATCAACTTCATCGCCTCCACCGACGCCAACCTGGCCAATATGGACTATATCTGGTACGCCTCCCCCAACGCCGAGGCGCTGGAGCGGTACCCCGCCTACTACGAGGAATTGTACGGCGAGGAGCTGGATCCCGAGCTGTATGAGATCATGGCCGCCCCCAGCCACGTGCTGGAGCGGTGCGAGATGTACACGGTGCTGCCGCCGGAAACCCGGGCCCTCTACAACGAGCTGTGGATCCGTCTGGGAGCCTGACCGCCTGAAAAAGGAGAACGACCCATGCGGAATGAACTGACCAAAAAGGATATCGAGCTGATGCGGCAGGAGCTGGAGCACCGCCGGACGGTGCTGCGGCCCCAGCTCATCGAGGCGGTGAAGGAGGCCCGCGCCTTCGGGGATCTCAGCGAGAACTTCGAGTACAAGGCCGCCAAGAAGGAGAAAAACCGCAACGACAGCCGGTGCCGCTACCTGGAGAACATGATCAAGACGGCGGTGGTGATCTCGGACAAGTCCACTGACGGCACAGTGGGGCTGTACGACACCGTCACCCTCTATGTGGAAGAGGACGACGAGGAGATCCAGTGCCAAATCGTCACCACCATGCGGCAGGACGCCCTAAAGGGCCGGGTGAGCAAGGAGTCCCCGGTGGGCAAGGCGGTGCTGGGCCGCAAGGTGGGCGACCGGGTGACGGTGCAGGTGAACGACAGCTACGGCTACGACGTGATCATCCGGGCCATCCAGCCCGGGGAGGACACCGGGGAGGCCCCGCTGGTGGGGTTCTGAGCGGCCGTGTATACAATGTTTGGGCCCGGGCAGATTGTCCCGGGCCCTTTCCTTTATTCGGCCAAAACTTCTTTACAGAGTGGGGAAAACCATGTATAATGATACCAAAATTGAACGTTCGGGAAGGAGCGTCCCCTATGTCCAATGGCCACCCTCACCGCCCCAACCACCTCCTGCTCCTCGGCGGCGCTCTGTTTGGCGTCTTGCTGGTGCTGTTTGGCTTCTGCCAGGATGCCCCGGCGGACATACTCCGCGGGCTGTGGGCAATCCTCACCCAGGAGGACGTGCTGATCACCGACTACATCGCCATCGCCGGCATGGGGGCCGCCTTTGTCAACGCGGGGCTGGTGACCCTGATCAGCGTTCTCATCCTCAAGCTGGTGCGGGATCCGGTGAACGGGGCCACCCTGGTCACCGTCGGGCTGATGGCGGGCTTTTCCCTGTTCGGCAAGAACATCTTGAACATCTGGCCCATCCTGGTGGGCACCGGGCTTTACGCCGTCCTCAAGGGGGAGACCTTCGCCCACCATGTGCACCTGGCCCTGCGGGCCACCTGTCTGGCCCCGGTGGTGAGCTTCATGGCGGTGCGGTACAGCCCCTGGCTGGGGGTGCTGACGGGGCTGCTCATCGGCTTTGTCATGCCCCCTGTGGCGGAGCACGCCCACCGGGTGCAGAACGGCATGAACCTGTACAGCCTGGGCTTTTCCTGCGGGCTGGTGGCCATGATGCTGGTGCCCGCCTTCAAGGCCTTTGGGCTGGAGCCCCAGTCCGCCCTCCACTGGTCCACGGGGAACAATCTCAAGCTGGGGCTGTCCCTGACAGTTCTGTGCCTGTTCTTCATCGGGCTGGGCCTGTCCCGGCGGCCCCGGCGGACGCTGCAAAAATACTGGGCTCTGCTGCGCACCTCCGGCCGGATGCCCAGCGACTACATCCGCACCTTCACCGCCGGCCCGGTGCTGGTGAACATGGGGGTGAACGGCCTCATCGCCACCGGGTACATTCTCCTCACCGGCGGCGACTTGAACGGGGCCACCATCGGCGGCATCTTCACCATCATCGGTTTCTCCGGCTACGGCAAGCACCCCTTCAACATCGTCCCCGTGATGGCGGGGGTGCTGCTGGGCAGCCTGACCAACCATGTGGATCCCACCAGCCCGTCCCTCCAGCTGGCGGGGCTGTTCGGCACCACCCTGGCCCCCTTCGCCGGGGTGTTCGGCTGGCCCTTCGGGGTGCTGGCGGGGCTGATCCACTCGTCGGTGGTGCTCCAGGCGGGGCTGCCCCTGGAGGGCATGAACCTCTACAACAACGGTTTCTCCGGAGGCTTGATCGCCATCGTGCTCTACCCCCTTCTCACCTCCCTGGTGAAGCGCCGCCGTCCGGTGCTGCTGGAGGAGGATCTGTTCGCCATGTTTGAGGAGGACGCCCCTCAGCCCCCCGAGGAACTCCCCGGCCGGGAGGAGGAGACCGCCCCTCCCATGCAAAACAGCTGATCCCGTTCCCGCCCCGCACTGCGGGGCGGGTTTTTCTTGCCTTCCGGGGATCGGTCTGCTATAATATCCCTATATAAGGGACTCTATCCTTGCTATTCTGTGGAGGAAAGGAGGCGGCGGCCATGTCTAAAACCCCAAACTACAAGCGCAAGCTGCCCATTTTAGCCAAGCTGCTGCTGGAGCGCAGCGACGAGGATCACCCCATCTCCCGGCAGGAGATGCAGGAGGAGCTGGCCCGTTGGGGCCTGTCCGCCGAGCGCAAGAGTCTTTACGACGATATGGAGCAGCTCCGGGAGCTGGGGCTGGACGTGCAGTCCCGCCGGGGCCGGGGGGGCGGCTGGTACATCGGTCAGCGGGACTTCGAGCTGGCGGAGCTGAAGCTGCTGGTGGACGCGGTGCAGTCCAGCCGGTTCCTCACCAAGCGGAAAAGCGACGCCCTGATCCACAAGCTGGAGGGGCTGACCTGCGTCCACCAGGCCCGGCAGCTCCAGCGGCAAGTCTATGTGGATCGCCGGGTGAAAACCATGAACGAGAGCATCTTCTACAACGTGGATCGGCTCCACGGGGCCATCGCCGCCAACCGGGTGATCACCTTCCGGTACTTCGAGTACAACGCCGCCCGGGAGCGGGTGTTCCGCCGGGAGGGGGCCAAATACCGGGTCACCCCCTTCGGGCTGGTGTGGGACAGCGAGAACTACTATCTGGCGGGCTGGGACGAGCTCCACAAGGAGGTGCGCCACTACCGGGTGGACAAGATGGCGGACATCGCCATGACCGGAATGCGGGGCCACGACCGTGGGGACTGGGATCCGGAGGGCTACGCCCGGCGGCACTTCGGGATGTACGCCGGACGGCCCTGCCCCCTGCGCCTGCGGTGCGAGAACCGGATGGCGGGGGTGGTCATCGACCGCTTCGGGCTGGACGTGTCCCTGGTGCCCGACGGGGAGGGGTATTTCACCGCCACGGTGGACGTGGTGGCCAGCCCGCCCCTGTGGGGGTGGCTGTTCGGCCTGGGATCAGGGGTGGCGGTGCTCTCCCCCGACTGGGCGGTGGAGGAATTCAAAAACCACCTCAAAGCGGTGGCGGCCGCGTATAATCCGTCCCCGGATGGGGCAGACTTCCTGAAAACGGACGAGACGCCGGATGCAGGAGGTACACAGCATGGAACAACGGGGGGAGCTGGGACAGGAGCTGTATGAGCTGGGGCTGCGGCTGGGCAGGCTGGGCGCGGTGGCGGTGGGCAGCGGCGGCGGGCCGCTGGCCCGGGCGCTGGCCCGGATCGCCGGGGGCGGCGCCGCCCTGTCCGGCGGCGAGGTGAAATTTCACGACGGGGACTGCGCCGCCTGCGGCGCGTGGGTGGGGCGGTACTACAACCTGCCCGCCGCCCTGTTCATCCGGCAGGACGGGGACGGGGTGGAGATCTACCTGTCCGACGGCCAGGGCCGCAGCTTCCACCGGCGGCTGGACGGGGGCGGCCCCGCCTCCGCCGTGGGGGAGTGGGATCTGCTGGCCGGGGCGGACTGCGCCTGGGCGGCCTGCCGGGTGGGGGAGCGCCGCTCCGACGGCGGGCTGGCGGCGGCGGAGGGCCCCGCGGCCCTCACCCTGGCCCTGGAGCGGCTGGGCTACGAGGTGGCCGACCGGCCGGTGCCCGGGGCGGTGCTGTTCCGGGCCGACCGGGAGGGGCTGTCCCTCACGGTGGAGCAGGGTGGCGCCACCCTCCGCCCGGTGGGGGAGGACGCCCTGGAGGCCGCCGCCGCCTTTGTGGACGAGCCCCAGGCGGTGCCCGCCTTCCGGCCGGACGGGGACGGGGCGGAGCAGAAGTGACGCCGGGTTCCGGCTTGGACGATACGCCATCAAAAGGACAGCCCCCGCTGAAAGGCAGCTGCTTTTCAGCGGGGGCTGTTTGATCTGATTTTCAGCCTCCACCCCTCCCCCTTTGCACCAAAAGCGGCAACCACCGGGCCTGGCGCTCCGGTATGTCAAAGGGAGGTGCGATATTGGAGAACGTAATCGTGGCGGCGCTGGCGCTGGTGGGCACCCTGGCGGGAACCTACTTTGCCAACCGAAAGAGCGCGGCCCTCATCGCCTACCGGCTGGAGGAGCTGGAGAAGCGGGTGCAGGCCCACAACAACCTGGTGGAGCGGATGTACCGGCTGGAGGAGGCGTTCAAGACCCACGAGGAGCTGGCGTCGGAGCGGCTGAAGGTGGCAAACCACCGGATCGAGGATCTGGAAAAGAGCACGGACTGAGACGGCGGGCGGCGTGGAGCAGCCCGCCGTTCCCGTGTGACCGCCCCTGGTAAAAATTTAAGAATTGATGAAATGCGCGGCGGGCTATTGACAGAGCAATATTATATGCTATATAATATTGCTCGAAAGCAAGCCCCGCAAAAAATGGGGCCCCCGCAAAAGCGTGAAAGGAGGAGGATGGCTTTGGCATTCGCAATGAGTCCCCAGCTGCTGGACGGCTGCGTGCTGGCGGTGCTGTCCCGGGGGGACGCCTATGGGTACATCCTCACCCAGCAGATGAAGTCCCGGCTGGACATCTCGGAGTCCACCCTCTACCCGGTGCTGCGCCGGCTCCAGCGGGACGGACTACTCACGGTGTACGACCGGCCCTACCAGGGCCGCAACCGGCGGTATTACGCCATCACCCCCGTGGGCCGCACCCTGCTGGCCCGGCGGCGGCAGGACTGGATCCAGTTCCGGGACGGCGTGGAGGAGCTTTTGAAGGAGGAAGATCAGGATGGATAAACTGACCTATTTGGCCGAGCTGGCGGAGGGGCTGGCCCGGTGGGTGCCGGAGCGGGAGCGGCAGGACATCCTGCGCTACTACGCGGAATACTTCGACGAGGCCGGCCCCGACAAGGAGGGCCAGGTGGTGGCCGAGCTGGGCGACCCCTGGGCGCTGTCCTGCCGTTTAGCGGTGGAGGGCGGCTACGTCACCCAGGAGAAGGCGGACGGCTGGACGCCCCCCAAAAAGAAGCGCTGGCCCTGGGTGCTGATCGCCACCGTGGCCTGCGTGGCCATTGTGGCGGTGTCGGTGGCCCGGACGGCGGCCAGTGTGGGCGGCTGGATCGGGCGGCTGGTGTCGGGCAACACCGCCAATGTGGCCCAGGTGGAGGAGGGCACCGCGTTTGCACCCGGGGATCAATCCGGCGGCTTCTGGAACATGGAGGACGGATACCTGGAGGCCTTTGACGAGATCGACGTGGACGCCAGCATCGCCAACGTGATCGTCACCGGCGGGGAGGACTACACCCTGTCCATCAGCTCGGACACCACCCTGGGGGGCTACAGCCTGAAGTGGGAGATCAAAAACGGCGTGCTGAACATCCGGGACGCCGGCTCGGCGGGCCATGTGGAGATCAACAACTGGGACGACTTTAAAAACATCTTCGGCGTCAACGCCAGCGCCATGGATGTAGCCATCACCATCCCCGAAGGGGCGATGCTGAACAAGCTCCAGGTCAAAACCGGCCTGGGCGGTGTGTTTCTCAGCGGCCTGGATGTGGAAAAGACGCTGGAGGCCAAGACCGGCATGGGCGATGTGGAGTGCTACGAGATCCGCGCCTACGACGATGTGAAGCTGGAGAGCGGCATGGGCGACGTGACCCTGGCCGTCACCGAGCCGTACAGCGGCACGGAGTTCGACCTCAAGACCGGCATGGGCACCATCGAGGCCCAGATAGACGGTCTGGAAAAGGACTGGGACTACGAGGCCAAGACCGGCATGGGCACCGTCACCCTCAACGGAGACAGCCGGGGTACCAAGGTGGAGCGCAAGGGAACGGGCGACTACAAGCTGAATGCCGAGACCGGCATGGGCGACATCAACCTGTACTTCCAGGACGGCAAGTGGTGATCCCCATGAAAAAATCCGGACTGCTGTCCCTGCTGCTGGCGTTTGCCCTGCTGGCGGGCTGCGCCCCGGTAACGGAAACACCGTCCCCCGGCCCCAGCCCCACGGAGTCCGTGGCCACGCCTGCCCCCACCCCAGAGCCCACCCCCGCGCCGGAGCCGGTGGATTTCCGTGAATTTTTGGACGGGGTGAACGCCGCCCGGAAAGCGGTCTTGACACAGGAGGAGCCCATCGACCTCTCCGCCTGCACCCCGGACTTCCACGAGCAGAACAACACCTTCACGGAGGAGGAGCTGGAGCGGCTCACCACCGCCCATGGGGTGAAGCGGCCCTTGACCCTGGAGGACGTGCTGGACGATGTGGATGCCTTCTTCCTGCTCCTCCAGACCACCTATGGGGCCTATTACTACTTCGGCGGGGATGAGGTCTTTCTCCCCATCCGGGACGCGGCGAAGGAGGAGCTGGCCGCCACCAGAACCCCCAGTCTCGGGAATTGGGCCGACGCCCAGTACCTGTGCGAGACGCTGGAGGAAGTCCTGTACAAGCACCTCTCCCCGGTGCTGATAGACGGCCATTTTATGATTGGAGATTCCGCCCCGCGGGATGCCTTCGCCAAGTATATGTACTACGTGCCCGACCTCTACCTGGACAGCGTGGAGGGCGCGGAAAACCCCGACCGCGTCAAGCCCACCATCGGCCCGGACGGGCGGATCTGCTATTGGTACGCCGCCCTCAGCCACGACGGGAGCGACCTGCCCGACACCCTGGACGGCCACTCTCTCAAATGGCAGCAGGCCCTGATGACAAGTCACAGCGGCGACGCCCCGGCCTTTTCCGAATCGCGGTGGGAGGGCGTCCCCGTCCTCACCTCCCGGCGTATGAGCGCCGGATGGGAGAACGCCGACGCGGACGAGCAGGCCCTCCAACGCCTGGCCGGCTGCGGCGGGGAGTATACGGACAGCCCGCTGCTCATTTTTGACCTGCGGGGCAACGGCGGCGGCAGCGACCGGCATATCATGGGCTGGTTCCAGGACTGGGCGGGAACGAGCAATCCCACCCGGGGCAGTTTCGCCCATCGGTACAGCCAGCTCTCCTGCCGGATAGTGGGCAATGATTATCCCGCCGAACGCATGGGCACATGGGGCGGGTTCCGCCTGGAAGGGACGTGGACGGAGCGCTCCGGCCCCGTCTTTGTTCTCCAGGACAAGGGGGTGGCCTCCTCGGGGGAGACGGCGGCGAAGTTTTTCCGCACGGCGGCGGACACTCTTTTGGTGGGAGGGCCCACCCTGGGTTGCGCCCTCGTCCCCAATAACCTGACCTTCTATCTCCCCCACTCCGGCCTGTCCTGCTACTTCGGCACCGGCCTCGGCTTCTGGGAAACGGATGAAAACCGGGACGGCGTGGGCTTCCTCCCCGACCTGTGGGTGGAGCCCACCCAGGCCATGGAGCTCACCCAAAAGCTCATCGAATTCTATGGACTGAATCCATAACAAAAGCAGGCCCCCCGGAGCTTCCGGGGGGCTTGTGTCAGTTCTTCAGGCTGTGCAGCGGCGCGGGGATCCGCCCGCCCCGGGCCACGAACTCGGCCGCGCCGCCGGTGTGGCAGGGCATCACCGGGGCGGAGCCCAGCAACCCGCCGAACTCCACCACGTCCCCCACCTGTTTGCCGGGGGCGGGGATGAGGCGGACGGCGGTGGTTTTCTGGTTCACCATGCCGATGGCGACCTCGTCGGCGATGATGGCGGACAGCGTGGCGGCGGAGGTGTCGCCGGGGACGGCGATCATGTCCAGCCCCACGGAGCACACGCAGGTCATGGCCTCCAGCTTGTCCAGGGTCAGCGCCCCGGACTGGGCGGCGGCGATCATGCCCTCGTCCTCGCTCACCGGGATGAAGGCCCCGGACAGCCCGCCCACCGAGGAGGACGCCATCACGCCCCCCTTTTTCACCGCGTCGTTCAAGAGGGCCAGGGCGGCAGTGGTGCCGTGGGTGCCGCACACCTCCAGGCCCATCTCCTCCAGGATCCGGGCCACGCTGTCCCCGATGGCGGGGGTGGGGGCCAGGGACAGATCCACAATGCCGAAGGGCACGCCCAAGCGGGCGCTGGCCTCCCGGGCCACCAGCTGGCCCATGCGGGTCACCTGGAAGGCGGTTTTTTTGATGGTCTCCGCCACCACGTCGAAGGGCTGGCCCTTCACCCGCTGAAGGGCGTGGTGCACCACCCCGGGGCCGGACACCCCTACGTTGATCACCCGCTCGGCCTCCCCCACACCGTGGAAGGCCCCGGCCATGAACGGGTTATCCTCCACCGCGTTGCAGAACACCACCAGCTTGGCGCAGCCGAAGCCCCCCTTGTCAGCGGTACGCTGGGCGCAGGCCTTGATGGTCTCGCCCATGAGGCGTACCGCGTCCATGTTGATGCCCGCCTTGGTGGAGCCCACGTTGACGGAGGAGCACACCATATCGGTGACGGCCAGGGCCTCGGGTATGGCGGCGATGAGCTTTTTGTCCGCCTCGGTCATGCCCTTGTGCACCAGGGCGGAGAAGCCGCCGATGAAGTTGACGCCCACCGCCTTGGCGGCCTTGTCCATGGCGGCGGCGAAGGGGACGTAGTCGTTGGTGCGGGACGCCCCGGCCACCAGGGCCATGGGGGTGACGGAGATGCGCTTGTTCACGATGGGGATGCCGAACTCGGCCTCGATATCCTCCCCGGTTTTCACCAGCTTCTTGGCGGAGGTGGTGATCTTGTCGTAGATCTTCCGACAGGCGGCGGCGGGATCCGGGTCGCAGCAGTCCAGCAGGTTGACGCCCATGGTGATGGTGCGGATGTCCAGATGCTGGTGGTCGATCATCCGGATGGTCTGTAAAATGTCGTTGGTATTGATCATGGCAGAAAACCTCTTTTTCTACTACCCCCGCCTTCGGTGGGGGTAGTGGACTTTAGATCCGGTGCATGGCGTCGAAGATATCCTCCCGCTGGATGCGGATGTCCAGGTTCCGCTCCTGGCCGGCCTGGGCCAGATCCTCCCGCAGGCGGGCAAAGGGCACCGTGGCCCCGCTGGCGTCCACCAGCATGATCATGGTGAAATACTCCTGTAAAACCGTCTGGCTGATATCCAACACGTTGACGTTCTTCTCGCTGAGCAGGGCGCACACGGCGGCGATGATGCCCACCTGGTCTTTTCCAATGACGGTGACGATAGCTCTCATAGTTTTTTCCTCCTATTGTAGTTCGTCCAATGTTAGCGAGAACGCCGGGAGGAACTGCTCCATGAACCAGTCCAGCTCCTCCATGTCCATCTCCTTCAGCGCCGTCAGGGTCTGCTCGGCGGCCTTTTTGAACTCGGCGTTGCCCGCCTTCCCCTCCTCCACGCACTTGATGTAGGCGGACAGCTTGTCCGCCGCCTTCACATACCGGCGCACCTGCTCGTCGCTCTCCCGCACCAGGGGGGCGTAGGCGGGGGCCAGCTCGGGGGGCAGCATGGACAGCAGCTTGTCCTGGGCCGCCGCCTCCACCTGCCTGTAGGCGTTTTTCAGCGACGGGTTATAATACTTGATGGGGGTGGGCATATCGCCGGTGATGATCTCCGGCGCGTCGTGGAACAGGGCCGCAGCGGCGATGCCGTCCGGGTTCAGATCCTTGTGGAACACGTCCCGGCCAATCACCGCCAGGGCGTGGGCCAGCACCGCCGCCTCGTAGGAGTGCTCCTGCACGTTTTCCGTCCGGGTGTTTCGCATCAGCGCCCACCGGGCGATGTACCGCATCCGGAAGATGTAGGCAAAAAAGCTGTGGCTCACGGCACGTCCCGCCTTTCCGCATTGTATTTTTTCTTCTTTTGATTGCTGATTGTGAAGGCCGTCGCCAGCCCTGCCGCCGCCACCGCCCCCAGCGCCAGCCCGGGCCTCAGCCCCGGGGCGGCGTACCGCAGCTCCACCTCATGGGCTCCCTCAGGCAGTTCCAGCGACAGGAACGTATCCAGCCAGCGGCCCGTCTCCGTCCGTTTTCCGTCCACATAGGCCGTCCAGCCATCCTCGGCGGGGATGGTGGTGCACAGCGTCCGGGAAAAATCCGCCGGGACGGACAGCTCCACCCGGCCGCCGTTCCCCACCGACGTGACCTCCACGCTGTCCAGCCGCTCCACCGCGGCCCGGAGGGCGTCCATGTCCAGCGCCCACACCGTCCCCGTCCAGGGCCGGTCGTGGCGGACGGTGACCGTCCACTCCTCCCCGGGGCCGGGCGCGCCCAGGTAGTGGACGGACGCCGCCTCGCTGGAGCCCAGCCACAGCAGATGCTCCCCGTTCACCAGCACCTCCCGCAGACCGCTGGCGGACAAGTCCATGTAAAGGGGTTTCCCATTCCCCCGCAGGCGCAGGGTGGTTTCGCCGTCGGCTGTCTCCGCCTCCGCCGCCACCGGCGCAAAGAGGGTGGCCTCCTCCCCCAGCAGGGCGGAGTACAGCCCGTCCTGCCGCTGGAAAGGGGTTTCCCCTGTCAGCCCCTGTCCCCCATCCTCCGCCAGAAAGGCCAGGGGGAGAACATCCGGAGCCCGCCACAGCGTCAGCCCGCCGGACTGGGCGATTGGGCTGTACTCCGGGGGCATGGCTTCCGCCGTGATGGTGTAGCCCTGGCCCAGCAGGGCGTCGGCGGCGGGGGTGGCGCCGTAGCTGGCGCACCACATCCAGGTCTGGGCATAGCCCAGCTCCTTCGTCAGCCGGTTCACGTCGTAGTTGTAGAGGCTACTGTAGTGGGTGAGCCCCGGGTAGCCAAAGGACAGGGGGCTGTTGTGGCCCCGGTCATCCGTGGCCCCCAGCCGGAAAAAGGTTCCGTCCGCGTCCGCCCGGGCCGTCTCCACCAGCTCCTCGTTGGCTTCGTAGTAGGCCCGGTAGGCCCCATAGGAGTCGCAGCCGAACTGCCCCATCAGGCCGGAGAGGATACTTTCCGTATTAAAGCCAAATTCCAATACCGTCAGGCATACCAGCGCCCCGGCCACCGCCCGGGTGAGCCCCTCCCCCTTCCGCCGCCGCAGACCCCTCAGCAGCTGCCCCAGGGCGGGGGCCGCCAGATAGAGCAGGGCAAAGGACACCACAAAGGAGTACCGAAAGGGGAACCAGTTGGGCCGCTGGAACAGGTGCCACGCCTTGTCCAGCGGGGACAGCAGCAGGGACGCGAGGAGCACCGCCAGCAGCCCGCCGTTGGCCAATTTCTCCCGCCGGGAGAACCGGGGGAGGAAGAAGTACGCCGCGGCCAGCACCAGGGCGGCGGAGCCGCAGAACAGGTAGACGGCGGAGCCGTCCGAAATGGGGCGGTACTGCCCCGGCCGGAGCTGGGACAGGATATCCAGCGGGGTGCAGGCCAGCAAACCGGCGTAGTCCACATTGCCGCCGCTGAATTTGCCGTTGAACATGGCCAGGAAGGTGGGCAGCCACAGCCACGCCGTCAGCCCCAGGGCGCAGGCCGCGCCCCCGAAAAACCGGCCCAGAACCCGCCCCAGGGCCTTCCCCTTGGGCCGCAGGACGAACAGCCGGGCGCACAGATACAGGGCGCAGAAGATCCCGATCATATAGGAGATATACCAGGTGGAGATAAAACACACACTGAGGGCGGCGACAAAGGGCCCCGCCCCCCGCCCCGCCAGGATCCGCTCCAGGGCCAGCAGGATCAGGGGCAGCCAGATCACCCCGTCCAGCCACATGATGCAGATGGCGTACACCGCGTTGTAGGACATCAGCGCGTAGCACACCGAGGCAAACACCGCCGGCCCGTCCCCCACCGGATACCGCCGCCGGATGAACAGGCAGAAGGTCAGCCCCGCCAGGGCGATCTTCAGCACCGCCAGGAACAGCAGCCCCACCGGCATGGCCTCGTTGGGCACAAGCAGCGTCAGGAACGACAGCGGGCTGGACACATAATAGGAGAACACCCCGATGTAGGACGTGCCCAGGGCTTTCGACCAGGAGAAGAACAGGTCGCCGCTTTTCAGGGCGCAGAAAAACTCCACATACTGGGTGGACATATCGGAGATGAGGATGGTGTTGTCCCCGAAGGGGGCCATCCCCAAAGCGGCGAATACCGCCAGCATCACCAAGCCCGGAAGGAGAAAGGACAGGGCGGGAGCCGCCCAGCGCTCAAGCCTTGCCTTCATGGCCGTCCCCTCCCCCGCTGTCCCGCAGAAGGTAGATGGGCCGGCCCTTCACCTCCAGATAGGTCTTGGCCAGATACTGGCCCACAATGCCCACGCAGAACAGCTGTATGCCCGCCAGAAACAGGATGATGCACACCAGCGACGGCCAGCCGAAGGCGCTGCCGCCCCACAACAGCTGCCGCACAATGACGAAAATGATGGCGAAAAAGGCGATGAGGCAGAACACCAGCCCCAGCACCGACGCGATGGCCAGCGGCGCGGTGGAGAAGGCGGTGATGCCGTCCAGGGCGTACACCAGCAGCTTGAAGAAGGACCACTTGCTCTCCCCGGCGGCCCGCTCCACGTTCACCGTCTCCACCCACTTGGTGCGGAAGCCCACCCAGGAGAAGATCCCCTTGGAAAAGCGGTTGTACTCCGTCACCCGGAGCACCGCGTCCGCCATCTGCCGGGTCATGAGGCGGTAATCCCGGGCGCCGTCCACAATCTCGGTCTTGCTCATTTTGTTGATGATCTTATAGAACTGCCGGGCGAACCAGGAGCGGATGGGGGGCTCCCCCTTCCGATCCACCCGCCGGACGGCGGCGCAGTCGTATCCCCCGCCCCGCACAATGTCCAGCAGCTGGGGCAGCAGCCCCGGCGGATCCTGTAAGTCCGCGTCCATCACCGCCACATAGTCCCCCCGGGCGTGCTCCAGCCCGGCGAACAGGGCGGCCTCTTTTCCGAAGTTCCGGGACAGGGCCAGCCAGCGCACCCGCCCGTCCCGCTCCGCCAGCCCCTTCAGGGCGGCCAGGGTGCCATCCCGGGATCCGTCGTCCACGAAAATAAACTCCACCACCGCGTCCAGGCCAGCGCACACGGTAGAGGTGGCATCGTAAAACCGGGCCAGGCCGGCCTCCTCGTTATAGCAGGGGACGACGATGCTGAGCCTATCCATGGGAGGGCCTCCTTTCCCGGCGTCTGAAGAATTCATGAACCAACGTATTTTATCACGGCCCGTCCCGGCTGTCAAACGGTGAGACAGCAAAACGGCCGGAGC
This sequence comes from bacterium, assembly GCA_004560375.1. GTDB lineage: Bacteria > Bacillota > Clostridia > Oscillospirales > Oscillospiraceae > Enterenecus. Next base: position 69,582 of record SFVC01000002.1, read on the forward strand.
CTTTCGGCTCCGGCCGCCGTGCGTTTTGTTACGCGGGAGAGAAGGCGTCCTTCCCCAGGCCGCACACAGGGCATACCCAGTCGTCGGGGATATCGGCAAAGGCGGTGCCGGGGGCGATGCCGCCGTCGGGATCGCCCACCGCGGGATCGTACTCCCAGCCGCAGACGCAAACGTATTTTTCCATGGACGAACGCTCCTTTTCTTTGGAATGGAAGAATTATACCTCCTGCCGTCCGCCTTGTCAATGGCTTCGACCAAACCCGACCTGTTCTTCCAGCATCTGCGAAACCCCGCCGCGCATAGAATCGGGGCAAACTTCACATCCTTTCCCCATACGGGCATCGGCCCGAGTATAGATGGAAAGAGGTTACGCCATGAAACGAATTGCCGCTCTGGCGCTGGCGCTGCTCTGCCTGGCGCCCGCGAGAGCTTATGCCGCCGCCCCGGTGGAGGTAACGGCCCCCTCCGCCATTCTGATGGAAAAGACCACCGGGAAGGTGCTGTACAACCACGAGGCCGACGCCCAGTACGAGCCCGCTTCCGTTACCAAGGTGATGACCCTGTTGCTGGTGATGGAGGCCATCGACAGCGGGGCGCTGGGCTGGGACGACACGGTCACCGCCTCCCCCCACGCCATCTCCATGGGGGGCAGCCAGATCTGGCTGAAGGAAAACGAGCAGATGACCGTCCGGGACATGGTGAAGGCGGTGACCGTGGTGTCCGCCAACGACTGCGCTGTGGCTTTAGCCGAGCACATCGCGGGCAGCGAGCCCGCCTTTGTGGATCGGATGAACGAAAAGGCCCGGGAGCTGGGCATGGAGCGCACCAACTTTGTGAACTGCACCGGCCTGCCCGTCCAGGGCCACCTGACCTGCGCCCACGACATCGCCCTCATGAGCCGGGAGCTGATCCTGCACCACCCCTCCATCCGGGAGTACACCACCATCTGGATGGACACGCTGCGGGACGGGGCGTTCCAGCTGTCCAACACCAACCGGCTGATCTTCTACTATGAGGGGGCCACGGGGCTGAAAACCGGCTTTACCGACACGGCGCTGTACTGCCTGTCCGCCACGGCGGAGCGGGACGGCATGGAGCTCATCGCCGTGGTGATGCACGCCCCCACCTCCAACGACCGGTTCGACAGCGCCAAGGCCCTGCTGAACTACGGCTTCGCCAACTACGCCATCACCCCGGTGTACCCGGATCAGGCCATCCCGCCGGTGCCTGTGCTGCTGGGGACGAAGGACACGGTGCAGCCTGTCACCCAGCGGGAGTGCTCCATCCTGCTGGAGAAGGGCAAGACCGGCTCGGTAACCACCCAGATGGAGCTGGCGGACAGCGTGGAGGCCCCGGTGGAGCAGGGCCAGAAGCTGGGGGTGCTCAAGGTGCTGGTGGACGGCGAGCAGGTGGACGCCATCGACCTGGTGGCGGCGGACGAGGTGCCCCGGCTGGGCTTTGGCGGCATCCTGCGCCGGTTCCTCAACACCCTGTTTTTGCAGGAAGCATAAAATGGGCCCGCCCGGGCTTTCCGGGCGGGCCCTTGTGTTATTCTTCCTTGACGAGGGCTTCTCCCGCCAGGTAAATATCCCCGGCCCCCACGGTGAGCAGCAGATCCCCCGGCCGGGCGATCTCCCGCAGCTTCTCCGTCACGTCCGCCAAGGTGGGGCAGTAGACGCTCCCCGGGATCTTCGCCGCCAGATCCGCTGACGAGATGCCGATGTCGTTGTCCTCCCGGGCGGCAAAGATCTCCGCCAGCAGGGTCACGTCCGGCCGCTTGAGCACCTCCACGAAGTCGTCGAACAGCTCGTGGGTGCGGGAATAGGTGTGGGGCTGGAAGGCGCACACCACCCGCTGGTAGCCCAGGGCCGCCGCCGTGTCGAACAGGGAGGCCAGCTCCCCGGGGTGGTGGGCGTAGTCGTCGCACAGCTCCGCGCCGTGGTACATCCCCTTGTACTCGAACCGGCGCCCCGGCAGGCGGAAGTCCCGCATCCCGTCCTCCACCGCCTTCCCCGGCAGGTGCAGGGCGATGGCCGCCGCCGCCGCCGCGATGGCGTTCTTCACGTTGTGCAGCCCGGGGACGGACAAATCCAGGTGGGCGTACTTCTCCCCGTGATAGATCACGTCAAAGGAGCCGAAGCCGTGCTCCATGGTGAGGCCGTCCGCGTGCACGTCCCCCCGCTCCACGCCGAAGGTGAGGACAGGGCGCGTCTCCCCCTCCAGCACGTGCATGGTGTTCCCGTCCTCGCAGTTGGCCACGATCAGGCCGCCCTCCGGCACCCGGTCGGCAAACTTCCGAAAGGAGCGCTCCACGTCCTCCAGATCCTTGAAAAAGTCCAGGTGATCGGCCTCCACGTTCAGGATCACCGCCACCGTGGGGAAGAAGGACAAAAACGAGTTGCAGTACTCGCAGGACTCCAGAATGATGGTGTCCCCGTGGCCCACCCGGTGGCAGGCCTCCAGCAGGGGCAGGGTGCCGCCGATCATCACTGTGGGGTCGGCCTGGGCCGCCATGAAGATGTGGGTGCACATGGAGGTGGTGGTGGTTTTGCCGTGGGTGCCCGAGATGCACAGGGCGTTTTTGTACCCCTGCATGATGGCCCCCCAGGCCTGGGCCCGCTCAAAGACCGGGATGCCGGCGCTTAAGGCGGCGGCGATCTCCGGGTTGGAGTCATGGACGGCGGCGGTTCGCACCACGCAGTCCGCCCCCGCCACGCTCTCGGGCAGGTGGCCGATGACCACCGGGATGCCCAGCTTCCGCAGGTGGAGGACGGTGGCGCTCTCCTTCTGATCGGATCCGGTGACCTCCACTCCGTCAGCGTGGAGCACCTCCGCCAGGGAGGCCATGGACACCCCGCCGATGCCCACCAGATGGGCCCGCTTCCCGGGCCGGAGATAGTCGCGGATGTTTCTCGTTTCCATACACATTACCCCATTATCCAAAAGTCCCCGGGGGGACTTTCGTGTTCTGTTGACTGCGATGCGGGTTTGATCCCCAGATCCAGTATAAGCGCGGCAGGCGCGGTTTAGACGGAGGGGACGGGCCGTTCTGAAAAAAACGGTTCCGGCGGCGCTCCTGCCGGAACCGTTTGCGCGGGAAAGGGATCATGAACCGGCTCGTTCCGTTGCCGACGCAGCTTTTATTCCTTCAGCCCAGGTTGGTAACGGTTTCAAGCTCGCGGGTCTAAGACCCTTTTGGTACCTTCTTCTCTCGAGAAAAAGGTACCCGGGGATCGGGATCCGCCCAGAGGGTGGAAAAGTAGTCGTAGTACGGCATGAGGAAGGCGAAGCCCTCTGTCAGCCGATCCGCCAGCGCCGGGGTGTAGAGCAGCTCGGTGAGCTCCTCCTCGTGGCCGATGGACAGGGATTTCTTGTTGTACCACGCGGACAGCCGGGGCTCCCCGCAGGGCTTGGGCCGCTTGTAGTCCGGGCCCTGGAGGGTGAACTCCCCCTGTTTGGCCAGCTTGTTGTGCAGCCGCAGCAGGGGCTTGGGATCCCGGTCGATCCGGGCCCGGTGCTTCTCCATGGTGAGGGGGTCGGCCTCCCAGAACCCCATGCCGTAGCTCCAGCCCTCCGGGGCCAGCTCGAACCAGAGCACCGGGTGCCCGCCGGACTCGTTGCCGAACCGGAACAGGGACAGCCACAGGTGATCCTTGTACGGCCCCCGGCCAAACAGCCGCCGGGCGTCCCGGTAGATCCGGGACACCTTCAGGTTCAGCCCGCACTTGGGGAACTGCTCCAGCAGGGCGGCCTGCACCTGGCCCCCCAGCTCCCGCATGGGCTGGAGGAGGCAGGTCTGGTATGACTCCTTGTGGGCCTCGAACCAGGGCTTCTCGTTGTTGAAGCGAATGCCCCACATGAAGTCCACCGTCTCCTGGGAAAAGCCTTCAAACACAGCTCACGCCCCCATTTCGTGGCCGGGCAGGTCGATATACTGGGTGGGGGGCGGCTCCGGCGTGGGCTCCACCGGCGGATCTGTCGCCGGCGGCTCGGTCACCGGGGGATCCGTCACAGGGGGATCCGTCACCGGCGGCTGGGTCACCGGCGGCTCCGTCACGGGGGGCTGGGTAATGGGGGGCTCGGTGGCGGGCGGGATCTCCGGGGTGGGCTCCACGCCGGGATCCGTGCCGGGGCCCCAGGGCCCCTCGTCCGCCGGGTTGTAGAGGATCACCTTGTCCCGCTTGTTGTACTTGCTGTGGTTCTCAAAGGTGCGGGAGATCAGGTTGCCGTTGGCGTCGTACACGCAGCGGTACACATCCACCACATAGCCCGTATAGGGGGTGATTTTCACCCTGGTGGTGCCCCGGGGGATGGTCTCGTCCGGCTGGTACACCGTGGTCCAGGCGGTGGAGCTCTGGGTGTACCGCTGGGTCTCCACCCGGATGCCGTCGGGGTTGCTGCCGTAGATCTGCACCGTCAGCTGGCGGTCGGCCATATAGGCCACGATCTTGATGGGAAAGCCGGAATTGTTGCGGAACTTAAAGTCCAGATTGGGGGAGTACACCGTGGCGTCCAGACCGTTGGGGATATAGCCGGTGGCAAAGGCGTGGTTTGCGCGCTTCACGATCTCCAAGTTGGAGTACACCGCGCAGTAGTAGATGCAGGAGGACACCTGGCACACGCCGCCGCCATACATGGGCACGGTCAGCCCGTTTTCGTAGCCGGTGCCAATCCGGTAGCCATTGTCGATATTGATGGCGCTCAGATAGGAAAACACCTCGCCGGGCTGGATCACCTTGCCGTTGCAGCGGGTGGCGGCCAAGTTGACGTTAAAGGTGCGGCTGACGTCCCCGTCCACATAGCTGCTGACGGTGGCCAGCAGATCCTTGTAGTACAGCCGCTCGTCGCCGGTGGTGTCCGGCGGGATCAGATCCAGGGGGATGGACACGGGCTGGCCGGGCTCGGCGGCGTCCAGCAGCTTCTGGGCCTCCTGGGGATCCACCGTGCGGCCGATGATCGCCGGGGTGAGCTTGCCGTCCTTGTCCACGCCGGGGGCCTGGGGCTCCACGTGCACCAGATCCCGTATCACCGTGCCGGACAGCTCCGCCCCGGGGACGGGCTCGGGCTCCACCCGCAGCTCCGTCTCGCCCTGGGCCAGGGCCTCCTCCACGGCGTCCAGCAGGGCGTCGGTGTCCAGCCTCTGCCCGTCGGTGCCGGGGGTGACGGTCACCGTCTCCTCCTCCACCTCATAGGTAAAGTCCACCGGATCCACCTTCACCTCGTCCGCGATGGACTGGATCACCTTTTTGGCCTGGGCCGCCCCCTCCTCGGTGAAGGCGGCGGCGGACAGGGACATCTGGCAGGGCTCCTGCGCCGCCCCCAGCCACAGCGCCCCCAGCTTCCACAGGGACTGCTCCTCCTTGGCGAAGAAGCCGGCTTCCACCGCCGCCTCCGGGGATATGGTCATGAGATCGCCGGTGAGTTCCTTCTTCTTCCCGTCGCCGTACAGCAGGGTGAGCGTCCGGTTATCCAGCCGCTGATCCATCTCCTGGGACACCACAGACAGCGCGTCCTCCCGGGACAGCCTGCCCAGATCGGCCACCGCCTCGCCCCGGTCGTCCACGGCCACCGTCCCGGGGAGCAGGCAGCCGTTGTCCTTCACCCAGGCGCACAGCCCGAAATAGCCGCCCACCACCGCCGCCGCCAGGGCCGCCGCCGTCAGACCGGCGATCAGCCCCACGGGCGCCTTTTTCTTGGCCTTGGGCGTGCTGGGGATATCCGGAGTATTCGGGGTATTCGGCGTCGATTCTTCCATCACGTCACAACCTCCCTATGCGAAGCCGCTCCATAGAAAAAAAGCCGCGGCGGCATCTTTTCCGGCCTTTGACACCGGAAAATCGGACACGCAGCGGCATTTTTGAACCAAAGTGCGGCCCAGCTCAATCGTACTTTTTTACAACGGCATTATTTTACCACTATATATTGAAATGGGCAAGGAATTTCCCGCAAAAAAGGTTACAGTTTGGTATCAAATTCTGGGAAACAGGGCTATTTAAGTCTTATGGCCCTCCACAATGGCGCCGCTGCGGTAGGCCCGCAGCAGATCCAGCAGGTCGTCCACCTGCTCCTGCATCCGGCGGCCGTTGTCCGTGTCCTCAATGGTGGCCCGGCGCTCCAGCCGATCCAGGATCTGGGAGGTGGAGGCGATGTCCCAGTTCTTGCGGATGGCCGCCGCCCTGCCCACAAAGGGCTCGTGGGCCACCAACCGGAAGCAGCGGGAGTTGTAGATCAGGGTGTAACCGGCGATGCCGGTGGTCTTCTGGTACGCCTTGCAGAAGCCGCCGTCGATGACGATGAGCCTGCCGCCGCCCTTCACCGGGCTCTCCCCCTTCTTGGACTTCACGGGGACGTGGCCGTTGATGATGTGGCAGTGGGGCCCCTCCAGGCCGAACTCCTTCAGGATGCCCTCGCACACGGCGGGGTCGTTGTAGAGGGTGTAGTAGGCGTTTTTCGTCTCCACGTGGGTGGTCTCGTCGGCCACGAAGCGGCGCTCGAAGGTGGTCATGCGATCCCGGCCGAAGATGGGGCTGTTGCGGCCGCACCACAGCCACCACAAAAAGTCCATGCCGAACTGCCGCTCCGGGGAGCCGGGCTTGTTATAGTAGGCCCGGCGGGCGGTGAGGTCGGCGTAGTCCAGAAACGCCCGGCCCGACAGGCTGTCGCAGCCGATGGAGAAGGACAGCAGGGAGCCGTCCAACCCCATGGGGATACAGCCGTGGAACAGCAGGTTGCCGTTGTACACCCGGTACAGGCTGCCCTTGGAGTAGAGGAAACGGACGTGGCGCTGGAGCTTCTCGCTGTGCCGGAAGGAACGGGTGAGGGTGTTGATCAGCGCGTCCTCCTCCGGGGTGAGGGTGTAGGGATCCTTGGGATCCACGGTGGGGAAGTCGGTGTCCAGCATGGGGTAGACGGCGCCGTCGATCTCCACCGTGCCCGCCTGGTAGTCCACCTTGTCCAGCAGCAGCCGGTCGTCCATGTGGAAGCAGGGGTTGCGGCGGATCTTCTGGCCCTCCAGCTTGAAGAGGATCATGGTGATGGCCTTGTGCATCCGGGCGCACAGCAGCTTGTCCCGCTCGGTGAGGCTGCCCTCGTCCTCCTTGGCGATCTTTACCTGGAAGCGGCTCACGTCGCACTTGCGGTACACCTCGTCGGCGAACACGGACAGGGGCCGCAGGGAGATGCCGTACCCCGTCTCGATGACCTCCAGGTTGTTGTAGCGCAGGGAGTTGGCCAGCACGGTGGCCACCAGCGTCCGGGAGCCGGAGGCGGCGCCCATCCACAGGATATCGTGGTTGCCCCACTGGATGTCCACGCTGTGGTAGTCCATGAGGGCGTCCAGGATCACGTCCGCGCCGGGGCCCCGGTCGAAGATGTCCCCCACCAGGTGGAGGTGATCCGCCGCCAGCCGCTTGATGAGCTCGCACAGCTGGATGAGGAAGTTGGAGGCCCGATCCAGGTCGATGATGGTGTTGATGATGTTTTCGTAGTAGCCCCGCTTGTCCGTCTCATTCTGCTCGAAATGGGTGTGGATCAGCTCGTCGATGATATAGGCGTAATCCCGGGGCATGGCCTTTCGCACCTTGGAGCGGGTGTACTTGGCGCTCACCAGGCAGCACAGGTCGATGAGCCGGTGGAAGGTGATGCGGTACCACTCCCGCATATCCTCCGTCTCCCGCTCGATCTCCTCCAGCTTCTCCTGGGGGTAGTAGATGAGGGTGGCCAGCTGATCCCGGTCGGAGCGGGGGACGGAGGAGCCCAGCAGCTCGTCGATCTTCTCCCGCACCACGCCGGAGGCGGAGTTGATGATGTGCTGGAACGCCTCATACTCCCCGTGGACGTCGGAGAGGAAGTGTTCCGTGCCCTTGGGCAGGTTCTGGATGGCCCGGAGGTTGATGATCTCGGTGCTGGCCTCCTGGACGGTGGGGTACTGCCGGGCCAGCAGCTTCAGGTAGTCCAGCTTTTCGCGGGTAAACTCGGCGGTGCGCTTCATGGGGGTCACTCCTTGGCAGTTGATTCAGATTGATCCATTATGACACGGCGGCGGGAAAAAGAAAAGAGGAAAAGTGCAAACGCGGAAAATTTTTATGCTACAATGCAACCAAAGGCCGCCCCATTCCGTATTACCAGCAGAGACAGGAAAGGAGGGATCCCATGGAGGAGCCCTGGAACGATCCCGGCGCGCTGGCCCGGCGGTTCGCCCCGGCGATCTACCGCCTGGCCTACGCCAGAACCGGCAGCCGCGCCGACGCGGAGGACGTGATGCAGGAGGTGTTCCTCCGCCTGGTCAAGCACAGGCCGGTCTTTGACAGCGAGGCCCACGCCAAATCCTGGCTGCTGAAGGTGGCCTCCAACTGTGCCAACGACCTGTTCCGCCTGCCCTGGCGCAGGCGGGAGGAGCCGCTGGAGGAGGACGTGTCCGCGCCGGAGGAGCCGGGGGAGGGAAGCGTGACGGAGGCGGTGCTCTCCCTGCCCGCCCGGTACCGCATTCCCATCCACCTGTACTATTACGAGGGGTATTCGGTGGCCGAGATCGCGGACGTCACCGGCAAACGCGAGGGAACCATCAAATCTCACCTGTCTCGGGCCCGGGCCCTGCTGCGGGACAAGCTAAAGGAGGGAGAGCCGTGCTGAGCGAGCAGTATAAGCGGGAGATGGAGCGGTTCGGCCCCCGCCAGGAGGAGCTGGAACGGCTCTACACACTCATCGAAGGAGGAACGGATATGAAGTGGAAAAAGTGGCTGGGCCGCCGGGCTGTGGCGGCCATCGCGGTGTGCGCCGCCCTGACCCTCACGGCCACCGCGGCGGCGGTGCCGGCGGTGTGGCGCAGCCTGCAGGAGCACCTGGGGCCCTTCGCCCCCTACGCCCAGTACATCAAGGGGGCGTCGTGCACCGATCAGGGGATCAAAATTCAAATGCTCAGCGCCGTGTCCGACGATCTGGAGGCCCGGTTCTACCTGGCCGTACAGGACGTGGAGGGGGATCGGCTCAACGAGTTTCTGACCCTCAGCGGGCGGCTCACCGCCGGGGAGCTCCGGAATCGGGAGGGGAAAAACCCATCGGCGCAGGTGAGCTCCGGGTATCCATCCACCCGCTACTTTGATGTGGTGTCCTACAACCCGGAGACAAAAACCGCCCTGATCAGCGCCACCATTTCTTATGATGAGAACGCCCGGCCCACCCGGGAGGCCCGGCTGGAGATCAAGGGGCTGGACACCCGGATGGCCGCGCCCCACGCCAGCGCCCCCTGCGCCTCCGTCACCGGCGCGGTGCTCAAAAGCCTGAGCGTGGGCAAGGACGACAAGGTGGTCTACAAGCCCGGCGATCTGGGGGGCACCGGGTATACGGACGCCGTCCTGCCCGCCCGTAAGGTAGTGCTGGCCCCCGGCCAGACCCCCATGCCCCTGGAGGGCACGGAGGATATCCGCATCTCCTCCATGGGCTTTGCCGACGACGGCTGCTTCCACGTTCGGCTGGACTTTGCCGAAGGGGTGCGTCCGGCGCTCCGGGAGAGTGGAAAGAGCGCGCTGATCTGCCGTGTCACCGGGGCCTCGGGCCCGGAATATGATGTGTGCCAGCAGACGCTGGTGGAGGGGGGCATGGACATCCTGTTCCCCCTGATCAAGGCGGGGGATCTAAAGTCGCTGCAAAGCAACGAGCTGCGGGTCTATGGGGACTATTTCCGCCCCGGTATCCAGCTTGAGGGCGACTGGTCGGTAGACTTCGACCTGGAATATCACCCCTCCGTCACCCTGGACTGGACGGGCGAGCTGGGGGGCCGCCAGGTGCGGCAGGTCACCCTCTCCCCTCTGTCGGTGGTCATGTTCAGCAGCTCCGGCAGCTCCGGCGGGTTCCACGGCGACACGCTGTACGCCGTGAAAAAGGACGGCTCCACCGTGGCCGCCGAGCCCGGAACAGGGGGCTACAGCAACGTGAGCACCCCCGAGGAGGAGCTCTGGGACGCCTTCAACACCTGGAAATTTGAGGAGCCCATTGATATAAAGGACATCTCCTTCCTCTCCCTGAAGGGCACGCTGATTCCGGTGAACTGAACCCATACGAAACAAACCGGGCGCGGACGGGGGTTTTCCCCATCCGCACCCGGTTTTCATATGCTGTTAGATCTCCCTGCGTCCCTCCAGCGCCCGCATGAGGGTGGCGTCGTCGGCAAATTCCAGGTGGCTGCCCACCGGGATGCCGTAGGCCAGCCGGGTGGTTTTCACCCCGAAGGGCTTCAGCAGCCGGGACAGGTACAGGGCGGTGGTCTCCCCCTCGGTGTCCGGGTTGGTGGCCATGATCACCTCGTCGATCCCCCCGGCGGACACCCGCTCCACCAGCTGGGCGATGTGCAGGTCGTCCGGCCCCACATGGTTCATGGGGGAGATCACCCCATGGAGGACGTGATACACCCCGCCGTACTCCCGGGATCGCTCCATGGCCACCACGTCCTTGGGGTCGGCCACCACGCACACGGTGGCGTGATCCCGCTTGGAGGAGGCGCAGATGGGGCACGCCCCCTCCCCGTCGGTGAGGTTCTGGCACACCGGGCAGCAGCCGATGGAGGTCTTGGCGTCCAGCAGGGCGGCGGCGAAGTCCTTGGCCGTCTGCTCCGGCTGATCGAGAATGTAGAAGGCCAGCCGCTGGGCGCTCTTGCGGCCCACGCCGGGGAGTTTGGCGAACTGCTCCACTAAATTTTCCAGGGCGGCGGGGAAATAGTCCATGGGGGTCATCTCCTGTGTGTAGGGGCCGCCGTCCTCGGCGGCCCTTTTTTATGTGCGGAACCTGAGCGGGCCGGCGGGGACGCCGGCCCCTACGAAGCCGATCCCCGCAGCGCCTCAATGGCCTTCGCCGGATCCTCCGCCCCGTACACCGCCGAGCCCGCCACCAGCACGTTGGCCCCGGCCTCAACGACCTGCTCCGCCGTGCCGGGGCCAATGCCGCCGTCCACCTCCAGCTCGCAGGCGGGGTTATAGCGGTCGATGAGCGAGCGCACCTCCCGGATGGTGTCCAGCTGGGACTCCATGAACTTCTGCCCGCCGAACCCCGGCTCCACCGTCATCACCAGCACCATGTCCAGCTGCTCCAGGTAGGGCAGCACCGCCCGGGCCGACGTGATGGGCCGCAGGGCCACCGCCTTCTTCACCCCGTTGGCCTCCATGGCGTGGAGGGCGTCGGCGATGCGGGTGGGGTGGTCGGCCTCCAGGTGGACGGACAGCAGATCCGCCCCCGCCTGGCAGAACTGATCGATATACCGCACGGGCTTGTCGATCATCAGGTGCACGTCCAGGAACATCCCGGTGTGCTTCCGGATGGACGCCACCACCGGCACGCCGATGGTGAGGTTGGGCACGAAGGCCCCGTCCATCACGTCCACGTGGAGCCAGTCCGCGGCGGACACCCGCCCGATGTCCCGCTCCAAATTGCAAAAATCCGCCGAAAGAATGGAAGGGGCAATCTTCACCATGGTTTTCTCCCTCTTTCTGTGAAATTGGCTTGGCCGAAGGGCCCGTCCCCGGCCCCCCGGCCTGGGGCAGCCCCGGCCCCGCCGCATAGGATAGAACACGCGGAAGTCCGCCGGCGGCGGCGTTGGACGGCTCCCCACGCCCCCTGGCCCGCGTCCAGCAGGCCCGCCTCCGGCGCGCCGCACCTGAATACCCCGCACCGCTGCAATCGCGGCGGTGCGGGGATTGTGATCTTGTCCGTAGGGGAGGGGCTTGTCCCCTCCCGGGAAAAGGGTCTCCGATCCTTCAAGGCGGGAGGGGCAAGCCCCTCCCCTACTTACCCCGTAATGGTGCCGCTGGCGGCCACCTCCCGCACGTCGTAGCCCGCCTGCTTCAGGGCGTTGAGGATCTCCGCCTTGTGGGACAGGCCGAAGGCCTCCATGGTCACCTTCAGCTCCACCCCGGCCTGCCGGTTGATGTTGACAAACTGGTTGTGATCCAGCTTGATGATGTTGCCGTTGAGCCCCGCCACCAGCTCCGCGATCCGCAGCAGCTCGCCGGGCCGGTCGGGCAGCTGCACCGAGAAGGTGAAGATCCGCCCCCGGTTGATGAGCCCGTGCTGCACCAGGGAGGAGATGGTGATCACGTCCATATTGCCGCCGGACAGCACGCTCACCACATTGCGCCCGTCCGGCTCCAGGTGGTTCAGCGCCGCCACGGTGAGCAGCCCCGCGTTCTCCACCACCATCTTGTGCCGCTCCATCACGTCCAGGAAGGCGTCCACCAACTCGTCGTCGTCGATGGTGAGGATGTCGTCCACGTGCTGCTGGATGTAGGGGAACACCTGATCCCCCGGGGTTTTCACCGCCACGCCGTCGGCGATGGTGGAGATTTTATCCAGCGTCACCACATGGCCCGCCTCCAGGCTGGCCTTCATGGACGCCGCCCCGGAGGGCTCCACGCCGATGACCTGCACCGACGGGTTGAGCAGCTTGGCCAGGGTGGACACACCCGCCGCCAGCCCGCCGCCGCCGATGGGCACCAGGATCACGTCCACGTCGGGCAGATCCTTGAAGATCTCATAGGCGATGGTGCCCTGGCCGGTGGACACCGTCAGGTCGTTGAAGGGGTGGACGTAGGTCAGCCCCTCCTCCTGGCTCAGCTGGGCGGCCAGCGCCGCCGCGTCGTCGAAGGTCTCCCCGTGGAGCACCACCCGGGCCCCGTAGTCCTTGGTGTTGTTCACCTTCACCAGGGGGGTGGTGGTGGGCATGACGATGGTGGCGGCCACCCCCGCCGCCCGGGCGGCATAGGCCACCCCCTGGGCGTGGTTGCCGGCGGAGGCCGTCACCAGCCCCCGGGCCTTCTCCTCGTCGGACAGGGTGGAGCATTTGAAATAAGCGCCCCGGATTTTATAAGCCCCCGTCACCTGCATATTCTCCGGCTTGAGGTACACCTGGTTGCCGGAGGCGCGGGTGAAGAAGGGGCTGTAGATCAGGTCGGTGGGGTGGAGCACGCCGTCCAGCGTCTTCCGGGCCGCCTTGAAGTCGTTCAGCGTCATCATGGAAAAGGACTCCCTCATGTCAGTTTAGCACTTTATTTTACAGGAAGAACGCAGGAAAGTCAACCGCCCCGCCCCCCTTCTTCTTGACTTTGACAGCGCGGGAGGGTAAAATAAGGGATGTATCTACTCTTGATCCTCAGGAAGGAGTGAGCGCCGTGGCCTATGTGAAAAAACGCAGCGTCCTGCCCATCTACTTCGTGGGGGGGACGTGGCTGCTGTGGGCGCTGTGCGCGCCGCTGTACCGGCCCACCCACTACCTCATGGCGGCGCTGGCCTCGCTGGCGGCGTACTTCGTGGGTAAGATGATTTTCCCTGACCGGGGCTATGAGATGGCCGACGCCCCCGGCCCCTCCCAGCCCAAGCCCAAGGAGGAGAAGCCCCAGTCCACCGGCAACCCGGAGATCGACGCTCTGCTGGACGAGCGGGCCAAGGCTGTGTCCGAGATGCGGCGGCTCAACGACTCCATCAAGGACGTGAAGATCTCCGCCCAGATCAGCCACCTGGAGTCCACCACCGCCAAGATCATCGACGCGGTGGTGGAAAAGCCCGCCAAGCTGCCCCAGATCCGCAAGTTCATGAACTACTACCTGCCCACCACCATGAAGCTGCTCAACGCCTACGACCGGATGGACTCCACCGGCGCGTCGGGCACCAACATCGACGGCACCAAGGAGAAGATCGAGGAGATGCTGGGCACCATTTGCGTGGCCTTCAGCCGCCAGCTGGACGCCCTGTACGGCGAGGAGGCCCTGGATATCTCCGCCGACATCACCGTGATGGAGCAGATGCTCCAGCAGGAGGGCATCGGCGGCATGACCCTGGGCGGATCGTGAGGGACGGCCCATGAAACGGAAGATCTCCAAGCGGGGCTACCGGGTGCTGGCCATCGTGTGGGCCCTGGCCGCCGCCTCCATGGCTGTGGCGGCCATCCGCCAGCTGCCCGCCCTCAGCCCGCCCACCCTGCTGCTGCTGGTGGCAAGCCTGGTGGCCGCCACCAGCTTCTGGAAAACCTATAAGACCACCCCGGACGTGGACAAACCCGATCAGAAAACGGAGGAGAAAAAACATGGATGAGAACATGATGCCCGAGCTGACCCTGGATCCCACCGGCGCCGCGGCCGCCGCTCAGGCCGCCCAGGCCGCCGAGGCCGCCATTCCCAAGGCCCCGGAGGCCCCCACCCTCACCCTGGAGAACAGCGTCACCCCGGAGGACGCCGCCGCGGTGCAGGCCGCCCGGGACGCCCAGGCCATCCAGCTGGACGAGAGCCAGCTGTCCGAGGCGGAGCGGAAGATGGTGAACGACTTCGCCCAGAAGATCGACATCACCGACTCCACCCAGGTCCTCCAGTACGGCGCGGCGGCCCAGAAGAACATCGCCGGCTTCTCCGAGAACGCGCTGAACAACGTGCGTACCAAGGATCTGGGCCAGGTGGGGGAGGCCCTGTCCTCCCTGGTGGTGGAGCTGAAAACCTTCGGCCAGGAGGAAAAGAGCGGCATCTTCGGCTTCTTCCAGAAGAAGAAGAACGAGGCCATGGCCCTCAAGGCCAGCTATGACAAGGCGGAGGTCAACGTGGACAAGATCGCCTCCATCCTGGAGGGACACCAGGTCACGCTGATGAAGGACATCGCCATGCTGGATCAGATGTATGATCTGAACACCAAGTACTACAAGGAGCTCACCATGTATATCCTGGCGGGCAAGAAGGCGCTGATGAAGGCCCGGAACGAGGATCTGGAGGAGCTGCGGAAAAAGGCGGCGGAGAGCGGCTCCCAGGAGGACGCCCAGAAGTATAACGACTTCGCCAACCTGTGCAACCGGTTTGAGAAGAAGCTCCACGACCTGGAGCTCACCCGGATGATCTCCATCCAGATGGGCCCCCAGACCCGGATGATCCAGAACAACGACACCCTGATGCTGGAGAAGATCCAGTCCTCCCTGGTGAACACCATCCCCCTGTGGAAGAGCCAGATGGTGCTGGCTCTGGGGCTGGAGCACTCCCGCCAGGCCACCGCCGCCCAGTCCGCCGTCACCAACATGACCAACGACCTGCTGCGGAAAAATGCCGAGATGCTGAAGATGGGCACCATTGAGACGGCCAAGGAGGCGGAGCGGAGCGTGGTGGACATCGAGACCCTCCAGCACACCAACCAGCAGCTCATCTCCACCCTGGACGAGGTGATGCAGATCCAGAAGGACGGCGCCCAGAAGCGCAAGGAGGCCGAGCTGGAGCTGGGCCGCATCGAGGGCGAGCTGAAGCAGAAGCTGCTGGAGCTGCGGGGGTAGGCATACCCCCCACAAAGCGCGTAACGGTTAGGCATATTGTAGGGGAGGGGCTTGCCCCTCCCGCCGTTCCGATGTGCCCTCTGTTCTCCGGGAGGGGCAAGCCCCTCCCCTACAGGGCGCGTCAAATCAAACGTCCGCGTTTAGAAAGGACTTCCTTATGAGAATGCTGTTGTTTATCCTCCCCTGGGCTGCCATCGGCATCGCGTTGGCTATCGTCGCCGCCGGCGTGGTGACGGGGAAGAACGTGTTCAAGAAACAGGGGGCGGCGTGGCTCATCACCATCGTGATGGTGGTAGTCTCCATCGGCATCGGCTATGCCAAAGCGCCCTTCAATAACCCCACGCCCGAGCCCGACTACCCTTCCACGACTATCCCGCCCGCCGCTTCCGACACCTTCGTGCGGGACGACGCCAACGTGCTGTCCACCCGGACGGAGCAGGAGCTGGCCCAGCGCAACCAGCGCTTGTGGCAGCGGTACAGCGTCACCGTGGCCGTGATCACCTGCAACTACGGCCGGGACGACCTGGGCGACTACGCCTACCGGCAGGCTGTGGAGATGGGCCTGGGCGGCTACGACATGATCGTGGCCCTGGACATCAGCGGCGACAACTACTGGTTGGTGCAGGGGGACGACATCCGCCGGGACTTCACCGACGACGACTGCTCCAACTACGCCTACGACTATATGGAGGACTATTTCGTCCGCGGAATGTATGACGACGCCGTGCTGGAGCTCACCGCGGCGCTGGAGGACTGGTACGGCAGCTATTACCGCTGACCCGGGAAAGGAGGCCCCGCAATGGGCGATTTAGGTGATCTCATTTTCATCCTCGTGCTGGCGGCCATTGTGCTGCTGGCCATGGAGGGCTCCCACCGGCGGCGCTACCGCTGCGGGTGGTACGGGCCCAGCTATGTCTACCGGCCCTTCTATATCTTCCGGCCCCGGCCCCCCAGGCCCCCCCGGCCGCCCCACGGCCCGGGGTTCGGCCCCGGCATGGGCTTCGGCCCAGGCCAGCCCCCTCCCAACGCACGACCCGGCGCGGGCACAAGACCGGGCGGCTCCTTTGGCGGCGGACGCCCCAGCGGCTCCTTCGGCGGCGGCAGGCCCTCCTCCGGCCCCCGGCCCGGCGGATCCTTTGGGGGCGGACGCCCCGGCGGCGGCTCCTTCGGCGGAGGCCGCGGCGGCGGGCGGCGATAACTTCCTCGACAGCATGAACAGCGGCGGAACGGGAACCCCGTTCCGCCGCTGCTTTTACAACACCTTGGACAAAAAATCAATGGCGCGCCGCTCCCGGAGGTACGCAAATCCCCCACCCCTGCGGGGTGGGGGATTCTTTACAGCACCTTGGACAGGAAGTCGATGGTGCGCTGCTCCCGCGGGTGGGCGAAGAAGGCGTGGGGCTCGTCCTGCTCCAGGATCTTCCCCCCGTCCATGAACAGCACCCGGGTGCCCACCTCCCGGGCAAAGCCCATCTCGTGGGTCACCACCACCATAGTCATGCCCTCCCGGGCCAGCTCCTTCATCACCTCCAGCACCTCCCCCACCATCTCGGGATCCAGGGCGGAGGTGGGCTCGTCAAACAGCAGCACCTTGGGCTTCATGGCCAGGGCCCGGACGATGGCGATGCGCTGCTTCTGGCCGCCGGAGAGCTGGGCGGGGTAGGAATCCGCCTTCTCCTCCAGCCCCACCCGGCGCAGCAGGGCCAGGGCCTCCTCCTCCGCCTCGGCCTGCTTCATCAGGCCGGTGCGAACCGGGGCCAGGGTGATGTTTTTGCGTATGGTCATGTTGGGGAACAGGTTGAAGTGCTGGAACACCATGCCCATCTGGCGGCGGATGGCGTTGATGTCCGCCTTGGGGTCGGTGATCTCCACGCCGTCGAAGGTGATGGTGCCGGCGGTGGGGGTCTCCAGCAGGTTGAGGCACCGCAGGAAGGTGGACTTGCCCGAGCCGGACGGCCCGATCACCACCACCTTTTCCCCGGGGTGGATGTGCTCCGAGATATCGTCCAGCACCAGGTTGTCCCCAAAGGACTTGGACAGGTGTTTAACGTCGATCACTTTGGGCCAGCCTCCTTTCCAGCTTTCCCTGGAGCCAGGTGAGGATGATAACGAAGAATAAGTAGATCAGGGCGATGCCGATGAGGGGCGGCATATAGTCGTAGGTTTTTCCGCCGATCCGGTTGGCGTAGTAGGTCATCTCCGCCGCGCCGATGGCGTTCACCAGGGAGGTGTCCTTGAACAGCGTCACCAGCTCGTTGCCCATGGAGGGCAGGATATTTTTGAAGGCCTGTGGGATGATGATAAAGCGCATGGTGTCAAAATAGCCCAGCCCCAGGGAGCGGCCCGCCTCGGACTGGCCCGGATCCACGCTCATCAGCCCGCCCCGGATGATCTCCGAGATGTAGGCCCCGGCGTTGACGCCCATGCCGATCATGCCCACCATCACCTTGTTGCGCTCCCCCCGGAGGATGACAAAAGCCCAGATCAGGATCTGCACCATCATGGGGGTGCCCCGGATCACGGTGGTATACACCTTGCAGATCAGGTTGACCACGCCCAGCAGGGGGTTGCGCCGCCCGGGGCGCTGCTGATCGTGGGCGGTACGCACCATGGCCACAAACAGGCCCAGCACCAGGCCCATGGCGATGGATACCAAGGTGATCTCAAAGGTGATCACCAGCCCCTTGAGGTACATCTGCCAGCGGTCGGCCTCCACGAAGGCGGTATGGAACCGGGGGGCCAGCTTGATCAGCCATTGGACAAAGGGAAGGCCGTACAGCCAGTCGATAAGCGGTTGGAGCATTGAGGTATTCCCCTCTCAAGTGTTGTAAGGCAGGGGCGGCCCGTCAGAGCCGCCCCTGCTTGGAGCATTTCCGTTTGGTTGCGAATCAGCCGGCCTTGATGTACTTATCCACGATGCCCTGGAAGGTGCCGTCGGCCTTCAGCTCGGCCAGGGCGGCGTTCACCGCGTCCAGCAGGGCGGTGTTCCCCTTGGCGAGGCCGATGGCGTAGTCCTCGGTGACCCAGGCGCCGTCCAGGATCTTCAGGCCGGGGTTCTGGGCCACATAGGCCTGGGCGGGGCCGTTATCGATGACCACCGCGTCGATGGTGCCCGCCACCAGATCCATGACGGCCAGGGCGCCGGTGTCATAAGCGGTGACGTGATCCTCGCCGTAGCCGCCGTTCTCCGGGGTATCGGAGCAGTAGAAGTAGCCGGTGGTGTCCGCCTGGCAGCCGATCATCTCGGCGTTGCCCAGGTCGTCGATGGACTGGATGGGGGAGTCCTCCTTGACGATGACCACCTGGACACCGGTGGCGTAGCTTTCGGTGAAGTCCATGACCTCCAGACGGTCGGGCTTCACGGTGATGGCGGCCATGGCAATGTCGCTCTCGCCGTTCTGCACGGCCAGCAGGGCGTTGTTGAAGGCCATGTCGTCTACCACCAGCTCCAGGCCCAGCTTCTTGGCGATGGCCTCGGCCACCTCCACGTCGATGCCCTCGAAGCCGCCGCCGTCCTTGGTCATCTCATAGGGAGGGAACGCGGCGTTGGTGGACATATGTAGCTTGCCCTCCTCCACGGTGGTGAAGGCCGCGGGGGCGTCGGTGGGCTCCTCCGTGGGCGCGTCGGTGGCGGGCTGGGTCTCGGCGGGGTCGGTGGCCGCGGGCTGGGAGGGGGTGCCCCCCGTGCTGGAGCAGGCGCACAGCGCCAGCGCCATGGTCAGGGCCAGCAAGAGGGCCGTCAGCTTTTTCATCGTTTTCATTTCATTCATCTCCATTGAATATTGCGAATATGGTTTCGGTACAGCCCGCCCGGTCAGCGGGTTGTTGAGACAGAGTATACCGCCCATTCACAAAAAATGCAAGAGGATTTTTTGTGTCCTCCTGCATTTCATGGGCTTTGTGGAATTTAAGGCGAATAAAGATGTATTTTTATGCAAAATGAACCATAGCGGCCCGGTGGGGATTCAGTCAAAGGCCAGCCCCAGCCAGCCCTCCCCCGCCCCGGCGCGAATGGAAGCGGGGGTGCCCTCCATCCAACGGATCCAGGCAAACGGCCTCCCCTCCCACCGCCCCGCCGGGACACGGGCCTTCACCGCCCTCCCGCACAGGGCGGCGCAGGCCGCTGCCCCCTGTCCCTGGTCGCCGGGGGCGCACAGCAGCTCCTTCACCACCGGCGCCCCGTCCCAGTTCTCCACGGCGGCGCAGCCGGGGCCGTGGGCCAGCTCCAGCCGGTACAGCCCGCTGCCGGGCTCGGGGCACATGGCCCGCTGGAACGCCAGTTGCTCCGCGGTGTACGCCGTGTGGGTTCGGCCCGCCAGCAGCTCCTCCCGCAGGGCGGCGTACCCCTCGGGGGACAGCTCCTCCACCGGAGCGGGGGCAGGCTCCGCCTCCATCTCCCGGAGGTAACATGCCGGCTGGAAGCCGTTCTGCTCAAAAAAGGGGAACAGACCCGGCTTCGCCGGCACAGTGAGCAGGCAGTCCAGTCCCCGGCTGCCGCCCAGCCCCGCCGCCACCTCCAGCAGGATGGGCGCCCAGCCCTGCCTCCGGCAGCTTGGATCCGTTGCCAGGGCGTAGACATACCCCGCCCGCAGCCTTGTGCCGTCCGCCAGCACCAGGGTCACCTCCGGCAGGGCCAGCATGGAGCGCACCAGTCCCTCCTCGCTGAGCACCAGCGGCCCCTCGGGGGCGCACAGGCGGTAGAACGACTGTTGAAACTCCGGCTCGTCGCCGAAGGCGTTCCCCCACAGGGCCTCCGCGTCGGAGATCTCCCAGCCCTCGGCGTGGTGGATCTGGATCATCGGGCCACCTCCCGAGCGGTGTATTTGGTGAGCAGAAGGTCGGGGTAGTAGGACAGCTTGGCCTTCCGCAGCCCCTCCAGGCCCATGTCGTCCTCCCGGTTGAACCACTTGACCTGGGGGTGGCGGCTGCGGATCAGCCGGGCCAGCTCCCGGTTGATGGCGGGGTAGGCCCCCTGGATGTCGCCGAAGGACTTCTCGAAGTTCACGTCGAACACCTCAGGGGTGATGAAGCCGCCTAAAGAGAAGGCCACCGGCGCGCCGTCCGCCCGGATCAGCGCCCCCTCCAGCCCCAGCTTGTCCATGTGGTACAGGGCCTCAATGACCGCCACCGTCTCCTCGGAGACGCTGTTCACGTCCTCCCCGGCCTCCTCCTGGCGGATGGCGGCCCACTGGCGCTCCAGCTCCACGCACTCGGGGACGTTGGCGGGGGTGATGTCCTCCAGCAGCCAGTCGGGGAACTGTTCGTCAAAACGGCGGATGTGGTTCCGCTTGGCGTGGAGCTTCTTCCCCGGCAGGTCGGCCAGCCGGTTCACGTCGTAGAGGTAGTCAAAGCCGCCCCGATCCTCCTCAAAGGCAAAGCGGCCGGGGCAGGCCTCCTCCAGAGCGGCCCGCTGCTCCTCCGTCACACACACCAGGGTGAGGGGCACCCCGTTGGCGGCGGCGTGGCCGGCCAGGGCGTCCAGTGCCGGGGCCAGGGGGCCGCTGCCCGCCGGGTAGAGACAACTCGGCCCCAGGGAGCCCTGGATGCACACCAGCAGCCGGTCGCCCAGGCGGGCGATCTTCTGGGGGTAGGCCCTGCTCCACAGGTAGATATTGGCGAAATTATACTCGCAGGCGGGGCTGGCCTCGGCGGCAAGCAGGGGCTGCACCCATTCCCGATCCTCAAACTGAGGGCTTTCAAAGGTAAGCATTCGATCCATCCCTTTTTTCTTTGGTGTTGGGATATCATATCACAGCCGTAGGAAAAACGCAACGGGGAAAACGCGCCGCCGTGGAATCCACAGCGGCGCGTGTGTATTCACGCTTCGCCTGTTCGCGACGGCTCCGCGCTATCATTATTTGGCGTATTCGATGGCCTTTGTCTCCCGGATCAGATTCACTTTGATCTGCCCCGGGTACTCCAGCTCGTCTTCGATCTTCTTGGCGATCTCCCGGGCCAGCAACACCATGCGATCCTCGGACACGTCCTCCGGATTCACCATGATGCGAACCTCCCGGCCCGCCTGGATGGCGAAGGCCTTGTCCACCCCGGGGAAGGCGGAGGTCAGCTCCTCCAGCTTCTCCAGCCGCTTGATGTAGTACTCCACATTCTCCTTGCGGGCGCCGGGGCGGGCGGCGGAGATGGCGTCGGCGGCCTGCACCAGGCAGGCCACGATGGTCCGGGCCTCCACGTCGCCGTGGTGGGCCTCGATGGCGTGGATCACGTTCTCGCTCTCCCGGTACTTCCGGGCCAGCTCCACGCCGATCTGCACGTGGGAGCCCTCCACCTCGTGGTCGATGGACTTGCCCAGGTCGTGGAGCAGTCCCGCCCGCTTGGCCTCGGCCACGTTGACGCCGATCTCGGCGGCCAGCAGGCCCGCCAGCTGGGCCACCTCGATGGAGTGGTTGAGCACGTTCTGGCCATAGCTGGTGCGGTAGTGCTGACGGCCCAGCAGCTTCACCAGCTCCGGGTTCA
Source organism: bacterium (assembly GCA_004560375.1). Classification (GTDB taxonomy): domain Bacteria; phylum Bacillota; class Clostridia; order Oscillospirales; family Oscillospiraceae; genus Enterenecus. Next base: position 91,339 of record SFVC01000002.1, read on the forward strand.
GCCCGTGGACGTTAGTCTCAAACACGGCCCGCTCGCCCTCGGCCCGGATGGTGGCGTCCACCTCCCGCTTGGCCTTCTCCACCATCTCCTCGATGCGGGTGGGGTGGATGCGGCCGTCGAGAACGAGCTTTTCCAGGGCCAGCCGGGCGATCTCCCGGCGCACCGGGTCGAAGCAGGACACGGTGATGGCCTCGGGGGTGTCGTCGATGATCAGATCCACGCCGGTCATGGTCTCCAGGGTGCGGATGTTGCGGCCCTCCCGGCCGATGATGCGGCCCTTCATCTCGTCGTTGGGCAGGGGCACCACGGACACGGTGGCCTCCGCCACATGGTCGGCGGCGCAGCGCTGGATGGCCAGGGCGATCTGCTCCCGGGCGTAGGTCTCGGCCTCGTCCTTGAAGCGGGCCTGGATCTCCTTGAGCTTCAGGGCCTGCTCGTGGGTCACATCCTCCTCCAGCTGCTCGATGAGGTAGCGCTTGGCCTCCTCTACCGTCAGGCCGGAGATGCGCTCCAGCAGCTCCATCTGGCTGTTCTTCAGCCCGTCCAGCTCCACCTTCTCCTGCTCCAACTGGGCGATGCGGGCGGAGACGTTCTCCTCCTTGCGCTCCAGGTTCTCCAGCTTGCGATCCAGGTTCTCCTCCTTGGAGTTGAGCCGGTTCTCCTGGCGCTGGATCTCGTTGCGGCGATCCTTGATCTCCTTGTCGAACTCGCTGCGGGCCTTTAGGATCTCCTCCTTGGCCTCCACGGTGGCCTCCCGCTTCTTGCTCTCGGCGGACTTGATGGCGTCGTTGATGATCCGGCGGGCCTCCTCCTCGGCGGAGCCGATCTCCCGCTCGGCGGCGGCCTTTCGCCGCTGGTATCCAACCACCGCTCCGATCGCCAGACAGATCAGACCGGCGGCGATGGCAATGATCACGGTCACAAAGACTGGCACTTGCATCTGGGTTCCACACCTCCTGTTACAAAATAACACGCGATGCGTGAATAGACGCACCGCGATAATTGAAAAACCGCCCACCGGATTTGGGCGCAGTATTTGAGTGTCAAAATCTATGCCGGGTCGTATAGACTATATAAACGCCCCAAAAGGGGCGCAAACGCTCAAACGGTAAAAAAGCACGGCGGCCTTTCAAAATTATCCTCATCTATTATATAGTCCGGCCGCGCCGCCGTCAAGTGGAAATGTGAAAGTTTCGTGAACATTCCAAATTTTTTCTGTGCAGATTGCAGAAGCGCGGAGAAGCCGGGAGCAGGAGACTAAGGCCGGAGCGCAGGGAAAAGCCCAAGGAGGGGCCGCAGGCCCCGGATGGGTTTTCCCGGAGTCGGAGGGCGCTGTGTGCCAGTGGCACACGTTCAGCGCCGACCGAGCCGAAGGCGAGACCTTAGGCTCCGTCGCGGAAGCTTCGCAGCGTGACAATGCCGTGGAACTCTCATTCCGCCACCGTCAGCGTCCGCCCCTGCTCCGTCAGGGCGAACCGCCCCTCCAGCCCCGGGGTGATGGTGACCGAGCCGTCCTCCGCCACCAGCACCGCCTCAAAGTCCCGATGCCGCCGCCAGTGCTCCACGGCCTTCTCCCGCCCCATGACGAACAGGGCGGTGGACAGCCCGTCGCACATCAGCCCGTCGTCCCCCACCACAGTGACGGAGACCAGCCCGCTGCGCGCGGGGGCCCCGGTCTTGGGATCCAGAATGTGCCAATAGCGCACGCCGTCCTCCTCAAAATACCGCTCGTACCCGCCGGAGGTGATCACCGCCTGGTTGTCCACCTCCACCACGCCGATGTTCCCCTCCCCCGCCGGGTTCCGGATGCCCACCCGCCAGGGGGAGCCGTCGGGCCTGGCCCCCACCGCCTGGATGTTGCCCCCTAAATCCAGCAGGGCGGAGGTGACGCCGCCCTCCCGCAGCAGGGCGGCCAGCGCCGCCCCGGTGTAGCCCTTGGCCACGCTGCCCAGGTCGATCTCCATGCCAACCGGCAAGGAGGCGGCGTTCCCGTCCAGCCCCACCCTGGTATAGTCCACCAGCGGCAGCAGCTTGGCCAGGGTTTCCCCGTCGGGGACGGCATACTCCCCCGTGGTGAAGCCCCAGGTGCACAGCACCGGGTAGGTGGAGAGATCCAGCGCCCCCTCCGTCCGGGCGCACAGCGCCAGCGCCCCCCGCAGCAGTTCCTCTGTGTCCGGCGACAGCTCCGCCGCCCCGTCCCGGTTGAGGGCGCGGATCTCGCTGCCCCTGCCGGTGACGGACAGCAGGCCCTCCAGCTCCCGCACCCGGGCCTCGGCGGCGGCCAGCAGGGCCTCGTCCCCGCCCTCATACAGCCGCAGGGTCATGACGGTATCCATGGCAAAGAAGGTGCGCTCCGCCGCCGGCTGGGCCTGGGCCTGGGGGGCGGCGCAGCCCGCCAGGAGCAGCAACGCGCAGAGCAGGGCGGCAAAGCGCCTCATACCCCGCACTCCTCCCTCAGGTGCTCCGGGATAGAGTCGTCCTGATCGATCCACTCCCGCTCCACGTCCACCACCCGGTACTCGGTGGGGGTGTCCCGGATCACCACCTTGGCGATGCCCGCGTTGATGATGAGCCTGCGGCACATGGAGCAGGAGGTGGAGCCGGGGATCAGCGCCCCGGTGGCCGGATCCTTGCAGGCCATATAGAGGGTGGCGCCTAAAACCTCCCGCCGGGGGGCGGAGATGATGGCGTTGGCCTCGGCGTGGACGGAGCGGCACAGCTCGTACCGCTGTCCCGAGGGGATGTTCATGGCCTCCCGGGCGCAGTAGCCCAGATCGCCGCAGTTTTTCCGCCCCCGGGGCGCTCCGTTGTAGCCGGAGGACACGATCTCGTCGTTTTGGACGATGATGGCCCCGTAGCACCGGCGCGTACAGGTGGAGCGCTCCAGCACGGTGGCGGCGATGTCCAGGTAATAGTTCTGTTTGTCGATGCGGGCCATGGGGATCCCTCATTTCTGTTTTTTATGGGGAGAGTATATCACCTTTCCGCCCCCGCCGCAACGGAAATTTACAGCGGCCCCCGGCCCAGCTTCTCCCCCACCGCCGCCATCTGCGACCGGGTGGGCGGCTGATCCCACTGCAGGCTGATGGTCACCACCCGATCCGGGTAGAACAGCAGGTATTGGTTGTTGTCCGCCTCATTGTCCAACCCGTCCTCCGGCAGCCACTGGTACGCCTCCTCCGCCCCCCAGGGGGCGGGGTCTGTGGGGGCGTAGGCATACCCCTGCCACACCGGGTTTCTATCGCCCCAGTCGTCACGCTCATGGAGCAGGGTCTCCCGGCACAGGCCGTAGAGGGCGGGGAGCTTCACCAGGGTGACCTCATAGTCCAGATAGACCGGGTTCGGGAACTGCTTCACCGGGCCCAAGGGCCACTCGTGGGCGTTGTACCGCCCCAGCAGCGGGGACTGGGCCCCCTGCCAGCTCCGCGTGTAGCCGCTGAAGTCCCCCTCCCGCAGGTCGGCCAGCGTCAGGGGCAGCTCCGACGGGGCGGGGTTGGGGCGGGTTTTTATCACAAGCCAGGGGATGCCCGCCGAAACCGCCAGGGACAACACCACACAGGCGATGATGGTGACGGCCCGGTTGGCCCCGGCGGAGAAATAGCGCTTCTTCAGCCCCTCCCGGATGCCGATCACCGCGGCCACCACCAGCACGCCCCCCGCCATGGACACCAGCATCACGCCGCCCAGACCTTCCTCGGCCATACTGACAAAAAACCACACCGTCGCCGCCGCCAGAATCGCCAGCGCGATCCTCTGGAACCATCGGTGGCTCCGGGTGGGTAAAAACTCCCCCCGCCCCGCCGCCCGCACCGCCCACCTGTGCCAGAGGAAGTAGGCGCACAGCTCCACGGAGCACAGCGCCAGCAGGATGGCGCCCGCCACGGCGGCCAGCAGGGTGCCGGCGTTGGACAGGGTCTGGATGGGGCTGCGGTTCAGGACGAACAGGAACTGCCCCAGGTTCAGCAGCCCTACCGCCAGCAGCAGGCCGTTGGGCAGCAGGAAGCTCTTTTTCGCCGACCGGTGGATGGCCTCCACCTCCAGCGCCGGGTCGGTCTCGATGGGCACCGGGTCGGGCCGCTCGTTGTAAAACACCTGGAGCTGGGCCGAGGAGGCCGCCAGCGTCCAGCCGGTGTGGGCGCAGAAGTCATAGAACTCCTCCTGGCTCACCGAGGGCAGGGGGTCGAAAATAGTGGCCCTGGGGTAATAGCACACGCAGAAGGTGAGCTGTTTCGGCTCGATCCGCCGGTAGTGCCAGGTGTACTGCCCGCCCTTGCACAGCAGCCAGCCCTGAGCCGCCATCCGCTCAAAGTGCCGCTCCAGCCCGGTGTGGTCGTAAAAGGAATACAGGGTCATCTGCCGCTTGGTCTCTCTCATGTCGCGCCCTCCTCTCCGAAGGCCCGGCGGTAGTCCTCCGCCTGGGCCTGAATCCGTTGATACTCCCGCTCCAGCCGGGCCCGTCCGGCGTCGGTGAGCAGATAGCTGCGCTTGCGGCCCTCTGTCCGGGTCTCCCGGATCATGCCCTCCGCCCGGAACTGCTCCAGCAGGTTGTAGAGCGTCCCCGAGCCCACGCTCACCCGCCCGTCCGTCATGGACGGCACCTTGTCCAGAATATCCATGCCGCAGCACTCCTCCCGGAGGCACAGCAGCACGTAAAACATCTGCTCCGTCAGGGTGCTGAATTTCTCCCTGGGCACAGGCTCACCCCCCTAATCTCGATATTCGAGTATCCTGGTTCCATTATATTCTCGAATATCGAGTTTGTCAAGAGCGTCGGAAAAAAGATCCTTGCGTCCCGGCCCCGGCGCTGGTATAATAAATCACAGTATGCCAATTTATTTCGAGGAAAAAGGAGCCGATCCTGATGCTGGATATTTCGTTTACCTCTACTCCCAACCCCAAGCCCCTGCCCGACCCGGACACGCTGGTGTTCGGCAAGACCTTCACCGACCATATGTTCCTGATGAACTACGACGCGGGCCAGGGCTGGCACGACCCCCGGGTGGTGCCCTACGGCCCCCTGCCCTTCGAGCCGTCCTGCATGGTGTTCCACTACGCCCAGGAGATCTTTGAGGGCATGAAGGCCTACCGCACCCCGGAGGGCAAGGTGCAGCTGTTCCGCCCCTATGAGAACGCCCGGCGGATGAACTCGTCCTGCCGCCGCCTGTGCATCCCCGAGATCCCGGAGGAGGACTTCGTCCAGGCCGTCAAAGCCGTGGTGTCCGCTGACAAGGCGTGGGTGCCGGACAAGGTGGGCACCTCCCTGTATATCCGCCCCTTCATCATCGCCACCGACTGCTCCCTGGGGGTGCACGCCTCCCACAGCTATCTGTTCGCCGTCATCTGCTGCCCGGTGGGGGCCTACTACCCCGAGGGGATCAACCCGGTGAAGATCTATGTGGAGGACGAGGACGTGCGGGCCGTGAAGGGCGGCACCGGCTTCACCAAGTGCGGCGGCAACTACGCCGCCTCCATCCGCGCCGGCGAGCGGGCGGAGGAGCAGGGCTACTCCCAGGTGCTGTGGCTGGACGGCGTGCACCGCAAGTATATTGAGGAAGTGGGCTCCATGAACGTGATGTTCAAGATCGGCGGCACGGTGGTGACGCCGGAGCTCACCGGCTCGGTGCTGCCGGGGATCACCCGCAAGAGCTGCCTGGAGCTGCTGCGGGACTGGGGCTACTCCGTGGAGGAGCGGCTCATCTCCGCCCAGGAGCTGTTTGACGCCGCCCGGGCGGGCACCCTGGAGGAGGCCTGGGGCACCGGCACGGCGGCGGTGGTGTCCCCCATCGGCCTGCTGGCGGAGGGGGACGAGAAGGTGGAGGTCAGCGGCGGCCAGATCGGCCGCCTGACTCAGCGGCTGTATGATACCCTCACTGGGATCCAGTGGGGCACCGAGCCCGACCCCTACGGCTGGGTGGAGCCGGTGGACTGAGCAAAAAACGCACCCCCGGTCGTTTGACCGGGGGTGCTGCTTTTTGCGCGGCCTGCCGCCTCAGCGCCCCTCTGGCCGGGGGCAAGGGGCGGCCCCTTGTATAAGTCCCGGGTGCCCCCGGGGGGCGCCCCTGCGGGGGACGTTACTTTCTCTCGCGCGAGAGAAAGTAACCAAAGAGCGCGCTTAGGGGGTGGCCACCGGTTCGACTCCGGGCCGAAGGGCGGCCCTGCGCTCACAGGTTGGTCACCCCCTAAGAACCCCCGTTAAGGTCAAGGGCACGTCGATTTTGCGGGGCGGGAGCGTGACCGGCTTTTGCGGGTTACGAATGGGCTGTTCTTCTTTTTCCGGCCCACACTGGGCCTGGCTTTCGCAGACACTGAAAACATGGGGTTCTCTTTACAGCGCCTAAGCTTCTCAGGCTAACCACCCCGGCGCAGGCAACGCACCCAACACGCACCCGTGCAGCACCACCCGACACCCAGGCGCACCGTTCGTGGACGCCACCCACCTCTCAGTACCCACACCACTCAGCGGCAGCGGCGACAGGGGCACCTGCGTCCGTATCACCTCCGCGCCGGAAAGGTATCCACCCATTCCCCGATCTGACAGCCCCCGTAAAATGGGGGATTCTTAAGGGGGAGGCCGACTAAGGACGCGCAGCGTCCGCCGGAGGCCTCCCCCTTAAGCGTCCTTTTGGTTACTTTTCCCACGTGGGAAAAGTAACGCCCCCGGCAGGGCGCCCCCTGCCATACAGGCCTACCTGGCCGCCGCGGCCCGGATAAACTCCCGAAACAGCGGGTGCGCCCGGTTGGGCCGGGACTTCAGCTCCGGGTGGAACTGGCACGCCGCAAACCAGGGGTGCCCCGGCAGCTCGATGAGCTCCACCAGCCGCCCGTCGGGCGACAGGCCGGACAGGGACAGCCCCGCCCCCTCCAGCGCCTCCCGGTACTTGTTGTTGAACTCGTAGCGGTGGCGGTGGCGCTCGCCGATCTCCGACCCGCCGTACACCGACGCCGCCAGCGAGCCCTCCTTCAGCCGGCAGGGATAGCTGCCCAGCCGCATGGTGCCCCCCTTGGCGGTCACCCCCACCTGGTCGGGCATCAGATCGATGACCGGATAGGGCGTCTGGGGATCCAGCTCCGACGAGTGGGCCCCCGTCAGCCCGCACACGTTCCGGGCGAACTCCACCACCGCCAGCTGCATCCCCAGGCAGATGCCCAGGAAGGGGATTTTCTTCTCCCGGGCGTACCGGATGGCCTCCAGCTTCCCGTCAATGCCCCGGCTGCCAAAGCCCCCGGGCACCAGAATGCCCTGGGCCCCCGCCAGCAGCTTGTCCGCCGTGTCCGCTGTGACCTCCTCCGAGTTCACCCAGCGCACCTCCACCGACACGCCGTTCTCAATCCCCCCATGGGTGAGGGCCTCCGCCACCGACAGATAGGCGTCGTGGAGGGCCACATATTTGCCCACCAGCGCGATGGTCACCTTGCCCGTGGGGTGCTTGGCCCGGTGCACCATGGTGGCCCACTCGGTGAGATCCGGCGCGTGGCAGATCAGCCCTAAGCGCCGCACCACCACGTCCGCCAGCCCCTCCCGCTCCAGCATCAGCGGCACCTCGTACAGCAGCTCCGCCGTCAGGTTGGGGATGGCGTGATCCCGGGGGATGTTGCAGAACAGGGAGATCTTGTCCAGAATCTCCCGGGGGATGGGGGAATCGCTGCGGCACATGATCACGTCCGGCTGGATGCCCAGCGACAAAAGCTCCTTGGCCGAGTGCTGGGTGGGCTTGGACTTCAGCTCCCCGGAGCCGGGGATGGACACGATGAGGGACACGTGGAGGAACATCACGTTCTGCCGCCCCCGTTCGGCGGCCACCTGCCGGATGGCCTCCAAAAAGGGCTGGCTCTCGATGTCGCCCACGGTGCCGCCGATCTCCACAATGGCCACGTCCACGTCCTCCCCCTCCAGGGAGTAGATGTGCCGCTTGATCTCGTCGGTGATGTGGGGGATGATCTGCACCGTGCCCCCTAAATAGTCCCCCGCCCGCTCCCGGTTCAGCACGTTCCAGTACACCTTGCCGGAGGACACGGAGGAGTTGAAGGTCAAATTCTCGTCGATGAACCGCTCGTAGTGGCCCAGATCCAGGTCGGTCTCCGCCCCGTCGTCGGTGACGAACACCTCCCCGTGCTGGTAGGGGGACATGGTGCCCGGATCCACGTTGAGGTAGGGATCCAGCTTCTGCACCCGCACCCGCAGGCCCCGCTGCTTCAGCAGCCGCCCCAGGGACGCCGCCGTGATGCCCTTGCCCAGCCCGGACACCACGCCGCCGGTGACAAAGATGAATTTCGTGCCCGTTGCCATAAGAATTCCTCCCACGGGGCAGGTGCGGCCCCCTTGCCTCAACCCCATCTGCCCGGACACCCTTGTCCGGCCTGCCCGTTTATCCAATTTCAGACGGCTTATTTTACGCCCGCCGGAAGCGGCAGTCAAGGGAAGAAGCGCACAAAAATGCGGGGCCGGAGGAAGATTCCCCGGCCCCGCCTGTGTTCCGCTCAATACTCCCAGTCCGCCGGGAGATTTATACGTCTATTGATTGCCGACCGCATTCTCAATTTCGATCATCAGCTGATGGGGTGGTATATCCAGCGCACCTGCAATCTTGAATAAGGTGTCGATGGTAGGACTACGCAGGCCACGTTCGATTTTACTGTAATGGGTTCGATCCAAGCCGGCCAGCCCACTGAGCACTTCCTGGGTCATGCCCTTTTCTATGCGGCATTTCTGGATGGCTTTCCCGATCAAAACAGCATCGGCCATGCGTATTTCCCCCCTTCGCTATTCCTTATGATAGCAAAGTGGGACTTTTCTTATGAGGTCACTTGACCTCATTTCTGTTTTGTGATATGATTTATTTAGGAAGGGAGGCGCGCTGCATGGGCAACTATCTTTTGACGGAGGACTATAGCCTGGTGGAACGAGTTGAGGCTTTTCGGGAAAAACATAACCTTCCTACCTTTGAGGCGGCCCTTAAACTGCTCTATACGGACAAGCAGCTCCTCCGGGAGTTCATGGAAAACAAGGAATAACAAAAGGCCGGGTTCGCCCCGGCCTTTTACTTTATCCGTTTTGAAACTTCTTCGCGTCCTGGAAAAAATACGATCCCTTCCACAAAATCCTTGCATACGCCTGGGCGCTGTGCTAAAATAAGCATATAATCTGTCCAACAGCCTGCCGCGCCCGCCGCGGCGGGGGGATAGGCCCCGCGCCGCTCCCCCGAAGCCCGTTGAGAAAAGCAAGAAGGAGGACCTATCCTATGGGTACCAGTATCAAACGCGCCGTCAGCATCCGCATCATCTGTGCCATTGTGGCCATCTTCCTGTTCAGCGGCATGACTACCATGAACATCCTCCGCATTGAGGGCACCCAGGACGGCAGCGTCCGGGCTGCCAATCTGCTCAGCCAGGTGCAGCAGGCGGAGGTGGCCCACTACAAGTGGTCGGCTAACCTGAGCAACGCCTTGTACGCCGGCTCCGAGTTCACCGGCAGCATGGATCACACCAGCTGCGGGCTGGGCAAGTGGCTCTACTCCGATCTGAACCTGCCGGACAACCAGATTGAGGCCCTGCGCGCCCAGATCGAGCCCCTCCACAAGGAGCTCCACGCCTCCGCAGGCACCGCCCTGGGGCTGTACACCAATAACCGCACCACGGCCCAGCGGTATTATCAGGATACCATCCAGGCCAACCTCACCACCTTGGTGGGCCTGCTGGATCAGGTGGTGGAGCGGGGTACCACTCTGAGTTCTGAGTACACGGAGACGATGAACGGCACCATCGCCTTTATGCATTTTTCTACCGTAATCTGCCTGGTGCTGGCCCTGATCGCCCTGATCGGCCTGGTGATCTACGTGCTGCGGTACGTGATCAAGCCCATGGTGCAGATCACCCAGCGGACCAAGCCCCTCCAGGAGGGCCACCTCAACCTGGATCTGGGCTACCGCTCCAAAAACGAGCTGGGCCAGCTGGCCCTGACCCTGGAGGAGTCCATGGGCCGCGTCAAGGAATATGTGGAGGACATCGACCGGGTGATGGCCGAGCTGTCCCAGGGCAATTTCGACGTGTCCACCTCCGCCCGGTACATCGGCGACTTCCAGCCCATTGAGGAGGCGCTGGATCGCTTTACCGTGTCCATCTCCGGCGCCATGGGCAGCATCATCCAGGCCGAGCAGCGGGTAGCCAACCACGCCGAGCAGCTGTCCAGCGGTGCCCAGGCCCTGGCCCAGGGGGCCACGGAGCAGGCCAGCGCGGTGCAGGAGCTGTACGCCACGGTGGACGACCTGTCCAAGAGCGCGGATCGCAACGTGGAGGCCGCCGCCAACGCCCAGCGCAGCGCCAAGCTCACCAGCGAGCAGGTCACCCTCAGCAGCAAGCAGATGGAGGAGATGGTGGCCGCCATGGCGGACATCGCGGACTCCTCCGAGCAGATCGGCCGGATCATCGCCACCATTGAGGATATCGCCTTCCAAACCAATATCCTGGCCCTGAACGCGGCGGTGGAGGCCGCCCGGGCCGGCTCAGCGGGCAAGGGCTTCGCCGTGGTGGCGGACGAGGTTCGCAACCTGGCCTCCAAGTCCGACGAGGCGGCCAAGGCCACCAAGGATCTCATTGAGAACTCCGTCCAGTCCACTGAACGGGGCAGCCGGATCGTGGGCGAGGTGTCCAAGTCCCTGAAGGCGGCGCTGGAGCTGGTGGTTCAGTCCGACAAGGCCATCCACTCCATCACCGACGCCGTCCACCAGGAGGCCGAGTCCCTGTCCCAGGTGTCCGAGGGCATCGGGCAGATCTCCTCCGTGGTGCAGACCAACTCCGCCAGCAGCGAGGAATCCGCCGCCGTCAGCTCCGAGCTGTTTGAGCAGGTGCACCTGTTGGAGGACGAGACGAAGAAGTTCCGCCTGAAGAACGGCGGCCGCATCCCCGCCGGTATCCAATAACAGATAACATAACAGACAGCCCCCCGGCTTGGGAGGAACTTCGTAAGGAAGTTCCTCCCAAAACTTTTGTAAAGCCAGCCGAGAGTGATTGAATTGCAAGGAAACTCAATATGTCGGGGGACTACGCCATGGAAAAGTCACTATTTGAGCAGATGGGTGGAACCTATCATCAGGAGGGCGATTATTTTCTACCTGATCTACTCCCACCTGAAAACACTTCTGTTGGCATCTGGGGCCAACGGCGGAAGCACTACCTGAAAACAAAAAGGGAGCCTATCTACA
>SFVC01000059.1 GCA_004560375.1 bacterium
CGGCCTCATTGAGATCACCGACCACATGGAGGACGTGAAGGACGCCGACGTCATATACGGCGACATCTGGGCCTCCATGGGCGAGGAGGCCCTCATCCCCGAGCGGGCGGAGCTGCTGTCCCCCTTCCGGGTGACGGAGGAGACATTGAAAGCCACCGGCAACCCCAACGTGCTGTATATGCACTGCCTGCCCTCCTTCCACGACTTTGAGACGAAGCTGGCCAAGGAGTGGCAGGACAAGGGTGTGGACATCCGGGAGGTCACCGACGAGGTGTTCCGCAGCAAGCACTCCGTGGTGTTCGACGAGGCGGAAAACCGGATGCACACCATCAAGGCCGTCATGGTGGCGACTATCGGAAAATAAGAAACGGGGGGAGACCCTTTGGAGAAAAAACGATTTCGGATGCCCACGGCGTTTACCATCCTGTTTTTGCTGATCATCCTGGTGGCCCTTGCCACCTGGTTCATCCCAGCGGGCTCCTATGAGTACGTGGACGGCGTGCCCCAGGCGGGGACCTACCACGCTGTGGCCCAGTCGCCCCAGGGCGTGGGCGCGGTGCTGAAAGCCGCCTTTTCCGGCTTTTACGACGCGGTGGACGTCTGCGTGTTCATCCTGATGGTGGGCGGCTTTTTGGGCGTGGTGATGAAGACCGGCGCCGTGGACGCTGGCGTCAGCCACGTCATCCGGGCGCTGGGCGATAGGGAGAAGTGGCTCATCCCCATTTTGATGCTGCTCTTCGGTCTGGGCGGCACCACGTATGGCATGTGGGAGGAGACCATGGCGTTCTTCCCGCTGCTCATCCCGGTGTTTCTGGCGGCAGGCTATGACGCGGTGACGGCCATCTCCGTCATATTGCTGGGGGCGGGCGCGGGGGTCATCAGCTCCACGGTGAACCCCTTCGCCACGGGCATCGCGGCGGGCTTCGCCGGGGTCTCCCTGGGAGAGGGCATCCTCCTGCGCCTCATCCAGTGGGTGGTGTTCGAGGGGGCGGCCATCTGGTACGTGATGGCCTACGCCGCGAAAGTCAAGCGCCAGCCCGCCCTGTCCGTAGCGGCGGGGGAGAGCGCCCCGGCTTTCACCGCCGGAGAGCCGCTGCCCCTGACGGACAAACGGAAGGTCATCCTGACGGTGTTCGCCCTGGTGTTCCTCATTATGATCTACGGCGTCATCCCCTTTGACGAAATGGGCGTGGACCTGCCGGCCTTAGGCTGGTGGTTCCCGGAGCTCTCCGCCCTGTTCCTGGTGGGCGGCGTAGTAGTGGGGCTCATCGACGGCATGGGGGAGACGGAAATTACCGAGACCTTCGTCTCCGGCTGCGGCGAGCTGTTGAGCGTGGCGTTCATTATCGGCATCAGCCGGGGCATCACGGTGCTGATGAACGACGGCGCCATCACCGACACCATTCTGAACTGGGGCGAGCGGGCCCTCTCCGGCGCCGGGCCGGTGGCCTTTGTAGTGCTGGTGTATCTCATCTACCTGCCCCTGACGGTGCTCATCCCGTCTTCCTCCGGCCTTGCCACGCTGTCGGTGCCCATTATGGCGCCGCTGAGCAAGTTCGCGGGGGTGGGCGGCGACCTGGTGGTGACGGCGTTCCAGTCCGCCTCGGGCCTGGTGAATATCATCACCCCCACGGCGGCGGTGGTCATGGGCGCGCTGGCGCTGGGGCATGTGCCCTACGACCGCTGGCTGAAATACGTTTGGAAACTCATTGCGTATTTCCTCATTCTGACGGTGGCGTTTTTGACCATTGGGGTCATTATGGCGTAGGAGTTTCTCCCCCTCCTCAGGGGGGAGACGGGGAGAGGGGGGACATTTCTCTTTTGAAAAGAGAAGTGTCCCCCCACGCCCCCCAAAGAGAAAACCGGGGGGATTCCGAATTTCAACACCGTCGCGGCATTGCGATTCCCGGCCCCTTTTCGGGGCCGCCAATCGCGCCGCTTCCTCGAAACAGGCTCGCTTCATCCGGAAAGCCGCTGCGCAGTACCAAATGCGGGGGAATACGTTCTCTGTTTCTGGGAGGTACGGCGCACCCGGCGGAAACCTGGCAAGTTTTTGCCGCATCGATTCGCACGACCCCCGTACTTGTCCAAACCTGCCCGAATGGGCAGGATTTGGACACAAAGCGTCTTTTTCTTCCACCGTGCACGGCGCATTCTTTTTCGGCAAGACGAAAAAGAATGGGGGGGTGCATCCCCACCCGGCGAAGCCGGGCCGTCCCCCGTCCCTGCCCCGTGGGCAGAAAAGAAGGGGGCAAAAGCCCCCTTCTTACTTGTGCGTCTCCTCATACTCCCGCAGCGTCCCCTCCGTCATCAGCGACAGCTTGTGCAGCCGCTCATTCACCATGTCCCACATGCACATGGGCAGATGGTCCCGGTGGCCCCGGTGGAGCGTCACGCACTCAAAGCAGTTGCCGTGGTGGGGGCACGCTTCCTTGCAGGGGCAGTGGTCGCCGCTCTCCCGTACCTGCTTTAAAAACTCCTTCTTGATGGCCATGGCCTCCTCGTGGCGGCCCTCCCGGTCCAGGTCGTTCTGCCGGATGGCCAGCTCGTTGCCGTCGATTTTCATACATCTTCCTCCTCAAATGTAAAGTCCTGCCCCACCCGGCTGACGGGCACCGTCCGGGCCGCGAAGCCGGGATACCGGGCCAGAAATTTCTCTGTAAAACCAAAATCCCCCCACTGGTGCATGGGCAGGAAGCGGCGGATGTCCGCCAGCTCCAGAAAATACTTGGGGCCCCGGAAGCCGTCCTCCCCCAGCCGGGGGTCCAGGGGCAGCATGGCCAGGTCGATGCGCCGCCCCCGGAGGGGCTCGGTGTACCGCTTGAAATTGACCTCCATGTTCCGGTTCCAGCCGGGGTCCTCCCCCTCCCAGTGCCACCAGTTCAGGTCCCCGGCGTGGAAAACGGTTTTCCCGTCCGCCGTCACTAAAAACGCCACGCCCTCGTCGGTGGAGGGCAGGGTCTCCACCGTGACGCCGGGCAAGGGAGAGACGGCGTCCTGCTTCCCCAGGCGCAGGCACCGGGCGGCTGTTTCTTCGGAAACGCCCCATTTTTTCAGGTTCCGGGCCGTCAGGCGGATGTCGCTGCCCAGCAGAAACGCGTCGGTATCAAGCCGGAAAATTTCGGGGTTGAAGTGGTCCTCATGGCGGTGGCTGGAAAAGACCAGCAGGGGGACCCCCGGCCGCAAAACCGGGAGTTCCCCTTTCCACCAGTCAAATAACAATGTAACGCTGGGCAGCTCCACCCAAAAGCCGCTGTGGGCCAGGAATGTGACCCGCGTCATTTCAGCTTCACGGCGGTGCCGTAGGCGATCACTTCCGCCGCGCCCTGCATGACGGCGGAAGAGCCGAACCGGACGTTGATGACGGCGTCGGCGCCCAGGGCGGTGGCCTCGTCCACCATCCGCTTAGTGGCGATCTGGCGGGCCTCGGTCAGCATCTCGGTGTAGCCGGTGATCTCACCGCCCACCAGGGTCTTCATGCCGGCCATGAAGTCCTTGCCCACGTTTTTAGACTGGACCACGGTGCCCTTCACCAGGCCCAGGGGCTCCACCTCTTTACCGGGTACATAGTCAATATTCAGCAGCAGCATCTTCTTCTCCTCCTTCAATTTCTTTCAAGCGTATACGAAAACTGATCCACAAGGGGACGATGGTCCCCAGATTGATGAGAGCAAGCACCAGCAGTACGACGGACAACACGGCGCTGTCCACCTCCCGGCGGCACCACAGCAGCACCGCCGCCGCGATGAGCCGCAGCACCGTGTTGAACACGGCGCTCCAGAGGGCGCTTTTCCGGCGGCTTGATTGCCGGTCAGTATTGGGCGGCGTCATCTTCCTCGCCTCCCTTGATCTCTTTCAGGCGCTGGCGCAGGGCCAGGAGCACGCCGATCACCACGGCCCCGCCCAGCACGCCGTAGATCAGCAGGAACAGGATCGCGGCAAAGCACTCGCCGTCCCGGATAAACGTCACGGCGGCAAAAACGGAGCCGATGACCAGGGGCAGGACGTAGAACAGGACGAACACGGCCGCAATGATGGAGCCGATGCGCTTTCTGCGCCGGTCAGAACTGCCTGGCATCGTCGATCTCCCTCCTTCCGATCTCCCGGATGCGCTGCACCAGGGACACGATGACCCCCAGGGCTACCACCGTCGGGACGGCGATGAACACCGCCAGCAGCGGCAGGGGCGGCGCGCCCGCCGGGTCCGTCTCAAAGGCCCAGAGGAACAGCCAGATGAGCCCCAGCATCAGCAGCACCATCAGCACTGTCACTGCCACCGGGGCCACGTACCGCGCCCGGATGTCCTGGGACTGCTTGTTCTGGAAGGTGGTGCCGGACTGCTCCATCTCCGCCATTTGCTCCAGCAGGGCGGCGGCGTCCAGGCCGGCCAGCCGTTCCTGACAGTCCGCCAGCTCGCCGCAGAGCCGGGCGGCGGCGTCCAGATTCTGCCGCTCCCGTTCCAGCGTCACCAGATGGCGGCGCATCCCGTCTCCCACCGTGTGGGCGCCGGAGAGCATCTGCCGGATGTCCTCCAGCGGCACGCCCAGCTTGCGCAGCAGCTTGATGCGCCGCAGGGTCTCCACCTCGGCCTCGCCGTAGTCCCGGTAGCCGTTGTCGCTGTTCCGCCGGGGGGCCAGCAATCCCTCGGCCTCGTAAAAGCGGATGTTCTTCTTCGTGATGCCCACCAGGGCCTCCACTTCGTTGATTTTCAAGCCGTTCACCTCGTTTCTGAGGGTATCGTACACCTTCCAGAAAGGGGAAGGTCAAGAGGTTTTTCAAAAAAACTTTCGGAGGGGTGCAAATCCCCCGCCGGGTATGGTATGATAATACCATGGAACGACAGGAGTTGACAACTGAAAACGTGCTGGCGACCCTGCCGGGGCCGCTTTTGGCCTGGTACCGGGAAAATGCCCGGGACCTGCCCTGGCGGCGGACGGAGGACCCGTACCGCATCTGGGTGTCGGAGATCATGCTGCAGCAGACCCGTGTGGCGGCGGTTCTGGGCTACTACGCCCGGTTTCTCGAAGCCTTCCCCTCGGTGGAGGCTTTGGCAAACGCCCCGGAGGACCGCCTGATGAAGCTGTGGGAGGGGCTGGGCTATTACAGCCGCGCCCGGAATCTGCAGAAGGCGGCGAAAGCCGTGGCGGAGATGGGCGGCTTCCCGGATACCTACGAGGGGCTGCTGAAACTGCCGGGGGTGGGGGACTACACCGCCAGCGCCATCGCCTCGGCTGCCTTCGGGCGGCGGGAGGCGGCGGTGGACGGCAACGTCCTCCGGGTGGTGACAAGGCTCACCGACTGCCATGACGACATCCTGGACCCGAAAACAAAGAAGCGCATCCGGGAGCAGGTGCAATCCATTATGCCGGAGGACACGGCGGACATCCGCGTGTTCAACCAGGCTACGATGGAGCTGGGGGCCACGGTGTGCGTCCCAAACGGCCCGCCCAAGTGTGACGCGTGCCCCGCCCGGGACTTCTGCCTGGGCCGCATCCGGGGCACGGCGGAGAGCCTGCCGGTCAAGAAACCGAAAAAGGCCCGGAGGGTGGAGGAAAAGACCGTGTTCCTCCTGCTGCGGGAGGACAAGGTGGCCCTGAGCCGCCGCCCCGACAGCGGCCTTTTGGCGGGGCTGTGGGAGTTCCCCAACGTGGAGGGGGCTTTGGACGAGCGGGTTGCGGCGGAGGCTGTCAAGTCTATGGGCCTGACCGCCGTGGAGTGGAAAAACAAGCTGACGGCGAAGCACATCTTCACCCATGTGGAGTGGCACATGACGGGCTACACCCTGAGCGTGTCCGGGGACGGCCCGGCGGAATGGGAGTGGGTGGACGCGGACGGGCTGGAGGCCCACGCCGTCCCCTCGGCCTTTGCCCGGTACTACGCCGAGGCGAAGGAACAGATGAAAGGATAGAGAAGCATGGGATGGTTAGTTGGCCTGCCGCTGGGGATTTTCCGGCTGCTGCTGGGCTTCTTGACGCTGGCCCTGCGGCTGGCGGTGCCCATTGCGCTGATCGTGGCGCTGGTGGTGCTGTACCGCCGCAGCAAGGGCGTTTCTGCGGAGCAGCCCGGGCAGGAGAAGCCCAAAGAGCCGGAATTTAAGGGCCCGGTGTACACCGTGGATTATAGAGAAGTGGACGAAGATGAAGCTCATTAAGATTTTGCTGCTGGTGCTGCTGCTCCTGCTGGCGCGGAAGCTGGCGTGGTGCCTGCGGTGGCTGTGGTGTTATTACCATGGCAGGGAGACCCCGGCGCCGATTTCCTTCCTCCCCCGGCGGAGCGGGGAGACCTTTGCGGGGCATGTGCGGCGGAAGGAACAAGAGAAAAACGAGGATTAAGGGAGAAAACAATGGCACAGCTTTATTTCAAATACGGAGCCATGGGCTCCAGCAAGACGGCAAACGCGTTGATGGCCCGGTTCAACTACGAGGAGCGGGGCCAGCAGACATTGCTGGTGAAGCCACGGCTGGACACCCGGGACGGCGACCACATGGTGGTCTCCCGCATCGGACTGAAATACCCCTGCATCTACTTCGACGAGATGCGGGAACTCTCCATCATGGAGCTGCAGCAGAACGCCTGCATCATCGTGGACGAGGCCCAGTTCCTGACGAAGGAGGAGGTCATGTACCTGGTGTACATCGTGGACGACCTGGGCATCCCCGTCATCTGCTACGGCCTGCGGGCGGACTTCAAGGGCGACCTGTTCCCCGGCAGCGAGGCGCTGCTGGTGATGGCGGAC
>SFVC01000060.1 GCA_004560375.1 bacterium
AGCGGAAAGCCGAGGTCGATACCCTGTTTGCCCGGATGTATGAGGACTGGGCGGCGGGGCGTATCACAGAATACAACTTCAATATGCTGTCCGGGAAGTACCAAAGCGAACAGGCGGAACTGGAAGAAAAGATTGAACAGCTTCAATCTGCTATTGCCGCTGAAAGCCAGAGTGCCGCAGACGCAGAAAAATGGATTGCCTTGATGAAAGAGTGCGTCAATCCCACGGAACTCACCGCTGAACTCTTGAACACGCTGATTGAAAAAATCCTTGTCCATGAGGCGGTCAAGAACGAGGACGGAAGCCGGGAACAGGAGGTAGAAATCTTCTACCGCTTCATCGGCAAAATTGATTGAATGACACCAATATCTTTAAGTATGTGATACCGGCACGTCCCGCCCGGATATGGACAACCTCACCGCCCTGGCGGACTACTTCCACGTTTCCCTGGACTATCTGGTGACGGGCCGGGAGGCGTCCGGCTCCCCGCCCCCGCAGGGATATGAACCCGCCTCTCCCCCGCCGGCCCCCACCGTCATCCACCACTACTACCACGAGGGCTGGCACTGTGAATATAAGAGTGAGCGCACCCTGTTCGGCCTGCCGCTGATCCACGTCAACTTCGGCCGCCGGGATCACCGGGCCCGGGGGATCATCGCCATCGGCAACATCGCCACCGGGTTTGTGGCGTTGGGCGGCGTGGCGGTGGGTCTGCTCTCCCTGGGCGGGGTGAGCTTTGGGCTGCTGCTGGCCCTGGGGGCGGTGGCCCTGGGTGGGGTATCCGTCGGCGGCGTGGCCCTGGGCCTGCTGGCCTGGGGCGGCATCGCCCTGGGCTGGCTGGCGGTGGGCGGCTGCGCCGTGGGGGTGTACGCCGCCGGAGGCGTGGTGGCGGCCTCCCGGGTGGCGGTGGGCGGCGTGGTGTCCGCGCCCCTGGCCATCGGACAGATCGCCGACGGCGCGAAAACCATCCTCGTCCCCCTGGAGGGACTGTCGGACGAGGCGCTGATGGAGTCCCACGCCGCCATTACCGAGGCCTGCCCGGACGCACCCTTCTTCGTGACCCGGATCCTGAAATTCTTCGCATGGGCGGAGATGCGTTGATCCTCCCCGGCAGGCCGTGCTTCGGTCTGCCGGGGCTTTTTATCTTTAATTCTATCATTGGTTGATTTTTTGCAAAATGACCGCCATTGAATTCAACCATTATTTTTGCTATGATACAACCATTAAGCGAAATGGGGTGTTTTTATGGCAAATGTGTTGAGCGGACGCATTGCGGAGCTGCGGAAGGAGCGGGGCCTCACCCAGGAGCAGCTGGGCCAGCTGGTGGGGGTGTCCGCCCAGGCGGTAAGCAAGTGGGAGAAGGGCGGCGCGCCGGATGTGGAGCTCCTCCCCGCCCTGGCCAACCGGCTGGGCGTCACCATCGACGGCCTGTTCGGCCGGGAGGGGGGCGAGGCGGTGGACATCCACCAGGCCGCCGCCCGCTGGCTCCACACCGTCCCTGCGGAACAGCGGTTTGACCAGATCTGCCGCCTGTGCTGGACGTTGACCAAAAATTTGTTGGATGACATTGATATCCCCGACATCGGCTACCTGGGCCGCGCCGTCATGATGGAGCAGGATCCCGACATGGCCCAGACGTGGGCCATGAGCCGGGTATTTCTGGACGGCGGCTTCATGCTGGGTCTCCACGCGGAGGATCTCTCCTTTGCCTCCGTCTGGCCCGAGCCGGCGGACGGCTACGACGCCCACTTCGCCCCCATGGAGGACTACCGCGCCCTGTTCGCCGTCCTGGCCCGGCCCGGATGCCTGGAGGTGCTGGAGTATCTGCACAGCAGGCCCTACCGCCACTATGTTCCCGAGACGGTGGCCCACGCCCTGTCCCTTCCCGTGGACGAGGTGCAGGCCCTGCTGGACGGACTACTGGAGCTGAAGATCCTGCAAAAGACGGAGCTGGAGCTGGTGGAGGGGCTGACCAACTCCTACTCCCGCCGGGAGGAGGATGTGACGCTGGTGCCCTTCCTCTACCTGGCCCGCTGCATGATGCAGGCGGGGGGCTATCTTTTCAACATCGGCGGAGCGGGAAAGCGTCTGCTCCGGGGCGGCGTGTGGAAAAAAGAAGGAGAGAAAAAGGAATGAAACAGACAAAGAAAAATTCCGTGGCCCGGCCCTTTTTCCGGATCTTTTATGAGGGCAACCGGCTGCATTATGCGGTGGGGCTGGCCTTCACGATACTGTCCACCGCGGTCGGCATCGCCATCTCCTGGGTGCTGGGGGAGGTGATGGATACCATCACGGCCGGGGATCTGGGGCGGCTGGCGCGTATTTTCTGGCCGGTGCTGGCCCTGCTGGTGCTCAACCCCGCGTTGGATTTCGGCTATTACGGGAGCCGGGCCGTGTTCATCCACCAGGCCCTGGGGCAGTACAAGGCCCTGGCCTTCCGCCGGCTGTCGGAAAAGAGCATCAGCGCCTTCTCTCAGGAGAGCACGGGCCGCTACCTGTCCACGCTGACCAACGACGTCACTACCATTGAGACGGACTACCTGCAAAACTCCTTTGACCTGCTCATGTATGCCCTGCTGTTCCTGGGCTCGCTGGCCATGATGTGCTGGTACAGCCCCCTGATGACGCTGCTATCTGTCCTGCTCAGCGTCCCGCCCATCCTGCTGTCGGTACTCACCGGCGGGCCCATGGCCAAGCGGGCCAAAGCCGTCAGTGCAAAAAACGAGGGCTTTTTGGCTCAGGTCAAGGATCTGCTCAACGGCTTCTCCGTCATCAAGAGTTTCAAGGCGGAGCGGGAGGCGGAGAAGCTGTTCAACACCTCCAACCGTGAAGTGGAGGATACCAAGCGCCGCCGCCGGTATTTCGAGGGCCTGGTGCGCGGCCTGTCCGGCACCTTTGGCTTCCTGTTCCAGTTCGGCATCTTCCTCATCGGCGCATACCTGGCTATCCGGGGCGACATCACCGGCGGCACAGTCATCGTATTTGTCAACCTGTCCGGTTATCTGGTGCAATCCATCTCCCAGGTGCCGCAGCTTTGGGCCAGCCGCAGGGCCGCCGCCGGACTGGTGGAAAAGCTGGCGGAGATCACCGGCGAGCACGCCGCCCGCTCCGGCGAGGCCATCCCGCCGGAGCTGAACCAGGGCATCACCCTGGAACACGTCACCTTCGGCTATGAGCCGGACAAACCGGTGCTGAAGGATCTCTCCCTCACCCTAAAGCCGGGGAAGAAATACGCCGTGGTGGGCGGCTCCGGCTCGGGCAAGTCCACCCTGCTGAGCCTGCTCATGGGATCCTACGACGGCTACAGCGGCTCCATCGCCATCGACGGAAAGGAGCTGCGGGAGGTGGATCCGGACAGCCTGTACGACCTGATGAGCCTCATCGGCCAGAACGTGTTCCTCTTTGACGACACCATCCGCAACAACATCACCATGTTCCGGGACTTCCCCGACGCTTTGGTGGAGGAGGCTGTAAAGCGTTCCGGCCTGCGGGAGCTGCTGGAGCAGCGGGGGGCGGACTACCGCTGCGGGGAAAACGGCGAGGGGCTGTCCGGCGGGGAACGCCAGCGGGTGTCCATCGCCCGGTGCCTGCTCCGGGGCACGCCGGTGCTGCTGCTGGACGAGGCCACCGCCGCCCTGGACAACCAGACCGCCTTCGCCGTCACCGACGCCATCCTCCACCTGGACGGGCTCACCCGGCTGGTGGTCACCCACCGGCTGGACGAGGCGCTGATGGCGCAGTATGACGAGATCCTCGTCCTCCGGGACGGGCGCATCCAGGAGCGGGGGGATTACGAAACCCTCATGGCGGAAAAGGGGTATTTCTACTCCCTGTACACCCTGGCGGCGTGACAAGAGCGCCCCGTCCGGCATTGGACGGGGCGCTCTTTTTGCGGTCGTCAGGCGGGCTCCTCCCGGAAATACCGCCGGAGCTGGAACAGGCTCCACATGATCAGCACCGCTGCGGCAACGCCCACCAGCGCCAACCCCACAACTGCCCACCTTGCCCAGTCCCCCAACAGCCAGGCGGGAAGATCCCCCAGAAGGCTCGCGGCGGTGGTGATCACCACGTACACCGTCCGGCGGCGGCGTAGCCGGGTGTCCAGCCCCGTCCCCTCCGCCTGATAGCGCTCCGCCAGCGCCGCCATATCGGTGAGGAATTGGAAGTGAAAATACAGCGCCGCCGCCCCGACGAGCAGATCCAAAAACAAGATATGACCACCCACAGCCCCGCCGCCCCAGGACAGCAGCCAGTCCAGGGCGTACCACGCCGACAGCAACGCGGCCAGCGGTCTGAGCAGTGTCAAATCCCGCCGCTCCCCGGAGGGCGGCTCCGCCAGCATCCGCCGCAGCTCGCGGCGCTCACTCCCGTTCATCATGGACGAACACCCTGTCCCGGCAGATCATGTTGAGATAGGAGTGCAGGCCGGGCGACACCTGCATGTAGACCTTGAGCCAGCGCCCCTCCTCCGGCCCCGTGCCCATGCAGTAGGCGACGGCGCAGCCGCGGTCCGCGTCGTGCGCGGAGACGTCGTAGGTGATGCGCCGGGGCGTCGCGGCCTTCGAGGCGGCCTCGGCCTCGTCGAGCAGGTCGACGCCCTCGTCGGCCATGATGACCAGCCGGGTCAGGTCCATGTGCAG
>SFVC01000038.1 GCA_004560375.1 bacterium
ATCCACAACTGGATTCCTGAAAGCTGGATTACGGCTGTTCTTGGGAGCCGCAACCCTCTGGGCGTTGTGCTGGCTACGATGATCGGGGTGCCGATGTATGCTGATATTTTCGGTACTATCCCTGTGGCGGAGGCTTTGCTTGGCAAAGGCGCGTTACTCGGAACGGTTCTTGCTTTTATGATGGCGGTCACAACTTTGAGTTTGCCGTCGCTTATCATGCTCCGCAAAGCGGTCAAACCAAAGCTGTTGGGCCTGTTTATCGGGATATGTATCATCGGCATTATCTTGGTCGGTTACTTGTTCAATGTAATTCAGCCTATATTAATTTAAGTTCGGGAGGGAATCATCATGGGACTGTTCAAGAAGAAAAAGGGAGAAAGCAAATCCTGTTGCTGTGGCGGAACCTGCACCCCGGAAAGCATGGCCGAAGCTGAAGCATCAAAAGCCGCCGCCGGTGTCAAAGTCCTGGGAACCGGCTGTGCAAAGTGCAACGCTTTGGAGACGGCCACCCGTGAGGCGCTGGTAGAACTGGGGATGGACGCCACGATCGACCATGTAACGGATTTCTCGCAAATTGCCGCCTACGGCGTAATGACTACCCCGGCCCTGGTCGTGGATGGGAAAGTGGTGTCTTATGGGAAGGTGCTGAAAAAGGACGAAGCCAAAGCCTTGATTCAAAAGGTGCGGGGATAAAGCTATCGGGACGCAAAACAGTTGACTTTTCTTCCGCCTGGTGGTAAGATACATAAAAATGAATGGGGAACTCTTTGCCGCCGGGTAAAGGGGGAGACGCCAGACCTTCTATCGTTAGGCCGCAGAAGATAGAGGGGCTGGCGTTCTATTTTGGGAGAGAGGAGGGAGGGGGCGATTGTGGTAAGGCGGGCATAAGGACGCAGGTGTGCACAATCGGAACCGGCCTGTTCCGGGAACCGATGCAGAATATGTTAGGAGGATTCGCTCATGAAGAAATTTGTTGCCGACCCCTCATTCTGGGAACTGTTTCCCAGCGCCGCCATCGGCGTGCTGGCGGTGAAGGATATTGACGAGGCCACCCAGCTCGGGCCGGAGCAGGCCGCGGAGGTGGCAGTTCTGCTCAAAAATGCCAACACTGCCGCGCTGAGCCATTTGGAGGAGGGCGTGGCGCTGTCCCAGAACCGGCCGGTGGCGATATGGCGGGAGGCATATCAGAAGTTTCCCACCAAAAAGGGAGCCCGCTGCTCCATCGAGGCGCTGCTGAAGCGGGTGTCCAAGGGGGAGCCGGTGGGAACCATCGCTCCCACGGTGGATATCACCAACGCCATCTCTCTGAAGTATGCCCTGCCCATCGGGGCGGAGGACGTGGACGCCTTCGAGGGCGACCTCCATTTGGGCGTGATGGCGGGCGGCGAGGACTTTGTGCCTATCGGCGCGGAGGAGCCCGATCCCCCCAGACCGGGCGAGCTGGCCTATTATGACGCCGCCGGGGTGGTGTGCCGCTGCTGGAACTGGCGGGATGGCAAGCGCACTGCGGTGAAGGACGCCACAACCGCCGAATTCATCGCCATGGAGTGCGTCGATCCGGAGCGGATGGAGGCCTTGAAGGCCGCGCTGGACGAGCTGGCCGGACTGCTGGAGCGTTATACAGGGGCCAAGGTGGTGTCCAAAGGTGTGGTGGACAACGCCAATCGGGAAATGATGATCCAGGGGTGAACCGCGGCAAGATGTCCTTTCAGTGCGTTAATCCCAAAAATGATATTTACAACCGGCCAAAATTGTGGTAATATGTAAAGTTGTTGGAGTTTTTTTAGCCAACGATTAGCCAACGATATGAAAATGAGGAGTGTTCCTGTATGAGCCGTATGGTCGGTACCGTGTCCCGGGGCATCCGCACCCCCATTATCCGCAGTGGGGACGATCTGGTGGAGATCGTAACCGCGTCCCTGCTGGAGGCCGCCGCCGAGGATGGCTTTGCCCTCCGCGATCGGGACATTGTGGCCATGACCGAGGCCATCGTGGCCCGGGCCCAGGGCAACTACGCCACCGTGGATCAAATCGCCGCCGATGTCCGGGCCAAGCTGGGCGGGGGGACGGTGGGCGTGATTTTTCCCATCCTCAGCCGCAACCGGTTTGCCATCTGTCTGCGGGGCATCGCCAAGGGGGCCCAAAAGATCGTCCTCATGCTCAGCTACCCCTCCGACGAGGTGGGCAACCACCTCATCAGCCTGGACGCCATGGACGAGAAGGGGATCGATCCCTATAAGGATGTGCTCACCCTGGAGAAATACCGGGAGCTGTTCGGCTATGAGACGCACCCCTTCACCGGGGTGGACTATGTGGCCTATTACCAGGAGCTCATCGAGAGTTGCGGGGCGGAGGTGGAGATCATCTTTGCCAACGATTGCCGGGACATCCTGCACTACACCAGAAACGTGCTGTGCTGCGACATTCACACCCGGCAGCGCACCAAGCGGCTGCTGAGGGCCGCCGGCGCGGAAAAGGTGCTGGGCCTGGACGAGATCCTGAACGCCCCGGTTCGTGGCAGCGGGTATAACGAGCACTACGGCCTGCTGGGCTCCAACAAGTCCACCGAGGAACAGGTGAAGCTGTTCCCCCGGGACTGCCAGGGGCTGGTGGAGGCCATCCAGAGGAAGCTGCTGGAGAAAACCGGCAAGCACATCGAGGTCATGGTCTATGGCGACGGCGCGTTCAAGGATCCGGTGGGCAAGATCTGGGAGCTGGCGGATCCGGTGGTTTCCCCGGCCTATACCGCCGGCCTGGAGGGCACGCCCAACGAGCTCAAGCTGAAATACCTGGCCGACAACGACTTCGCCCACCTGTCCGGCGAGGCGCTGAAGGAGGCCATCAAGGATCGCATCCACAAGAAGGACGGGGATCTGGTGGGACAGATGGTGTCGGAGGGCACCACCCCCCGCCGCCTCACCGACCTCATTGGTTCCCTGTGCGATCTGACCTCCGGATCCGGCGACAAGGGTACCCCGGTGGTCTTGATCCAGGGATACTTCGACAACTACACCACAGAGTAAACCCAGTCTGCACAGACAAGGCCCTTGCCGGAAAGCACACCGGTAAGGGCCTTTCTCTGATCCTTATCAGAGAAACCGAGCGATAAAGCCCACGTGGACAAGCGTCCTTTTGCCGCTGCCGGGAAAAGAATGGGGTATCCAGACAAGCGCAGCAGGAGGAGGAATTCCGTGGAACTGTATGTTGTAAAAAATGGCGACACCGTCTATCAGATTGCCCGCCGGTATTCCGTGCCGGTGGATGATATCATCTTTGCCAATCAGCTGCAAGCCCCCGACGTGCTGTCGGTGGGGCAGGCGCTGATCATCCCGAACCGGGAGACCCGCCGGACGGTAAGCCGGGGGGACACCCTGTACGCCATCGCCCGTCGATACGGGGTCAGCCTTGCCCGCCTCATGGCGGCCAATCCGCAGATCACGGATCCTAACCGTATCTACCCCGGGCAGACGGTGATCATCCCGGCCGATGGACAGCCGATGCGGGAGATCATCGTCAACGGCTATGTGACCGACGCCGCGGACGGCACGCTGAACGCCACGCTGCCCTATCTGACCTTCCTGTCTCCCTTTTCCTACCGCGCTGATCTGTCAGGGAACCTGACGCCCACCTTTCACCTGAATCTTGCGCTGGCCGGCGGGCACCGCACGGCAAACCTCCTGACCCTCACAAATCTGAAGGAGGCGGGGGGATTCTCCAGCCAGATCGCCCACGTCATCCTCACCGATCAGACCGTGCAGGACAATTTTTTGAACAACGTGGAGGCACTGCTGGGGCAGGGCGGCTGGTATGGCGTGAATGTGGACTTTGAGTATGTCTATCAGTTTGACCGGGAGAGCTACAACCAATTCCTGCGCCGCCTGACGGAGCGGATGCACCATCTGGGTTACATTGTAGTGACCGCCCTGGCCCCCAAGCTGTCCGAGGCCCAGCAGGGGCTTTTGTACTCAGCCCATGACTATGCCGCTCACGGCCGGACGGTGGACTACGTTGTGCTCATGACCTATGAGTGGGGTTATACCTACGGGCCGGCCATGGCGGTGGCCCCCCTCAACATGGTGCGCCGGGTGCTGGACTACGCCACCCAGGTCATACCGGCGGAGCGCATCCTCATGGGCGTGCCCAACTATGGCTACGACTGGACGCTGCCCTTTGTGCAGGGTTCGGCGGCGCGCTCCCTCACCAACGTTGAGGCGGTCACGCTGGCCGGCCGGATGGGGGCGGGGATCCTGTATGATCAGGCCACCCAGGCCCCCTTTTTCCATTACTACGACGGGGATGGCAGGCAGCACGAGGTGTGGTTTGAGGACGCCCGCAGCCTCCGGGCCAAATACGCCCTGGTGGACGAATACGGCCTTGCCGGCGTCAGCTTCTGGAACCTGAACCACCTGTTCCGCACCAATTTCCTGGTGCTGGAGTCCATGTTTCAGGTGGAAAAAGTGCTGTGATGGGGAGTCAGCAAAACGGGAGGGCCGGAGCAAAAGCTCCGGCCCTCCCGTTCGTCTTGTGGGTCACTCCCCGGGGCCAGGGGATATGACCTTTCTGAGGTTCCAGTTGAGCGCCGCCTTCCGGGCGGCGTCCTGGCGCTCGGCCTCGTTTCGATAGGCCAGCTCCGCCGTGTAGGCGCCGCAGTCCATACACTGGACATACAGGCACCAGCCGCCCTCCTCCAGGATGCTCCCCACTCCGCCGCAGCAGGGGCAGTCCGCCAGGTCGATCTCGTGAAAGTGATCCATAGTCCGCCTCCTGTGATTTGCTGTTTGCTTGGTATATTGTACCACAGAAGAGAAAAGAGCACAACAGGATTTTGCCCTGGCCGGGCATCAGAACAGATACTCGATATATGCCTGCTTCAACGCCGGAAGGTTGGCGCGGGACACCGGCACCCGCTGTCCGTTGGACAGCAGCACGTTGTCGGTGCTCAGGGCGGTGATGTGATCCAGATTGATGATATAGGCCCGGTGGGGGGAGAAGAAACGGGGGTCGATGGAGAGCCGCTCCATCAGGGAGATCAGTGTGTCTGAGGTAACCGCTTTGGATCCGTCGGCCAGGGTACAGACCCGCTCATGGTTAAAGCTCTCCACCATCACGAGCTCCTGGAAAGGGATCCGCCGCAGGCAGCCTTTGACCTTTAGCAGAAGGGAGCGGTTTTCCGGCCGGGTCAGGTGCTGGGCGGCGGAGAGAAGCGTCCTGCTAAACTTCTCCTGCTCCACCGGCTTCACCAGATATCCACAGGCTTCCACATCGAAAGCGTCCAGAGCAAATTCCGGGGAGGAGGTCAGGAAGATGATCTCCGCCGCCCTGTGCCGGGCCCGGATGGCCCGGGCCAGTTCCAGCCCCTCCATCTGCGGCATGAGGATGTCCAGCAGACACAGGTCAAAGGCCCCCTCGGTATCCATATGCTCCAAAAGGTCGCAGGGAGAAGAAAAGGCTTCAATGGCCAGGGGAAACTCCGGATGCTTCTGGATAAAGTCCCCGGCCAGCTCCTGAACCCGGGCGGCGTCGTTGGGGTCGTCATCGCAGATGCATAGGTTCAGCATAGACCGCGTCCTCCTTACCGCAGAACCGACGGCTGGGCCAGAAGGCCATTCAGCGTGTGGGTGGGGATGGCAAACTCCGGCGCGCCCATGCTGCCGGGGGCCACCTCGTATTCATCAAAAACGATGACAAGGCGGCCGGTTTCGTCCACATAGAAATTTTGATCCTCGGCGATAGACTGGAAATAATCCGCCTCGTCCCAGATCCCGCCGGGGAGGAAGTAATCTCCTGTTCCGGCGTCTATCTGCGCCTGCATCTGGGCCGTGATCTCCTGGTTGATGGGAGAGAGGTAGTCCGCGCCGCTCTGGAACAGATCGCCCAGGGACAGCACCCGCTCGGTTTGCTTGTCCAGGACGATATAGCGGTGAAAGTCCACGGAGCCGCCGGCGTTGAGGGTAGCGTCAAAGCGGAGGATGAACAGCGCCGCATCGTCCCGGGTGACCTGGTAGGTGATGTCCTCCGCCACATAGCCGTGATATTTCTGGGCGGCATAGTTCAAAAACAGCTCTTTCATCTCCTGAATTAGCGCCTCCTGCCGGGGGGCCAGCTCATCTACCGCCTGCTGGTCGCCGTCCAACACCGGTTCATCCACCGAGATCCCCGTGCCCCCCCAAAACCAGGAGTAGGAGCGCAGATCCACCACCTGGATGACCGGCCCCAGTATGGGGACGACCTCCAGGGCCCGGGCCAGAGAGGGCATACAGTTGAGGAGAAAGATCCCCAGGAGGATGCCTGCGTACACCGCCGGGATCCGGCGGACGGGGCGGGGCTCGGGGGAAGCGTCCAACAGCGCCACGCGGAGATCAAAAACACCGTCGGCATAGCCGCAATGGAATATGCCGTGGTATTTTTCCGCCACCGCCGCGATGCTGCGAAGGCCCTGGCCATGGCCTTCCCGCGGCGGGGTGATGGGGAACCCGTCGCGGTCAAATTCCACCGGGGCGGGACAGGAATTCTCCACGTGGAGGGTGAGCCGCCGGCGGTCGGTCAGGCTCAGCTCCAGTCTAATCCGGCGGGGCGCCCCTTCGGGCATGGCCTGACAGGCGTGTACCGCGTTTTCCAGGGCGTTGGCCAGCGCGACGCACAGATCGGTCTCCTCAAAGGGAAACTCCTGGGGGAGGGAGACCTCCGCGTCCAGGACGCACCCCGCCTCCTGCGCCTAGGCCTGATAGGCGGAGATCACCGCGTTGATCACCGGGTTGCGGCACCAGCTGTGCTGCTCCAGCTGGGCCATCTGCCCCTGCCAGCGGGACACGTAGTCCAGCGCCTCGTCTCCCTTTTCCTGCTGGATCAGGGCGGACAGGGCCAGCATATGGTGGCGGACGTCATGGCGGTAGCGACGACCCAGCTCCAGCTTTTTTTGCAGCAGGACATAGTCCTGCCGAAGAGCCTCTACTTGAAGTTGAGAGTCCCGG
The DNA here is from genome assembly GCA_004560375.1 of bacterium. GTDB lineage: Bacteria > Bacillota > Clostridia > Oscillospirales > Oscillospiraceae > Enterenecus. The sequence goes on from SFVC01000038.1 coordinate 6,972, forward strand.
GCCTGCCGCTGGGCGTTCAGGGAGGAGATCATCCGCGCCGTGACCAGCACCGCCGCCAGGGCGGTAAGGAAGAGCAGAAACAGCATAACGGCGTTGCCCGTGTCCGACAGAAGATAGGAATAGAGGGCCAGCAGCATGATCGGCAGAAAGAGAAGGGATGCCCAACCCCCGCTCAGATCCCCGGCGGAGGCCCGGAAGGGCTTTCGGAAAAAGAGAAGCAAGACGGCGATCATACCCACCGCCGAAAGGAGCAGAAACCCGCCGAGAACCCACGGCCACACAGTCCCTCGCAGCTGGATCCCCAGTAGCAGCTTTCGCTCTGTCAACAGGAGCTCCTGGCACAGCAGGGCGAAGAGCCAGGCGACGGCGGTGGGGAGAAAGGGATACTTGGAGAGCAGATGGGCGCCAAGGATGGCGGGGAGATAGAAGGTGAGGGGCAGAAGGGTAAGAACCAGCTCCGTGCTGGAGCTGAGGTTGTAGATCCCGCCCTGAAGCACCGCCTCCGCCGCCAAAAAGCCGGCCAGCGCCCAGCGGGCGGACTGACGGGTGCCTTTGGACTCCAACAGCACCCAGAGGATCGCCAGAAAAGTAACCGGAGGAAGGAATCCCTCCAGCCATTTGAGTATAAGCAAGCCACCCATAGCTATCCCTCCCTGCAGGTTATCTTGGGGAAACAAGATTATAATTAAGACTATCATAGCACACTTTTGGGAAAGAGGGAATACCGTTTCCGCAGAAAATGAACCCGATGGCTGCCTGCCCGCTTGAAACCGGCTGCCACCTGTGCTATACTTGATAAAAATGAACCTGCCGTTCCGTGATCAGTCCCGACGGGACGGGGAAAAGGGGAAATTGGGTAGTACAAGCCGGCTGGAGACAACAGGTGGAAGGAAGAATGTCATGAAAAGGATATGCGCTTTCTTTGTGGCGTTTGTGGGAATATGGACGCTGCTGATGCCTTTGGCCTATGCGGGGGAGGCGGGCGGGACGCTGGAAGGCACCCTGACGGATCACCTCGCCTCCCGGGAGGATGTCAAGTGGTACAGCTTTGAAATGACTGAGCCGGGCGACGCCGTTCTCACCATCACCGGCCTTCAGGATCACTGGGACGGCTATGTGTATCACTGGACGTGCGTGTTATATGGGGCCGACCGGGAGTCCGCCATCGCCGGAGACCACGTCCGGGGCTACAGCCAGGCAGACGGCCCCAGCGTGCTATCCGCGCCTGGGCTTGCCGCCGGAACTTATTATGTCCGGATGACAAGCGCCAGCTCCTCAAATCCGCTGATGGCCTCCTTTACGGAGGCTCCCTATGAACTGCGGCTGCTCCGGTATTATCCCTCCCAGGCCACGGCCTCCGGATCCTACCGCGAGATTAAAGTGTTCCGGAACGCGGGGGATGTGCTGTGGGCCTTTGATGGAACGGCCTTTCTCAAGCTCTACGACGGGGAATGCTATGGGGCGCTGATGGAGAACTCGAAGGGGGCCGTCGTCCCGGTTCTGATTGGAGCGGAGAAAACCGCCGTGGAGTACATCGTTTCCAGCACAGGCGAGCGGGTGACGGCCGGGACGGCATGGCATTATGAGCCGCTGGGCGACGATGGCTGGTATTATTCGGGGAGCGGATACATTGACCCCTATACCGAAGCGGCGGTGGATGTGCCCTCGCTTCCCATGCTGTACGTGGGGCGTGAACGCCTGGGTTCCACGGCGGAGCTCATTGCCGATCAGATACTTGAGGCGAAAGCGGAGAACCGGCAGCCGGGAGAGCCGGCGCCCACCAAGCCGCCTGAACCATCGGAGTCCGACAAGGTGGAGGACTGGGTGATGGGGAAACTGGACACAGCGGCTTTGCTGTCCGTGGGCATTGTGTCGCTGTTTACCGCGGTGTGCCTGTTTAATGGGCTGCGTAGGCCGGCAAAAGAGGAAACCTCCCGCGGCGCAAAGGATTATAGCAGCTTTGCCCCCAGAAGCCGGGTCGTGTCGTCCTCCGGCAGCAGCTCCGGCACCTATTCCAGCGGCGGTTCCAGTTCTTATTCCGACAGCAGCTCCAGCTCTTATTCCAGCAGCAGTTCCAGTTCTTATTCCAGCAGCGGCTCCAGCTCCTATTCCAGCGGCGGATACAGCTCCAGCTTTGAGAGCTCCACCTCCGAGCGGAGCTTCACGGAGGGCGGCCCTACCGGGTGCGGGATCGGCGGGTCATTTTGCGGCTGCGGGAGTGGAAGATGATCAAGCTGTCGGAGTCTGTCGTATATAGGGAATATCAGGATCAAACCTTTCTTCTGGACACCAGGCAGCACGCATCTTTCCGAATTCCGGCGCCGGTGGGCAAGCTGCTGGAGCTATTCACGGAGGAGACAACCGTGGAAGCCGCCAAGGCGCAACTTGCCGGACGGTATCCGGAGGTGACCTACAGCGTGCTGTCGGCGGATGTGGAGGCGTCCGTCAGGTTTTTATCGGACAATGGGCTCCTTGCCGGGGAAGAAAACGCGGACGCGGGAAATCCGCGGAACTTGCATACGAACACGCGCTATTTTCAGCGGTACACCATCCGGGAGAAACTGCTGTACTCCGTGCTGTTCGAGGTGACATACCGCTGCCCCGAGCGATGCGTCCACTGCTATCTGGAGCCTTCAGCTCTGGCGGAACAATACGCTGGAGACAGCGCCGGAGAGCTGACTACAGATGAAATCTGCGGCATTTTGGATCAATTGGCTGCGCTGAACGTGATGGATGTGACCTTTACCGGCGGGGAGCCTTTCGTACGGGAGGATATGTTTGAGATTCTGCGGTACGCCCATGACAAGGGGTTTGCGCTTCAGATCTTTTCAAACGGGATCTTGCTGGAGGAATCCGACGTGGAGCGGCTTTCCAGGCTGAGAATCCATTGTTTTCACTCCAGCATTTACAGCCACGTTCCCGAGAAGCATGACCGGATCACAGGGGTCAAGGGCTCCTTTGAAAAAACCGTTCGAGTGTTACAGGATCTGTCTGAGCGCGGCGTCTATGTGAATTTCAAGTTTGTGCTGATGGAGCAGAACAAGGATGATTTCCCAGGCGTGATCGCCCTTTCAAGAAGAATCGGCGCATCTGTGCAGTTGATCTCCTCGGTAAGTCCTTCCGCCAGGGGAAACTGCGCCATGACCGAGCTGAGCGTCAGAAGCGATGAGGATCTTCGCAGGGCCATTCGGCTGTGGAATGAGATCTCTGATTTCCAGAGCTATGCCGGAGGGAGTTCCCCGGACGATCCCATCTGTGAGGCGGGGAGGAACAGCGTCAGTATTAACCCATATGGAATCGTTACACCCTGCAACGCGTTCCACTACGAGATTGGGGATGTACGAAAAAGCACCATCCTTGAACTGTGGAGCGGGAGCGAGAAATTGAAGAAGTGGCAGGCGATGACCAAAGGGGATCTGAGCGGCTGCCAGGACTGTATGTATCGCTCCTGCTGCAGTTTTTGCCCGGGCAATGCGCTGATCCTGTCAGGGAATATGCTGAAAAACTACGGGGAGGCGTGCCGCCAGGCAAGAATCCAATACGAGCTGAACCAGGGGAGGAAATAAGTACGCGGCGCTCACGCAGATGCGTGAGCGCCGCGTTTTTACATGGTTCCGGCGTCAAGCAGGCAGGGGTCTGCCGGTGGGGCAAACGCATACTCAGGAGCGCTATTGGAGATAAACCGGGAGGATAGCGGCGCCAAGGCCGAATATACTGGCGACAAGATATAAGATCAAAAGGATGATAAAATAGAGAATCCAGATCAGGGCGATGACCACGACAAAAATAACCGGCCCCAGGGCAAGCGCCAGGAGGGTCAAATTGCCCACATCACAGTTTGTCTTGGCCCAGATCATTCTGGCGAACAGGGCTTCAAAAGTACAGGCAATAACGGTGGATGCCACCATCATGACGGTGATCGTGCTCGGGGAAAGGCCCTCCAAAAATTCAAATGCGACCACAAGGCCGAACAGGATATAGGAGCCCGCCGCCGCCCAAACGACACAGGCCGCATAATAGAGAACGGTTTTGGCCGCCGTAAGGAAGGTGGAGCTCAGGGCCTCCATGCCGGACAGCCTGGCCGCGATCTGGCCGGCCGCCTGGTTAATGGAGGAGCCAACGGTTAAGGGGAGCTCCCATTGGGCATCCCGCCGCTTCAAATAGGTTTCAAAATGAGCGGCCAGGGTCTTTTGCGCCTTGTCCACCCGGCGGCGCATCTGCAAAAGCCGGGTTCGGGCATTGAGGATGGAGCCATAATAGCTGATCTGGATCAACTCGTCGACGACCAGGGACAGCGCCAGGAGCAGCGAGACGCCCAGCAGCGCCAGCCGGAGTGGTTCGGGCAGATGCCCCTTTAAATAGACATACACCGCCAGAAACACTGCGATCCAGCCCATCGAGACGAGGACAGCGCCCAGCAAACCGAGGCGGTTCCGCCCGTCCAGGTGCTTGGCCAGCGTGGCGTCCAGGGAGCGCAGTCGCTTTTTGGCTGCGGCCATCTGATCCTGGGCTTCCTCCAGCATTTGTTCCAGGCCAAAGCTGTTGTCACAAATCATGGGGCAACCCCTCCCGCGGCCGATTCAATCCACCCGTGGAACCCAAGCGGAGCGGAGCATCCGAAAATTTGGAAGGCAAAGCATCCCGCCAAATTGGTGCACAGGACGCCTTTGTTCTCATAGAGTCCGGTGGAAACACAGTATGGGTTATCGATCAAGTCGATCTGAAGCTGCTTGATCAGATCCAGCAAAGGCGCATAGGCGCCGAGCAGCTCGTCCACGGTTTCAGCGGGGGCAGGCCGGAAGCCGGCGATCTGGGCGAGAAGCCGCTTGCCGTCTGGATTTAAGCCCCGATATACGGGGGAGTCGGTTCGCTCAATCAGCCGCTTTGTGTAAGCGGCGATGCCCACGGGGCCGTATTGTACAAAAAAACGGCGCAGCGGCTGGGGATCCTCCCCGGCCTTCACCGCGATGGTATCCAGTACTCCAAACAGGACGCACATCTTGCCAAACTCATCGCAGGATGCCGCTTTCGCCAATCCGGCCTCGATGATCTCCTGTCCGCCGAAGCTGTACAGGAAACCGTACAGGGCGGCCCCGTCGGTTCGATCCATCAGTTTGTGATAGACCTCCTCCTGGAAAAAGTTCCGGGGCGTCTGGAACAGCGTTCCCAGCAGCTCGCCGAGGGTGGTTACGGTGCGGCCGCAGATCTGCAGTTCCCGGTGCTGTGCGAAGCTGTTGCCGAACCAGTGGCAAGCCAGCTCCGGCTCCTTAAGAGACGCTTTTTCGATGGCGTCCACCACATCCACCGTCGTCTCATTGACCTGGATCCCCTCTGTGTTGGACAGCCAGTGGGAGACGCACTGCTTTTGCAGCAACTCGCCATAGGCGGCGGGGGTTCTGGTGGACACCATCTTATCCCCCAGCGCCTGGAGGCTGTGGAAGGTATAGCCGCGCCACACGATGGGGCCGGGGGCAAACAGGCTTTTCAGGAATACGGACAGGCCCTTGTCCCGGTCGCGGGTTCGCCAATGCTCGTCTGCCAGCTGGGCGGCCCGCGCCAGATCCGTGCGGAAGGAGATAAAAAAGTTCTCAAAATATTTGCTGTACAGCAGATCCCGTCCCTCATTCCAGTGGGCGGCGTCCCGCGTGATCCCCTCGAACAGGCTTTTTTCGTCCCGATATTCCTCGTTCAGCATCCGAAATGCCTTGGGCCACCCGTCCTCCGCGATCCCGCCGGTGTAGTTGCGATCCACCACCCACCGGCGCACATCCTCGTAGCCGAACCGGTGTGTCGAGTCGAACCGGCACAAACCGTTGAGCAGGTTTTCCAGCTGCTCCCGCCACGGCTCCACGCGGGTCAGAGGCAGCCGGCTCTGCCGGACGGCCGCGGTGATCATGGCCGGATCCATTTTCTCATAGACGAAGTGGCCCTCGTAGAGGCAGCCCAAGGTGACGCCCAGGGAATAGTAGTCCACCTTCTCGTCAAAGAAGAAGGCCGCGTCCCCGGAGGTGACCGCCAGCACCGACTCCGGAGCACGGTAACAATCCGTACCTGCGGTATGGCGGGTGGCCCCGGCCTTGGCCAGCTTGGCCACACCAAAGTCGCCGATCACGATCCGCCCGTCCAGCCGATACAGGTTCGCGGGCTTGATGTCCCGGTGGAGGATATGCGCGCGGTGCATACTGTGCAGGGCCTCGTTGAGATAGTAGACCAACCGCACCATATCCGGAAAGGAGGGGACGCGGTATTGGGTCAGATCCCCCTCCGGGCAATAGGGCATGATCTCAAAATAGTACTGGCTCCCCCTCAGCGCCACCAGGCCCAATTCGCTGACGGCCAGGGTATACTTTTGGCCATCTTCGGTGCCCATATATTGAAGCACCTCTTTTCTGGCGGCGATGGCGGAGAGCAGATCACTGACGGGCTCATAGTATACCTTCGCCGCCACGTCCCGGCCATCCGGGGCGGTGCAAAGGAGAACCGCCGATTCGCCCCCCGCCTGGGACAGCGTCCCCTTCACCAGATAGACCGCGCCGGAGGAGGCGGTCAGCTGGGGCAGCCGCCCCACCGCTTCCTGAAAGTCCTCGATCCGGGCGTAGGCGTTGGCAATGGGGCCGCTTTCCGCGCCGGGATCCGGCGGAGCCCCCGCGGCAGCCCGCCAGCCCGTATCCATCTGGGTCGCCTGGCGGACGGGGGGATCCGCCCCCTGTTCCCGGGCGCGCCATCCGGTGTCCACCTGCGTCTCCTTTCGGAAGGGCGCGCCATCCCGATCCGTGTGCTCCATAGTTCTCTCCTCCCTCATCTGCGAAAATCAGTCCAAAACAAAAGGCGCTTCCGCTGCCGGGCGGGCGCCGCCGCGGCAGGCGCAGAGACAGACGGTGACATTGTCGTCGCTCCCCGCCCGGAGGGCGTATTCCACCAGCCGCTCCACCTGTTCGGCGGGACTGCCGCTTTGGCGCAGCAGTTCTTTGAGCTCCCCGTCCGGCACACAGTCCCAGAAGCCGTCGGAGCACAGGAGGAAGGTCTCCCCGGGCAGGATGGGGGAGTGGGAGAGATAGATCTCCGGCGGCGGACAGTCCATACCGATGCACCGGGTAATGACATTCCGCTGTGGGCTACTCCGGCCATCCTCCGCGGATATCCGGCCGGCATCCACCATGGACTGCACGGCGGAGTGATCCACCGTCATCCGCGCCAGGCTTGTGCCATCGTAACGGTACACCCGGCTGTCCCCCGCGTGGAAAATCAGGGTACGATCCTCCAGAAACACACAGCCCGCCACAGTGGTGCACATCTGGGAAAACCGGGGTTCCTCCCGGCTCTTCTCGTCTACAGCCCTCCGGGCCGCTTCCAGAGCTTCCGCCAGTTTGCCGGGCTCTGTCAGCGTTTCCGGCGGCGTCCGGGACAGCACGGACAGCACCGTTTCCGCGGCGATTCCCCCTCCGGCATAGCCGCCGCAGCCATCGCAAACCGCGGCGATCAAGGGCGTATCCGCTTGGCCGGAACAGGACTCCCGATCCAGAATCCGTCCCAGGAGCAAGGCCCGATCATCGCTGCTGGCCCGCGGCCCCTGCGCCACCCTGCAGGCAAGTTGAAGTTCCATTCACATTACCTCAAAAATCAGATTGCCCCCCGCGTCCCCGCAGCATCGCAGTGCGTTCGGCATCTTGGGCAGTGTGCAGAGAAAGCCCGCCAGGGGGTTCAGAAATTCCCGTTCCAGCATATTTCCCACGCCGCGCCCGCCGTTGGCCCGTTCCAGCACCGCTTTGCGGTGCAGCGTGGCCTTGGCGCCGTCGGCATGGATCTCGACGCCCTTCTCCTCCCGGATGGAGCGACAGATCTGCTCCAGCTTATAGTCGCAGATGATCTCCGCGTCGCGCTTGCCGATAAACTGAAACACCACGATGTTGTCGTCCCCCAGGCGGTTGAGCAGCTCCGGGCGGCCGATGTCGTGAAAGTAGGCTTTGACCCCGTCGGTCAACAACTTCACCACCTGACGGCGGAAGTCGGGGGAATCCTCCTCCTCCGGGTTTGAGATGGTGATGGTGGGCACCCTCCGGCGGGGGCCGAAGGGATCGTCGGGATCCGCCACCTCCTTCGTCAGGCCGATGTTGCTGGTGAAGATGATCACGCTTTCCCCGAAGTACACCGTATTGCCCTGGTTATCGGTCATCCGCCCGTCCTCCAGGATCTGGAGGAACTTGTCCAGAATGGTGGGGGACGCCTTCTCAATTTCGTCAAAGAGAATCACGCTGAAGGGCCGGGTTTTCACCGCGTTGGTCAGCTGGCCGCCGCCCTCGTAGCCCACATAGCCGGGAGGGGCGCCGAACAACTTCTGGTCGCTCTGCTCCAGGCGGTACTCGCTCATGTCAAAGCGAATGCAGGCGTTCTCGTCGCCAAAAATGGATTCGGCCAGCGCCTTCGCGGTCTCCGTTTTGCCCACGCCGGTGGGGCCGGCAAAAAACAGGATGCCCTTTGGCTTGTGGGACGCGCCAGAATGCTGCAGGCCGGATAGGCCCTTCACCGCCCGGGTGATCACCGCCTTGACCTTTTGCAGGGCCTCGTCCTGGCCTTTTACCCGCTCCTCCAGCTTTGCCTCGATATGTACCAGGATATCGTTCTCCAAATTCTCCCAGGGGTTGTCCAGCACGCCGTATTTATACAGCCGGAAGGCCAGGCTGATGTCGTCCGGCCGGATGCCCTTCCGGTAGGCCAGACGCAGGATCTGCCGCAGCTCCTGGAGCTGAAGCCCTTCGGTTTCGGCGACAAACTCCTTACCGGCGTCATCATTTTCCTGGCTGAGCCGCTGATAAGGGGCCAGATCGTCATAGAGATTTTCCAGATACAGCCGCCGGATATGACGATCCGGCGTGCTGATGGATATGGTTCGGATGTTGGGATTGTTCAGATAAACCCAGGCCGGGATATCGTTATACTTATCCACAACCAGAACCAGGGAGCTGCACGTAAGCTGGGCGTTCTGCCCGGAGGTGGTGGCCGCCATCAGGTTGAGGAACATGGCGTTGGCCTCGGCCTGCCGAAGATTGCAGGCGTCCAGCCGGGAGGCGAAGTTGAGCACCAGCACCGACTCCCGGGCTCCCTCCGGTGGGCTGCCCGCGACAGCCCTGCGGGCGATCTCGCTGACCCAGACATACTGCTCGGTGTCTGCCTGCCCCCGGCCGGAGTCCTTCTTCCCGGAAGGCATCAGGCAGACCGTGCAGCCGTGGTTCTTTGTGGTTTCCCGGGTGGAATACCCATCAAAGAGAGGGGCCAGCGCCTTCCGCTGCGTCTCCAGAGCGTCCTCATAGCAGTAGAAACCGTCCACCGGGTCAAAGAAGTACAGCGCGGTGGACGACGGATCCACCAAGCTGAGAATGGTCTGATCCAGATTATCGATATCCAGGAATTCTTCCCCTTCCGGGCCGTGGAGGAAGCGGGGATATTCGTCATAGACGTTTCCCTCCAGAATGATGCCGCTTTTGATGCCCAGGAAGGCGCGCAGCTCCTGCTGCCATTTTGGAATCTTGTTTTTGCTCAATCCCCATCCCCCCGATTCAATATGCCTGTGAGAACCACGCCGCCGCCGTGGGAAAAGCTCTCCAGGATCCGGCCCTGGGCCAGATATGCTCCGTAACACCCGGCCAGCCCTGGGTTTAGATAGTGGATGATCTGATTGTCGGAGCCCCGCAGAACGCAGTCCGGCCGATTGCGCTCCTGAAGGTAGGGGCCGTCTATAAGCACATCAATGTAGGCCAGACAGTCCCGCCCCGCGGGGCCGCAGGACTCTCCCTGCAGTTCCTTCAAGGTATAGCCTGTGTAAACCAGAATATCCTGGAAGCCGTCTCGCACCAACGCCAGCAACCGCAGCAGCTCGGCGGCCTGGAGGAAGGGCTCTCCTCCCGAGATGGTAAGGCCGCCGCAGCCGCCCCGGCGGGCCGTGCGGGTCAGGATATCCGCCAGCAGCTCCACCGGGGTTTCCGGGCCGGCGACCGGTTTCAGCTCCGGGGAGATACAGCCCGGGCAGTCCCGCAGGCACCCCTGGAGCCACAGGCAGACCCGCTCCCCCGGCCCCAGGGAGTGCACCGGGGAGATCATCCGCGCGATACGCATAGGCGGTTACCAGATGCTGACCCGGAAGGCCATGGAGTCCGGATGGTGCCCCAGTGTCAGCTCGTCGCCGACCTGGAGGATCCGCTGGCCGTTGAAGTCCAGAAACTGCCGGTTCACCGCGGTGCCATTGGCGGAGTGGTTGTCTATGACCACCCAGCTGCCGTCTTGGACGGTCAGATAGCAGTGCTCATTGCTCACCCGGAGATCCTGGGAGAGAAATTCCCCGCATCCCGCCGAGCGGCCCAACAGGAACGGCAGGCCCTCTTGCCCCGCCTGAAGGGTGAGGGACAGCGGCCCATACCGGATGGCCGTCAAGGTCAGCCGGCTTCCGACAGGGGGCTGCGCCGGGCAGGCGCCGCCGCCCAGCAGACTGTCCCAAGAGACGGCGTCCTCGCCGTCCTCGTCGTCAGATTCGACGCCCGGCACGGGCGGGGCGGAATCGGGGACGCAGGACTGGACGCCTTCCAGGATGGAACGCCAGGGGCCTGAGCTGTCGTCCGTCCCGGGATCGGGCACCGTTTCCGGGGCGGGGGACTGGGGCGCGGCCTCAGGCGGCTGTTCCTCCCGGCTGTCCGGCGGCGCCTGCTCCGCCTCATATGGGATCGGTACAACCAAGGCCACCCGGGCTTTGTGGCAGTTATAGCAGGAGCGTATGGGCCGGGCCGGATCTGTGGTAAAGTTCTCCGCGCCACAGGCGGAACATTTCTGCACAAACACCGGGAGACTCCGGTCGATCTCGCCCCATTGTTCCGGGGGGATGGGCTCATCCACCAGCCGCCCCGGCACGTTGGCCAGATCAGCCCCGCATTGGCAGGTTTGCACCGACAGGTCATTGTACCGCCCGCAGCTGCCGCAAAGCCTGCAAGGGATTTTCCCCATATAGATTCCTCCTCAAAAGGCCTTTGTCGGGCGGGCCTATCCCTTGTGCATGGCCTTCTGTTCCTCGCCGCGGGTATTTTCCCGCACACCGGCGGGCTGGGCCCAGGCGTTGTCCCGGCTGCTGAGCCATTGTTCCGCGCTGAGCAAATGTTCCGCGGGTGCGGTTTCCTGGAAGTCATAGAGAATGAACCAGTTCTCCTTCAGCCGCCGGTGGATCTCCCGGATCCGGGAACAGTGGCCCTTCTGCACCGCTATCACCTGATCGGGCCGCTCCGCGCCCTGAGCGGCAATGGCCTGCATGGTGGTGGAGCCGTCCGGATGGACGATCAGCTGGAGCTCGCACTCCGGCGTGATCTGGTACAGCTGGGTCAGGGACTCCTGGTTCCACTGATAAAAGGGCAACTCCGCCTGCCCCAGCCTGGCCCGCTCCGGGCGGAAGCGAATCAGATCCGCGATCTGCCTGCGGGTATGTACCGCATACCCCATGGCCCGCAGCTCCTCATCCCAGGCATAGCACAGGTAGGCCGCCGGGCCCAGCTTCTGATAGATCTGCGCGCACTGGCTGGCCCGCTGCGCCCGCGCCTTTTGGGCATGAAGGGCTTCCTCCAGCGCCGCGGCCGTCTTGAACTCTTTTAGAGGTAGCACAACGTCCCCAAAGGTCCGGGCGCCATCCACGTACACAGGGTACAGCGCGGCCATGGTCTGCTTCTCCTTGAGCAAGGTGGGGTAGAGCATATCGTATTGGCCCATGGTTTCTTCCAGGGCTCGAAGGGACTTCTTCAAATCGGCGTTGGATATTGTGGGGGAGCACATGGCCTGGATGCGCTGATCCACGCCATTGAAACAGCTCTGGAACCAGGCGTTGTTTGCCTCGGACATCCCGTAAGTTTCCGCCAGATCCACCACGAATTCCAGGGCCGTCATCACCTGAGCGGACACCTCCGACAGCCGGCGGTTCAGTTCCGCCCGCTCCAGTGCCGCGGGGTCGATCGCCTTCACATCCCCGGCGCGGGTGCCGCAGAGCTTCGCCGCCGTGGTCGCCAGGCGGAGATCCTTCATCAGATTGGCCACCGTCAGGCCGTCGGCGGCGAGAACCTTCAGCTCCCGCAGGCGATCCTGACGGCTCACGATCCAATCCAGGCGTGCAAGATCCGCCGCGTTCTGGAGCTCCAGGCCGGCCGTGTCCTCCGGCAGGGATCTGCTTTGGATTTGCCGCAGCTCCTGCCGCAACGGTTCAACCGCCGCAGGATCCCCCTTGTCAGCCTCCAGCTCTGCCAAAACACGGGAGCACACCGCGGTCAGATGGCGGCGACTGGCCTGGGCGGTAAGCCTCCTCTGGCGCTCCATCTCCTGACGCCGGCGCTGCTTTGCCCGGATCTCCCGATCCACGGCGTCATTGGCGTCTGACAGGAGGTTTCCCGCCTGACGAGCCAGGTTTACTGTCTGCTTCCCGGCCTGCCACGCCAGCCATCCCGCGCCGAAAGCCGCCGCCACGGGCAGCAGTACCGCCGCGGCAATGAGACCGGAGCCCTCCGTTTGGCTGCTCACGCTGTCTCCCCCCCTTGTCAATCAAAATTGATTCAATTTTATCACAAAAAATTGGAGATTTCCACACTAAATTTTCAATTGGGGGAGAGTGCCGCTGGTAGTGACGAGCGAACTTG
>SFVC01000039.1 GCA_004560375.1 bacterium
TTTTTCTCGAGAGAAAAAGTAGGCAAAAAGAGCTTGAAGGCGTTACGGAAGTTTGATGTTTCGGATAAGTTTTACGTCGGCAACTGACCTGCTACCGACTACCGATCGACTACATCATCCGCAGGATCTCCTTTTTCAGCTTGTCAATGATCCGTTTTTCCAGCCGGGAGATGTAGGACTGGCTGATGCCCAGCCGATCGGCCACCTCCTTCTGGGTGCGCTCCTGACCGCCGTCCAGGCCGAAGCGCATGGTGATGATGGTGCGATCCCGGGGGGAGAGCCGGCTGACGGCGGTGAACAGCAGATCCCGATCCACGTCGTCCTCGATGGGCTTCTCGATGCTGTCCCCCTCGGTGCCCAGCACGTCGGACAGCAGCAGCTCATTGCCGTCCCAGTCGGTGTTCAGCGGCTCGTCCAGGGACACCTCCCCCCGGCGGTTGGCGTTTTTCCGCAGGTGCATGAGGATCTCGTTCTCGATGCATCGGGAGGCGTAGGTGGCCAGCTTGATGTTTTTGGCGGGCTTGTAGGTCTCCACCGCCTTGATCAGCCCGATGGTGCCGATGGAGATCAGATCCTCAATGCCCACCCCGGTGTTCTCAAACCGCCGGGCGATGTACACCACCAGCCGCAGGTTGTGCTCAATGAGCCGGGCGCGGGCCTCGGGTCTGGCGTCTTCCTCTTCCAGGGCGGCCAGCAAGCGGCCCTCCTCCTCCCGGGTCAGGGGGGCGGGGAGGGTGTCGCTGCCCCCGATGTAGTGGAGGGAGCCGTACAGCGGGATCCCCAGCCGCTCCAGCAGGCGGCACAGCCGGAGATAGGGATTGAGAAAGAGCATTTCAAATTCCTCCTATTAAAGCCTGATATCCGCCCCCGTCATCCAGGGCCGTGGGGGACAGGGCCACCAGCAGCCGCCCCAGCGGCCTGCCGTTCACCGTCACGTCCCGGGCGCGCAGGGCCAGCAGCATCCCGCATTCTACCCCCACTGACCGGTAGGGGATGAGCCGGGCCTGCCGCCCTCCGGCGGCGTGGCACCGTTCCACCGAGCGGATGGGCTCAGCGGGATCGGCCCAGTCGGGCAACAGCCCCGCCAGCGCCCGGGCGTCCGCCACCACCACGGGGCGGTTGTCCCCCGGATCGGTGAGGCTGTGGCCGGTGTCCACCAGGGCGGTGAGGGCTTGCCGGCCGGACTCCAGCTCCACCTCCAGCCGGGCCAGCTCCCGCCCGCCGCGCTGCCCCATCCGGCGGAAGAACAGGGACAGCACAAAATAGCTGGCCACGAACACCAGCAGCAGCAGCCGCAGGTCGAGCTTGGAATAGAACACCCCATGGGCCAGGGTCAGCGACCGGTTGCCCAGCAGCTCCAGCCCCAACACCGCCCCGGCCAGGGCCGCCGAAACGCCGAAAAAAAGCACCGTCACCCGCAGCAGGCGCCGCTCTCCGCCGTAGGCGATGAGGGCCATGGCCGCGCCGGAGGCCAGCTTGCAGGGCCACAGAGCCAGCCAGCCCAGCCCCGGCAAAAAGATCAGCGCCGCGTACAGCGCCCCCAGGGCCGCCCCCAGGCCAATGCGCCAGCGCCGCAGCGCCGCCCCCGCCAGCCGCCCCGCCGCCAGCAGCAGCAGATAGTTGGCAATGAGGTTCAGCAGGAACAGCAGATCTATGTACACCACCGTCACGGAGCGGGCCTCCTCTCATAAGTCTGTCCACCATTATAGCCCCGTCCCTGCCTCAAAAAAAGTCAAAGGGAGGGAACGGCGGAAAATACCCCTGTCCTGCAAGGGCGCAAAAACGCCCCGGCCTGTCTCCAGGCCGGGGTGCGCTTGCGCGTCTATTTAAAGAAATTCGTCCAGCGCCGCTGTCAGCGCCGCCATGTCTTCATCCGTGCCAATGCTGATACGCAGCCAGTGTTCGATCTCCGGGATGGGCCACCAGCGCACCAGGATCCCCCGGGCCCGCAGGCCGTCCAGCAGCTCCTTGCCACCGTGGGCGGGGTGGCGGGCAAACAGAAAGTTGGCCTGGGAGGGAAGGACTGTAAAGTTTTTTTCCTTTAAGGCTTTCTCCGCCCGGGTTCGGGTATCCATTACCCGGCGGCGGATGGACTGGAAGTATGCCTCGTCCCGGACTGCCGCCGCCGCCCCCGCCTGAGCCAGCCGGTCAACGGTGTAGGAGTTGATGGAGTCCCGCACGCAGCGCAGGCCGTCGATAAGCCCCGGATCCCCCGTGGCCCAGCCCACTCGCAGGCCCGCCAGCGCCCGGGACTTGGAGGTGGTCTGGATCACCAGCAGGTTGGGGTAGCGGCCAATGAGCCCCACGGCGCTGTCCGCCCCAAAGTCAATGTAGGCCTCGTCCACGATCACCACCACGTCCGGGTTGGCCTGGAGGAGCTTCTCCACCGTGTCCAGCCCCACAGCGATCCCGGTGGGGGCGTTGGGATTGGCCAGCACCACCCCGCCGTTGTTTCCGCACAGCAGCTCGATGGGATCCAAGAAGTCGGGGTTCATGGGAACCTCCCGCCGCTTCAGGCCGAAGAAATCGGTGTAAACGGGGTAGAAGCTGTAGGTGATCCGGGGGAACACCACCTCCCGATCCGGGTCGAAAAACGCCTGGAAGGCGAAGGCCAGGATCTCGTCCGAGCCGTTGCCGCAGAACACCTGATCCGGGCTCAGCCCCTCCCGATCCGCGATGGCGGAGCGCAGATCCGCGCACTCCGGGTCGGGGTAGAGGCGCAGGCTGTCTCCCGCCGCCTGCCGGATGGCCGAAAGGACGGCGGGGGAGGGGGGATAGGGGCACTCGTTGGTGTTCAGCTTGATGAACTGCTTGTCCTTGGGCTGCTCTCCCGGGGTGTAGGGCACGATGTCCCGGATACGCCTGCTCCAATATGGGTTCATAGGGCTTCGCCCTCCCGCTTCACTTTTTTGACGGACTTCTCCGCCTTAGCCCGGGGGGTCATGACCTCATGACCGCAGCCCCGGCACTTCAGCTTGAAGTCCATGCCCACCCGCAGCACCGTCCACTCCTTGCTGCCGCAGGGGTGGGCCTTTTTCAGCTCCAGAATGTCGCCGACGTGGATATCCATGGGCATATTACCCATCCCCCTTTTCCGGCTGTCCGCCCTTGATCCTGTCCCAATACGCCTTGGCCGACTGTTCCGTCTTGTTGGGCCCGTACCGGTAGTACACGTGATCCTGAATGGCGTCGGGCAGGTACTGCTGCTCCACCCAGTGCCCCGGGAACTGGTGGGGGTAGAGGTAACCCTGCTCCCGCTCAAAGCCCGCGCCGTCGGCGTGGACGTTCTGCAAATGCCGGGGGTAGTCCCCGGTGCGCCCCGCCCGCACATCAGCCAGGGCGGCGTCGATGGCCTCCAGCACGCTGTTGGACTTGGGGGCGGTGGCCAGGAGGATGACCGCCTGGGCCAGGGGCAGCCGGGCCTCCGGCAGGCCCAGCTGGAGGGCGCTGTCCACGCAGGACTTGACGATAGACGCGGCTTGGGGGTAGGCCATGCCGATATCCTCGCTGGCGGAGCACAGGAGACGCCGGATGGCGGTGATCATATCCCCCGCCTCCAGCAGGCGGGCCAGATAGTGCAGCGCCGCGTCCGGGTCGGAGCCCCGCAGGGACTTCATCAGGGCGGAGGCGATGTCAAAGTGGTCGTCCCCCTCCCGGTCGTACCGCATGGCGGAGCGCTGTGCCACCAGTTTGGCGTCGTCCAGGGCGATGGTGAGGACGCCGTCCTGAATCCGGCTGGCGGTCATCAGCAGCTCCACGGCATTCAAAGCCTTGCGGACGTCCCCGCCGCAGGAGGCGGCCAGATGCTCCCGCACCCCGTCCTCGCACCTTACCTCCACACCCAGCTCTTGAGCCTGTAAAGCGATTCCCCTGTCCACCGCAGGCAATAAGTCGTTCGCGGTGAGCATCTTGAACTCAAAGACCGTGGAGCGGGACAGGATGGCGTTGAAGATGGTGAAGTAGGGATTCTCCGTGGTGGAGGCGATGAGGGTGATCTTCCCGTTCTCAATGAATTCCAGCAGGGACTGCTGCTGCTTCTTGTTGAAGTACTGGATCTCGTCCAGGTAAAGCAGCACCCCGTTGGGGGCCAGCAGGGTGCCCACCTGATCCATCACGTCCCGGATGTCTGCCAGGGAGGCGGTGGTGGCGTTGAGCCGGCGCAGGGTGCGGCCCGACCGCTGGGCAATGATGTTGGCCACAGTGGTTTTTCCTGTGCCGGAGGGGCCGTAGAACACCATGTTGGGGATCTTACCGCTGTCGATCACCCGGCGCAGCAGGCCGTCCTGCCCCAGAATATGGCTCTGCCCCAGCACTTCGTCCAGGGTTTGGGGGCGGATGCGATCCGCCAGGGGCTGGTACATAGGGCTCCCTCCTCTCCAATCGTGCGTATGTGATTATAGCATAGGATTCCCAGCTCCGCAAGGCAGGCCCGTCCGTTCCGCTGGGGCGGAATAATTCCTGTTGACTTTTTCCAGGGTTTGTGCTACCCTGTTGGAAATCACTCACAGGAGGAAAAACCCATGGATCTAAAAAACACCAAGACCGCAGAAAATCTTCAGAAGGCTCTGGCCGGAGAATCCATCGCCAGAAATAAATATACTTATTTCGCGCAGGTTGCCCGAATCAATGGGAACGAGGAGATCGCCGCCGCCTTTGAGCGGATGGCGAAAAACGAGATGATGCACGCCCGGCTGTGGTTTGAGCAGCTGTTCGGCACGCCGGCGGACACCAAGGAGTGTCTGATGCAGGCCGCCCAGGGGGAGTACGACGAGTGGTTCAGGATGTATCCTGAGTTTGCCCGTCAGGCCCGGGAGGAGGGGCTGGAGGATTTGGCCGCCATGTTTATGCGGGTAGCCGCCATTGAGCGCGGCCATGAGAAGGAGTTTCTCACCCTCCTGTCCAAGCTGAGCGGCCCCCAGGCTGAGACCCCTGCCCCGAAGCAGAAGAAAAGCGGTTACCGCTGCCAGTTCTGCGGCGCGATTTTTGACGAGCGCCCCGATGTGTGCGACACCTGTCAGGCCATCGGCGCCTTCGAGTACGTAGAGTATTGGGAATAACGGCCTGCTTGCACCGAAGCTCCGGCAGAACCGTCTGCCGGGGCTTCCTTAACGCTCAACCGTCCTTCCAGCTCCACCAGTTGCGCTGCTCCGGGGTTTCGATCCAGCCCTCCGCCCAGGCCACCGCGAGACGGTAGACATACAGCACACAGCGATCCACCGCGCAGCCCCGCATCAGACATTCCTGCCGGTACAGCGCCTCCGGATCCTTACCCTTCAGGTCGTCCACCCGCTCAATGCCCAGGGCGTTCAGGTGGGCGGCCATGTTCTTGCCCACGCCAGGGATACTCTGAAGATCGTCCATGTTCTCAGCTCCGGGAGCACTTCTCCGCGTCGATGGCCAGCACCACCAGCAGCGCCCCCAGCGCGTCCCCGGGGTCGGCCACGTCGATGAGATAGGTGTCGGTCAGGTGAAACAGCTCCTTGGAGATGGAGGCCACCTGCCGCTGCCCGTCCCAGATGGCGTAGTCCCACTCCATCCAGGCCCCGTCCACCTGCCAGCCGTTGAAGTCGATGGTGAACTGGGGCTTGAAAAAGGAGAACTCCTTCTTGATGCAGCCCACATACTGATCCTGGATATAGATCTCAAACTGGGGCAGGAAAGTGAAGACCTTCTCCTGAAGGGTGCCGATGTGGTTGCCACAGGCGTCGTTGATGTGCAGGCAGTGGCCCCAGCTCAGCTTGCCCTCCACGGTGAATACGGTGGTGCCGTCCTCGTCGTAGATGTCGTAGCTGTCCAGCCAGGAGAAAAACCGCTGTTTAAAATTGAGCCTCATCCCAAGCTCCTCTTTTCTGATCTGTCTTTGCTCAACGGTAAATGGGATACTTGGCCGTCAGTTCCGCCACGCCGGCGCGAATCTCCTCCGCCTTGGCCTCAAAGTCGGTGGCCGCCAGGGCGATATACTCCGCCACCTGATCCATGTCCGCCTCCACAAAGCCGCGGCTGGTGACGGCGGGGCTGCCCACCCGCAGGCCGCTGGTCTGGAAGGGGGAGCGGGGGTCGCCGGGCACCTTGTTCTTGTTGGCGGTGATGCGAACCTCGTCCAGACGGCGCTCCAGCTCCTTGCCGGTGAGCTCGCCCAGGTTCCGCAGGTCGATGAGGGACAGGTGGTTGTCCGTGCCGCCGGACACCAGGTTCATGCCCCGCTTCACCAGCCCCTGGGCCAGGGCGGCGGAGTTCTTCACCACCTGCTGCTGATAGGCCTTGAACTCGGGGCGCAGCGCCTCGCCCAGGGCCACCGCCTTGGCGGCGATGACGTGCATCAGCGGGCCGCCCTGGGAGCCGGGGAAGATGGCGGAGTTCAGCTTCTTGGCCAGCTCCTCGTCGTTGGTGAGCAGCATTCCACCCCGGGGGCCCCGGAGGGTCTTGTGGGTGGTGGTGGAGGTGACGTGGGCGTAGGGGATGGGGGAGGGGTGCAGACCCGCCGCCACCAGCCCGGCGATGTGGGCCATGTCCACCCACAGGTAGGCCTCCACCTCGTCGGCGATCTCACGGAACCGCTTAAAGTCGATTACCCGGGGATAGGCGGAGGCGCCGGCGATGATCATCCTGGGCTTGCACTCGTGGGCGATCCGGGCCACCTCGTCATAGTCGATGACGCCCGTCTCCTCGTTCACGCCGTAGGACACCATTTTGAAGTACTTGCCGGAGAAGTTCACCGGGCTGCCATGGGTGAGGTGCCCGCCGTGATCGAGATTCATGCCCAGCACGGTGTCCCCGGGCTGGCACAGGGCCATATAGACCGCGTAGTTGGCCTGGGCGCCGGAGTGGGGCTGGACGTTGGCGAATTTCGCGCCGAACAGCTTGCAGGCCCGCTCGATGGCCAGGTTCTCCGCCACGTCCACGCACTGGCAGCCGCCGTAGTACCGCTTACCGGGGTAGCCCTCGGCGTATTTATTGGTGAGTACGCTGCCCGCGGCGGCCAGCACGGCCTCGGACACGATGTTCTCCGACGCGATGAGCTCGATGTTGTCGCACTGGCGCTGGTACTCCGCCCGGATGGCCGCGCCCAGCTCCGGATCCTGTTTAGACACAAAGTCCATATACTCTAAAACCATGTTGTGTTTCCGCCTTTCCAGATTATAATCTCCACCATGATGCCATAGCTGTGCGCCGTCTATGCGGCGCTTTCCGATATTATACAATCTTTTCCGGAAAAGCACAACTGTGACCTCCTGAAAAAACAGTCTCGCTTTTTGCCGGTTTTTATGGTATCCTATCCAGTGAGGTGAGTTTTGTGGAACAGAAAAACGTGATCGCCATTGTCAACGCCCTGAAGGAGCTGTACCCGGACGGGATCTGCTCCCTGCAATACAAAAAGGATTACGAGCTGCTGTTCGCCGTGCGGCTGTCCGCCCAGTGCACCGATGAGCGGGTGAACATGGTCACACCCGCCCTCTTTGAGCGATTCCCCACCCTAAAGAGCTTCGCGGAAGCGGACATCGAGGAGGTGGGCGAGTACATCCACTCCTGCGGTTTCTTCCGGGCCAAGAGTAAGGATCTGGTGCTGTGCGCCCAGATGCTGCTGAATGAGTACGGCGGCAAAGTGCCGGGTACCATGGAGGATCTGCTCCGCCTGCCCGGGGTGGGCCGCAAGACGGCCAACCTGATTTTAGGGGACGTGCACAACACCCCCGGAGTGGTGGTGGCGGACACCCACTGCATCCGCATCTCCGGGCGGATGGGCCTGACCGACGGTACCAAGGATCCCGCCAAGGTGGAGCAGCAGCTCCGGGCCGTCCTGCCGCCGGAGGAGTCCAACAACTTCTGCCACCGGCTGGTGCTCCACGGCCGGGCGGTGTGCACGGCCCGGAAGGCCAAGTGCGGCGAGTGCGTGTGCGCCCCCTGGTGCAAGTACGCCAACACGGAGTTTAAGGCATAGGTGAAGCCCCGTCCCGGTATCCGGGACGG
Organism: bacterium; assembly: GCA_004560375.1. Lineage (GTDB taxonomy): Bacteria > Bacillota > Clostridia > Oscillospirales > Oscillospiraceae > Enterenecus. The sequence continues at coordinate 7,969 of SFVC01000039.1, forward strand.
GGCTTTGTTTCGTTTACTGTGGCGTTACGGCTCCACCGGGGCCAGATCATCCAGCGGAAGGGTGACGGCGCCGCAGCTCAGGTTGAAGGTGACGCTGCCGCCCTGAAGCCGGGTCGGGTCGGTGACCTCAGCCAGGCGGTACATAAGGAGGGCTTCCTCCCCGATGTTCCCGCTGCCCCAATAGGCCGGGGCCAGGGGGACGAGGTTCCCATCCTTGTCCTTGATGGTGATATCGTCCTCGCTGAGATTCAACAGATACCACCAGCGCACTTCCACATCGCCGCCGAGCTGTTCGCCGCCCTCCCGGTCAAAGGTGACCAGCAGGTTCACGGGGGACAGGTAGACCTCTTTCAACGTGATATCCGCCCCGTCCAGCTGGGTCACGAAAGTATCCGCCTGCTGGCTCCAGCCAATGTCTTTCTGGGGCAGGGGGACGTCACAGCTCCAATTGCCGGAGTAAAGCGTAAACCCGCGGGGAAGCCAAGTTTCCTTATTCACGGTTGCGTAATACAAGGGGCCGGCGGGGAGACGCATGGAGGCCGCCTTCCCATCGAGCACTCCGCCCTGGGGCAGCTTCACCAGGAAGATGGCGGACACATGGTTATCCGCCGGATCATCGTCCTCCAAAAACTCCCAATCGTAGATATAGCTGCCATAGACGCCCAGGTCGATTTTCTCCCCGGCCTCATCCATAAAATAGTGGTCGCCGCCTCCATAAAAGCCGCCGCCTGAGCCCCACGGCTCCTCGCCGTCCCGTTCTCCCATCCACAGGGAGGTGCCCTCCGGGGCGGTGAAGTCGATCAGCACCATGATGGAGGTGCGATCCCGCAGCACCTGGGACACGTGGAACACGGCCCCGTTGTCCTCCTTGGTGATATCCACCGCCATGGCGCCGGGGATCAGCAGCTCCGCGGCCTGGGCGTCCTCCGGCGTCACGCCGAGATAGGCCAGCAACCGCTGGCTGACCCCGGTGACCGTGGCCGCCGCGGCCCCCGTCACCAGCAGGGCGGCCGCCGCCGCGCCAATCACCACTCGTTTCCAGTTTTTCATCGGTCGTTTCCTCCCCACGTCGTCCTGGAGGAGCTGGCGCAGCAGCTCCTTCTCCCGCGCGGGATCCGGGCTCAGTCCGTCAAACATTCGGTTTAATTCATTCTTGTCCATAAACCCGCCTCCTCCAGCTTCAGTTTCAGCTTCTTTCGGGCCTGGGCCAGCCGGGAGCGGATGGTGGAGGGGTTTTCCCCCAGCATCTGCGCGATCTCCCCCGCGGTATAGCCCTGGTAGTAGTAGAGATAGAGCGCCAGCCGGTAGGGCTTAGGCAGCGCCGCCACCTGTTCCCACACCTCCCCGTCCCGGGGATCCTCCCAGGCCAGGGACTCCAGCGCCTCCTCGCCCGCCCGCCGGGTGCGCCACCAGTGCTTGAGCTGGTTTCTGCACTCGTTTCGGGCGGTGACGATGAGCCACGCCTTCTCGTGCTCCGGATCACGGAAGGGTTCGGCCCGCTCCATGGTCTTGCGAAAGACGGTCTGGGCGGCGTCCTCCGCGTCGGGCACGTTTTTCATCAGCACCAGGCAGATCTGGTAGACCATGCCGAAGCGCCGCCGGTAGAGGTCGGTCAGCTCTTCTTTTGACAACACGCACCGCGTCACGGGGATCACTTCCTCTCGTCCTTCTGTCTATTACACAATCGGTGGGGGCAAATTGTTGACGGGCAGAGAAATTTTCTGGAAAAAGGGGAGCGGACGGCACCCGCCGCCCGCTCCGTCGGAACGTCGTTATACCCCCTGATGCAGCCTTGCCGCCGTCAGGGTATTTTTCATGAGCATGGCCCGGGTCATGGGGCCCACGCCCCCGGGCACCGGGGTGATGTAGGACGCCTTCTCCGCCGCCTCGGCGTAGCACACGTCGCCGCACAGCTTGCCCGCCTCGTTGCGGTTCATGGCCACGTCGATGACCACCGCGCCCTCCTTCACCATGTCGGCGGTGACCAGCCCCGTCTTGCCCACGGCGGACACCAGGATGTCCGCGGACGCCGCTATGGCCGCCATGTCCGGCGTTCTGGAGTGGCACACCGTCACCGTGCCGTGGGCGTGGAGCAGCAGCAGGGCCATGGGCTTGCCCACGATGTTGGAGCGGCCCAGCACCACGCACCGCTTGCCCGCCGGGTCGATGTGGTACTCCCGCAGCATCTCCATCACGCCGCCGGGGGTGCAGGGCTGGAACACCGGGTCGCCGATGGTGAGCCGGCCCACATTGAAGGGGTGGAAGCAGTCCACGTCCTTGTCCGGGTGGATGGCCAGCAGCACCTCCCGCTCGTCCAGGCCCTGGGGCAGGGGGAGCTGCACCAGGATGCCGTCGATGTCCTGCCTGCCGTTGAGCTCCGCCACCAGCTCCAAAAGCTGCCGCTGGGTGGTTTGGGCGGGCAGGGCGTACTCCTCGCTGTAGAAGCCGCACTCCTCACAGTCCCGCTTTTTCCCGTTCACATAGACCCGGGAGGCGGGGTCGTCCCCCACCAGCACCACCGCCAGCCCCGGCTTCCGGGGCAGCTGGGCCGCCTCCTGCCGGACGCTGTCCTTCACCTTGGCCGCCAGGGCCTTGCCGTCAATGATTTTCGCCGCCATTGTTTGTCTCCTCCTTACTTGTCTCCTCCGCGGCCGCGGGGGGTTCCGCTGTCTCAGCCGGGGCATTGTCCGCCGTGTCCACCGGGGCGGGCTCCGCCGGGATCTGTTCCGAGGGAGCGGGGGAAGGGGTGGGGATCTCCGCCTCCTCCGCCGCGGGCTTGGCGCCCTTTGTCAGGGGAGGGGAGGCAGGGCCCGCGGTTTTCAGCCGCAGGACGAACAGCCCGATCCCCACCAGCGCCGACACAATCCCCAGCATCTGGGAGGAGCGGATGGGGGTGCCGAAGAAGTACAGGCTGTCGGTGCGAAGCCCCTCGATGGCCGCCCGGCCCAGGCCGTACCAGATCACATAGCTCAGGAACATCTGCCCGTTAAATCTCCGCCCCTTCTTCATCAGTAAGAGCAGGAGCACCAGCCCCAGCAGGTTCCACAGGGACTCGTACAAAAACGTGGGGTGGACGCCCAAAGTGCCGTCCAGAATGCTCTGGTATGCTTCCTGACTGTCCAGCAGCCCCTTGCTCCACAGCTCGTTGGCGATAGACTCGGAGCACATACGCCAGGGCAGGCCGGTGACGCTGCCATAGGCTTCCACATTGACAAAGTTCCCCCACCGGCCGATGAGCTGGCCGATAAGCAGGCCGTAGGAGGTGATGTCCATGCCGCTCCAGAAGTCCACCTTCCGCACCTTACAGAAGATCAGGGCGGAGATCACCGTGGCGATGACCCCACCGTAGATAGCCAGCCCACCGTCCCAGAAGGCAATGGCCCGCAGGAGGCTGAAGGAGCCGTCGGCGTTATAGCACACGGACGGGTTGAAGATCACGTAGTACAGCCGGGCCCCGATGATGGCGGAGGGCACCACATAGAAGATGGCGTCCACAATGGTATCGGGATCCAACCCGAACCTGGGGGCCTTCCACAGCCCGAAGGCCACCGCCAGCAGGAAGCCTGCGGCGATGATCACCCCGTACCAGTAGATGTTGTGGCCAAACACCGAGAAGGCCACCCGGTTCAGCTCGAATTCCAGCCCCAGGCCGGGAAAACTTACCGTGTTGATCATTTGGTCATTCCTCTTTTTCTGTAGTGGGTCAGTCCAAAGGGCGGATCACGGACAGCGCCGCCCTGTCCTCGGTGCACCAGGATCGGATCAGCTCCTCGCCGTCCGAGCGCTCGATGCTCTGGAACACCTGGGGGAAGCTGAGGTAGTCCTCGCCGTCAAAATGGGCCTGGGCCAGCTCAAAGCAGGTGTCGTCCAGGGAATTGAGCCGCCGCACCATAGAGCCGTAGGCCGCCTTTTTCAGCCGATCCCACAGCGACCGATCGATGCCCTCCCGGGCCAGGCGGGCGGCCTCCTTCAGCACCTCGTCCAGCACCTGCTGTGGATCCCGGCTCTCCCCGCCGGCGATGAGGCAGGCGCAGCCGGGCAGCTCGTCGTAGCTGCTGTCAAAGCTGCCGTTGATCAGCCCCTGCTCATAGAGCCGGCTGTACAGTGGGGCGGAGGAGCTGAACAGCACGTCGCAGGCCAGCTCCGCCACCAGCCGCTGGCGCAGGCCCGCCCCCTTGGGGGCGGGGCTGCCCTTGAAGCCCAGCTCGAACAGGGGCATGGACACGGGCATGGCCCGCTGGGCGTGCCGCCGCACCACCCCGGTGGGCTCCCCCTCGCCGTGGCTGGAGGGGACGGCGGCAGAAGGCTCCTGCCCCAGAACCTCCCCAGCGATGGCGGCCACCCGCTCCGGATCCACGTCCCCCGCGGCGCACAGCACCATGTTCCCCGGCCGGTAGAAGGCCCGGTGGCACTGATAGAGGGTGTCCGCCGTGATGTCGGCGATGGACTCCACCGTCCCCGCCACCCGGACGCGGACGGGGTGTTTGGCGTACATGGCCTCCATGAGCTGGTAATAGACCTCGTGACCGGGGTCGTCCTCGCACATCCGGATTTCCTGGCCGATGATGCCCTGTTCCTTGGCCACGCTCTCGTCGGTGAACCAGGGTTGGGACACGAAGGACAGCAGGGTACGCAGATTGTCCTCAAAGCCCTGGACGCCCTCGAAGAAATAGCCCGTCATGGAGGGGGTGGTGTAGGCGTTGGGATCCACCCCCTGGGCGGCCATGCGCTGGAGGGCGTTGCCGTCCTGGGTGTCGAACATCTTGTGCTCCAGGAAGTGGGCCACCCCCTGGGGCGTGTCCACCCACTCGCCGTCCTCCCCCCGGAAGCGCAGATTCATGCCGCCGTAACGGGTGGCAAAAAAGGCGAACTGCTTGCCGTACTCAGGCCGTCTGTCCACATACACGTTCAGCCCGTTGGGCAGGACACCGTGCCAAATTGTCTCCCGCAGGGCGGGATAATTGCGCTCAACCATGGATCGCGCCCTCCTTTCCCGTCAGGCGGTATACCGTGTCCAGCTGGATCCGCCGGGCGGCCCGGGCGATATCCTCTGCCGTCACCCGCTCCACGGACTGGATCAGCGCCCCGCCGTGGTCCGGCTGTACGCCGTACACCAGCCTGGTGACGCAGTCGTCCTCCATCTGCCCCTGGCTGTCCAGCCGGCTCCGGAGGCTGTTCACCACCGTACGGATGGCGGCGTTGCGCTCGTCGTCGGTGAACCGACCCGCCCGCAGCTCGTCCAGCTGGGCGAGAATGGCTTCCTGGGCCCGGTCAAAGTTGCCAAACTCCACCCCGGAGGACACCACCAGCAGCCCCTTCAGCTTGTCGATGAGGGAGGAGGCGTAGTAGCACAGGCTCAGCTTCTCCCGGACGTTCAGAAACAGACGGGAGTTGGCGCTGCCGCCGTACAGGGCGTTGCACACCAGCAGGGCGGGGTAGTCCGGGCTGTCCATCGTCACCCCGCCGGTGCGGAAGCCCATGGCCAGCTTGCCCTGGGTCACGTCCAGTTCATCTGTGACGGTGCGAACCGGGCCCTGGGGCTGGGCCGGAACGGCGCACTCCACCGGGGCGTGGCGCCCGGAGATCAGGGGGGCGAAGGCCTGGCGTACCGTCTCCTCCACCCGCTCCGGGCGGGCGGAGCCGCCGTAGTAGAAGGTGACCTTGGCCCGGCCCAGCAGGGCCTGGTAGTCCGCCCACAGCCCCTCCGGGGTGGTGGACAGGGCCTCCTCCGCGTCCCCAAGCTTATCCACCGCATAGGCTTCCTGGCTGCACATCTCCTGAATCAGCCGGAAGATGGACCAGCTCCGCTTGTCGTTCACCCGGGCCCGGATGCGGTCGGCCAGATTGGCACCCTCGCTTTTCACGTAGTCCGTCCGGAACACGCCGTGTTCCACCGCCGGATCCAGCAGTACCTCCCCCATGAGGGCGGCGGCGGGCTCCAGCACCGCCGCGCCGTCCAGGGCGTAGCGGTCGTCGATGACGCTGCACAAAAAGCTGACGCACTGACTCTCCCCGCGCTGGCGCACCGAGGGGCCCAGGGACGCGCCGTACAGCCCGTCGGTAGCGGCGGACAGCTGTTCCATGTCCGGGTAGTGACGGCTGCCCCGGTAGAGTACCTCGGGGATCAGCGCCCCGGCGGTGGCGTCCTCCCGGCGCAGGGGGACGGTGAGGGTCGCGCTGAGCAGGCTGGTTTTGAACTTGTCCGTCCGGTTCACCAGCAGTTCCACGCCCTCCGCCAGCTGTTTCCATTGCTGTTCCATGGCTTTCCTCCTCGGTTGAGTTCCGCGCCGGAGGCGCGGAGGCTGTCTTAATTCTCTATTATACATCATCCTGGGGCGTTTGACACCTATAACTTTCCAATCCTGGGTAAATTTTTTCTGAACGGGCAAACAAGGCCCGGACTGCCGCAATATTGCGGCAGTCCGGGCCTTGTTTGTATTTCGTCGGATTCCGGATGGACGGTTTACCGTTGACCCTTGTCGTAGGGAATGCCCTCCGCCTTGGGGGCCCGGGATTTTTTGGAGGTAAAAGCCAGCACAATCAGGGTGATGAGGTAGGGCAGCATCCGGTAGAGGTGGGAACTGATGGGGAGCTCCGCCAGCAGATACACCCCGTCGCCGTTGAGGTCGATGGAGGTATAGGAGGCCGCTACGCACTTGAACAGACCGAACAACAGGGCCGCCCCCGCGATGTTCAGCGGCTTCCAGTTGCCGAAGATCATGACGGCCAGGGCCAGGAAGCCGAAACCGGCCACCTCGCCGGTGGAGGAACAGTTGGCGGTAGTCAGGGCGTAGACAAAGCCGCCGATGCCCGCCAGCGCTCCGGAGATGGAGGTGCCGGCGTACCGCATCTTGTAGACGTTGATGCCCAAGGAGTCCGCGGCCTGAGGATTCTCGCCGCAGGAGCGCAGCCGCAGGCCAAATTTCGTCTTATAGAGGATGATGGACAGCAGCACGAACAGCAGGATGCACACATAGGTGGCCGGATAGATCCGGTGGAGGAAGGTCTCGCCCAAAAAGCCCAGATCGTCGTTTCGGCCGAAGCCCAGATCCGACTTACGCAGCATGAACCAGCTGGCGGCATCGCCGTCGATGCTCAAAGTGTTCTGGTTGGCGATGATCCGGATGAAGAACAGCACCAGGGCAGGGGCCAGCAGGTTCAACGCCGTGCCGCCGATGGTCTGATCCGCCCGCAGATTCACCGAGGCGAAGGACAACAGCAGGGAGAACAGCGCCCCCGCCGCCGCCGTCACCAGCATGGTCAGCAGCATGAGCCCCTGGAGGGCAGCCCAGTTTCCGCTGGCCTTGGCGCCGTCAAAGGCGCCGGTCTGCTGCATGATCTGGACGAAGAGCACCCCGATGAAGGCGCCGAAGATCATAATGCCCTCCAGCGCCAGGTTGATGATGCCGCTGCGCTCAGCGAATACGCCGGCCAGCGCCACAATCATCAGGGGAACCGCATAGATCAACGTTTGCTGAATCAGGAATGTCATGCGTCTTCCCCTCCTTTCTCCGCTTTGCCGTCCGCGGCGGAGGCCGCGGGGACAGGAGCCGGCTGCTCTTTGCGCTTCTTCCTGCCGCTGATCCACATTTTGATCACCAGGGAGAAGGCGCTCAGGTACACGATGGTGGCGATGATTACGTCGGTGATGTACTCGTTAAAGGCGGTGAGGCTGGTGATCTGCTGGCCCACGATGTTCAGCATGGACATAAAGCAGCCGGTGAAGATCACGCCGATGGGATTGCTGGCCGCCAGCAGGGCCACCGGGATGCCGTTAAAGCCGGTGGCGGGCAGGGACTGATAGGTCTGCCAATAGAACTCCGTGTTGCCGGACAGGTAGTACAGCGCCGCCGCCGCCCCGGAAAGAGCCCCGGCGATGGCCATGGACAGCACGATATTCCGTTTGTCGCTGACGCCGGCGTACCGGGCGGCGTGGCGGTTGCTGCCGCAGGCCATCAGCTCGTAGCCCATGGTGGTCTTGGTCATGAACACATACACCAGGATGGCGATGACAACCGCGACGCCGAAGCCCCAGTTCACCTGGGAGCCGGGGAACAGGACGTCCAGCCCCGCTCGGGCGGTCTCCACCCCGTTAAAGGTGGTTTTGTAGATGTAGTTGGTCTTGCCGTACTCCTCCAGGTTGCGCCAGACGCTGCCGTCAAAGATCCAGGTCACCAGGTTGGCGGCGATCCAGTTGGTCATGATGCAGGCCAGCACCTCGTTGATGTTGAGCAAAGCCTTCACCAGCCCGGGGATGGCCCCCCACAGCGCCCCCGCCAGAACGCCCGCCAGGAAGGCCAGCAGCCACACGATGGGGGCGGGCACCACGGATGTGGGGATGCTCAGCGCGGTGATCAGGGTGGCGGCGGTGCCCATGAGGTACTGCCCCGGGGCGCCAATGTTGAACAGGCCGGTCTTGAAGGCCACCGCCACCGACAGTCCGGTGAGGATGAGCGGGGTGGCCCGGAACAGCATATTGCCCACGTTGGTGGGGTTGAAGCCAAAGGTGAGGCTGCCCGAGGCGTCCCGCCCGGTGCTGAGAATGCCGCCCAGCACCAGCCGCACGCCGTCCCACACGCTGCCGCCGTCCATATTGCCGCTGGTCAGGCCGGTGATGATCACGATGATGCAACCCACCAGCAGGCCGATGAGGATGGAGATCACGGAGGCCGCCACCGTCTTGGCCCCGTCCTTTTTTATCAGCTGACGCCAATTTTCCTTCATGCCGGCCTGCCTCCCTTCTCCTGCGCCCGCTTAGCTCCGGCCATGTAGAGGCCCAGCTCCTGCACGTCGGTCTGCTTGGGATCGAACTCGCCTACGATCTCGCCCTCATACATCACCAGGATCCGGTCGGACAGGTTCATCACCTCGTCCAGTTCCAGGCTCACCAGCAGCACGGCGCGGCCCTTGTCCCGCTCCGCCACCAGTTGGCTGTGGATGTACTCAATGGCGCCCACGTCCAGGCCCCGGGTGGGCTGGACGGCCACGATCAACGGCTTTTCCCGATCCAGCTCCCGGGCGATGATGGCCTTCTGCTGGTTGCCGCCGGACATGGAGCGGGCCACCGTCACCGGCCCCTGGCCGGAGCGCACATCGTACTGGGCGATGAGCTGCTCGGCGTACTCCCGCACCGCGCCCCGGTTGATGAAGCCCTTGGTCTGGAATCGCTTTTCCTGGTAACGCTGGAGCACCATGTTCTGCTCCAGGGTGAAGTCCAGCACCAGGCCGTGCTTGTGCCGATCCTCGGGGATGTGGCTCATGTTCTTTCCACGGTGGCGGATGGAGGCGTGGGAGATGTCCTCCCCGCACAGGGTGGCGGTGCCGCCGGAGCTCTTTTCCAGCCCTGTCAGACCGTAAACCAGCTCGGTCTGGCCGTTGCCGTCGATGCCGGCGATGCACAGGATTTCTCCCGCCCGCACATCGAAGCTCACATGATCCACCGCGTTGCGCTTGTGGGCCCTGGAGGGCACGCAGAAGTCCCGGAGAGACAGCACCGCCTCCCCAGGCTGGGCAGGATCCTTGTGCACCTCCAGCTGGACGGAGCGGCCCACCATCATGTCGGACAGGGATTGCTTGTCCGTATCCTTGGTGTCCACGGTGCCGATGTACTTGCCCTTACGCAGCACCGTCACCCGGTCGGACACCGACATGATCTCGTTGAGCTTGTGGGAGATGAACAGGATGGACTTGCCCTCCTTGGCGAACTCCTTCATGGTGGCCATCAGTTCGTCGATCTCCTGGGGGGTGAGGACGGCGGTGGGTTCGTCGAAGATGAGGATCTCGTTATCCCGATACAGCATCTTCAGGATCTCCACCCGCTGCTGCATCCCCACGGTGATGTCCTCCACCTTGGCGTCCAGATCCACCTTCAGCCCGTACCGCTCGGACAGGGCCTCCACTTTGGCCCGGGCCTCCTTTTTCTGAAGGAACCCCGCCTTGGTAGTCTCCGCGCCCAAGATGATGTTGTCCAGCACGGTAAACACTTCAATGAGTTTGAAGTGCTGGTGCACCATGCCGATGCCCAGGGCCGTGGCGTCGTTGGGGTCGTTGATCTGCACGACCTCGCCGTTTTTCTTGATGACGCCCTTCTCCGGCTGGTACAGGCCGAACAGCACGCTCATCAGCGTGGATTTGCCCGCGCCGTTCTCCCCCAGCAGGGCGTGGATCTCCCCCCGCCGCAGCTGGAGCGTGATGTCGTCGTTGGCAATGATGCCGGGGAATTCCTTGGTGATGTGCAGCATTTCAATGACGTTTTCCGAATCCATGGTTCTCCTCCCGCCTCCTTTTCTTCCAGTGAATAGTTTAGATCGAGCTTTGAATCAAGTGTCAGCCGGAAATTGACAATCTCTTTACACATTATACAACATATCCGGCGAAATGACAAGGTTTTTGTGGGCAGGATTTGGAAGAAACCTGTAACCGGGCATCTTCCGGCGATGCCGTGCGGCAGAGCCCTGGGGTGGACATGGGAGGATTCGGCAGAGGGGAAGGGAAGAGAGGGCAGGGGCCTCTCGGGCAAAAAAAGGCCCAGGAGAAAAACTCCTGAGCCTTTTCTTCTGATATTTGGGCCGCGCTGCACCTGCAATCGCAGGCTGCGGGACAAACGGGCTCACTTCGCCAGCTTCGCGATCTCCTCGGCGAAATTCTCCTGCTTTTTCTCAATGCCCTCGCCCTTCTCGAAGCGCACGGCGTCCTTCAGGGTGACGGAGCCGCCCAGCTTCTTGGCGGCGGCGGCCACATACTGCTCCACGGTGACCTCGCCGTCCTTTACGAAGGCCTGCTGGAGCAGGCAGTTCTCGGCGTAGAACTTGTTGAGCTTGCCCACCACGATCTTGTCCTTCACCTGGGCGGGCTTGGAGGCCATCTTGGGATCGTTGTCCATCTGGGCCAGCAGGATCTTCTTCTCCTCGTCCAGCACGTCCTGAGTGACCTGGGACTTGTCCAGGAAGCGGGGGTTCAGGGCGGCGATCTGCATGGCCAGATCCTTGCCGATCTCGGTGGCGTCGACGCCGCCCTCCACGGCCAGGTTCACCAGCACGCCGATCTTGCCGCCGGCGTGGATATAGGGCACGGACACGCCGTCCGCAAAGCGGTGGAACCGGCGCACCTTGATGTTCTCACCGATGACCAGCACCATCTCCTGCTGCTGCTGGGCCACGGTCAGATCGGTGCCGTTGTACTTGCACTCCATCAGGGCGTCCAGATCAGCGGGGGCGCAGGCGGCCACGGTGGAGGCCACGCCCTTCACGAAGTCCACAAACTTCTCGTTCTTGGCCACGAAGTCGGTCTCGGCATTGACCTCGACCACCACGCCCACGCCGTCAATCACGGCGGCGTAGGCCATCCCCTCGGCGGCGATGCGGCCGGCCTTCTTTTGGGAGGCGGCCAGGCCCTTCTCCCGCAGCCACTCGATAGCCTTATCAAAGTCGCCGTCGCTCTCGGTGAGGGCCTTCTTGCAGTCCATCATGCCAACGCCGGTCATCTCGCGCAGCTTCTGCACGTCTTT
>SFVC01000061.1 GCA_004560375.1 bacterium
AATAGCTCATTGTTCATTCCACTCCTTATGTTGTGCTGTGGTCCGCGGCGGCGCCGCCGGCGCCGCCAGCCCTAATGTAGAAATTATACAACGTTCCCCGGCCCAATACAACATAAATTTTGGCAGGTTCAACATTTTGGGCAGGAGAGAGAAAAAAAGCCCCAAATTTTTGGCAAGGAAAGCAAAAAAAGAGGAGAGATGCATGTCCATCCCTCCTCTTTTTCTTTAAACCAGCAGCACCGGCACCAGCCACAGCAGCAGAAACACCACCAGCGACAGCGGCGTCAGCAGCTCGTAGGACCCCAGGAACACCAGGTAGAACGCCAGCAGCGTCCCCGCCGCGCTCCCCAGGATGCCCAGCACCGCCGCCAGATGGACGGACCTGCACAGCTTCCGGCTGCCCGTCACCGTCTCGGCGTAGGGCAGCAGGCCCTCCCGGAACAGCAGCGCCCGGGGCAGGTCCCGGTCGTTCTCCGCCTCGCTGAGGGCCACCCGGCTGGTGAGGTCGGGGTACTCCACCTTCACGCCCTTGTGGAACTTGCGCTTCAAAAGCGCCGGGGTGATGTTGGGGTCCCGGGCCGCCAGAATGGGGGTGATATGGCTGCGCCGCATCATCCGCAGGGCGTAGTCCACGTTCTCCGCCGGCTCGTACTTCACCGCGAAAATGGCGATGAGCTGGCGGTCCACCGCCAGGAACACGCCGGTTTTCAGGTTGACATCCCCCGGCAGCCGCACGTTCATCTTCCGCATGAAGGAGGCGGTGCCCATCAGCACGGACTCCCCGTGGATGGCCGCGGACCAGCCGCCCTCCTCGAAGAAGCTGAAGTCGTCGGCGGTCTCATGCCGGCCGTTCTCCTCCCGCAGCAGGGAGCTGAACAGCCGCTCCAGGCCGCTGCCGGCGCTCCGGGCCATGGCGGCGGCGTAGGCCACCGCCTTTCGCCGCTCCTCGCCGTAGAACCGTTCGCCGTTGAGCCGCAGGGTCCCCGGCGGGAACAGGTCGCCGTCCGTCACGATCATAGTCCGGCGGCGGCTGATCTTCTCCGCGCCGGCCCAGCCCGCCACGGCGCAGCCAGTCTGCTGCAGGTGGCGGGACAGCCGGGACCAGGACAGGGACCAGCAAAGGGGCAGGGCGAAGGTGCCCCCCGCCGCCAGGATAGCGGACCAGTTCAGCAGGAAATCGTTTCCCCGCCCCTGGCCCAATGAGCTGAGGCCCGCGAACACCACGGTGCCCACCAGCACCAGCGGCAGAAACGCCGTCTGCCAGAGGGTGGCCGCGTCGTCCTTCATGGCGGTGGTGTAGAACCCCGGCACGCTCCCCCGCTGCTTGCAGGCGCCCCGGTCGGTGTCCGTCACCAGATAGGGCGGCTCGTCGTCCAGAGACGCCGCCCGGAACATATCGTACATGCCCCGGCACTGGCGGCTGACGCCCCACTGGGCGAACACCAGGGCCAGACAGGCCGCGCCGCCGTAGGGCGGCACCGCCGTCCGCTCCGGCACAAGCAGGCAGGCGGCGCAGTCCGCCGCCGCCGCCAGGGCGGAGATGGAAATCAGAAGCTCGCTGACGCACCGCTTCCGGGCCGCCATCAAAAAGCCCTTTTTGAACACGCTCCGGCACAGCAGGATATTCAGTGCCAGGCAGGTCAGCACCACGATGCTCTGAAAGCGGATGTCCCCGCTCCACACGGGCACGGTAATGCCGTATTGCTCCACCGCCGCCAGAAGCGTAGGCACCAGGCCGATGAGCAGCGCCGGGACCAGGGTGCCCCGGGTCCTCTGATACCGCTCCCGCCAGTCCGCCGCCGCGTTGCACAGGTCCTCCTCCGGGCCGATGGGCTCCGGGTCAGGCTCCGGTTCCGGCTCCGGCGGACCGTACAGCGTCTCCGTCTCCTCCAGGGGCCGCCGGGAGAACAGCCCCCGCTTCGGCTTCATGATCGGCTCGCGGCTGTCCTCCATCACCGCATCCACGGTACTGCCCACCACTTCCTCCAGGGAGACGGGCCGGGGCGCCCTGGGCAGATCTTTTTCCAGCTTCTCCAGGTCCACCGCCTGGGCCAGCAGCTTGTCCCGGGCCTCCTGCCGGGCCTGCTCCGCCGCCAGGGCGGGGTCCGGTGCGGGGTCCGGTTTTGGTTCCGGCTTTGGCTCTGGTTTTGGCTCCTCAGTCAGGAGCTTCGGCTCCCGCCGGTCGCCGAACTCCGCCAGGATCTCCTCCAGGGAGTAGTCCTCCCCCTCCGGCGGCACGTCGGTCAGCAGGGTGTCGTCCAGCCGCAGGTCGTCTTTTTTGTCAGCCATGACACGCTCCCCCGCTTATCCACGCTGCCGGACCGCCTCGTACAGCAGGATCGCAGCCGCGGCGGAGGCATTCAGAGAGTTCAGCTTTCCCCGCATGGGGATGCTCACCAGGAAATCGCAGTTCTCCGCCGCCAGCCGGGTCATGCCCTCGCCCTCGCTGCCGATGACGATAGCGGCGGGGCCTTTCAGGTCGGCGTCATACAGGTTCGTGGTGCCGTCCGCCGCCGTGCCGAAGACCCACACGCCCTGCTTTTTCAGGTCCTTCAGCAGGGCGGGGATGTTGGGCACCCGGGCCACGGGCACGTGGGCCACCGCTCCCGCGGAGGTCTTCGCCACCACAGCGGTGAGGCCCGCGCTGCGGCGCTTGGGGATGACGACCCCGTGGGCCCCGGCGCACTCGGCGGTGCGGATGATGGCGCCCAGGTTGTGGGGGTCGGAAATTTCGTCGCAGATGACCAGCAGGGGGTTCTCCCCCTTGTCGGCGGCGGCCTGGAGGATGCTCTCCACGCTGACGTACTCCCGCACCGCCGCCAGGGCGATGACGCCCTGGTGGGCGTGGGTGCGGCTCATGCCGTCCAGCTTCCGCTTGTCGGCCTCCACCACCACGACGCCCGCCGCCCGGGCCTTGGAGGCGATGTGCCCCAGCGTCTTGTCCGTCTCCCCCTTCTGGAGGTAAATTTTGTCAATGTTCTCCCCCGCCCGCAGGGCCTCGATGACGGCGTTGCGTCCCTCGATGATGCCGTCGGCCTCGGCGGTCAGTCCGTTTTTTCTCTGTTCGTCCATATCGTAACCCTCGCAGTCGAAAATTCTGTCATATTCTGTGTTAGTATACCACAGAGGCGGGGCACAATAAAGCATGAATTTACAGAAACTTCATCAAAAAAGCCGCCGCCGTCCTTGTGGCTCCGTTTCCTTTGTGGTATACTGCAACATAAATATTTTCAATGTTCGTTACCCTGAAAGGAGTTTTCATACATGGACCAGAACAACAAAAACAAGCCCAATAAACCCGGCGGAAATAAACCGGGCGGCAGCAATTGGCGGGGCGTCATCTCCCTGCTCTGCTGGGCGGTGATTTTGACCGCCATCATCAGTTACGCCGGGACCTACATGACCAGCGCCGGCCACTCGTCCTCCTCCGTGGAGCTGGTATACGGCGATTTCCTGGATATGGTGGAGGCCGGCCAGGTGGATTCCGTGGCCTTCGACAACGACGAGTCCATCCTGGTCATCACACCCAGGGACGGCTACACCTACACAGACAGCCAGGGCACCGTCTACACCAAGACCGGCGCGGATGACCGGGGAAATGTCCTCTATACCTATGACAACCCCATCGGCCAGGAGCAGCAGACCACCCTGCGCTTCTTCACCGTTCAGAAGGAGTCCAACGACGCCACCATTGCCCGGCTGGAAGACGCGGACATTCAGATCATCACCGAGTATGAGCCTCCCATGAGCACCCTCATGGTCATCCTCCTGAACATCCTGCCCTTCATCATCATTCTGCTGGTGATGTCCCTGCTGATGAGCTGGATGGCGAAAAAAGGCGGCATGGGCGGTATCGGCGGCATCGGCGGCGTGGGCAAGGCCAACGCCAAGGTGTATATGGAGAAGTCCACCGGCGTCACCTTTGCCGATGTAGCTGGCCAGGACGAGGCCAAGGAATCCCTGACGGAGATCATCGACTTCCTCCACAATCCCGGCAAGTACACCGAGATCGGCGCCAAGCTCCCCAAGGGCGCGCTGCTGGTAGGCCCTCCGGGCACCGGCAAGACGCTGCTGGCAAAGGCCGTGGCCGGCGAAGCCAACGTGCCCTTCTTCTCCATCTCCGGCTCCGACTTTGTGGAGATGTTCGTGGGCGTGGGCGCCTCCCGTGTCCGCGACCTGTTCAAAGAGGCCTCCAAGGTGGCCCCCTGCATCGTGTTCATCGACGAGATCGACACCATCGGCAAATCCCGCGACAACCGCATGGGCGGCAACGACGAGCGGGAACAGACATTGAACCAGCTCCTGGCGGAGATGGATGGCTTCGACCCCACCAAGGGCATCATCCTGCTGGCCGCCACCAACCGGCCCGAGGTCCTGGACCAGGCGCTGCTGCGTCCCGGCCGGTTCGACCGCCGCATCATCATCGACCGGCCCAACCTGGCTGGCCGTCTTGCCACCCTCCAGGTCCACACCCGCAACATCAAGCTGGCGGAGGATGTGAACCTCAAGAAGGTGGCCCTGGCCACCGCCGGCTGCGTGGGTGCCGACCTTGC
>SFVC01000013.1 GCA_004560375.1 bacterium
GCTATGCTTTTGAATCCTGCAAAGCGGTGGTTGAGTATGCTTTCAGTAAGCTGGAAGTACACAAAATATTTGCAGAAGCCATTGACAGCGTAAAATCGGTTGGCCTAATGAAAAAACTCGGTATGCGGCTGGAGGGAATCCAGCGAAGCCAAACAAAAGACAATGACGGGAACTGGAGACCATCCCAAACTTTGTGTAAACCTCCGATGTGGTGTAGAATAGGAGCACCACATTGGAGGATTTTTATAATGGCTAGAAAGAATCGTACCCCAGAAGAAAACGCACGTCGGGAAAAAATCAGAGAACTGCTGCAGATGGCGAACATAGGCAGCATGGAGGACATCCAGAGCCTGTTCAAGGAAACCATTGCCGAGTTCATGGAAAACGGCCTGGAGGCAGAGCTGGATGATGAACTTGGCTACAGCAAGTATGACTGCAAAAATAAGGACACGGACAACAGCCGCAACGGTCACAGCAGCAAAACACTGCGGACCAGCTTTGGCGATGTGGAAGTGTCCGTACCTCGTGATCGGAAAGGCGAATTTGAGCCTCAGGTGCTGAAGAAAAACCAAACCAGCATCAGTCAGGACATTGAGGAAAAGATTCTGTCCATGTACGCCAAGGGCATGACCACGAGTGATATCGAAGCGCATATCCAGGATATCTACGGCGTAGAAGTGTCCGATACGACCGTAAGCCGCATCACAGATAAGATCCTACCCATCGCAAAAGAATGGCAGCAGCGGCCTTTGGAAAGCGTCTACGCGGTAGCTTTTCTGGATGCCATCCACTACCATGTGCGCAGCGAAGGACAGATCGTCAAGAAGGCTGTTTATATTGCCATTGGTATCGATCTGGACGGCAGGAAGGACGTTCTGGGTATGTGGGTCGGTGAAAATGAGAGCGCCAAATTCTGGGCAACGGTACTCAATAACTTGAGAAACCGGGGTGTTGCGGATATTTTCATCGCCTGCACGGACAATTTGACCGGGTTTTCCGCAGCGATTGAAGCGGTGTTCCCCAAGACAGAGGTTCAGAACTGTATCATCCATCAGCTCCGAAATTCCAGCAAATATGTATCCTACAAGGACTTAAAGGCGCTCATGGCAGACTTGAAGGCAGTCTACGCCGCGGTGGATGAGTCCGCGGCCCTGGACGCTCTGGATACCTTTTCCGAACATTGGGATAAGAAATACCCCAAAATCTCTCAGTCCTGGCGGGATAACTGGCCACATCTCAGCACCTATTTCAAGTACCCCCAGGAGATTCGCCGCCTGATCTATACGACCAATACCATCGAGGGCTTCAACCGTCAGCTTCGGAAAGTGACCAAGGCAAAATCCGTGTTCCCCACAGATGACAGCCTGCTGAAAATGCTGTATCTTGCCATGATGGATATTACGAAGAAATGGACTGGCAGACGGCAGGACTGGAGCGTGATCCACGCCCAATTGGCGGTATTCTTCGCGGATCGTATGCCGGACTGACCGGCTGCGTACTGACATGTCAAGGGTCAAGATGAACGGAGGCCAAGGCCTCCGCCCTTGACATGCCCTCAGACTGCTGTTATTTTGTAGACAAGGCATCAGCAGCTGGCGCCGCTCCCGCCTTAAATTATTTTGGCTCTATTTTGCACTGCCCGGCAGTGTTTACACAAAATTTGGGACAGACCCGGGAACTGGGCCGACCTCTATTTTTACGGGCTTTTAAAAGAGGAGCGGTAAGGCGTTCTGCCTTGCCGCTCCTCTTTTTCATAAGATGATACAGATCAGCCCCCCTGATCCCTCGTTGATGATCCGCTGTAGGGTCTCCCGCAGCTTCTCCCGGGCCTCCTCCGGCATCCGCTTCAGCTTGCCGTTCAAGTCCTCCCCCACCAGCTCGTGGAAGGAGCGCCCAAAGATGTTGGAGTCCCAGATCTTCCCCGTGTCCCCCTCGAACTGCTGGAGCAGGTAGTCCACCATCTCCTCCGACTGCTTCTCGGTGCCCATGATGGGGGACACCTCCGCCCGGATATCCGCCCGCATCATATGGATGGACGGGGCGGAAGCCTTGAGCCGCACGCCGTACCGTCCCCCCTGCTTGACGATCTCCGGCTCCTCCAGCGTCATCTCCTGGGGGTCGGGCATCACAATGCCGTAGCCCGTGGCCTCCACCTGCTTCAGGGCGTCCTCCACCTTCTCATAGCTGCGCTTCATGGCCGCCATCTGGGTAAGCTGGTCGATGAGGTCGCCGTCGTCCCGGATCTCCAGCCCGCACCGCTCGGACACGGTGGAGTAGAACAGCGCCCGGGGCAGCTCCAGGGTGGCGGTGACGACGCCGCTGCCCATGTCCATCCGGTTCAGGACGGCGGAGCTTACCTCCTCCCGGTCGCCCATGGCCAGCACCGCGCCCTCCGCGTCCCGCAGGCGCTGGAGGCCCTCCGTCTCCTCCCGGATCATGGCGTACAGCCCGCTCTTGATGGGGTGGTCGAAGGGCAGCACATCCACCCAGGGGGGCAGGAACAGATCCATCTGCTTCATGGGGAACTCGTGGAGCACTGCACGGATGATCTCGCTCACTGCCCCCTCGTCCAGGGTGAGGCAGTTGGCGGCCAGGCAGGTCACGTCATACCGCTCCGCGATGTCCGCCTGGAGGGTCTGGGCCCGCTCACTGTAGGGCTGGGCGGAGTTGAGCAGCACCATGAAGGGCTTGCCCAGCCCCTTCAGCTCGCTGATCACCCGCTCCTCCGCCTCCAGGTAGTCCTCCCGGGGGATGTCGGTCACCGAGCCGTCGGTGGTCACCACAATGCCGATGGTGGAGTGATCGGTGATCACCTTCTGGGTGCCGAATTCCGCCGCCTCCGTCATGGGAATCTCGTGGTCGAACCAGGGGGTCATCACCATCCGGGGCTGATCCCCGTCCATCTGCCCCAGGGCGCTGGGCACCATGTAGCCCACGCAGTCGATGAGCCGGACGGAGAACACCCCGCCGTCCTCCATCACCATCTCCACCGCGTCCTCGGGGACGAACTTGGGCTCGGCGGTCATCACCACCCGGCCGGAGCCGCTCTGGGGCAGCTCATCCCGGGCCCGATCCCGGATGTAGCTGTTCTCGATCTTGGGCAGCACCAGGGTCTCCATGAACCGCTTGATGAAGGTGGACTTTCCCGTCCGCACGGGGCCCACCACGCCGATATAGATGTCGCCCTGGGTGCGCTGGGCGATATCCTCATACAGTTTGTTTTCCAAAGCTGAACCCTCCTCACCGCATACTCGTCTTATATGTATGGGGGCGATGGGAGGAATATGACAGCGGCGGCGTGGAATTTGTCCACGCCGCCGGCTTTTCTCAGCATCTTCTGGCGGGAATGAGCAGCAGCTCCCCCTCCGCCGCCTCCGGGGAGGCGAGGCCGTTGGCGCCGCAGATGTCCTCCACCGTCGATCCGCAGGCTTTGGCGATGTCCCACAGCGCCTCCCCCCGCTCCACCCGGCGGATCACCACCGAGGGCCGCACACCGGTCTCCTTGATACCGCTGGGCTTCAGATCGGTGACGCAGGCCGCCTGCTCCTCCCGGATGGTGGTCCAGGCGAACTCCGCCTCAAAGCGCACCTCCAGCCCGCCGGTGACGGGGACGGCAGTGGCCTCCCCCACGGGGCGGCAGGTGCAGGAACAGGTACAGCCCGGAGGCAGCTCTCCCCGGCAGGACACGGGAATGTCCACTCCCACGCCGCACAGGGCGTCGTCCTCGCTTAGATAAAGGATGGACGCCATCGCCTGAGCGGTAAACTCCATGCCGCCCTCCACTGGGGCGGAGGCCATAGAGGTCACCGACACGGCGCAGTCCAGCACCTGCTTGGCGGGTATTCCGGACTCGCACAGCTTCCGGGCGGTCTCCCGCCGGAATGTCCGCTCCGCCATGGTGCACAGCCGGGCCGGCGCCCGCTCCACGTCAATGGGCTGCTTGAGGCAGTAGGCATCGCTGATCAGGGTCACGGATCGGCGCACCCACAGGGCGGCCTGGGCCAGCGCCTCCAGCGTCACCTCCAGCTCCCCCTCCCGCAGTCGGCAGTCCACGCTTTTCAGCGTCACCACCGCCTCCGGCTCCGCCTCCTCCGGGGCCTCCCCCAGATCCAGGATCTGAGAGTAGGGCAGCTCAAAGCGCAGGGGCACCAGCCCCTCCCCGCCCCGGTACAGGGTGATCAGCTGGACGTCTCCCTTGAGCACCAGCTTTCTTCCGATAAACTTGGCGTCCACCGCCCCCAGCTCCGCCCGATAGAACAGCAGCTCCTCCATCTCCGGCTTGGAGGCCGGGGGGCGCAGCACGTCGGAGAAAGTGAACGTCTTTTCCGCCACGTCGGGGATCACGCAGCATTTGCAGGGGGTGAGCAGCTTCTCCACTCCGGCCTCCTCCCCACAGCTCACATCGCAGCTCAACTCCTGTCGCTCCTGCTGGTAGGCCGCCGCCCACACCGTCAGGTTGACCCGCACCAGCATCTTCCGGGGGTTGATGGTTCGCGCATCCGCCGAGGCGGCCTGAACCAAGGCCTGTACGGGGCACCCGGCATGGAACTGCGGGTCGTCCCGGACGCACTGGAAGGGGATGGACACCTCCAGCGAACGAAGGGCGGTCTCCCCCTCCGGTATGTAGAGCACGGTCACCCGGGCGGTGCCGGACAGCCGCAGGGAGCCCTCACCCAGCTCCTTATCCTTCAAAAACACCTTGCCCACCGCCGAGACAATCCGGGAGATGTCCGGGCAGGCGTCGGGCACAATGCTCTCCAACGTCTCCTCCTGGGAAAACATCCCCTGGCTGACGGGCCGGTACCCCTCCAGCACAATGCGCTGCAGTTCCATGTCCATAGGCTTCCTCTCCTTGCACGTATTCTGTGTCCACTATATGCCGGGAGAGGCCGGGATATGTCCGACCCTCAATCCATGTGAAAAATCTTACGCATCAAGCCGCACAGCGCCTTCGGAAACTTCACCACCACGACTCGCATGAAAACTGCCCCCTTTCTCAACGCTGGAATCTATACCAGCATATGAAAAAGGGGGCTGTCCGGTTCCATTCAATTTTTCCGTTTCTCCCAATCCGGGATCTCTTTGGCCTGCTCGTACAGCCGGACATAGCTTTTATGGCGGCTGGGGGCGATCTTCCCCGCCGCCACCGCCTCCCGCACGGCGCAGCCCCGCTCCTTCACATGGGCGCAGCCCTGGAAGCGGCACTCCTCCAGGAAGGGCCGGAACTCTCGGAAAGCCCAGGCCAACTCCTCCTTGGGGATGGCCTCCATCCGCTCCACATCAAAGGCGGAGAAGCCCGGCGTGTCCGCCGCCAGCCCGCCCGCCACAGGGAACAGCTCCACGTGCCGGGTGGTGTGGCGGCCCCGGCCCAGCTTTTCGCTCACGTCCCCCACCTCCAGGCCGAAGCCCGGCTGGAGAGCGTTCAAAATGCTGGACTTACCCACGCCGGAATTTCCTGTAAAGGCAGAAACCTTCCCAGCAATGGCCGCCGCCAGCTCCGGGATTCCATCTCCCGTCTCCGCGCTGACCTGAAGGGTGGGGAAGCCCGCCTCCCGGTAGACCGCCGCCAGCCCGTCCGCCCGATCCAGATCACACTTGTTAAAGCAGATCAGCACCTCGCAGCCCTTCCACTCCGCCATGGCCGCCATGCGGTCGATGAGGAAGGGATCGGTAACGGGAATGGCCCCCGACGCGATGATCACCATCTGGTCGATGTTGGCCACCATGGGGCGGCGGAACTGATTCTTCCGGGGCAGGACGGCGTCCACCATCCCCGTCCCGTCGTCCAGGCGGCTGATCTCCACCCGATCCCCTACCAAGGGGGTGAGTTTCTGCAGGCGGAGCCGCCCCCTTCCCCGGCAGGGGACGGGCGGCTCCTCGCCGATGTCCACATAATAGAACCCGCTGAGGGCCTTGACAATCCGGCCCGTCATTGCGAAAAATTCAGGCTATAGCTGCGTTCCAGCACGTTGTTGATATAGATCGACACGGTCTGCACCCCAGAGGCGGTGGCGGGCTTGCTCAATACTCCGGTGGACGCGTCTACCGAGCCGTCAAAGATCAGCTGATCGCCCACCAGAATACGCACATCCACCGTACCCGTAAAGCCGCTGAGATCCACGTTGATGAACTGGGTGCTGGCGGGCACGCCCACATTTTCCGTGGGAATGGGGGGATCTGTGGCGGGGGGCTCCGTGGCCGGCGGCTCGGTGGCGGGCGGTTCTGTAGACGGCGGCTCCGTCTCCTCCGGGCCAAGGCTGACCATGAAGTCGATGACGGTGCCCTTGTCCACCTCGCCCTCCTTGCTCTGCCAGATCACCAGACCCTCGGCATACTCCGTGCTGTAGTGCTGATCCACCTTGCCCCGGATCAGCCCCATGGTGCCCAGCTGCCGTTCCACATCCTCAAATTTCATCCCTACAAACCGGGGCACGGCCACCTTGGGGGTCTCCGGGCCCTTGCTCACCACCAGCACAACCTTGTCGCCCTTCTCCACCACGATGTCGGCCAAGGGCGTATAGGTGATGATCATGCCCTTAGTGATGGTATCGGAGAACTCCTCCTGCACCTCCACTTCAAGCCCCATCTCGTTTTGCAGTTTCAGCAGGGCCTGCCGGTACTCCCAGCCGTCCACCCGCGGCATATACATCGTATCTTCTCCGCCGCTGATGGTGACCTTGATAACCAGCTCCCCCTCCTTGACCATGGTCTTGGCCTCGGGGGTCTGGGCGCAGATCTGGCCCTCCGGATACTCCTCGCTGTAGACGGTGTCCCCTTCCTCATACTTGAACTCCCCTAATATGGCTGGGTTTTTCTCCAAATCCTCCAGGGTATACCCCAGCAGAGAGGGCACCGAATACTCCTGCTTATCCTCAAACATCCCCTTCAGCAGGAAATTATAGAGGAAAAAGATCATTCCGCCGATGAAGATCAAAATCACTACGATGGCGGCCACCGCGGGCACGATGTTGGTTCCCCGAGCAGGCGGATCGTCGTACTCGTCCAGCTCCTCCTCCCGGTAGCGGCGCTCCCGGCGCTCCGGCTCCCGGGCGGCCTCCCGGCGGCGGCGCTCCGTATCTCCGCCGCTGTGCCGGGCAACGGGCACCACCATGGTGGGTTCGTCCACCTCGTCCTGGGGGACGGGCTGGGACACCTCCATGTCCGGATTCTTGCGGAACTCCTTCAAATCGTCCAGCATCTCGTCCGCCGAGCCATACCGCTGGTTGACGTCCGGCGCCATGGCCCGCATGGTGATGTCCTCCAGCGCCTGGGGCACATCCGGGTTCAGGCTGCGGGGGGGCACCGGGATGGCGCTAATGTGCTGGATCGCCACCCCCATGGGGGTGTCTCCCTCGAAGGGCAGCCGCCCGGTGAGCATCTCGTAGAGCACCACGCCGGCGGAGTAGATGTCGGTGCGGCAGTCCACATGGCTTCCTCTGGCCTGCTCCGGGGAGATATAGTGGACGGAACCGATGGCCTCCTGGGTCATGGTATTCTGGGCGGCGCTGGCCAGCTGGGCGATGCCGAAATCGGTGACCTTCACGCTGCCGTCCCGGAGCACCATGACGTTGTGGGGCTTGATGTCCCGGTGGATGATGCCCCTGGAGTGGGCGTGGCTCAGCGCCCGCATGATCTGGGTGATGAAGTGCTGGGCCTCCCGCCAGTTCAGAGGGGTGCCCCGGCGCTGCATATACTGCTTCAGCGTCAACCCGTCCACCAGCTCCATGACGATATAGTCCAGCCCATCGGACTGGCTCACATCGTACACAGACACGATATTGGCGTGGGACAGCATGGCCACAGCCTGGGACTCGTCATGGAAGCGGCGGCGGAATTCGGCGTCCTGGGCCAGCTCCGGCTTCAGGATCTTCACCGCCACCAGCCGGTTGAGCCGGTGATCCCGGGTCTTATAGACCACAGCCATGCCGCCCATGCCGATGCACTCCATGATCTCATACCGGTTGTCGAGCATTTTACCTATGTATTGATCCATGGTAAAAGTCCTCCTACAGATTGCTTACATCTGCGCCAGGACAACGGTGACGTTATCCGGCGCGCCCTGTTCCAGCGTCATATCCACCAGCCTGCGGCACAATTCCTCCGGCTCCCGCTCCTCCAGCGAGGTCTGCAGCAGCACCGGGTCGGGCAGCACGTTGGACAGCCCGTCGCTGCACAGCAGCAGGCGGCTTCCCTGGCCGGTCTCCACCCGAAGCAGGTCAAAGGCCACCGTGGACTCCACCCCCAGCGCCCGAGTGATCAGGTTCTTCTGGGGGTGCCGGCGGGCCTCCTCCACGGTGATCTCCCCCCGATCCACCAGGAGCTGCACCAGGGAGTGATCCACCGTCACCTGCCGAATCATCCCGTTTTCTATGAGATAACATCGGCTGTCCCCCACATTTATCACGTAGGACTCCCCCGGCAGGGCCAGAGCCGCCACCAGCGTGGTACCCATGCCCCGGTACTCCGGGTTGGTCTGGGCCAGTTCAAACACCTTACGGTTGGCCAAGGCGCAGGCCTCCGCCAGCACGTCCTCCCACCACTCCGGATCGTCCCGGGATCCCTGAGAGAACCGCTCCTCCACGGCGTTGGAAAAGCACTCCGCCGCCACGGAGCTGGCCACGCCTCCCGCCTGGGCTCCACCCATGCCGTCGCATACCACCAGCAGGGCCGCTCCATCCAAGTCCCGAAACGTGCAGCTGTCCTGGTTATCCTTTCGGTGACGGCCAACGTCCGTCACGCCGAACAGTCTCATAGAAGATCCCTCCTTTCCGGAATCAAGGGCCTCACGATGAGGTTCCGCCGTCCATGTGCCTGCGCCGGAGCTGCCCGCAGGAGGCGTCGATGTCGCTCCCCAGCTTCCGGCGCACGGTGGCGGTGACGCCGTGTCCCTCCAGCCGCTGCTGGAACTGCCGCACCCGGCGGCTGGGCTTCAGCGGCGACTCCGCCACGTCGTTCAGCGGGATCAGGTTCACGTGCCCGGGCTGGCCCCGGAGCAGCTCCGCCAGCCGATCGGCCTGGGCATCGCTGTCGTTTACCCCATCAATCATTGCGTACTCGTAAGAGATCCGCCGCCCGGTGGTCTCGAAGTAACGGCGGCAGGTCTCCATCAGCGGCCCCACGCCCACCGCCCGGTTCACCGGCATCAGCCGGCTTCGGGTTTCGTCATCCGGGGCGTGGAGGGAAACGCTTAATGTCAATTGTAACCCAAGAAGGGCCAGTTTGTCAATTTTCTTTCTCAGGCCGCAGGTGGACAGGGAGATATGCCGCATCCCGATGTTGAGTCCGTCCGGGTGATTCACCAGGGTGAGAAACCGCAGCACATGGTCAAAATTGTCCAGGGGCTCCCCGATCCCCATCAGCACAATATTGGAAATCTCCGCCCCGCTGTCCTTCTGGGTGAAGATAACCTGGTCAAGAATTTCAGCAGGTGACAAGTCCCGCACCTTGCCGCCAAGAGTGGAGGCGCAGAACACGCAGCCCATGTTGCAGCCCACTTGGCTGGACACACAGACAGTATTCCCATGCTTGTACCGCATCAAAACCGTTTCGATACAATTTCCGTCCAAAAGCCGCCAAAGGTATTTTATGGTGCCGTCCACCTGAGACACCTGTCTGCGTTCCACCCGGGGCACCGTGAGAAGGCACCGCTCCTTCAGAGCCTCCCGCAGGGCGCGGGGCAGATCGCTCATCTCGTCGAAGGACTCTATTCCCCGGTGAAGCCAGCGGAACACCTGCTTTGCCCGAAACCCGGGCTGTCCCAGCTCTTGAAAGTAGCCAGACAGTTCCTCCAGCGTCATGGACTTCAGATCCACCACCGGGATCACCCCTTCCTGCGTAACTTGGCCACAAAAAACCCATCCGTGCCGTGGATATGAGGCCAGAAGGTGATCCGCCCCGGCTGTTCCCCCAATTCAGGCAGGGAAAATGCCTCTGGGACGAACTGCGGGTTTTCCGCCAAGAACCTGTCCACCACGTCCCCGTTTTCTCGCTGGAGCACGGTACAGGTGGAGTAAATCAGCACCCCGCCGGGCCGGACGTACCGGGCGCAGTTGTCCAAAATGGCCTGCTGCACCCGGGGCAGCCCCTCCAGCGCCTTGGGATCCTTGTAACGGATGTCCGGCTTCTTGCGGATGATCCCCAGTCCCGAACAGGGCACGTCGGTGATCACCCCGTCAAACCCGTCCACCCACTCTGCCTTCCGCTCCGACGCGCTCTGGAGGCAGGGGGAGATGACGGACAAGCCCAGCCGATCCCGACCTGCCTGGAGCAGCTTGATCTTGTGGGGGTGGATATCACAGGAGATAACCTCTCCCCGGTTTCCCAGCTCCAGGGCGGCGGCAAAGGACTTCCCGCCCGGGGCGGCGCAGCAGTCCAGCACCCGTTGGCCCGGCCTGAGCCCGGCAGCCGTCACCGCCAGCCGCGCCGCCGGATCCTGCACGTAAAAACGGCCTCCCCGAAATGCTGCCAGCCGCTCCAGATCGCCGGATCCGCTCAACAGCAGGCACCCGGGCATCCACGGGTGGAGGTTGACCTCCACCCCTTCGTTCCGCAGCTCCTCCGCCAGCCTGTCCGGATCAGCCCGAAGGGAATTGACTTGGGCCGCGGTGGGTGGCTGGAGGTTGTCCGCCGCCAGCAGGGCCTCCGCCCCCTCCGAACCCAGTTCGGCCATAAATTCCGCCACCAGCCATTGGGGATGGCTGTATTTGATTGACAAGGTCTCCACCCTGTCACGGCCCTCCGGCTCAGGCAGACCTTTCTGTCGGAGCATGGCCCGCAGGATGCCGTTCACCATCCCGGCGGCCCGGGGGTTGCGGCAGTACTTCTTGGTCAGCTCCACCGCCTCGTTTACCGCCGCGCTGGGCGGAATTTTGTCCAAAAACAGAAATTGATAGACCGCCGCCCGGAGCCCACACAGCACCGGGATCTCCAGCGCCTCCAGCTTTCGGCTACAGAATCGGGCCAGATGCCAGTCCAGCAGTAGCCTGTTCTGCAGCACCCCGTAGCACAGCCGGGAGGCCAAAGCTGCGTCCCGCTTGTCCAGCTCTTGCTCCCGCAATGTCTTTTTCAGATATCCATCCGACCACGCCCCCTGCCGCTCACAGGCGGTCAGGGTAATCAGCGCGGCCTCTCTGGCAGAACCCATCGGGGCTTCCTCCTAACCTGTCAAAACTGTACCCGTCCGGATGGGATGGCCCATCAGGAAGGCGGACGCGGCCATGGCCTTCCTTCCGTCCGGCTGGAGTTCCAGAATCTCCAGCGCTCCGCTGCCACAGGCCACCCGTAGGCCCCGTTTGTCCGCCTGGATCACCGTCCCTGGCGCCTGCCCCCCGGTGTCCTCTGCCAGGGCGGTACGCAGGATCTTGCACCGCACCCCGTCCACCGCAGCCACAGCCGCCGGCCAGGGATACAGCCCCCGCACCTGATCGTGGAGTTGCCGAGCCGTCCTGCTCCAGTCCATGTGGGACAGTTCCCGGGACAGCATGGGGGCGTGGCTGGCCAAGCCCCCGTCTTGGGGCACGGCCTTCACCGCCCCCGTTTCCATGCCCGCCACCGTCTCCACCAGCAGCTCCGCCCCCATCAGGGCCAGCCGGTCAAAGAGCTGGGCGGCGTTCTCGTCGATCTGGATGGGGGTGGCCCGCTGGGCCAGGATGTCCCCGGTATCCATCCCCTCCGCCATCACCATGATGGTGACGCCCGTCTCGTCCTCCCCGTTGAGGATGGCCCAGTTGATGGGAGCCGCCCCCCGGTACTTGGGCAGCAAGGACGAGTGGACGTTAACGCACCCCAGCCGGGGTAGCTTCAAGATGTCCACCGGCAGGATCTTCCCGTAGGCCGCCACCGCGATGAGCTCCGGCTCCAGCCCCTTCAGGATGCCCAGCGCCTCCCCGTCCCGCAGCTTGGCGGGCTGAAAGACCGGCAAGCCGACCGACAAGGCATATTCCTTCACGGGCGGTGCCTGGAGCTTCATACCCCGGTTTTTCGGCTTGTCCGGCTGGGTGAACACCCCGCAGATCTCATGCCCCGCCTCCACCAGCGCCTTTAGCGAGGGCACCGCAAAATCCGGGGTGCCCATAAACACAATTCTCATTTTTTCTTTCCCCTTTTCCGGTGGGGTTCCCGGGCTTCGGTCTGCTCCGACTCCATGGCGTCCAGCTCCTCCATGCTGTAGAGCTGCCCATCGGTGTGTTCCACAAACAGGTGGCCCTCCAGGTGCTCCAGTTCGTGGCAGAAGCAGCGGGCCACGATCTCCTCCCCAGACACCTCAAAGAAATTCCCGTCCCGATCCTGGGCCCGAACGGTCACTGAGCTGGGTCTGGTCACCCAGCCGTACTGGTTGGGCACGCTAAGGCAGCCCTCCCAGCCCTCCTGCTCCCCTTCCGCACGGATGATCTCCGGATTTACCAGCTCAATCATCTGCTCCTGAGCGTCCATCACAATCACAGCCCTGCGGAGGATGCCGATCTGAGGCGCGGCCAGCCCCACGCCCCCGGCGTTTTCCAGCGTCTCCTTCAGATCGTCCAGCAGCCAGTGGAGCTTCCGGTCAAATTTCTCCACCGGCCGGCACACCTTCTCCAGGGACGGATCCCCCTTGGTCAATATTTTTCGCAAAGCCATCGCAAATTCCTCCTCTTTATTCCATGGGATCCAGATCCGCGTACAGAGCCACCCCACGGTTCTGCCTGTCCGACTGGGCCCGCCGGAGCAGATGGGCCACCAGCTGCCGCATGGCCCTGGTATTTTTTGTGTTCAGCACCAGCCGGTAGCGGTAGCGGTCGTTCACCTTGGCCACCGGCGCCGGAGCCGGCCCCAGCAGGCGGTACGCCGTCCCCCGATAGGGCGCCTTGCCCATGGCCGCGCTCAGGCTGTCCCGCAGCCGCAGGCAGACCCGGAGCACCGCCGTCTCCTCCAGCCCGGAGGCACACAGCAGGAACAGATCACTGCAGGGCGGCAGCTCCCGCACCTCCCGTATGCGGATCTCCTGGCGGTAAAAGGAGTCGTAGTCCTGCTGGGCCGCGAAGCGGATCACGTCGTTGTCCGGGGTGAAGGTCTGGATCACCGCCTGCCCCTCCTTTTCACCACGCCCCGCCCGGCCCGCCACCTGGGTGAGCAGGGAGAAGGTGCGCTCCGCGGCGTGGACGTCTCCGGTATACAGGCTCTGATCCGCCGACACCGCCCCCACCAGGGTGACGTTCTCAAAGTCCAGCCCCTTGGCCACCATCTGGGTGCCCAGCAGAATGGGGATCCGCTGCCGCCGGAACTTTTCCAGCAGGGCCTCGTGGCTGTGGGTGACGGACACGGTGTCCGCGTCCATCCGCAGCACCCCCACGCCGGGGAACAGGCTTTGCAGCTCCTCCTCCACCTTCTGCGTCCCCGCCCCGACGAAGCGGAGCAGGCCGCCGCAGACGGGACAACGGTCGGGCAGAGGCTGGGAGTGGCCGCAGTAATGGCACATCAGCCGCCGGTTGGCGGAGTGGTAGGTCAGATGGACGGAGCACCGGGGGCAGGTGGGGATCTCGCCGCACTCGCCGCACACCGCCATCCGGCTGGCCCCCCGGCGGTTGAGAAACAGGATGGCCTGCTCCCCCCGATCCACCGTCTCCTCCAGCCTTTGGGCCAGCACCGTACTGATGGAGCCGCCGTTTCCCCGGCGCAGCTCCTCCTTCATGTCCACAATGGTTACCTTGGGCAGGGCCCGCTCATTGAACCTGCGGCTGAGGGTGAGCAGGTTATACTCCCCCTGCCGGGCCCGGTACATGGTTTCCACCGACGGGGTGGCCGAGCCCAGCACCAGCAGCGCCCCCGCCCTGTGGCAGCGGTAGCGCGCCACCTCCCGGGCATGATACCTGGGGTTCTGCTCCGACTTGTAGGAGGGCTCCTGCTCCTCGTCCAAAATAATGGCCCCCAGATTGGGCAGCGGGGCAAACACCGCGGAGCGGGTGCCTACCACCACCCGGGCCTCCCCCCGCCGCACCCGTTTCCACTCATCGCACCGCTCTCCGGCGGACAGAGAGCTGTGAAGGATTGCAACTTCACAGCCGAAGTGGGACACAAAGATCCGCATCAGCTGCGGGGTTAGGGAGATCTCCGGCACCATCACCAGCGCCGTCCGCCCCCGCTCCAGCAGAGCGTGAATCAGCTTCAGGTAGATCTGGGTCTTGCCGCTGCCGGTGACACCGTACAGCAGGGCGGCGCCTCCGCCCCCCTCCGCCTGGGCCAGCAGCTCCTCATAGGCCGCCTGCTGTTCCCCGTTCAGCTCCACCGGGGCTGCCTCCTCCCGGGCGGGCAGCTCCGGGCGGCGGTAGATCTCCCGTTTGGACAGGGTGAGCACCCCCTGGCGCTCCAGCGCCTTCAGGGTGGACATGGACGCGCCGGTGAAATAGCACAGCTCCTTGGCGGAGGTCTCCCCCACCGCGCACAAGGCCTCCCCCGCCGCGTACTGGAGGGGCGCCCGCTTCCGTTTCGGGGCCAGCAGGGCCAGCGCGTCCCCGGGATCCATGGCCAGGGTGGCCACCTGCTCCGTCTTGTCCTTCACGCCCCGGGCGGCGCCCGCCTCCTGAACGATGATGCCCTGCCGTTCCAGCGCCCGCAGGGCGGGGCCCGGGTTGGCCGTCCCAAAGGCCAGCCGGATTTTCCCCAGCTCCGCCCAGCCATTGTTGGAGAACAGCAGGCCCACCAGCTTTTGGGCGGCCTCATCCTCCCCCGCTCCATCGTAAGCCGCCGCTCGATCCACCCCGGGGGCAATCCGCCAGCAGTCCTTCAGGGAGAACCACAGCCCTGCCGGAAGCATCACCCGCATGGCGTCGTACACCGTGCAGAAATAGTGCTCCCGCATCCAAAGGGCCAGCTGCACCGCCTCCGGATCCAGCACCGGCTCCTCGTCCAGCAGGGCCAGCACATATTTCAGCTTGGCCGTGTCCTCCCGCTCCCCCAGGGCCAGCACAATGCCGTCGCTCACCCGGTTTCCCGCGCCGAAGGGCACCGCCGCCCGCATCCCCGGCCGCAAGTCGTCCGCCAGCTTGGGCGGGATCAGATAGTCGTAGGGCTTGTCAATGGCGTAGGTCGCCGCCGACACTGCGATTTTTGCGATTCTGGCCACGGCCTCACCTCATCCCTCTCCACAGTCCAAAGGGCAAGCAGGCATCCTGCTTGCCCAGAATTGTTACGTTTCCGCTTGATCCTGATCTTGAGCTTGCTCCTGCTCCACATCCTCCACCCGGAGCGTGCCGTTGGCCACCTCGTGGATGGCCAGGGAGACGGCCTTCTCCTCCAGAGGCTCGCCGGAGTTCTCCGCCTCGCTGGACAGCTTTCTGGCCCGGTTGGCCACCATATTCACCAGCATATAGCGGCTGGGCACCTGATTGAGCAAATCCTTGATCGCGGGATAAAGTAACATAACACATCCTCCTAACAATTGATATGACCGGCCGGCTTATGCCGTCCCCACAATGCCCTGGGTCAAGTGGAGCCGCTTGGGGGTGCGGCACCGCTCCGCCTCCAGAATGGACAAGATCTCCCCCGCGGCGGTCACCACCGCGTCGTTCACCACCAGATAGTCGTAATGGACGCTCTCCCGGCACTCCTCCCGGGCCTTTTCCAGACGGCGCTGGATGGTTTCCTCCGGGTCGGTGTTCCGGCGGTGGAGCCGGCGGGACAGCTCCTCGATGGACGGCGGTATGAGGAAGATCAGCACCGCCTCCGGGCACCGCTCCTTCACCTTGGCCGCCCCCTGCACCTCAATGTCCAGCAGTACGTCCACCCCCTGATCCAGCTTATCCCGGATCACCTTCAGGGACGTGCCATAGTAATTGCCCACGTACTCGGCGTATTCCAGTAGTTCGTGGTTGGCGATCATCCGCTCAAACTCCTCCCGGGAGACGAAGTTGTAGTTTACCCCGTCCGCCTCGCCCGTCCTGGGCTGCCGGGTGGTGAAGGACACGGAAAAGTGGATGTCCCGCCGGGCGCTCAGCAGCTCGGCGATAACGGTGCTCTTTCCCGCCCCGGATGGTCCGGACAAGACGATCAACTCTCCCCTTCTCTCGCTCATGCTTCCTCCTCCTCTTTCTCCTGCTCCTGCTCCGCTTCGTCCCCAAACCGGGCGGAGATCTGCCCCGTGGGCAGGGACGACCAGATCACGTGGCCGCTGTCCATCACCAGCACCGCTTGGGTTCTGCGGCCGAAGCTGGCGTCGATGAGCATACCCCGCTCCCGGGCCTCCTGCCCCAGCCGCTTCACCGGGGCGGAGTCCGGGCTGACAATGGCCACCACCCGCTGGGCGGACACCATATTCCCAAATCCGATATTGACCAGCTTCATGGCGTCACTCCAGGTTCTGAACCTGCTCCCGGATCTTTTCAATCTCCGCCTTCATGTCCACCACCCGGCGGGTGATCTCCAGATCGTTGCATTTGGAGCCGATGGTATTGGTTTCCCGGTTGAACTCCTGGATCAGGAAGTCCAGCTTCCGTCCCACGGCTCCTCCGGCGGACAGCAGCTCCCGGAGCTGGCCCAGATGGCTGTGGAGCCGAACCGTCTCCTCGTCCACCGCCACCTTGTCCGCGAAGATGGCCGCCTCGGTGAGCAGCCGCCCCTCGTCGATCTGGGTGTTCTGGAGCACCTCCCGCATCTTGCTCTCCAGCCGGGCCCGGTAGTCCGCCACCGTCTGAGGGGAACGGGCCTCCACCTCGCCCAGCAGGCGCTCCACCGTGTCCGCCCGGCCCAGGATATCGGCGGACAGCCGCTCGCCCTCCACCGCCCGCATGGCGTTGAAGTCCTCAATGGCCAGATCCAGCACCTCCAGCAGGCGCTCCTTCATCAGATCCAGATCCTCCGCCTGCTTTTCCACCGTCAGCACATCGGGGAACCGGGCCAGCTCGGTGGCGCGGAAGTCCTTCTTCACCCGGCCGCCGCCCAACTCGTGGAGCCGCTTCAGCGCGTCCAGATATCCCCGGGCCAGCTCCTCGTTGACGGTGACAACCATCTCGTCCCCGTGATCGTGGTTCAGGGTGACAAACACATCCACTTTACCCCGTCCCACCGCGGCCTGCACCCGGGTTTTGATGGCGTCCTCCGCGAAGATGTAGGCCCTGGGCAGCTTCACCGTGCAGTCCAGATACCGGTTGTTCACTGCCCGCAGCTCCACCGTGACCTGGAGCCCCTCAAAGGAGCGATCCCCCCGGCCGTAACCGGTCATGCTTCTCACCAATTTACGTCCCCGCCTTTCCATGGATTGCCCGGTCAATCCGGGCGATATACACCGCGATCAGCTTGCTGAATCCGTAGTCGTACAGCAAAAACACCACGTTTGCCGCCCCGTACAGGATCCAGACCGAGCCGCCCAGAGCCTGGGGCAAGGAGTCCAGCACCGCCCCGGCCATCGTCAGATAGATCAGGGTAAAGGCGGCGTTGAAAAAGGCCAGCTTCAGCAGGTATTCCACCGGCCTGCGCCGCAGCCCCTCAATGAGGGACTTCACCATGGGGTACAGCCCGAACAGCGCCCCGAACAGCAGCACGCAGAATTTGTCCGGCACCAGCAAAAAGGCCAGGATGGACACGCCCGCCCAGCACAAGAGTCCCGCCTTCATCCCCACCGAGATCACAGCCAACCCAGGCAGCAGGCCCGCCGCCGCCACGATCCCCCAGTTCCCCGTGGGGGCGATGGAGCCGATGTAAACCAGAAGCAGGGCCAGCGCCCCTAAAATGGCGGGGTAGGCCACCGTCACCGCCGTGTTTTTTCGTCTCATATCAGCGGCAGCCCCCGCACAGGCAGTTCATGCACATCATTGTAGTGCAGCAATCCAAGCCGTCGCACTGGGTCCCCACCATATCCGGCTGGTAGCCGTAGCCGCCCCGCTGCATCATGTTGAACGCCTGCCGGTACTCCATATTCCCCGGATCCATCTGGACGGCGATCTGGTAGTTCTGCCGGGCCTCGTCCAGCCAGCCCCGGCGGTAGGCGATGCTCCCCATCAGGAAGTACCACTCCCCGTTCCGGGAGGGCGCGCCCTGCAGCAGCTGCTCCGCCCCCTCCAGATCGTTGCGTTGGATGGCCGACCGGGCCTGGCTGAACAGACCGGCCCCGCCGCCCTGCCGCTGCTGTTGCTGCTGATAGGCGGATCCGCCGCCATATCCGTAGCCATAGCCGCCCTGGGCGGATCCGCCGCCGGTTCGCCCCTTCGTGATGGCGTCATAGGCCTCGTTGATCTCCTTCATCTTCTCCTCGGCCAGATCGGACAGGGGGTTGTTCTGATAGTTGTCCGGGTGGTACTTCCGGGCCAGCTCCCGATAGGCCCTCTTGATCTCGTCGTCACTGGCGTCAGGGCTGATGCCCAGCACCTCATAGGGATCTCTCATGCGGCTTTCTCCTTGTCTGTCTCATTTCGTTCCAACAGCCGTCCAGCACCGCGCGCTGTACCGCCGGCAGGCCGAGGTAGAGTATATTTTCCACAATGGGCGTCCAGCGCCCCAGCTCCATCAGGTTGGCGGCGGAACCCGCCAGCCGCAGGGAATGGCTGGCGGTGGTTTCCAGGTAGTCCCGCTCCTCCCTGGCCCTGCCCTGAAACCGGGCGTCCAACGGGTTGTACCGTCCCCGCTTTCCGTCCTCGTCCAGATCGTCCCAGGCGTCCATCAGATAAATCCACCGGCCCACGTGGTACAGCAGCTCCCCCAGCGCCCGCCCCATGGGGCTGTCCGCCGGATAGACGCAGGCGGCGTGGGAGAGAATCCCCGCAAAGGCGTCCGCCGCCCGATCCAGCTCCGGCGAGCGCTCCCGCTCCATCCGGCCCAGGCAGGCCAGCCCCTCCCGCACCTGCCGGTCAAACCCGGGCTGGGCGCGGGCCGCGCGGCGGTAGGCCCGCCGGAACAGCCGCCGCAGCAGCCGGTAGGGCAGCCCGGTCACCGGCCCGTGATCCGCCACGTCGTCGGACAACTTGTGCCAGGTGAGGATCAGGCTCTCGTCGGCGGCGTCGTACAGCCGTCCCCCACTCAGGCAGGCCCGGGGCTTCCGCCAGGGGCGGGCGGGGCACCGGCGGCAGGAGGGCCTGTCCGCCTCCCCCGCCGCCAGCAAAATGGCCAGAAAAGTAAAGTCATACTGTAGGGTGAACCGGGCCAGCCAGCCGTGCCGATCCCCCAGAGCGTGGCACAGCCCACAGTAGGCGCTCTGGTATGCCTCCCGCTGCTCCTCGTCCAACCGATCCAGGACGGGGCGGACATAGCCGAACACGTCAGCCGCCCTGACCCGCCGGGGTGAGGGACACCACCACGGAATAATAGCTGGCGTTGGCGGGCGGCAGCTCTCCCAGATCTCCCTTGGTGCCGGCGCTGTCCAGGTAGATGTCGGCCTGGACGGTGTACGGCCCCGCCGCCGGATCCAGGTTTCGTAGATCCGCCACCACCCGAATATTCTCCGGGTTCAGTTCGTCCATGAGCTTCTGAGTGCCCCGGATCTCCACGGAAAGCTCCTGGGTCACAATGTCCACGTTCCAGCCCTCCGGCTCGTTGATCACCTGGATGTTTTTGGTGACAAAGGTCTGGCTCACCACCCGCTTGGTCACTTTGAAGGTGGCCTTCACCTCCGCCACGCCGCTGAGGTTCTCCAGGTTGTCATCCAGCGGGATGGCAAACGTGCGCTCATCCTTATCCTTAATCGTGGCCAGATTGATCTCCGCCAGGGTGACGGCCCCCTGGCTCACCAGGGCGTCCACCGCGTCCTTGCTTCCCGCCACCGTGATGGTGTCGGTGGTCAGCTCCACCCTCACGTCGTCTACATCCAGCCCGCCGCCGGCGGTGAGCTTTACCTCCAGGGGGATCTCTGCCATGGCTCGGATGGGAAAGCTGGTATAAACCGTATCCACGTCGCAGGTCACGTTCAGGCCCTCCAGCGGCTCGTCATTGGCCCCGATGAGCTGGAAGGGGAAACTGTCGTAAACGTTATCCGTCAGGTTTTCCCCGGGAACCGTCACCCGGGCATAGGCCACCTGATTTACCTCCTCTGCCCGGCCGCTGACTACAATAGTCTCAGGGGAGAACCGGAAGTCATTCTCATTGCCCGCCAGGTAGCCCTGCTCCACGCTGCCCTGGAAGCTGCCCTTGATGGTCACCGCGCGGCTGAGATACCGTGCCACCTCCAGGGTTACCACGCCCAACCGGGCGTTGCTGGTCACATAGCTCACATCGCTGGAGCTGACGCCGGCGGGCAGATTCGGGGTATAGGCCAGGGAGTGGCTGCCCTCCTCCCCGATGCCGGATACGTCCACCGTCACCGACAGATCCTCCCTGTTGGCCAGCTTCGCGTGCACCGCGGGCTTGGCCTGGATGGTCAGGTTGACGGTAACGGCTTCATTGACTACCATCAGCCCCCGATCCCGCAGGATATCCATCCCCCGGAACTCCACCGGCACGTTCCGATAGGGCATCTGCTGCGGGGTGCCGTCGGTGGAGGTCACGTAGCACCACAGGCCCACCGTGAGGATCACCGACAGCACCATATAGAGCAGCTTGCTGTCAAGAATCTTCTTTCCCATTGGAATTATCTCCCTTAATGCCCTTAAATACACTGGTCAGCCGGGCCGCGGCGGAAACCGGCTTGTTCTCCTCGTCCACCGCCGGCATCAGCTCCATACGCAGCAGCCGCTCCAGGGTGTCCGGGGACAGGTGGCGCTTGAGCATCCCGTTCACCGCCACCGAGATGGAGCCCGTCTCCTCGGAGACGATGGCCACCACCGCGTCGGAATTCTCGCTGACGCCGATGCCCGCCCGGTGGCGCATCCCCAGATCCCGGCTCAGGTTCACGTTACCCGACAGGGGGAGCATACAGCCCGCCCCCACAATGCGCCCGTTGCGTACAATCACCGCCCCATCGTGGAGGGGCGCCTTGTTCCAGAACAGATTCTTCAGCAGCTCGGCGGACACCTGGCAGTCCAGGGTGGTGCCCGTCTTGAGCATATCGTCCAGCATGGTGCGCCGTTCAAACACCATCAGAGCCCCCACCTTGTCCCGGGACATGGCGGCGTAGGCCTCCACCGTCTCCTTGATGGCGCTCTCCACATCGGTTCCGTAGGTCTCCGCCACAAACAGCTCTTTGAGCTTTCCGCTGCCCATCTGCTCCAGGAAGCGGCGCAGCTCGGGCTGGAAGATGATGATCAGGGCGATGACGCCCAGCTCCATGGCATTGGTGAGCACAAAGCTCACCACCCGCAGGTGCAGGACGCTGCTGCTGGACAGCACCATGGCCACCAGCAGGAACACAATAGCCTTCACCACCTGCCCGGAGCGGCTCTTGCGGACAAAACGGAGCAGGTGATAAATCCCAAAGGCGATGATCGCCATATCCAGAATATCAAAAAAGCCGATGAGCTTCAGATACTCCGGAGCCGACTCCAACGCCTGCCAAATCATATCCATATGCGTCCATCCCCTTCCCGCCGCCCCCGGGCGGAGCATCCGATCAGTTCTTTCTATTATACCGTATCCTCCGGCGGTTGGCAAGCAAATCACGGATAAATCAAAGAAAGTTCAAAATTTATCCTACAAAAAAGGCGTGGATTTACCACGCCTTTTTGCCGTCTTTCACAATGCCGCCCAGCGCTTCCGCCGCCCGTTCCACCTGCTCGGCGCGGTTAAAGGCGGAAAAGCTGAACCGGACGGTGCCGGTATCCGCCGTCCCCGCCGACCGGTGGGCCAGCGGCGCGCAGTGGAGCCCCGCCCGCACCGCGATTCCCCGCCGCGCCAGCGCCTCCGCCGTCTCCTCGCAGTCCATACCGTCCACCACGGCGGAGAACAGGCCGCTCTGATCCCGCCCCCGGTATACGGTCACACCGGGCAGGCGTTCCAGCCGATCCATCATCCGGCAGGCCAAGCTCCGCTCATGGGCGTGAATGCGCTGTGTGCCCTTCCGGGCCACAAATTCCATCCCCGCCAGCAGCCCGGCCGCGCCGCACACGTTCTGGGTGCCGGCCTCCAGCCGATCGGGCAGGAAATCCGGCATCTCCTGCCGGATGGACAGGCTGCCCGTGCCCCCGTAGAGCAGAGGCCGCGCCTCCCCGCCGCACAGCAGCAGCCCGGTGCCCTGGGGGCCGTACAGCCCCTTGTGCCCCGGCATGGCCACAAACGCCGCCCCCCAGCCCTCCAAATCCACCGGCAGGATCCCGGCGGACTGGGAAGCGTCCACAATGAGGGGCACGCCCCGCTCCCGGCACAGGGCCGCAAGGCGCTCCACCGGCTGGATGAAGCCGAACACGTTGGAGACATGGTTGCAGATCACCGCGTCCACCCCGTCCGTGATCTCCCGCTCAAAGGCGGCGTACACCCCGTCGGCGTCGAACAGCGGCCCCGCCGCCACCCTGATCTTCACCCCCGGAATGGCGTGGAGGGGCCGGGTCACCGCGTTGTGCTCATAGCCTGAGATCACCACTGTCCCGCCGGCAGGCACCAGGGTGTGAATGGCGATATTCAGCCCGTGGGTGGCGTTGGAGGTGAGGGCCACCCGCTCCGGATCCCCCACGTGAAACAGCTCCGCCGCCCGCTCCCGCGTCCGATAGACCAGATCCGCCGCCCCCATGCCTGCGCCGTAACCGCCCCGGCCCGGGCTGGCCAGATGGGTCATGGCCCAGGCGGTGCGGGCAGGGACTGTTTGGGGCTTTTCCAGCGTGGTTGCCGCGCTATCCAGATAGATCATGCCTTCACCTCGCTGTATTCGCCGTCCGCCGACTGGAGAAAGACCTGCTTGGGGGCCATCCCCTCCCGGCGCAGCACCATCAACGCGTCGGTGAGCCGCCGTTCCGGGATGCGGACGCAGTAGCCACAGCCCTCCTTGGAGATCAGCTTGGGGGCGCGGAGCACATATCCGGGGATGCCCGCCCGCTCCAGCACATGGGCGGTGCGCTGGGCGTAGGTCAGCGAGCGGCAGATGATCAGATAATAAACCATAAGCCCACCCTTCCTTTCCCGTAGCTTCTGATTGCCCAGAAGAGGGGATACAAATCGTCCCCCTCAAGGCCATCCTATGCCCTGAGGGGGACGCGGGTTCCAGGTTCACTTTTCATTGAGGAGAGACACCGCGTGGGCGGCGATCCCCTCTCCCGCCCCGGTAAAGCCCAGGCCCTCCTCGGTGGTGGCCTTCACGCTCACCCGGCCGGGCTCCACTCCCATGGCGGCGGCCAGCCGTTCCCGCATCTCCGGAATGTGGGGGGCCAGCTTGGGCCGCTGGGCCAGCACCGTGGCGTCCACGTTGCCCACGGCATATCCGTGCTCCGCCAGCACATCCGCCACCCGACGGAGCAAAAGCAGGCTGTCCGCCCCCGCGTAGGCCGGGTCGCTGTCCGGGAACAGCCGGCCGATGTCCCCCAGCGCCGCCGCCCCCAGCAGGGCGTCCATCACCGCGTGGGCCAGCACATCCGCGTCCGAATGGCCCAGCAGCCCCTTCTCAAAGGGGATCTCCACCCCACCCAGGATCAGCTTCCGCCCCTCCGTCAGGCGGTGCACGTCATATCCATGCCCGATTCTCACAGTACCCTGGCCTCCTCCGACGCCAGCAGCTCCCCGATCTCCAAATCTATGGGGGTGGTGAGCTTGATGTTTCGCTCATCTCCCTGGGTAAGCACCACCTTCATGCCCAGCCGCTCCACAGCGGCGCAGTCGTCGGTGATCTCTTCCCCGTCGTCCAGCGCCTTTTGCAGCGCGGCCCGAATCAGGGAGGCGTCAAACACCTGAGGGGTCTGCACCGCATACAGCGACGCCCGATCCGGCGTCTGGGTGACGATCCCGTTTTCCGCCGCCTTGATGGTGTCCTTCACCGGGACAGCGGGGGCGGCGGCGCCGTTTTGGGCGGCCTGGGCGACGGCGTCCTCAATGACCTGCACGGAGACAAAAGGCCGAGCCCCGTCGTGGATGGCCAGGAGCGGTGTGTCCTGCCGGGCTTCCAGCGTGCCCAAGCGGGCGGACTGGGTGCGGTTCTCCCCGCCCCGGATCACCTTGGACACTTTGTCCAGCCGGAAGTCCTGGCACAGCCGGGCCACCTCGGGCACCAGCTCCTCCCGGGTGACCACCACCACCTCGGCCACGCTGGGGGCCCTCTGGAACGCCTCCACGCAGCGCACGATCACCGGAACGCCCCCCACCTCCGCCAGCAGCTTATCCAGCCCCATGCGGCTGGACGACCCGGCGGCCACAATCACGGCGGAGCACAGCGCCTCCGGTTCTTTTTTCTTTTTGTGAAACAGGCCCATCAAGAATCTCCCTCCCGCGCAAAAAGGAGCCCTTCGGCTCCCTCCCGCTTATCGCTTCAGTGGCTCAGCACCGTGTCAATGTTTTCCTCCACCGTCTTATAGGGCAGGCTCTGGGCCAGCACCAGCTCGGAGATCAGGATCTGCTTGGCGGTGTGGAGCATCTTCCGCTCCCCGTTGGACAGGCCCCGCTGATCCTCCCGGATCAGCAGCCCCTTCACCACCCGGGCCACCTCCAGCAGATCCCCGCTTTTCAGGCGCACCATGTTCTCCCGGTAGCGCCGGTTCCAGTTCTGGGTCATGTCCACCTCGATGCCTTCCATGGCGTTGAGGAGGCTTTCCGCCTTCTGCCCGGATACCACGGGGCGCACGCCGATCTCCTGGGTGTTCTCCGTGGGGATCATCACTGTCATGCTGCCCACCGACAGCTTGAGCAGATAGTAGTTCTCCAGCTTTCCCGCCACCTTGCGCTGCACAATGGAATCGATCACCCCTGCGCCATGCATGGGATGCACCACCTTGTCCCCTACCTGGTACACCTTTTCGCCCCCTTTAGCATATGTATAATATTCCAGAAATAGTATACCCTTTTTTTGTTGACAATGCAACCATAAAATTGCGGAATACACAAAATAATTCCACTTCAGAGGAAAAAAACCAGGCGAGCAGGAGGAAATTTGCGGCTTTGCCCCCTTCTGCTTCCTGGTTTTTGCATAAATTTGAAGATATTTCTATTTTCAGGACAGCAGGCCGAAGTGCCGCAGCGCCTGAGACACGCCGTCTGCCTCCACCTCCGCCGTCACATAGTCCGCCAGCTCTTTCACCGGCTCCTCGGCATTGCCCATGGCCACCGCCGTCCCCGCCAGCCTCAGCATGGGCATATCGTTCTCCCCGTCGCCAAAGGCCATGATCTCGTCCCGGGCCAGCCCGTACCGCTCCATAGCCGCCCGGACGCCCACATCCTTGCCCCCATCTCTGGGCATGATATCCAGGCCCATGGGGTGCCAGCGGGTGTGGATGCACCCCGGCATCACATCCAGAAACGGCTTGGCCTCCTCCGTGCTCACAAAGGGGACAAACTGGTACACCCTGCCGCTGATCAGCTCCTCCAGGGGGCACACGGGGTAGGGCTCCGTGTGCAGGAACCGGTAGATCTCCCGCACCCTGTCGTCAATCCGGGTCAGCCAGCTCTCCCCGTTCCCCTCCAGCAGGGCGGCTATGCCGGGGTTGTCCCGCATCACCTGATAGGCCCCCCGCATATCGTCCAGATCGATGGGCCGATCCCGGAAGGGAACGCCGTCCCCATCGCAGCAGAACTGGCCGTTAATGGTCACATAGCCGTCAAACCGCGCCCCCCGGAGCATTCCGGTGCGCTCCAGATCCTGTAGCGCCCGGCCCGTACTGAGGAAGATCTGGATCCCCCGCTCACGCAGGGCGGCCAGATCCGCCATCAGTCCGTCGGACAAAAACTTCTGTCGGAAGGACACCAGCGTCCCGTCCACATCAAAAAACAGCGCTTTGATCATCTTGTTTTCCCAGCCTTTTTCTTGAACTCCTCCGCGGCGGACAGCAGCTCCTCCGCCCCGTCCAGCATGACGGCGGTAACCTCTCCTCCGCTGAGCCGGGCCAGCTCCTCCCGCCGGCGGGGACGATCCAGCCGCTCCACCCGGGTGAAGGTGCGCCCGTCCTGTTCCCCTTTCTCCACAGAGAAGTGCACGTCCCCCATGGCGGCGATCTGGGGCAGATGGGTGACGCACAGCACCTGCTTGGTGCTGGACACCTGGAACAGCTTCCGGGCCACCTTGCCCGCCGCCCGGCCGGATACGCCGGTGTCCACCTCGTCAAAAATCAGGGTGGTCACCTGCTCCGTCTCCGCCAGCACGTTTTTCAGCGCCAGCATGATCCGGGACAGCTCGCCGCCGGAGGCAATTTTATTGATGGGCTTCAGATCCTCCCCTACGTTGGCGGACATGAGGAAGCGCACCGTGTCCATGCCGGTGGCGTCCATGCCGTCGGGGGTGTCCTTGGGGGTGAACTCCACCTCAAAGCGCACCTTGGGCATATCCAACTCCTTCAGCTCCGACTGGATCCGGGCGGACAGCCGTTGGGCCGCTTCCCGCCGCTGGGTGGAAAGCAGTTTCCCTTGCTCCTTGGCAAGTACAAGGGCTTTGTCCAGCTCCTTGTCCAGCCGGGCGATGCGATCCTCGGAGAATTGAATGGCGTCCAACTCCCCACGGCACTTCTCCAGGTAGTCCAGCATCTCCGCCGTGCTGCCGCCGTACTTCTTCTTTAGCCGGTAGAGCTTGTCCAGCCGCTCCTCCAGCTCGTCCAGCTCCCCGGGGTAGAAGTCCAGCGTTCCCCGCAGATCCCGCACCAACTCTGCCAGATCGTCCGCGTCGCACCGGATCTGAGCCGCCTTTTCCGACAGGGCCTTTAAATCCTCGCTGTGCCGTCCGCCCTGGGCCAGCCGGTTTTCCGCCTCCATCAGCAGGGACACGGCCCCCTCCCCGTCGTCCCCGCCGGTGAGGGCCTGCCATGCCCCGTCCACCGCCTCGGTGAGCCGCTCGGCGTTTCGCAGCACCTCCCGGCGGGCGGACAGCTCCTCCTCCTCGCCCTCCTTGAGCTCCGCCCGCTCCAGCTCCTCGATCTGGTAGGTCAGGGTGTCGATCCGGCGGGCCTTTTCCGCGTCGTCCATCTGG
This sequence comes from bacterium, assembly GCA_004560375.1. Taxonomy (GTDB): domain Bacteria; phylum Bacillota; class Clostridia; order Oscillospirales; family Oscillospiraceae; genus Enterenecus. Next base: position 26,918 of record SFVC01000013.1, read on the forward strand.
AGCTCGTCCCGCTCCCGGCGCAGGGCGCGCACCTGCTCATAGGCCCCGGCATAGGCCGCCTTTTGCTCCCCTGCATCGCCGAAGCTGTCCAGGTAGTCCAGGTGGCACTCCTCGTCCAGCAGCTGCTGGCCGTCGTGCTGGCCGTGTATGTTCAGCAGCTGGCAGCCCAGCTCCCGCAGTTGGGTCACCAGCAGGGGCCTGCCGTTCACCCGGCACACGTTCTTCCCGTCCCCTTGGATGGCCCGTTCTATGAGCAGCTCCCCATTCTCGTCCGGAGCCACGCCCTGCCGCTCAAACCACTCCAGGGCGGGCAGATCCCGGAACACCGCCGACACCCGGGCGGATTTCGCCCCGGTGCGGATCAGATCCCGGCTGGTACGCTCCCCCATGATGGCCCCGATGGCGTCAATCACAATGGATTTACCCGCGCCTGTCTCGCCGGTGAGGACATTGAAGCCCTGGTCGAAGGCGATATCCGCCTGGGAAATCACCGCAATATTTTCAATGTGAAGCAAGGAGAGCATCCTCATATCCCCCTATTCCAGCGTGAACTGCCGGGCCCGTCCTGTCCCGTCCGGGTGTTACGCCTTGCCTAATTTTTGATTGATCCGCTCATAAAAGCTGCGCCCGGTGAGTTTCACCAGCCGGGTGACCTGCCGGGATCGGCGGCACTCCACCCAGTCCCCAGGCTGCACCCGAAAGGCCCGCCCTCCGTCCACCGAGAGATAGGCGGTCTTTTTACACCCGGGGGCCACTCGTATGCCCACAGTGCGGGCGCTGTCCAGCACAAAGGGCTTGGCATGGAGGGAGTGGGCGCAGATGGGCGAGATGATGATGTTCTCCGCCGTGGGCTCCACGATGGGCCCCCCCGCCGCCATGGAGTAGGCGGTGGAGCCGGTTGGGGTGGCCGCCACCAGCCCGTCTCCGGAGAAGGACGAGATCACCACCCGATCCCCCGTCACCTCCAGATCCAGCACCCGGGCCACCGCTCCCTTGGTCACCACCGCATCGTTCAGCGCCGTCTCGGTGAACACCGGGCGGCCCTCCCGCCGCACCGTCACGTCCAGCATCATCCGCCGCTCCACGCCGAACCGTCCCCCGGCCAGCCGCGACAGCAGGGACAGCTCGTTGTGCTCCAGCTCCGCCATAAAGCCAATGCTGCCCAGATTCACCCCCAGCACGGGGATATTCCGGGCGGTGGCCTCCCGGGCGGCGTGGAGGATAGTGCCGTCCCCCCCAAAGCACACCAGCACGTCCGCTCCCTCCAGCTCCTGGGCCAGGCGGCCCAGGGGCTGATCTGCCGGCAGCTCCAGGCGGCTCCCCTCGTCCAGCTCAAAGGGCAGGCACACCACCGCCTCCACTCCGCTGCGCTCCAGCACCCGGCGGGCAAACTGGGCCGCGCGAAGCCCCCGATCCCGGTACGGGTTTGGGCTGAGCACCACCTTCATGTTATTCCCCCTCTTTCAGCGTCTCATGGGATTGGCGCACCAGCTCCCGCAGATCAAAATCTCCATCCGCTCCGGCCCCAGTCCACAGATAGCCCAAATACTCAATATTCCCTTCCGGCCCCCGAATCGGTGAAAAGTCCAATCCCTTTACAGAAAAATCCGCCAGTGCCGCGTGCCGCAGGAACTGCTCCAGCACCTCCAGGTGGACGGCGGGATCCCGTACCACCCCTTTTTTCCCCACCTTTTCCCGGCCCGCCTCAAACTGGGGCTTCACCAGCGCCGCCACCTGGCCCCCCGCTTTCAAAAGGGGGCGCAGGGCGGGCAGAATCAGCCCCAGGGAGATGAAGGACACATCGATGGAGGCAAAATCCAGCGGCTCCGGGATCTGCTCCGCCGTGAGATACCGGGCGTTGGTGCGCTCCAGGCACACCACCCTCGGGTCATTCCGGATGGCCCAGGCCAGCTGGCCGTAGCCCACGTCCACGGCGTACACCCGGGCCGCCCCGTTTTGCAGCATACAGTCGGTGAAGCCCCCGGTGGACGCGCCGATGTCGGCGGCGGTCTTCCCCGCCAGGGTGATGGAGAACGCCGCCATGGCCTTCTCCAGCTTCAGCCCGCCCCGGCTCACATAGCGCAAGGGCTGCCCCCGGATCTCCAGGGGCGTGTCCTCCTCCAGCGCCAGCCCCGCCTTGTCCAGCCGGCGCTCCCCGGAGTAGACCTGGCCCGCCATGATCACGGCCTGGGCTTTCTGCCGGCTCTCCGCCAGCCCCCGCTCTGTGAGCAGCACATCCAGCCGTTTTTTAGCCACGCTCCATCACCTCCAGCCCGCGGCGGGCAATGGAGGCCCCGTCAATTCCGCACAGCTGCCGCAGTTCCGCCACGGTGCCGTGCTGGACAAAGCGATCCCCCAGGTTTACCAGGGCCAGCTTTACCCCGGAAACGCCCCTCAGGGCAAGCTCCGCGGCCACCCGGCGGCCCACACAGCCCGCGTCCACGCATTCCTCCGCCACCACCAGCCGCCCGGTCTTTTGGACGCAGGCCGCCACGGTGTCCACATCCAGGGGGGCGATGCTGTTCCACTTCACCACCTGGGCGGATATCCCCTTCTCCGACAGCAGCTCCGCCGCCGCCAACGCCTCATTGATCATGGTGCCGTAGGCGGCGATGGTCACGTCCGTGCCCGGGCGGAGGACGCTGGCCCCCTCCACGCCGCACAGGGCCTGGAAGGCTCCCTCGCCCCCCTTGGGGTAGCGCACCGCCACCGGGCCCCGGCACTTCTCCACCGCGTACCGCAGCATGGCCCGCAGCTCCGCGAAGCTGGCGGGGCAATAGATTTTCATTCCGGGCACCGTGCTGAGATAGGCCACGTCGAACACGCCGTGGTGGGTTTCGCCGTCCTCCCCGGACAGCCCCGCCCGATCCACGCAGAGCACCACATGGAGCCCCTGGATAGCCACATCATGGATCAGCATATCATAGGCCCGCTGCAAAAAGGTGGAGTAAATGGCTGCCACCGGCGCCATCCTCTGCTTGGCCATTCCCGCGGCCATGGCCACGGCGTGGCCCTCCGCAATGCCCACGTCAAAGAAGCGCTCCGGACACTCCTCCGCAAACCGATCCAGCCCTGTGCCGCTACGCATGGCGGCGGTGATCGCCGCCACATCTTCCCGTTCCCGGGCCAGCTCGCACATCGTCTGCCCGAACACCGAGGAAAAGCTCTCCCCATGACCGCCCAGCGGCACGCCGGTCTCCCGGTCAAAGGGGCCGACCCCGTGGAACCGATCCGGCTCTTTTTCCGCCGGTGGATAGCCCTTCCCCTTTACAGTCTTGATGTGGAGCAGGACGGGGCAGTTCAGCTCCTTGGCGTACCGGAGCAGCCGGGTGAGGTAGTTCACGTCATGGCCGTCCACCGGGCCCAGATAAGTAAAGCCCATATCCTCGAACATACTGCAGTGGAGCACCGCGTCCTTCACCGCCTGCTTCGCCCGGTGGGTAAACCGGTACAGCCCCCGGCCCGCCGCGGTTGCCCCGGTGACTCTGCGGTATACCTTTTTAAATTGGAGGTACTGGGGCTTCAGCCGCTGCTGGGCCAGATGCCGAGCCACGCCGCCCACGTTCTTGGTGATGGACATCCCATTGTCGTTGAGGATGACCACCAGCTGTTCCCCGCTCTGCCCCGCGTCGGACAGGCCCTCGTAGGCCAGCCCGCCGGTCATGGCTCCGTCTCCCAGTATGGCCAGTACGCAGTAGTGCTCCCGGTTCAGCGTCCGTGCCCGGGCCATGCCCAGAGCTACCGACACCCCGTTGGAGGCGTGGCCCGCGATAAACGCGTCCGCCCGGTGCTCCCGGGGCTTAGGGAAGCCGGACAGCCCCCCCAGCTTCCGCAGTGTATCCATCTGTCCGTCCCGCTGGGTGAGGATCTTGTGGGCATAGCACTGGTGGCCTACGTCAAATACCAGCCTGTCGGTCTCCAGATCAAACACTCGATGGACAGCCACCGTGGCCTCCACCACCCCCAGGCTGGAGGCCAGATGTCCCCCCGTTTTGGAAACGCTGTCCACAATCCGCTCCCGCAGCTGATCGCACAGCATACGGGCCTGCAAATCGGTGATCTCATTGAGCCGCTCCGGAATCATGGACGCACCTCCTTTCTATTATCACATCAGGGTGAGCAGACCGCCGATCAGGCCGACAATCACGCCCAACACCGCCCCCACCGCCACCTGGAGGGGCGTGTGGCCGATGAGCTCCTTGAGATCCTCCTCAAAGGTCTCCGGCCTGCCCTCCCCCAGGTTCCGCATAAGCTGGTTGAGCACCTTGGCCTGCTTTCCCGTCTCCAAACGCACGTGGGCGGCGTCGTACATGACGATGAAGGCCATCACCGCAGCCACGGCAAACACCGGGGAGTCCAGCCCCGTCACAAAAGCTGTGGACACCACACAGGCGCACACCAGCGCCGAGTGGGAGCTGGGCATACCGCCGCCGGTGGTCAGATAGGTGAGATCAAATTTTTGATAGACCGCTGTGGCGATCAGCAGCTTCAGCACCTGGGCCAATGCCCAGGCCGCCACCGCGATCAGCAAAATCCTATTCACCATGGACTCCACCCCTTGTCCTGTTTTGAACTCCGCATTGACAGCGGAACCGCCGATCCTCCGCTGGACATCCGCCGAAAGCCCTTGCTTTGCGGTTAATTTGTTCTCACCGCCAGCGACCGGGCCAGCTGGCACAGAAAGTCGGTGTTCCGAAAGGCGCCGGTCACGCTCTCCTGAGCCATCCGCGTGTGCTCCTCCACCAGCCGGCCGCACGCCTCCAGCCCGTACAGCGACACAAAGGTGGCCTTTCCATTGTCCGCGTCGGAGCCGATGGGTTTGCCCAGCTCCTCGGCGGTGGAGGTCACGTCCAGCATATCGTCCCGGATCTGGAAGGCCAGCCCCAGCTCCCGGGCGTACCGCTCCGCCGCCGCCCACTGCGACCGCGTGGGCTCCACGGTCGAGGCCGTCAGCCCCAGCAGGCAGGCCCCCTCCAGCAGAGCGGAGGTTTTCCAGCGATGGATGCGGGTGATCCGCTCCTCGTCCACCCGTTTTCCCTCGTCCAGCAGATCCAGGTACTGGCCCCCGCACATACCGGCGGCCCCCGCCGCCCGAGCCAGCACCCCGCAGGCCCTCCCGTTGGCCGCCGGGGAGGTTCTCCCGGAGGAGGCCAGCCGCTCAAAGGCCGCCGCCTGGAGGGCATCTCCCGCCAGCAGGGCCAGCCACTCCCCGTATTTCACATGGCAGGTGGGCTTGCCCCGGCGGAGCTCGTCGTCGTCCATGCAGGGCAGGTCGTCATGAATCAGGGAATAGGTGTGAAGCATTTCTACTCCACAGGCATAGTCCAGCGCCGGTTCCATCTCCCCGCACAGGGCCTCGCAGAATTTCAGGGTCAGTATGGGCCGCACCCGCTTGCCCCCGGCCAGCAGGCTGTACCGCATGGCCTCCAGCAGCTTCCGCTGGGGGCCCTCCTCTGCAAAGCAGCCCGCCAGCTCCCCTTCCACCAGGGCCAGCGCCGCCTGGTATTCCGCCCGGTAGTCCATCACCCGTCCGCCTCCTCAAAAGGCGCTTCCTCACCGTTGGCCAGCAGGAGGTTCACCTTCTGCTCCGCCTTGTCCAGCAGCTCCTCGCACTGGCCGGCCAGCCTGGCCCCCTCCTCAAACAGCTTCAGGGACTGATCCAGCCCGCACTCGCCCCGCTCCAGCAGGCCCACAATCTCCTCCAGGCGGCCCAGCGCCTGCTCAAAGGACGGTTTTTTCACTGCCATGTCCGCTCCTCCTTTTCCTCGATTAAGCAGCTCAGCGCGCCGTCGGATACCAGCACTTCCAGCCGATCTCCCGGCTCCGCCTGGGCGATGGAGGACACCACGTCCTCCCCTCGCCTTGCGATAGCGTAGCCCCGGCCCAGCACCTTCAGCGGACTCAGTGCGTCCAGCCCCGCGGCCAGACGGCCCAGCCGCCCCCGCTGTCCCGCCGTGCGGGCCCTCAGGGCCTGGGGCAGCCGCCCCGCCTGAGCGTCCAGTCGGCGGCGGGCCCGCTCCGTCTCATGGCTCAGGGCCAGCCCCATCCGGCGGCGCAGGTCATCCACCAGCAGCCGCCGATCCTGGATGGGCACCTTGACGTTTTCCAGCGCCCGGCTGCCCTTCAGCCGCTCCAGCTCACGACGGGCGCCCTCCAGCCGGATGCGGAGGGCCCGGGCCAGCCGCCGATCCAGCTGGGCCACCCGCGCCCGCTCCGCTCCCTGATCGGGGACGGCCAGCTCCGCCCCGTTGGAGGGGGTGGCCGCCCGCAGATCCGCCACATAATCCGCAATCGTCACATCGGGCTCGTGGCCCACGGCGGAGATCACCGGGATGTTGGACAGGCTGATGGCCCGGGCCACCACCTCCTCGTTGAACGCCCACAGATCCTCCGTGGAACCCCCGCCCCGGCCGGCGATGATGAGGTCGATATCCGCCCGGTTGTTGAGCCGGTGGATGGCTGCGGCGATCTCCTCCGCCGCCTCCGCGCCCTGCACCCGGACGGGGGCCACCAGTACCTCCGCCAGCGGCCACCGCGCCTTCAGGATCCGCAGCATATCCCGCACCGCCGCCCCCGCCGGGGAGGTGACCAGGGCGATTTTCCCCGGATAGGCGGGCAAGGGCTGCTTGCTGGCCTCGTCGAACAGGCCCTCCGCCTCCAGGCGGCGGCGCAGGCGCTCGAAGGCCTCGTCCAGCGCCCCCCGGCCGTCCTGCATCAGCTCCTGGCTGTAGAGCTGGTAGGCCCCGTCCCGGGGGTACACCGACACCCGGCCAAAGGCCACCACCCGCATCCCGTTGGCCGGGCGGAACCGCAGCCGCGCCGCCTCCCCCCGGAACAGGACGCACCGCAGGGCCCCCTCCCCGTCCTTCAGGGAGAAATAGTGGTGCCCCGAGGGATAACATTTATAGTTGGAGATCTCCCCCCGCACCAGCAGGCCGGTGAGCATCTCGTCCCCGTCCATCAGCCTCTTGAGGTAGCCGTTTACCTGGGACACGGTATAGACGGGCAGGTTGGCCAAATTCATCCCGTCGCCCCCCGCTCCAGCGCCCGATGGGTGAGGATGGCCACCCCCAGGGCGTTGTCGGTGGCGTACTGGGGCTGGGCGAACACCGAGCCGCACTCCCGCTCCATGGCCGCCCGAATCTGCCGGTTGGAGGCCACCCCGCCGGAGCACAGCACCGGCAGGCCGGGCCATTTCTTCTGGGCCTCCCGGGTGGCCCGCACCAGCACGTTCAGGATGGTGTCAATGGTAAACCGGGCGATGTTGGCGGGCTTTTCGCCCTTCTCCGCCAGCTCCTTCACCTTGTTCTCCATGCCGGACAGGGAGAAGGTCAGGCCGTTCAGCTTCACCCGGTAGAAGCTGGTGTCGTCCGCCTCTGGGTACAGCGCGTCCAGCGCCTTGCCCGCCGGGAAGGGCAAGCCCAGCAGCACCCCCGCCCGATCCACCAGCTGGCCCGCGGCGATGTCGCTGGTGCCGCCCACCACCTCCGCCCGGACGGTGTGGCCCTCCGGCTCCACCCGCAGCAGCTCGGTGGTACCGCCGGACAGGTGCCAGGCCAGGTGGGGCTTGTCCAGCAGATCCTCCCGGCCCGCCGACCAGGCCGCCGCCGCCACGTGGCCCTGCTGGTGGGAGCAGGGGCAGAAGGGCACGCCCAGGGCTGCCGCCAGGGCGCGGCCCTCCCCCTCGCCCACCAGGAAGCAGGGCATATAGGAGCCCTCCACCTCCCGGGGCCGGGTGGAGGCCCCCACCGCGGCAATCTGATCCAGGGCGCCCTCCTGGCGCAGCTGCTCCACCATCAGGTGCAGCCGCTTCACGTGCTGGAACAGCGCGTCGCTCTGCCGCAGGCCCAGGGCCCCCTCGGGCACCGTCAGCAGCCTGCCCCGGTTCTCCGCCGTCCCGCCGCCGAACACCGCGGCGGAGGTGGTGTAATTGCTGGTGTCAAAGCCCAGGCACTGTATTCCCATGCCGCTCACCCCTGCTCCGGCAGCTCGGAGCGCACAAAGGAGCCCAGAATGCCGTTGATAAACTTCACCACGTCGTCGTCCAGGTACTTCTTTCCGATCTCCACCGCCTCATTGATGGCCACCTTGTTGGGTACGTCGGGCATATACAGGATCTCGAACATCGTCACCCGCATGATGGCGGAGGCCACCCGGTCAATCCGGGAGAACCGCCACCCCTTGGCGTATTTCTCAATGTAACCGTCCAGCTCGGCCCCGTGGCCGCCCACCCCCCGGGTCAGCCGGGTGATATAGGCCAGCTCCCCTTCCCCGGGAAATTCAGCGTACAGCGGCTCATCCTTGGCCCGCAGGGCGAAGGCCTCCGGGGTCAGCTCCCGGGCCAGCAGCTCCTCCGCGCTCTCGCTGGAGAAGGCCAGCATAAAAGCGAGGTGGACGGCGATTTCGCGGGCGGTACTTCTGTTCATGAGGATATCATCCTTTCCCGGCGGAGCCCGCCGGCCTTTCTCTCTATGGGCACAACACGCCATTGTGTATATCCAATATATTATACACGCCGCCGGCCAAAAAGAAAACCCCTTTTTTCCGCCTCAGGAAAAAAGAGGGAAAAGAGCCGGGCCAAACCGGCCCGGCTCTGGGGAACGTCCCGTTATTTCTGGAAGGTCACGCCCACCACGGCCACATTGACGCAGGCCACGCTCAGCCCGCTGGTGTTTTCCACCGCGCTGAACACCGCGTCCTGCACCGCCCGGGCCACGTCGGTGACCACATAGCCGTACCGCACCAGGATGGACAACTCCACGGTCACCTTCTCCTCCTCCACCCACAGGCGCACCCCGCGGGTCAGGGCCTTGCGGTTGGCCGTGGCGGCCCCGTCGCTGCTCAGGCCGGAGCCCAGACAGCTCACGCCCTCCACCTCTACCGCGGCGGCCGCCGCGATGACGGCCAGCACTTCCTCGGATATGCTGACGCTGCCCAGCTCGCTCTCGTGGGAGATATATTCCCTGCCTTCGGCCATGACGCCTCACGCTCCTTTTTCCAAGCTGAGGGTATTATATCACCCCGGCGGCAAAATTACAATCCCGATTTTTCGCGGGGCCGCGCCTCCTCTTTTACGGCTCCGCCTCGATGATGGTCACCTTGGTGGGGGTCAGGCCGGTCTCCTCCATGACGATCTCGGCGATCTTGGCGATGTCCGTCTCATTCAGGCCCTCGGCGGTGGAGGAAACCACCACGCTGGCGCTGTCCTCATTGATAAAGCACACGCAGTCGCCGTAGCCCTTGGCGGTCACCAGGTTTTCCACCTTGGCCTCGGACAGGGTGAGGGCGGCCATGGCCTGGATGGACGCGTTGGCCTCGTCCAGCATGGTCTGCTGGGCGTTCTCGTCGGCGGCGGCCTGCTGGAGCAGCTCCAGGGCGCTGTCCCGGGCCTGCTGCCGGTTCAGCCGGGCGGACGCGAAATAGCCCGTGGACGTTGTGCTCCCAGGATCCTGGCTGGGGACGGCGCTGGGATCGGCGCTGGCCTGGGCGCCGGGGTTTGTCTCCCCAGGCTTGCCGGCAGTGCCCTTGCCGTCCTCCTCCCCGTTGACCAGGGTCGTCTGGCCCAGCAGCTTGCCGCCCTCGCCGTCCTTGCCGCCGTCCGCCGACTCCTTGCTGTACGACCAGTTGAGGTACACCGCCGCCCCCACGAACAGGACGATGGCCACAACCACCGCGTTACGTTTCCACACACTCATTGCTCTGCCCTCCACTTTAAATTTTGTTCCACGCGAACGATAGCGTTTACCCTGTACCCTTGCAGACCGTGACCCGATCCGCCCCCAGCCCGGTGAGGGACGACACCGCCTGAGTCAGCAGTAGCCGGATCTCCGCGTTGTCCCCGCCCTGGCACACCACCAGCGCCCCCTGAAAGGTGGGGTAGTTCCGGCTGAGCAGCACCGCCTCCTGGCTTCCGCCGGAGCTCACCAGCACCGTCTCCTCCGCCACGCTGCTGCCCCGGTCGGTGACGGAGGTGGTGCGGTCGGAGGCCAGCACCCGCTCCATGCCGCTCTTGACCGTCAGGGTCACCGTCACCTGCCCCGCCCCCTCCACCTGGGACAGGGTACGGGACAGCTTCTCCTCCAGGGCCTCCAGGTCGAAGTCCTCCCGGGCCGTCCCCTGGGCGTCCCCGTCCGGCTTCTGCCCGCCGTCCCCTGTGGGCCACAGCAGCAAAAGGAGCCCGGCGGCGATGACGAGCAGCACATATTTGTACTGGTTCAGCAGCTTCCACACCGCCCCCGGCTGGGGCTTCCACTGGAGCTTCATGGCAGTTCCTCCTCAAAGCGCTGCCGCTGGGGAGGCACGCCCAGGTCGTCCTCCAGCAGGCGGCTGAGCGCGGCTTGCCGCTCCTCCGTCCAGACGCCCCGGGCGGTGACCTCCCAAGGGCAGGGCACGCCGTTTTCGTCATTGGAACAGGTCACCTCCGCCTGACAGAGGATGCCCAGTTCCTCCGCCTTGTCCACAATATATGCGGCGGTGTTGTCCTCTATGATGGTTTGATACAGCAAATTGCTTTTTTCCGCCAGGCCCGCCTCACAGCTTTGGGACGCGGCCCGGTACTCCTCCGCCGCCCGGGCGATGAGCCCGCTGTCCAGCCGGAGCAGCGGCCCCACCGCCGCCAGCAGCAGGGCCAGCCCTCCCGCCAGACGGCACACCTTTTTCACGCTGCCCTTGGGGGCCAGCCCCTCCGCCGCCGCCAGCACCAGGGCGGTGCAGGCCACCCCCAGCAGCCACTGCCGCAGGGCCGTCATAGGGCGGCCACCGACACGCAGGACACCAGCGCGATGAGCAGCAGCAGGCAGCACGCCCCCGTCATGCCCAGCACCAGCCCGAAGGCGCTCCCCAGCCGATCCACCAGGGCGCACACCGGCCCGTCCCCCATGGCGGCGGCCAGGGCCGCCGTCAGCTTATAGGCCAAATAGTGCACCGAGAGCTGCAAGAGGGGAATCAGGCAGATCCCCAGAATAGTCACCATACCGAACACCCCCACCGTCCCCTTCAATATTCCTGCCGACGCCAGCACCGTCTCCGCCGCGTCGGACAAAATTCCGCCCACCACCGGGATGGCCCCGGATATGGCCAGCTTGGCGGCCTTTACCGTGGCGGCGTCCGCCGTCCCCGCCACCACCCCGCTGGCCGTCAGGTAGCCCACAAAGGCCAGAGTCACCACCGTCAGCACCGTGGTCACCGTCCACTTCAGCAGATCCGCCAGCCGCTTCAGCCTGCCCTCCCCCACCGCCGCCTGGGCCACCGACGCGGCGATGTAACCGTACAGCAGGGGCACCAGCAGGCCGTTGATCAGGTTCACCAGCAGATCGGAAAAGAGGGCCGCCGCCAGCTGCCGGGCCGCCGCCCCGGTGATGGCCCCGGTGGCCGCCGTCACCACCGCCGCCGTGGGCAGGAGCACGTTGGCAAAGGAGGTCATCCTGGCAATGGCCCCTGTGCCCATGCCCAGCAGGGCGTTCACGTCCGCCACCGCCACCGCCGTCACCGCCAGCGTCCCCGCCAGGGATACCGAGCGGGCAGCCGTCCCTCCCGCGCCCTCCTGCACCGTCTCCGCCAGCCCGCAGAACAGCAGAATCACCAGGATCAGCACCCCCGAGCGCACCGCCCGGCGAAGGATGCCCCCCAACTCCCGGGTGCCGGTATCCACCAGCTCCGCCAGCCCGTCGTCCAGGGCCGCGCCGTACTCCGCCGTCCCCCCCTGCTCCGCTGCGGCCCGCTCCAGCTCGTCCAGGCCGAAGTCCTCCTCCTGGACGATCCGAACCTCCCCAATGCTTGATGCCCGCGCCGGCAGGCACAGCAGGGCCAGCAGCAGGGGGAGCAGCGCGAACAGCAGTTTTCCCCTCATCCCGCCGCCTCCCTCAGATCAACCCCGTCAGGGTGTCCACCACCGCCGTCATCAGCGGCAGCACCGCCACCAGGGCCAGGGCCGTCCCCGCCAGCTCCACCGCCGAGGCCAGTCCCCCCTCTCCCGCGTCCCGGCAGAAGTCGGAGGACAGCCGGGTGACGATGGCCACCCCCGCCGTCTTTACCACCGGCCCCACCACCTGGGGGGACAGTCCCCCGGCCTCCATCAGCTTGTCCATCAGCTCCATCACCGCCTGGAGGGCCCCCGAGCAGTACAGCAGAATCACCGCCCCGGCGCATATGCCCAGCACCAGCCCCAGCTCCGGAGCCTGCTTTCGCACCACTACCGTGCACACCGCGGCGGCGATGGCCGCCGCCGCCACCTTTACAATGTCGCTCACAGCCCGAACAGGTTCTTCACCAGGTCGAACAGGCTGCTGATCTCCTGCACCACGATCATGAGCACCACCACCAGCGCCACCAGGGTGGTCATGGTGGCCATCTCGTCCCGGCCCGAGCGGGTCAGCACCTGGTTGAGCACCGACACCAGAATGCCGATGGCGGCAATTTTGAAAATCAGATCCACGTTCACATTGACTCCTCCTTGGTTCAAATCAGCAGAATGGTGAGGAACAGCCCCGCCGTCACCCCCAGCACGCCGTACACTCGGCCCAGCCGCCGCCGCTCCTCCTCCGCCTGCTCCCGCCGCCGGGCCAGCCCCGCCACAACGCCCTCCACGGCCTGCCGCTGGCTGTCCCCGTCGTACCGGCCCAGCACCGGGCCCAGCTGCTCCACCAGCGCCCGATCCTCCCGATCCAGCACCAGGAGGCACCGCTCCAGCCCCTCCTGCCACAGCGACCGAAAGGGCGCGCCGTCCAGCGCCCCCGCACCCTGGGCGCAGAAGGCGAAGAACCGGGCGGCCCGTCCGTGGACGCCCGCCGCCGCCGTCTCCAGCGCCCCGGGCAGAGGGGACAGCCGCCAGCCCAGCTCCCGCTGGAGGATGTCCAGCCCCGCCGACAGCTCCCGCAGATCCCGCACCCGGCCGTCCAGCCGGCCCACCGCCCCCAGGCCCAGGGCCCCGCAGCCCGCCATCAGCAGGCACGCCCCCGCCGCCCGGATCACGGTAATGCCTCCACCCGGGCCGTCCGCTGTCCGTCCCGGCGCTCCAGCACCACCAGCCGCCGGAACACCCCCGCCGACAGCAGCGCCCGGTACACCGGCCTGCGGCGGAGATCCTCCGGCCCGCCGCCGTGGGCGGTGGCCAGCAGCGCCGCGCCGCAGCCCGCCGCCTCTGTCACCGCCCGCACGTCGGCGGGGGCGGTGATCTCGTCCACCGCCACCGCCTGGGGGTTCATCCCCCGAATGAGCATGGACAGCCCCTCCGCCTTGGAGCAGCCGTCCAGCACGTCGGTGTGGCGGCCCACGTAGAGCTGGGGCTCTCCCCGCCACAGGGCGGCGATCTCCCCGCGCTCGTCCACCACCCCCACCCGCAGGGGAGCGCCCCCCTCCCCGTCGGACAGGCCCCGCACCAGCTCCCGTAGCAGGGTGGTCTTGCCCGCCCCCGGCGGGGCCAGGATCAGGGTGCTGGCAAAAGCCCCGTCCTCCCTGAGCTGGGGCAGCAGCGCCCCGGCCTGTCCCACCACCGGGCGGGCCACCCGGATGGACAGGGAGGACAGCTCCCGCAGGGTGACGATCCCGCCGTCCCGGCGCACCACCGAGCCGCACAGCCCCACCCGGTGCCCGCCCCGCAGGGTGACAAAGCCCTGCCGCACCCGATCCAGCGCCGTGTGGGCCGATGACTGGGTGGCGTTCTCCAGCACCTGGCGCAGCTCCTCCTCCCCGATGGGGGGCGTGTCCGTGTCCACTTCTCCCCCCGGCAGCAGGGCCGTCATGGGGAAGCCCCGGCGGAGCCGCACCTCCTCCAGCTCGGACAGCCTGTCCGCTCCCAGCCCCCGCAGGCCCGCCCGCAGAGGCTCCGGCAGCACCGCCGCCGCCTGCTCCCAGGGATATCGCTTGTCCATAAAGTCACCGCCTTACTTGTTACCCCATTTCTATGAAGGCGTGTCCCACGATATGACCGCGGCAGAAAATTTTTAGTCCCGGACCGGTTTTAGGGCCTATTGGGGCATAAAAAACCGACCCATTTTGACAAGGAAAATCACCTTACCCTTGCTTTCAATGAGCCGGTTTGCTTTGTTTTTTGTTGTTACAGGACGGATATCATCCGCTGGACGGCCTCTCGGGTAGCGTCCGCGTCCCCGAAGGCGGTGACCCGGACGTAGCCCTCCCCGCTGGGGCCGAAGCCCGCCCCGGGGGTGGTCACCACGCAGGCCCGCTTCAGCAGCACATCAAAGAAGTCCCAGGAGGGGGTATTGTTGGGGGTTTTCACCCACAGGTAGGGGGCGTTCACCCCGCCGTATACCGTCAGCCCCGCGGCGGACAGGCCATCCCGGATCACCTGGGCGTTCTTCAAGTAGTAGTCAATGGCGGCCTTGGTCTGGGCCTTGCCCTGGGGCGACAGGGCCGCCTCCGCCGCCCGCTGGATGACATAGGGCACGCCGTTGAACTTGCTCCCCTGGCGGCGGTTCCACAGATCCCGCAGGGACACGCCGTCCCGCTCCAGCACTTTGGGTATGACCGTATAGGCGCAGCGGTTGCCGGTGAATCCGGCGGACTTGGAGAAGGAGCGGAACTCGATGGCGCAGGTCTTGGCCCCCTCCACCTCGAAGATGCTGTGGGGGACGCCCTCCTCCCGGATGAACGCCTCATAGGCGGAGTCGAACAGGATCACGCTGCCGTGGGCGTTGGCGTAGTCCACCCACACCTTGAGCTGCTCATAGGTGGCCGCCGCCCCGGTGGGGTTGTTGGGGGAGCAGATATAGATGAGGTCGGGCGCCTTGCCCAAGGGCAGCTCAGGGAAGAAGCCGTTCTCCGCCGTGCAGGGCAGGTAGACAAGCTCCGTCCACCGCTCCCCGTCAAAGTCCCCGGCTCGTCCCGCCATGGCGTTGGTGTCCACATAGACGGGATAGACCGGGTCGCACACCGCCACCACGTTGTCCACCGAGAAGATGTCTCCGATGCTGCCGCAGTCGCTCTTGGCCCCGTCGGACACAAAGATCTCATCGTCCGCGATGTCCACCCCTCGGGCCTGATAATCGTCCCGGATGGCGAAGCGCAGGAAGTCGTAGGCGCAGCAGGTCTCCTCGCAGTAGCCCCGGAAGGTCTCTTTCACCCCCATCTCCCGGGACGCCTTCACCATGGCCTCCACCACCGCGGGGGCCAGGGGCAGGGTCACGTCCCCGATGCCCAGGCGGATCAGGGGCATGGGCGGGTTCTGGGCGGAAAAGGCCCGCACCCGGCGGCCGATCTCGGGGAACAGGTATCCTCCAGGAAGTTTTTTGAAATTCTGGTTGACGCGGGCCATGGCCACCACTCCTTCACTTTATCTGGTTAAACTATTGTATCACAGGAAAAACGCTCCGGTCAATCGGCAACTTCGCCATCAAAGACGGTGACCGCCGGGCCGGTCATAAACATATGGCCGGTTTTTTCGTCCCAGCGGACGCTCAAATCCCCTCCGGCCAGGTGGATCACCGCCTCCCGGTTCAGCTTTCCCTGGGAGGCCATGGCCGCCGCCGAGGCGCAGGCCCCGGTTCCGCAGGCCATTGTCTCGCCGCTGCCCCGTTCCCAGACCCGCATCCGCAGCTCCCCCCGGTTCACCACCCGGACGAACTCCACATTGATCCGACCGGGGAACGCCGGGTGATTCTCCACCAGCGGGCCCAGCTCCGCCAGCTTCAGGGCGCCGGGATCCGCCGTCTCAATCACCCCGTGGGGATTGCCCATGGACACCGGATAGACTGTATAGGTATTTCCCTTTATTGTAATTGTGGTGGGCTCACCCAGCTCCGGTATGCCCATGCCAACCACCGCCCCGGTCACCGTTCCGCAGCCGATCAGCAGCGCCAGCTCCCGATCCCCCGCCGCCGTCTCTATGGTGAGGTGGGCCCGATCCGTCAGCCGCTTATCGTAGACGTATTTTCCAAAGCACCGGATGCCGTTGCCGCACATGGCCCCCTCGGAGCCGTCGGCGTTAAACATCCGCATACGGAAATCCGCCCGCCGGGATGGACAGACGCAGATGATCCCGTCCCCGCCCACGCCGAAGTGGCGGTTGGACAGCCGGCGGGACAGTCCCCCCGGATCCTCCGGCATCCCCTCCATGCAGTTGAGAAAGATATAGTCGTTGCCCAGGCCGTGCATTTTGGTAAAGCGCATACGCTCCCCTCCTTACAGGGGAGCGTATGCGCCTGGATTGTCCTGATATGAATCTCCCCGGATCAGTAGTTAATAATGTACTTGTCCCGCTCCCAGGAGGACACGCGGGTGCAGTATTCCCGCCACTCCGCCTCTTTGCCGGCGATATACTGGCTGGATACGTGCTGGCCCAAGGTGGCCATCACCAGCTTGTCCTTCTTCATGGCCACCAGGGCCTCCTCCAGAGAGCCGGGCAGGGCCTCCACCCCCCGGCGCTTCCGGGTGGCAGGGGTCATGGCGAAGATGTTCTCCGTCACCTCCGGGGGCGGGGTCATGCCCTTGGCGATGCCGTCCAGCCCCGCCGCCAGACACACCGCCAGGGACAGGTAGGGGTTGCAGGCCGGATCAGGGCAGCGCAGCTCCACCCGGGTGCCCTGCCCTCTGCTGGCCGGGATGCGGATCAGGGTGGAGCGGTTGGAGGCTGACCAGGCCATGTAGCAGGGAGCCTCGAAGCCGGGCACCAGCCGCTTGTAGGAGTTCACCAGGGGGTTGGTGATGGCCGCCATCCCCTTCATGTGGCGGAGTATGCCCGCGATAAAGGCGTAGCACTCCCGGGACAGGCCCTTCTCCCCCTTTTCATCGAAGAACACGTTCTTCCCGTCCCGGTACAGGGACATATTGGTGTGCATCCCGTTCCCGGCCAGACCGTAGATGGGCTTGGGCATGAAGGTGGCGTGGAGGTTGTCCCGCTGGGCGATGGTTTTCACCGCCAGCTTAAAGGTCATGATCTTGTCGGCGCACTCCAGGGCGGGGGCGTACTTGAAAT
Source organism: bacterium (assembly GCA_004560375.1). Taxonomy (GTDB): domain Bacteria; phylum Bacillota; class Clostridia; order Oscillospirales; family Oscillospiraceae; genus Enterenecus. Next base: position 43,848 of record SFVC01000013.1, read on the forward strand.
CGATCTCGTGCTGGCCCGGGGCCACCTCATGGTGGGATGCCTCGATCTCATAGCCCATCTGCTCCAGGGCCAGGCAGATCCGCCGCCGGGTGGGCTCGCCGTGATCCAGGGGGCCCAGGTCAAAATAGCCCGCCTCGTCGTTGGTTTTGGTGGTGGGCTTGCCCTCGTCGTCGGTCTGGAACAGGAAGAACTCCGCCTCCGGGCCCACGTTAAAGGTGTCGTAGCCCATGGCCCGGGCCCGCTCCAGCACCCGCTCCAGCACCCCCCGGGGATCGCCCACAAAGGAGGAGCCGTCCGGATTGTGCACGTCGCAGATCAGCCGGGCCACCTTGGCCTCCTGGGGCTCCCAGGGAAAGATGACAAAGCTGTCCAGGTCGGGGTACAGGTACTGATCGGACTCGTTGATGCGGACAAAGCCCTCGATGGAGGAGCCGTCCAGCATGATCTCGTTGTTCACCGCCCGCTCCACCTGGGAGGCGGTGATGGCCACATTCTTCAGCTGGCCGAAAATATCCGTAAACTGCATCCGGATAAATTTTACGTCCTCCTCCCGCACAATGCGGATGATGTCCTCTTTGGTGTATCCCATGTTTCGTTCCCCTTTCCCGGGCGGCCCCGGTGGGGCGTATGCCTCCAGCCGGGAGGCGGCGCTCCGGCCCTCGCTCCAAAACGTCGTCTATCTCCCAAAATATGAGCTCAGTATATCACAAAGGCCATTTTTGTCAATCAATTTCTACTTCTGTGCAAAATTTCAGCTCAAAAATCAGGTTTATACCCTATTGATTCCTGCTTTTTGTAAAATCTCACATTCCGGCTGGCCTGCCTCCCGAAGTGAAGTACGTCCCCAAATGCTGGGATCATGGTCAAAAAACACAGTTTCCCGGCGAAAAACAATAAAATTCCGGCTTCTTTTTACTTGACAATCCCGGACACCCTGTTTAAAATAGTAGAGCAATTTGCAAGAAATTTTTCATTTCACAATTTGAAGTTTATATTTGGAGGTATGTCACAATGTCCCATAAGTACGTCTACCTGTTCTCAGAGGGCAACGCCAATATGCGGGAGCTCCTGGGCGGCAAAGGCGCCAACCTGGCGGAGATGACCAACATCGGCCTGCCCGTCCCCCAGGGCTTCACCATCACCACCGAGGCCTGCACCCGGTACTATGACGACGGGCGCAAAATCGGCGATGACATCCAGGCCGAGATCCTGGAGTATATCGACAAGCTGGAGTCCATCACCGGCAAAAAGTTCGGCGATCACGAAAACCCCCTGCTGGTCTCCGTCCGCTCCGGTGCCCGGGCCTCCATGCCCGGCATGATGGACACCATCCTGAACCTTGGCCTGAACGAGGACGTGGTGGCGGTGCTGTCTGAAAAATCCGGCAACCCCCGTTGGGCCTGGGACTGTTACCGCCGCTTCATCCAGATGTACTCCGACGTGGTGATGGAGGTGGGCAAGAAATACTTCGAGCAGCTCATCGACCAGGTGAAGGAGAAGAAGGGCGTCACCTTGGACGTGGAGCTCACCGCCGATGACCTGAAGGAGCTGGCCGGCCAGTTTAAGGCGGAATATAAGGATAAAATCGGCGAGGACTTCCCCGCCGACCCCAAGGAGCAGCTGATGGGCGCCATCCAGGCCGTGTTCCGCTCCTGGGACAATCCCCGGGCCAACGTCTACCGCCGGGACAACGACATCCCCTATTCCTGGGGCACCGCCGTCAATGTCCAGTCCATGGCCTTCGGCAACATGGGCGATGACTGCGGCACCGGCGTGGCCTTTACTCGCAACCCCGCCACCGGCGAAAAGAAGCTGTTCGGTGAGTTCCTCACCAACGCCCAGGGCGAGGACGTGGTGGCCGGCGTGCGTACCCCCATGCCCATCAGCGAGATGGCCGACAAGTTCCCCGAGGCGTTCGCCCAGTTTGAGGGCGTGTGCAAGACCCTGGAGGATCACTACCGGGATATGCAGGACATGGAGTTCACCGTGGAGCATGGCAAGCTGTATATGCTCCAGACCCGCAACGGCAAGCGCACCCCCGCCGCCGCCCTGAAGATCGCCTGCGACCTGGTGGACGAGGGCATGATCGACGAGAAGAAAGCGGTGGTCATGATCGAGCCCCGCTCCCTGGACACCCTGCTCCATCCTCAGTTTGACGGCAAGGCCCTCAAAGAGGCCCCCCTGCTGGCCGGTGCCTTAGGCGCCTCCCCCGGTGCCGCCTCGGGCCGCGTCGTGTTCTCCGCCGAGGAGGCCAAGCAGTGGGCCGCCCGGGGGGAGAAGGTGGTGCTGGTTCGGCTGGAGACCTCCCCTGAGGACATCGAGGGCATGAAGGCCGCCCAGGGTATTCTCACGGTGCGCGGCGGCATGACCTCCCACGCCGCCGTGGTGGCCCGGGGCATGGGCAAGTGCTGCGTGTCCGGCTGCGGCGAGATCAAAATGGACGAGGCCAACAAGCAGTTCACCCTGGCGGGCAAGACCTTCCACGAGGGCGACTGGATCTCTCTGGACGGCTCCACCGGCAAAATCTACGATGGCGCCATTCCCACCGTCCCCGCCTCCATCGGCGGCGAGTTTGGCCGGGTGATGGCCTGGGCGGACAAGTACCGCCGCCTGGAGGTACGCACCAACGCTGACACTCCCCACGATGCCGCCCAGGCCAAGAAGTTCGGCGCCCAGGGCATCGGCCTGTGCCGCACCGAGCATATGTTCTTTGACGAGGATCGCATCCCCGCCATCCGGAAGATGATCTGCTCCGACACCGTGGAACAGCGGGAGAAGGCTCTTGCCAAGCTGGAGCCCATGCAGCAGTCCGATTTTGAGGGCATCTATGAGGCCATGGAGGGCCTGCCCGTCACCATCCGCTTCCTGGACCCACCGCTGCACGAGTTCGTCCCCACCGAGGAGGCCGACATCGAGAAACTGGCCGCCGATATGGGCAAGACCGTAACCGAGATCAAGGCCATCATTGCAGGCCTCCACGAGTTCAACCCCATGATGGGCCACCGCGGCTGCCGCCTGAGCGTCACGTTCCCCGAGATCGCCAGGATGCAGACCAAGGCGGTCATCAAGGCCGCCCTGGCCGTTCAGGCCCGCCATCCGGAATGGACGATTGTCCCCGAGATCATGATCCCCCTGGTGGGTGAGCTGAAGGAATTTGCCTTTGTGAAGAACATTGTCACCAGTGTGGCCGATGAGCTGCTGGAGGCCGCGGGTTCCAACATGACCTATAAGGTGGGCAACATGATCGAGACTCCCCGGGCCGCCATGACCGCCGACGACATCGCCCCCATCTCCGATTTCTTCTCCTTCGGCTCCAACGACCTGACCCAGCTGGTGTTCGGCTTCAGCCGGGACGACGCGGGTAAGTTCCTGGACGCCTACTACGATCAAAAGATCTATGAAAGCGACCCCTTTGCCAAGCTGGATCAGCACGGCGTGGGCCGTCTGATCTCCAACGCCACCCGCTGGGGACGATCCACCCATCCCGGCATCCACGTAGGCGTCTGCGGCGAGCACGGCGGTGACCCCGCTTCCGTGATGTTCTTCCATCAGATCGGGCTGGACTACGTGTCCTGCTCCCCCTTCCGGGTGCCTATCGCCCGGCTGAGCGCCGCCCAGGCCGCCATAGAGCAGGCCTAAATTGCGCCCCCGGAAAGAGAGTTCCCAAAGCTCTTGAAATAGTATAAAACTGAGGCATATCACAGGAAGTCAGGCTTCCCAATGTGATATGCCTCAGTTCTTCGTTATCTGTGGCGCTCCCTTATAGATCGGGCGCCGCTACAAATCGCTTAAACGCCGTTGCGGATGTTATAGGCAGTACACAGGCTGTTGGTGTTCTTAATGACGATGTTCATCGCCACCAGGGGGCCAATGCCACACAGGAGGAAGCCTACCACATGCCACAACAAGATAGTGGTGCCATTCTCCTGGAAATTCATACCATACCGGCTGCCATTGGCGGCCAGACGGTTGCCCAGACCATACATCCAAATGATGGGATAGATGCCGCAAGTTACGATAGACAGCAGGATGTACATCCCCAAGCCATTTGTCTTTTGTCCATCACCGGCGCACACGGTATTCACATCGCGGGCCAGGCAGTAAATGAAGTACCAGCTGTAGATACCACAAGTCACAAGGGTCAGGAGTATGTACAGGAAATGCTGCGGTCTGTCTTCAAACGCATGATGCCAAAACCGGGCTGTAGAGGCGGTACCTGGCCAGGCTGCTGATAGGACGGTTCGGGCTGAGGAGGCGGTACCTGGCCGGACTGGCCGGAAAACTGCTGGGCCTGCTGCTCGCCATTGGCGCTGCCCTGGGGCGGCTGCTGGGTATAAGCCGCCTGCTGCTGTCTGGCCTGGGCGTCATGGGCCGCCTGAGAGGCCTGGGCGGTCACATCCCCGGCAGCCTTGGTGAAGGAGGCCAGAGCCGCCCTCACATCATTGGACAATGTGTCGGTGTCAAAGCTGGTGATCGCGGGCTCGCCCAGTACAAAGCGGATGATGGCGTACACACCGCCTGTAGCGACTACCGCGCCCAGAATCGTAATCATCAGATTCTTCAGCGAAGCCGGCACAGCGCCCCTCGAAAACAGATTGATCAGGAAAAATAATACGCGGCTCGCAATATTCACCAGCCCGCCGCCGGCAAGACAGATGATCAGACCATTCGAGTTGGCGGGAGTTCGCTTAAACGCGATCATCACCAACATCAGGCAGATCCACACACCGCCGACAATCAGCAACAGGTTGGCCACCAGATAAAACAGGCCTATGAAAGAGGTGAACCAGTGGAACAAATTCACAACGACTCTCAACACGGCCTGAATTGTGCCATAGCCATATACCGCCAAGCACACGATGGAGAAAATAGTGAGAATAATCGTGTTATTTCCCCCATTGGCGCCCGTGCCACCGGAGCTATAGCCCTGATTCGGCGGCGCGGACGGAGGTGAGGGCTCCCCTTTGCCGTCATCGTTCAGCTGCTCACTGCCCTCATGGAGCTGCTTTCTGCCGCACCTGCTGCAGAACGACACACCTTCTTCAAGTTCTGCGCCACAATTCCAACATTTCATAATAACTCTCTCCTCTCTCTATTTCTACCCGCCCGTTCCCAGCAAACCGGCGATCAGCCGAACGATCAAGCCCTCATCAGGCCGGAACACCACAATCTGATCCTCCGGAGAAAACAGGCGGAATAGATACACAATCACAAACAGCCCGCACACCACAGCCAGGACTCCCTGGAAGATCCGCCTTGGCATCCGATCCCGGAACAGCAGCACCACCGCCACAGGTACCGGCAGCCAGAACAGCGGATGGTATGCAGCCGCCTGAGCCAGATCCAAACGCAGCAAAGCCCGCCACGCCCGGCTCATACCACAGCCCGCGCACGATATTCCTGTCAGAAAACGAATTGGACAGGTAATGCCTACAGCCTCAATCAACAAATAAAACAATGCGATCCCTGCTATCGCCCGCAGATCATCCTTTTTCATAGGCACGCCCTCCAAGGCTGATACCGCCCCAGGACGGCAAAACAGACTTTTCCTGCCGTTTGGAGCCGTTCCGACCGTTGTCTCCCCGCCAGCGTAAGCACAAGGTAAAAGATTGTTTATATTATACCACTATGTGACAATTTTTTCAAGATGTAAAATAACTCAGCAGAGCTTCGCATAGCTCGTCCCATTTGCTCCGTTTCGCACTGTGTCGGGACACTGGCATCACGTTCCCGGCGCCTTTACCTAATAGGGACACGCCACCCCCGCATACAGTTAAGCGGAGGTGGTATCCATGTGGACGGCATGGCTGTTATTGACGCTGAATGGACTTTTTTTTACGCTGCGGCTGGCGGGGAATACAGGTTCCTTTCCCCGGGCCCTCACCCGGGAGGAGGAGCAGGATTGCCTGGAACGGATGGCCCGGGGGGATACGGATGCCCGGGACGAGCTGATTGAACACAATCTGCGGCTGGTGGCGCACATTGTCAAGAAGTACTATACACCCAACGGTGACCAGGACGATCTGATCTCCATTGGAACCATCGGACTGATCAAAGGGGTATCCACGTTTAAGCCGGATAAAAATGTGCGGCTTGCCACCTACGCCAGCCGGTGCATTGAGAATGAGATCCTGATGTATTTCAGATCCCAGCGCAAGCTCCAGGGTGAACTCTCCCTCTCCGACTCCTTAGACAGCGAGGGTGAAAACGGCTCGCTGTCCCTCATCGACGTGGTGCGGGTGGACGACAATATGCTGGAGGAGCTGGATCTCCGGGATGCCTGCGCCAAGGTGCGGCGGTGCGTGGACGCCTGCCTGACAGGTCGGGAGGCCCACATCATCCGCTTGCGCTACGGTCTGAACGATCAGCCTCCCCTCACCCAGCGGGAGATCGCGTCGCTGTGCGGAATTTCCCGCTCTTATGTATCCCGCATTGAAAAAAAAGCCCTGGAAAAGCTGCGAATCGAATATGAAAAATGCTGAACAGCGGATAGCAACCCAATGCCCTAAGGGAGAAATAACCGACGGTACGTTTGTGCCGGATTCCATCGTTACGGCGGTTTTGCGCTTAACACTGTCAACACGCTTCTCCAAGCATAAGCCGAGCCCCAGGGGATTCCCCCTGGGGCTCGAAAACAGCACAGACATTTGGACAACGTAACGCCTACGCTGATTGCACAGGCGGCAAAAGCGCCTGCACAATCAGCCGCTGGCTGTGCCAGACGGTGCAGGTGGACAAGGTCAGCACACCTGCCCCACGTTCCAGGTCAACGTCAGTCTGATAAAGGGATCCCGCCGCGGCCTGATTGATGTACTCCATCAGGCTGTTCTCGCCCTCAAAGGCCAGCCGGTAGGCGCTGCTGTCCGCCGCCACCCGCCGCACAGAAAAAATCGGGCAGATATACACCGCATCCCGTGTGGCCACGGTCAGCGCCCGGTGCTCCAACCAGTAGTCTTGGGATTCATACTGCCTCAGCAGTCCGAACATCGTCCCCCCTGCTCCGTTATGGCCGTAGACAATCAGGTGAACACTGTCCTCTCCGGTGCGGTAATCCAGAAATAAGCTGCCAAGGGCATTTTTACTCCCGTCGGGCAGATGATTCAAATAGAACTGATTGTCCGCGCCCAGCATCACGGGATAGTCCAGCGGCGTGCCCGGAAGCTGGAGCCAGATGGCCGCGTTTGGGTATGTCTGGCCAAACTGGGACAGCCGCAGAGACAATTCGTGGCGCTCCGGTGAATTCAGCGCCTCTTCCCGCTTCTCTGGTACGGCGGATGCCTCCGGCGAAGCAGGCGCTTTGGAAGGGGCGGTCATTCCCGGTTCCGCTCCCACGAACGCCTCATAAAACGTATTCCCGCGGCGCAGCTCCGCCGTCCGAAGGGACAGCGCCGTGCCAAGGAGGATAAATACAGTCAGGAGCAAAAGATAGCAGAACCAAAAGGCTTTATTCTTTTTCACGCCTTTTTGCCCTCAAACCCCAGTATATCGTCATGGCCGCCAGCAGAGCGCCGGTCAGCGCCGTGCCTGCAATCAGCAGCCACGTGTTATCGCCTGTCTGTGGAATGCTGGGGTCGCCGTCGGCATTACCCGTGCCCCCATTGCCGGACTGGCCGGAGTTTCCCGGGTCAGCAGGGCCGTTGGGGTGATTATCCGGCCCTGTGGGCTTTTCCGGATCCGTCGGCTTTTCCGGGTCGGTGGGCTTATCCGGGTCAGTGGGCTTATCCGGGTCAGTGGGCTTATCTGGGTCGGTGGGTTCATTGGGGTCAGCGGGCTCATTGGGGTCAGTGGGCTCATTGGGGTCAGCGGGCTCATTGG
>SFVC01000014.1 GCA_004560375.1 bacterium
TGTCCGCCGGAAGAATTGTGGGGGACGTGCAAAAGGGAAAATACGGGGACGTGCTGGAGCGGGAGCATAAAAAGTTGCAGCCCACCAAGCTCGGAACCGATTTGATATAGAAATCACAGTCAAGAAAATTAGGAGGAAAGAGTCCATGATCAAAAACATGAAGATCAAAAAGAGCCTGATTTTGGGGTTCGGAGTCACCATCGTGATTTCCGTGGCGATCATCGTCGCCTCGATCATCCTGATGAACGTGCAGAAGAACCAGTACGACAATATTTTGGATCGCTATGTAGGGGCCAATAACATGGTGTCCAAGAGCCGTATCGACTATAACATCGCCGCCCGCAACCTGCGGGACGCGGTGCTGTCCGGCCAGACCGGCAGCCTGGACACCACCGCCTCGAAGATAACCGAGCTGGAGCAGGATCTGCAGCAGCTGACCAGTATGTATCCCCTGGAGGACAAGACCTCCCTGGATAAGTTCACCACGCTGGCCAACAGCTGGATTAAGGAGGCGCAGGCTATTGCCTCCGTCACCCGCACCGATCAGGATCAGGCCGCGCTGCTGATCGTGTCGGACTGCACCCCGGTGTTGAACCAGATGGCCGACGCCGGCAACCAGCTGGCCCAGGAGATCTCGGACGCCCAGGAAGCTATCATCAAGCAGCAGGACATGGTGTCCAATATCGTCCTGGGTATCATCCTGGCCGTGATGGTGATCGCCACCATCATTGTGCTGTGCATCGCCCTGATCATCATCAAGTCCATCACCGTCCCCGCCCAGCAGGTACAAAACGCCCTGGAGGGCTTCAGCCAGGGCAAGCTGGACATCCCCGTGGACTACCACAGCACCAGCGAGCTGGGCGATATGTGCGAGGCCCTGCGCACCAGCCAGAACGTGCTGGGCGAGTGCATCAGCGACACCTGCCGCCTGCTGGAGGAGATGGGCAACGGCAACTTCGATGTGCGCTCTAAGGACGTCAATATGTATGTGGGCTCTTTGAGCAGCATCCTCACCTCCGTGCGGGCCATCAACCGCGGCCTGAGCGACGCCCTCACCCAGATCAACCAGAGCGCGGAGCAGGTCTCCGCCGGCGCCGAGCAGGTTTCCACCGGCGCCCAGTCCCTGGCCCAGGGCGCTACCGAGCAGGCCAGCGCCGTGGAGGAGCTGTCCGCCACCATCGCGGAGATCTCCAACAATGCCCGCAAGAACGCCGAGAACAGCGAACAGGCCGCTTCCCATACCCAGGGCGCCGGCCAGAGCCTGAGCGAGTGTTCCGAGTATATGCAACAGATGGTGGCCGCCATGGAGAAGATCTCCGAGTCCTCCGAGGAGATCGGCAAGATCATCGACACCATTGAGAACATCGCCTTCCAGACCAACATCCTGGCCCTGAACGCCGCTGTGGAGGCCGCCCGGGCGGGCAGCGCCGGCAAGGGTTTCGCCGTGGTGGCCGACGAGGTGCGTAACCTGGCCTCCAAGTCCGATCAGGCCGCCAAGGCCACCAAGGATCTGATCGACCGTTCCATCAACTCCGTGAAGGAGGGCAGTAACATTGTCCAGCGGGTGTCCGAGTCCCTCCTGACTACCAACGAGCGCGCCGGGCTGGTGGTGGAGACTGTGGCGCAGATCACCAAGTCCGCCGAGGAGGAGTCCGAGGCCATCGCCCAGGTGACCGAGGGCATCGACCAGATCTCCAGCGTGGTGCAGACCAACTCCGCCACCAGCGAGCAGTCCGCCGCCGCCAGCGAGGAGCTGTCCAGCCAGGCCGCGCTGATGAAGGAGCTGCTGGCTCGGTTCAAGCTGCGCCAGGACGGGTACGCCGGTGCGGCTCAACCCGCCTACAGCGCCGCCGCGCCCTCCTATGAGGAGAGCTACGACACCGCGTCCAGCCACGACACTTCCGCGTCCAGCGTGTTCAGCAAGTATTAAAGATCACGAGGGTTGCCAGGAGGCGGCAGCTTGCCGCCTCCTGGCTTCTCTCTTTATGCGGGCTGGTACAGGCGGGCCCGGACAGAGACAAAACCACGAAACAGGGAGGATGGCTCCATGGCAGAGTTAACGGCGCAGGATAAGGATCTGATCTACGCCCTGGATATCGGCACGCGCAGCGTGGTGGGCGTGGTGGGCCGCCCCATGGGGGATCGGCTGAAGGTGCTGGATGTGGAGCTGGCCGAGCACGGCAAGCGGGCCATGATGGACGGCCAGATCGACGACATCCGGCAGGTGGCCGGGCTGGCCAAAACGGTGACCCAGCGGCTGGAGGATCGGTTGGGGGTGCGTCTGGAGCGGGTGTGCGTGGCCGCCGCAGGACGGGCCCTGCGAACCCAGATGGGCTCCTTCACGCTGGAGCTGCCCGAGGAGCAGTCCATTGACCAGGAGGAGATCGGCCGGCTGGAGGCCGGCGCGGTGTCCGCCGCCGAGGAGGCCCTCCAGGGGGACGGCGAGGCCCGGCGGCAGATGTTCCTGGTGGGGTACACCGTGGCCCAGTACCGGCTGGACAACTACCCCCTGAACAACCTGCAGTACCACACCGGGCGCAAGGTGGAGGCCGACGTGGTGGCCACCTTCCTGCCCGGGGAGGTGGTGGAGAGCCTGTACGCCGCCATGCGGGCGGCGGATCTCCAGGTGGCCAGCATGACGCTGGAGCCTATCGCGGCCATGAACGCCGCCATTCCGGCGGAGTTGCGGCTGCTGAACCTGGCCCTGGTGGACATCGGCGCGGGCACCACCGATATCGCCCTGTGCCGGGACGGCAGCGTGGTGGGCTATACCATGGCCACCGTGGCCGGGGACGAGGTGACGGAGGCTATCATGCGCGCCTTCCTGGTGGACTTCAAGACCGCCGAGGAGATCAAGCGGGCCCTGGGGGAGGCGGAGGAGCTGATCCGCTGCCGGAACATCCTGGGGCAGGAGGAGCGGGTGGCGGCCCCGGAGGTCATCCAGGCCATCCAGGAGCCCATGGAGAAGTTGGCCGACGCCATCGCCAAGCAGATTTTGAGCGTCAACAACACCGCCCCCTCCGCCGTGTTCCTGGCGGGTGGCGGCAGCAAACTGACCGGCCTGCGGGAGCGGGTGGCGGAAAAGCTGGAGATGGATGAGAAGCGGGTGGCCATCGCGGGGAACAACTTCGCCCTCAGCGCCTTCTCCGACAGCCTGGAGCTGGAGCGGCCCGAGTACGCCACCCCTCTGGGCATCGCCATCTCCGCCGGACTGGGCCTGCTGAACGACAGCTATGTGGTGCTGCTCAACGGCCAGAGCGCCAAGCTGTTCCGCAACGGGGTGCTGACCCTGCGGGATATCCTGCTGATGAACGGCTACAGCTACGCCGACATGGTGGGCAAGACGGGCAAGAGCCTGACCCTCACTGTGGACGGCAAGCGGATGGTGCTGCGGGGCGAGCCCGCGGTGCCCGCGGTGCTGGAGGTGAACGGGGAGGAGGCCTCCCTGTCCGCGGTGATCCACGCGGGGGATCAGATCCACTTCGTCCCCGCCCGGGCCGGAGAGGACGCCCACCGCACCCTGGGGGAGCTGCTGGGCCCCGGCTTCTACGGCACGGCGCTGGTGAACAACGTCCAGGCCCCGCTGGACACCCAATTGGGCCAAGGGGATGTGATCCTCACCATGCGGCAGGCGGCCCCGGTGCAGACCGCACCGGCCCCCGCGCCCCAGCCCGCCCCCATCCGGCCCGCGGCCCCTGCAGCGCCCGCCCAGGGGGGGCGGGAGCTGCACCTGATGCTCAACGGGGAGCCGCTGACCCTGCCCATCAAGGATAACGACGCGCCCTATTATCTGATGGATCTGCTGGAGTACTCCGGCATTGATTTTGAGAATCTGGATCGGCCGGTGCGCCTGGAGGTCAACGGCCAGGAGCGGGGCTTCCAGCACCAGCTCAAAGAACAGGATTCGGTCAGCATCATGCTGGTTTGATTGAAACAACGCAAGAGGTGGTAGTTCCATGCCCTTTGGAAAACCCAAGGAGCCCAAGGCTCCCAAAGAGAAAAAGCCCAAGCCCGCCCAAAAGCCCAAATCGGGCAAGAAGCCGACACCCGCCAAAAAGCCCAAACCGCCCAAGAAGGTAAAGCCCACCAAGAAACCCCGGAAGGGCGCGCCCCCCCAGGGGGAGGAGGGCCAGGAGGGGGAACAGCCCGGGAAGAAAAAGCCCATCCTGCTGTTTATCCTCATCCCGGTGGTAGTGGCCGCGGTGGCCGCAGCGCTGGTGTTCTTTGTCATCATGCCCCGGCTCAGCAATCAGGATCCCGACCCGTCGGTGACGGAGGAACCCAAGCCCCCGGAGCTGCCCGAGGAACTGAAGGTGGGGGAGGAGTCCGTCCCGGGCATGGCGCTGGAGGCGGACGAGAGCGGGGCGCTGGCCGTGCTGGCCAAAACCATCACCTATACCTACACCAACCTGAACGACGCGGGCAAGGCGGCGGAGACCTACGTGGGCCAGCTGAAGGGAGCGGATCCCCCCTTCTCCATCGTGGATGAAGAGTTTGTCCGCCTCAAGGACGCCCCTGACTTCACTGCGGCGGAGGGCATGGTGCTGCTGGCGCGGAACCTGCCCAAGCCGGAGCCGGAGGAGGGAGCGGAGACTCCCGCCCCCACCGAGGAGCCGAAGGAGGGGGAGAGCGCCGCCCCGGACAGCTCGGCCCAGCCCAGCCAGTCCCCGCCTCCGGAGGAATCGGCCCCACCGGTGGACGAGACCCCGGACATGGTGCTCACCGTGCGGATCACCTGGTCAAACGCGGAGGGGCAGTGCGTGGTCACCGCCGACGAGGCGGAGGGCAAGGTCACATCCCCGCCGCCGGAGGAGGTGCCGCCCACCTATTCCATCGGCATCCGGCAGGCGGAGAACCAGATCAGATCCATGACCTCGGCGGAGCTGGGGCTTTCCGGCACGTCCATGGCGGACTATGAGGTGTTCCCCCAGGATGTGCTGGAGATGGTGGACGATGTGGCCTACATCCGGCTGAATATCTATGACAGCGTGGCGCCCTACGCCTTTGTGGGCAGTTACCTCATGGGGGTGGACGGCGAGCACCTCTACCGGTTGGACGACAGCACCGGAGAGCTGGTGGAGCTGGAATTCACCTTGAACCTGGGTGGGTCTGAGAGCGCCGCTCCTGAGTCGGCCGCGCCGGCCACAGGAGCGCCCGAGAGCGGCGCCCCGGAATCTGCGGCGCCCTGAAGATCGCCAACCAGAAACAGCGCGGCCCCCGCCGGGAGAGATCCCGGCGGGGGCTATTTTATATGGGGCTCAAGGTCATGCGCTCCGGCGGTCCCTCCAGGCGGAGCGGGCGTCCCCCCAGAGGGGCGCAGCTCAGGAACAGGGGGGTGAGGGCCCCCTCCAGCATGGGCACGCTGGAGCGCAGGGAGAGGGCGTCCCGGGGGGTGAGGGCCTGGGCCAGATCGGGATCCACCTGGGCGATGTCCAGGCCATACTCCTTGCCCAGAGCGGCGATCTGACGCGCGGTGACCGCCTCCCGGGCGGCCTGGCTCAGGGGCTGGAAGCCGATGAGGCCGCTGAACCGGCCCGCGATCTCCCGCAGCACGCCGGAGCGGGCCAGAGCCAGCCGGGCCGCCTCGTCCGCCTGGAAGATCCGCCGGGCCAGCCCATCGGGGGCCGTCACTCCGGGGCTGGGGGGCAGCCGGGGCGGGGTGGGGGCAAAGCCCAGTCCGGGCCGCTCCCGCCCCGACAGATCCGTGTTGGTGGTGAACAGCAGGACGCAGCGGCGGAAGTCCAGCTCTCGCTCACCGGTCTCGTCCTCCCGGCGGGCGGTGCACCGGCCCTCGTCCAGAATGGACATGAACACCTTCAACACCTCCGGGTGGGCCTTGTCCAGCTCATCGAACATAAAGACCGTGTGGGGCCAGTCCCGGGCCGCCTCCAGCACCGGGGTATCGTCATAGCCCACATACCCCGGCGGTGCGCCGGTGAGCCGGTACACGGAGTGGGCCTGGGTGAAGGTGTTCAGCTCCGTCCACACCAGCCGGTAGCGCTCCTCCCCGAGGCAGCGGTTCAGGGCGGGGGCCACCGCCTTGCCCAGCTCCGACTTGCCTACGCCGGTGGGGCCGTAGAAGATGAGGGACAGGGGGCGCAGAGGCTCCCGCTTGGAGATGTGGCTCCACAGCTTGAAGGCGGCGGCCTCCACCGCCCCCTCCTGGCCCAGCACCCGGTTGTCCAGCTCCCGGTGCAGGCGGGACAGCAGGTCGGGCTCCTTCGGCCGCAGGCCGCGCGGTGGCAAACCGTCCGGGCGCAGGGCGGCGGCGTTCTCGTCCAGGGCGCGGAGGCAGCCCGCCAGCGCCCCGAAGCCGGGGTAGCGCTGGACAGCCCCCCGGCTAAAAAAGGCCCGCAGCCGGGGATCCGCCCCGCCGTAGGCCACCCCGGGGCGGAAGTAGAGCAGGTAGTCCTCCCCGTGCCGCCAGAAGCCCAGCTGGGCGCTGTCCGGGCGGCAGCCCGCGGGCAGACGGCAGGCGGCGAATTCATAGCTGCGCCCCAGCCGGGCGCAGGCGTCCACCCGCTGCTTGAGCTGGGCGTAGCCCGAGGGGCCGCAGGCGCAGAATTGGGCAAATTCCAGGGGGAAGCGCCTCCTTTACATGGTATCTGCCCAATTATTTCCAAAGAATAAAAAATCTATACGTCTGCATATTTGCTTCCCGTTCCGTCACCGTCGCAGAAACTGAACGGAATAGAGCGAAAGGTAGCGGTTTCAAGCTCGCGGGTCTAAGACCCTTTTCGGTTCCTTTTTCTCTCGAGAAAAAGGAACCAGCAAAAAGCCGATCCCGGAGGATCGGCTTAGTTTGCCGCTTACGCGTAGGTGTCGATGTACTGGCCTTTGGGAGGAGTGGGAACGGCTTCCAGCATCTTGAGCAGTTCCTGTCCGGCCAACTCCTGGCTATCCATCATCTTTTTGGTGACGGAGAGGGAGTAGTTGGTGGCAAAGGAAGCGGCGCTCATGCCCATCGCCATTCCGGCGATCGATTCCATCATAGGTCAGTCCTCCTTTCCCCCCGGCTTCTCCGGGGGCTGGGTCTTATGGTCCAGCACGCCGCCCAGCAGATCCAACAGCTCAGCGGGGGCGGACTCCTCCATGGCGGAGTCCCGGTTGGCGGCGGTGGCGGTCACCAGCTCGGAGCGCAGGATGGGTACGTCCTCCGGCGCGGAGATGGCCAGCCGCACCCGCGTGCCGTCCACCGAAACCACCCGGATGGTGATATCCTCCCCGATGACCAGGGACTCGCCGGCTTTGCGTTGCAGGATCAACATGGGGCGCCCTCCTCTGCTCCAAACTGGGCCAGGGGGTGGCGCATTTCATAGGCGTCGGCCTCCAAAATCACCTGCCGGGCCACCCGGGTGTCCGGGTTGATGGCCACGGGGCATTTCAGATTCACCGTGCTGTCCGCCACGGGCTTTTTCACCACGCACAGCACATAGAAGCCCAGCTCCTGGCTGTCCTCCACCCCCAGATCCTTCAGCTCGCCGGGCTGGAGCACGGGGGCGTACTCCGGCAGCAGGGCGAAGGGATTCATGGCCACAAAGGCCAGGGCGGGGGTCTGGACACTCTGGAAGCACAGCAGGGAACCTGCGCTCCCGTCAAAGGGGAGCAGCAGGAACTGGTGCTCCTCCTCGAAGCCGAACAGGCCGGCGGGGAAGGTGAGGATATCCTCCTCCAGGTATTCGATCTCTCCAAAGTATTTGGCTTGGAGCTTCAATCAGATTGCCTCCTGTCAATACCGGGGTGAGGGCTACGCCTCCACGTCCACCGGCTCGTAGTTGGGATCGGAGGAGGGGGGCACGTACAGCGGGCCGCCCACGTACTTGATGATCACATCGGGCTGCTGGGTGACGGACAGCTCGATGTCACCGGGGGTAAACTCGAACCTGGGCTCGTTCATGCGCCAGTCGAAGTTCAGCTTATCCATCTCGTAGCGGATGTGCATCTCGCCCGGATCCCAGGTGATCTCGGGGGGAACGGAGGGCAGGAACTTGATGCCAGAATTGGGCTTGTAGTTCTTCATGGTGGAGTCCGCCGCGAACTGCCCGATCATGTCCTGCCCGATTTTTGCCTCCAGCAGCATCTGGCCCTGCTGGGCGTAGATGGCGGTGGCGGTGTAGGACGCCTGCTGGCCCTGCTGGGCGTACTGCTCCACAGAGCGCATGGCGGTGGGCACCACCGAATTGCGGGCCTCAAAGGTGTCGATGTTCAGCTTGATGGGGCGGCTCTTGATGCTCAGGCCGCCCTCTCCCCGGGAGATCTCCAGATCAGCGGTGCCGCGGGTGTATTCCAGCTTGGCATGGGAGACCTTCATCTCAATCTCAATGGGGACGGTTTTGATTTCAATCAGCGGAAACATGGTCTCATTTTCTTCTCCTTTCTCAATCGGGAATCAAGGTGCCGGGGTCAGTTCAGATAATCCATCAGGCTCTCGGAGAGAACACTGTTGCCTACCTTCAGCGCCGCGTTGTAGCAGTACTGGGCCCAGACGAAGGAGGTGATGGAATCCACCATGTCCACGTCCTCCAGGGCGGCGTACTGCTCCTGGAGATTGTAGAAGTTGTCCTCCAGCAGCTTCTCGTTGTTCTCCAGCTTGGTGGTGCTGGCGGCCATGTTGGTGAACTCGGTCTTGAAGTTGGAGGAGGCGGTCTCCAGCTTGCCCACCAGCCGGTCAAACTCGGGCCACACGCTTGCCCAGCTGCCTCCTTCGGGCACACTGTCGGAGATCTGTGTGAGCCGCTGGACGATGGAGTAGATGTTCTTGGGGTCGCCGTCCTCGTCCAGGCCGCAGCCAAAGAAGTTGATGCCGTTCAGGGCGGCGTTGAAGCCGCTGGAGGGGATCAGGTTGCCGTTCTCGTTCTCCTGGAAGCCCAGGCCGATGTCCACGTAGTAGGTCTCGTTTTTGAGGTACTCCAGCTTCTCGGCCTCCAGCTTCTGGGCGTCATACTCCTTGGTGGTCATGGTCTCGGCTTTGTCCATGTTGAGGAAGTACTCGCCGTTGGGATCCGGCTCGCCCTTTTCGTTGAATCGCTGGGCCTTATTGGTGGTGTTTACACGCAGCAGGGTGGGCCTATCCGCCTTATCAAGCGCCTGATAGTCCTTCCTGCTGATGAGGGCGGAGGTGTCCATCTTCACATAGGAGCCGCCGCCGGGCTGGACCTGATTTGTTGTCGGGTTAATCTCCAGCGGCGTCACATTGCCGTCTGCGTCCGTTGTGCCCATCACCTTCGGCACCGCCGCGTCCACGGACACGCCCCGGTAGAACAGCTCGCCGTCCTTGATCTCAAAGGGGACGTTGTGGCCGTCCGCCCCGGCGAAGATGAAGTTGTCGCCGTACTTCTGGTTCATGTTCTGCACCAGGATCTCCGACATCCGATCCAGCACCTTGGACAACTGCTCCCGGGCGTCGCCCTTGGGGTCGTCCAGCCAGCTCAGGGTGGCGCCCTTCAGGGTGTTCATGGGCTCGGCGGTCTCGGTGTCCAGCACCTCGTCCATGGACTGGAGGCAGCTGTAGGCGGTCTGGTACTTCTTCAGCGTGTCGGAGCAGATGTCGTGCTGGCTGTTCACCGTCATGCGGGCCTTGCGGAGCCGGAAGGCCTTGGCGGCGGCAGCGGGATCCTCGGCGAAGGAATTGAAGATGCGCTGGGACAGCACGGTGTCCCGGGATTTGTTCATGTTGATGAAGGAGCCCATCAGGTTTGCGCGGTAGCTTTTCAGCACGCCGCCGGTTGTGGCGCGAATCATAGTGCCTTACCTCCTTGCTTAGCGGCCGGCAACGCCGGTATTGTTGATCAGACGGTCAAGGGCCTCGTCGATGGTGGTCATCAGACGCATGGCGGCGTTCATGGCCTTCTGATACTGCATCATGTTCATGGCCTCATCGTTGAGATCCACGCCGGAGATGCCCTCCCGGCTGCTGTCCAGGGCCACCAGGGTGGTGTAGTCGTTGTTGAGGGCGATGTTGGTGGCCTTGGCGTCCTTGGCCTGCATGGCCATCATGTTGCTGAACATATCGTTGAAGGAGCCGGTGAACAGGTTGGCGCCCATGGCGTCCGGATCGATGTTCTTGGGGTCGTACACCAGCTTGGCGTCCATGAGGGAGATCATGTGGTTGATGTTGATGTTCTGGGTGGTGTGATCCATGCCGCCGCCGGGATTCTCGTCGCTGGGCTCCTCGTCGCCGGGGAACAGCACCTCGAACTTGGGGATCACCATCCACTCGTTGGAGCTCCAGCCGCTGGACACGTCGATGTTGGAGGCGGTGATGCCGTCGGTGTCGTTGCCGTCGTTGCTGTTGCTGAACAGGGGGCCGCCCATCTTGACAGCGCCGTCCGGCTTCTGGCTGGAGTTTTCCAGCCATTTATCCAGCGTCAAGTTGGCTTTTTCCAGCGCTGTTTTTTGATCGTCAGTCAAGCCATTGTACTTGCTGATTGGCTCGTTGGCGATGATCAGCTCCGTGCCGTCCTTGTTTACGTAGTTCCCCTTGTGGTTCAGCATATAGCCCTGGTTGAGCTCGTTGAAGCTCTTGGCGATCTGCTGGGCCAGCAGGTCGAAGGACTTCTGGTAGTAGGGGATGCCCCGCTTGGTTTTGGCGTTCTCGTCGATGGTGATGTCGTCGGCGGAGGAGAACTCGCCCTCCTCGGTGAGCATCTCCCGCTGGGCCTGGAGGGAGCCAAAGAGGTCGTTGTCGTCCAGAACCACCTCCCGGGTGTGCTGGGTCTCGATGACGATCCGGTACACGGTGCCCTCGATCTCGGAGTAGGCGATGGTGGTTTCATTGCCGGTGACGGGATCCGTTGTGGTGCCCGCGTCTGTTTGGTCAATGTTGTCGGCATCTTTTCCGGCAACAAGCTCTGCCGCGTTGCTCAAGGTGAGATCGCCGCCATTTGTAAGCGTCAGCGTGGGCGGGTTAGCCGGCCCCGTACCCGGCCCGTTGCCGTCCACGGCGCCGATTGTTTTGGCGGTAAAGAAAATGTCTGCGCCTTGGGCGGTAATCGTGTAGTCCTGGTTTGGCAGATTATTCAATTCGCCAGCAATGAAGGCGGCAAACTCATCCAAGGTAGTGACTTGGGCAGGTTTGGTGATGGGATTCCTATCAATTATAACTGTTTGTGGAAGGGTGCCGTTTGCCGCAAGCTGAAACGTAGCCTTATAGATGGCGTTTGCGCCTGCCGAACCGGCCGCCGTCCAGGTGGTCTTGGAGCTTTCCCACTTCTCGCCCTTCACGTTCAGCAGCTTGCCCAGCTGGATGGTGTAGTTGTCGTTCTTCCGCAGGATGATCCCGTCGTCGGTGGGGTCGTTGGTGCCGATGAGGTAAAGATGCTGTCCCTTTTCATCAAATTTTATATTGCCGTTTTCGTCCCTTACCCAGACAGGACTGATAGGGGGGTTAGCAGCCAGGAGGGCTTTGACCTCGTCGGAATCTGCTGAGGCCTCTTTTGTATAGGAATAATCCTTCAAATACTTATAAAGGTCATAGTTATACGCCGGATAGTCCGGGTTAAGCGTAAGATCTTCCGCTTTCGTGTTTTCAGTAATGCCCTGATAAGGGTTCATTGACGGCTTCTCCTCTGGAATGGACAGCTGGGTGGCGTACAGGCCGTCCACCAGCACGGAGGTGTCCGAGTCCACCTTGGGATCCGGGTTGTCGTTGGCCAGGGAGATGGTGAGCTTCTCCACCTGGATGCCCGCGCCCACGTCCTCCATGGTGTACTCCACCTTGATGTGCATATACTCGGACAAAGCGTCGATCTGGCGGTTGCGCTCGTCCCGCAGCTCCAGGGCCTTGTCGCCGTGGAGCTCCGCGTCCCGGATGGACTTGTTCAGATCCCGGATGTTCCGGAGAACCTCATTGGCCCCCTTCACGTTTTCCGTCAGATCCTTCTCCGTGTCCAGCCGCACCTGCTCCAACCGGCCGGCATAGTTCCGGAACATCATGGTGAGGGTTTCCGCCGCGGTGCGAACCAGGGTATTGTTGTCGGAGGTGGGGCTGGCGCCGTAGGCCCGCAGCTGATCCATCAGATCCTGGAGCTGGGCGTACAGCAGGCCGTCGCCGTCGGTGCCGTCGGCGGCGCTGCCGCCCTTGCCCACCTCGTCCAAAATGGAGGCGATCTCCTGCAGGCCGGTGAGCTTGGTGTCGTAGTAGGCGGTGCTGGAGGAGGTGTTGCGGTAGCGGATATCCAGATAGGGATCCCGGATCTGGTTGATTCCGGACACCAGGGCGCCGCTGCCGATGTGCCGCTCCAGGAAGGAGGCGTAACGGTCGTTGCCGCCGGTTTTGAAGCTCACCTGATCCACCCGCTGGCGGGTGTAGCCCGCGGTGTTGATGTTGGAAATATTGTTGCCCGTCACCCGCAGGCCGTGCTGGGCGGCGTAGATGCCCAGCCGGGCGGTGGTGAAGGAATCAAAGGTGCCAAGCGTACCCATAGCGATTACTCCTTATCCATGCTCCTCTCCGCGGACTCAGGCGCGGAAATCTGTTTTCATCTGTTTTGGGGGCTCCACGCCGGGGGCCTCGTAGCCGGAGGCGGCCACCGCGGGATCCACGCCGGCGGCGGTGATCACCTTCTCGATCTGGTGGAGGTTCAGCTCCACCAGAGAGCGGGCCATATCCGCGCAGCTGCGGTAGATGGTGTAGCTGCTCCGCAGGGCGTCCACGGTTTCCCGGGCCTTGCCGGCCAGCTCGGGGGGGCAGTGCCCCTCCAGCTCGTCCAGGGGAACCTTGTCCAGCCCCAGCTGGCCCACCAGCTTGAGCCGCTTCAGCTCCAGTCCCCGCAGGTTCAGGGTCATGGCCTGCTCCTGCTTGAGCACCTCGTCCAGGGCGAGCAGATCGTCCGCCTGGACGGCGGCGGCCTTTTCCTGGGCCAGTTGGGCCAGGCGATCCAGGCTGGAGGCGAGCTCCGCCAGCAGCTTCAGGTAGGACAGGTGAAGCTGTTCCATTACAGGGCCTCCCCCAGCCGCAGGATCCGGGCGGCGATGGCCATGGGATCGGGGACATAGGCGTGATCGGCCACCTGCTGGCGCAGGGTAGCGATGTCGCCGGTGGTGGTGGCGGTGCGTACCTCCTGGGAGAGCTTGCTCACAAGGCCCATAAACCGGTTGTCCTGGCTGGATCCGGAGAGGGTTACGCTGTCATAATTGCTGCCGCTCTGGGCAGACTGGGCGCGGCTGTCACGCCCGGCGAGGGTCCGATAGACCTTCCGCGGGGCGATGGGAGAAATTGCGCCATAACCGGACGAGGTCAGCACAGTACTCACATCCTTTTCAATATCCGATTCGGTTGATGCTGTCTCACTACTTATATCGGCAAAATTGGCAGGGACATAAGAAAAAGCAGGAAATTTCTTTTGCAGTAGTGGGTTCCAGGGGCGGAAAGGCGGGAAAACAGCCCGAAAAAGGGCGAAAAAAGAAGCCCGGGGCCTGTTTGCAGGCCCCGGGCGGGAAAAACGGGGAAACAGATGTTTATCCGAGGGTTTTCAGATGCCGCAGCAGCACGTTGGCCACATTTTCGCAGGAGGCCTGGATCATGACGGCCCCGATGTTTTGGGCCACCCCAGGCATACCGTACACCACGGAGGACTCCTTGTCCTGGCCGATGGTGTAGGCCCCTTTCTTACGCATCTCCAGCAGGCCGTGGGCGCCGTCCTGGCCCATGCCGGTCATGATGATGCCCACCATTTTGCAGGTGACCGTCTCCGCCATGGAGTAGAACATGGCGTCCACCGAGGGGCGGTGGCCGCTGACCTTCTCCCCGGGGGTGCAGTTGACAGTGTACCGGGTGCCGATCCGCACCACCCGGCACTGGAGATCGGCGGGGGCGATGAGGGCCAGGCCCCGTTTCAACTCGTCGCCGCTCTGGGCCTCCCGCACCTCCATGGCGCACAGCCGGTTTAGACGCTCGGCGTACATCTTGGTGAAGCCGGGGGGCATGTGCTGGACGATGACCATGGGGGGGATATCGGCGGGGAGCCGCTTCATCACCTCCAGGGTGGCCTCCGTGCCGCCGGTGGAGGCGCCCAGCCCGACGATGACCCGATCCAGTGCGGGGGATGCGCCCAGCTTGGGGATGGGGGCGGAGGCGGCGCGAATAGAGGGGGGGGCGGAACGCACCCGGGCGGTGGCGGCCATGACCACCTTCTGGGCCAGGGCGGCCAGGAAGGCGGTCTCGCTGGTGCCGCTGTTGCCCGGCTTGCGGACGAAGTCCACCGCGCCCACCGCCAGGGCGTCGAACACCTTCAGGTTCAGGGAGGAGACCAGGATGACGGGAATGGGGTGGGTGGGCAGGTACTCCTTGAGGAAGTCGATGCCGCTCTGCCCGGGCATTTCCACATCCATGGTGATCACGTCGGGTTTGTATTGGGGAATTTTGTTTCTGGCGTCCAAGGTGTTGATGGCGTAGCCCACCACCTCGATCCGGGGGTGGGCGGACAGGCCCTTGATGATCAGGCTCCGCGCCACCATGGAGTCATCCACCACCATGACGCGGACTTTACTTTGGCTCACAGGGATTGTCATAGGAAAGGGATCCTCCTCTTTTTTGAAAGAGTACCGGGCCGACCGTCGTTAGCGGATTCGGCCCGGCTGATCAGCATCATTTCTGGAAGGTGGACGGGGCCAGCCGCCGGTAGGGGGCGTTGGCGCTCAGATTCTCCGACTTGCTGATGAGCAGGTAGCCGCCGGGGGCGGTGGCGTCGTAGAACCGCTGAACCAGGGCGTCCTTGGTGGGCTGATCGAAATAGATCATCACGTTCCGGCAGAAGATCACGTCAAACTTCCGGCGGAAGTGGATGGGATCCATCAGGTTGAAGGGCTGGAAAATCACGTTGTCCCGCACCTTGGGCGCCACCTGATAGTGCCCGTCGGGCTGCTTGACAAAATACTTCTTCTTCCAATCCGCCGGGATGGTATCCGGCAGCTCGTACACGCCCTTTTTGGCGGCGGTCATGGCCCGGTTGGAGATATCGGTGGCCAGCAGCCGGGTGTCCCACTGGGCGGCCTGGGGCCCCAGGTAGTCGAACAGGAACATGGTGATGTTGTAGGGCTCCTCCCCGGTGGAGCAGCCCGCGCTCCAGATGGCCAGGGTTTTGTCCCGCTGGTGGCGCTGGACGATGTCGGGGAGGATCTTCTGGCAGAACAGATCCAGATGCTCTTTCTCCCGCATGAAGAAGGTGTAGTTGGTGGTGAGCTTATCCAGCAGCAGAGTGATCAGGTCGTTGTCCTTGGTCTGAATGACCTGGTTCACAAAGTCGGAGAAGCTGGTATATCCCCGCTGCTTCAACGGGGTGGACAGCCGCCCGGTGATGAGCTGGCGCTTCTGGGTCAGGTCGATGCCGTAGTTGCTCTGGATGAACTTGGCCAGACGGTTAAAGTCGTTGTCCGAGATAGTCATGGCGGAGAAGGAGCCGCCGCCCCCCTTTTCCGGGTTAATCATGGGGCAGGAGCTGCTCGCAGTCCAGCACCATCATGGTGCCCGAGCCGTCGGGCAGGGAGCATATACCGGACACCAGGAGCTGGGCGCTGTTGGCGGGGAGGGGGTGGATGTTGGCCTTGGGAATGTCCAGCATCTGATCCACGCCGTCCACCAGGAAGCCCAGCTGCACATCGCCCAGGTTGATCACCACCACCAGGCTGTCATCCTCCCGGGAGGGCAGGCCCATCCGGGAGCAGATGTCCAGAATGGGGATCATCTGGCCGCGCATATTGATGATGCCCCGGATGAAGTTGGGCACCATAGGCAGGTAGGTGATGACCTGATTGTTCAGGATCTCCACCACGTCCTCGGCAATGACGCCCAGCTTCAGGTGGGCGGCCATAAAAATAAGGTATTTCTGGGAGTCCACGCCGTCGTCGGCTACGTTCAGGGCCTCCAACTCGTCCTCACGGGCGAACATGACTTCGTTGCTCATGCTTTTCTCTCCTTGTTCCCAAATCGGGCTCACTTACCCCGGGAGGCCGTGTACAGGCTGGCCACGTCCAGGATAATGCTGATGCTGCCGTCGCTGCGAAGGGTACAGCCGTTGATGCCGTAGTTCTTCACGTTGAAACTGTTCACATAGGCGGGCAACTGCTTCACCACCACCTGCTGCTGGCCCAGCAGCTCATCCACAAACAGGCAGTAGGAGTGATCCCCGGCCTCCAGCCAGAGCAGCACGCCGTCCTCCACCTCGGTGCAGCCGCCCTGGAGCTGGTACAGATCCCGGGCCCGGACGATGGGGTAGAAGTTCCCCTGTACCTTGATGATCTCCCCCTGGCTGGAGTCGTGGATCACGTCCCCCTTGGAGAGCTTCATGGTGGACAGGATGTTGTTGATGGGGATGGTGAAGATGGAGTTGCCCACGGACACCTCCATGCCGTCCATGATGGCCATAGTCAGGGGGATGCGGATGGTGGTGGTCATGCCCTTGCCCAGTTCGCTGGCGATGGATACGGAGCCGCCCAGCTCCTCCACGGCCCGCTTCACCACGTCCATGCCCACGCCGCGGCCGGAGAACTCGGTGACCTCGGTGTTGGTGGAGAAGCCGGGGGCCAGCAGGAAGTTGAGGATCTCCTTGTGGCTGTAGTCCACATCGGGGGAGGCGATGCCCTGGCGGATGGCCTTGGCCAGCACCGCCTCGTCGTTGACGCCCCGGCCGTCGTCGATGATCTCGATGATGACCTCGCTGCCGGTGTCCCGGGCGGACAGGAGAATCTCGCCCACGGGATCCTTGCCGGCGGCGATGCGCTCCTCCTGGGTCTCCTCGATGCCGTGATCCATGGAGTTACGAACCATGTGCATGATGGGGTCGCCGATGTTGTCCACGATGGTCTTATCCACCTCGGTGTTCTCCCCCACCAGGGTGAGCTTGGCCGGGCGGTTGAGCTTCTTGGTCATATCGCGGACGATACGGGTCATCTTCTGGAACACGCTGGACACGGGCACCATCCGCAGGGACATGGACACGTCCTGCAGCTCGTCGGTGAGCTTGCGAAGCTGACGGGCGGACTTGGAGAAGGCGTCCAGGTTGAGCCCCTTCAGATCGGGGGAGGAGGTCACCATGGACTCGGTGATGACAATCTCGCCCACCACGGCGGACAGCTGATCCAGCTTGGACAGGTTGACGCTGATCAGGGTCTCCTTGGGATGCTGCTGCTGTTGCTGAGCGGCGGCGGCAGCGGCGGCAGGGGCCGCGGGGGTCGCCTTGGCAGGCGCGGCGGCAGCGGCGGGGGCCGCAGCGGCAGGGGTAGCGGCAGGCGCCGCGGGGGACGCTGCGCTGGGCGCGGGAGGCGGGCAGTCATACTGCTGATAGCCCTGGACGGAGCCGGCGGTCTTGATGACGGCCACGGCGGCGTCCCGGGCCTGGGTGGTGCGGAACATCATGTGGAAGCCGTGCTCAATGATGGTCTCCGAGGTGGCGGAATTTGTCTCCACATCGGGGGGATCAAAGGTAAAGTCCGTCTCCTCGCACACGTCCTTCACGGAGGTGACCAGCATGAAGGCCCGCAGGCTCTCCATGCCGCAGCCCTCCTCGAAGTTGACCTGGAGGCCGTAGGGGAAGCCGTCGGCGGACACGGGCTGTGCCGCGGGAGCGGCGGGAGCCGCCGCCGGGGCCGCGGGAGACGCTGCGCTGGCGGGGGCAGCCGCCGCCGGGGAGGGCGGTTCCTCACCTTTAATTTTAGCAATCAGGGTATTAATATTTGCCATGAAACTGTCGATATCCTTATCAAGAGGTTCGCCGGACTCCACCTTCTCGACCTCGCCCCGGAAGAAGTCGATGGACTGGAACACCACGTCGAACAGCGCCGGGCGATCCTCCTCCTTCACCACGTCCATGGTTCCCTCCCGGATGATGAAGAACATATCCTCAATCCGGTGGGCCACCGTGGCCAGGGAGTCGAACTCCATCATGGCGGAGGAGCCCTTGATGGTGTGCATGATGCGGAAGATCTCATTCACGTTCTCCTGAGAGAAGGTGTCTACCTTTTCCGCCTCAAGGACGATAGTTTCCAGCTGCTCCAGCAGGGTGCCGGTTTCGTAGATGTACATATCCAGGATGTCGTTTCCGCTGCCCATAAAAAGCACCACCTCAGTAAAAATCTTTTATCTTTACTATTATCGGCAGGACGCGGCTGAAAATTAAGTGGGTTTTAGAAGTTTTATCTCTTTTATCTCAGGGGGTTGAACTATGGCCGATCTTTTGGGCGCAACCAACCCGGTACCGGGTTATGACAATACAAACGTCAACCGAAATATCCCGATTTCTCCCGGTAATACCCAGATTCAGAACGTTCCCGATCTGGATCGGGTGACCGGCGCGGATCACCGCACCGAACAGCAGGACGCCGGACAGGCGGGGGAAAAGATCCGCTACGACTCCAATTTCCAGACCTTCATCCAGCAGCTTCGCCAGGGGCCGGAGGGGGTGAGGGTGCTCTCCCAGCTGCTGGCCCGGGAGGGGACGGTGGTGACCTCCGGCATGAGCGAGGGCATCGCCGAGGAGATCGCCCAGGCGCTGGAGCTGCTGAAAATGGATCAGGGACAGCTGCTTCAGTTTCTCAGCGCGCAGATGAAGGCAGGGACCCGCTTCGGCGGGGCCCTGTTTGCCCTGCTCAGGAACGCCTACGCCCGGGCGGACTCCGCCGGGGTGCGGGGGGATATCCTGAATTTTCTGAAAAGCTACAGCGACTTCTCCTCCACCGCCCACATCGAGGGGAACCTGCTGCGGAACCTGGCCGGGATGGCGGACGCCATGCCCGCCAGCTGGGGGGATAAGCTGCGGGAGCTGCTGGCCCAGCTGGAAAACGGCATCGCCGCCGGAGACCGGCAGGGGAACCTGAACCTGCTCCAGCAGGAGGTGTTCCCCTTTATGTCCGCCTATGTCACCCAGACCCACGATCTGGGCACCCCCCGGGAGCTGCTGAGCCTGCTGGCCCTGGACGTGGCCCGGTATGAGAACGGCTCGGAGGACAAGGTCACCGAGGCCTTCCACCAGCTGGCCGGGTATGGAACCCTGAAGGGGGTGCTGGGGAACATCGACGACAATGCCCTGATGAAGCTGCTCCAGAGCAGCCAGTTCAACCAGGGCACCAGCGCCGCCCGGTTTGCCGACCACCTGGCCGCCGCCGCCGCCCGGGCCCTCCGGGGGGAGGGTAGCGCCGAGGTGCAGCAGACCTTCCGAAACCTGGTGTCCGCCATGCTGGTGAACGAGAGCGTGTATATGCCCCTCAACCACTTCCTCATCCCCCTGGAGCAGGACGGGCGGAAGCTGTTCTCCGAGCTGTGGGTGGACGCGGACGCCGAGGACAAGAAGGGCGGCAAGGGAGAGGGCGGGAAGTGTATGCGCTTCCTGTTCAAGCTGGACGTGGAGAAGGTGGGGCTGTTCGACGTGATCCTCACCAGCCGGGACAAGGAAGTGGGGGTGGCGGTGGCCTGCCCCGAGGGGGTGGCCCCCTTCTCCCGGGAGATTGAAACCACCGTCTCCCAGATTCTGACCCGGAACGAGCTGACCCCGGTGGGGGTGAGCGTGCGGAGGATGGAGCGCCCCGTGACGCTTACCGAGGTGTTCCCCAAAATCTTTGAAGGGAAGAACAGTGTCAATGTCAAGGTATGACGGCAGACGGAACCCGTCCAAGAAGGCGGTGGCCCTGCAATACGAGGCCGGGAACGGCGCGCCGGTGATCGTGGCCTCCGGCATGGGCTATATGGCGGAAAAGATCGTGGAGGTGGCGGCGGACAGCGGCGTGCCCATCTACGAGGACAACTCCCTGGCCACCATCCTCACCCAGCTGAAGCTGGGCCAGGAGATTCCGGAGGAGCTGTATAAGGCCATCGTGGAGATCTACGTGTATTTTCTCCACTTCGACCCCAACGGGACGAAGGAGGAGAAGCCCGGCCCCCGGCAGGACGGCGGGGAGCCCCAGGAATAAGGAGGAGCGAGGATGGCACAGGAACAGAGCATGATCTATCTGCTGCTGGACGAGGGGGGCGTCCCCGTAGCCCAGGCGCGGCCCCAGGGCCCGTCGGGCACACAGGGGACGCTGTGGCAGATGGTGGTGATGAACGACAAGATTGACGACGTGCTGGAGCACAAGCAGTTCAAGCTGTTGTCCATCCAGGACAGCAGCCCCTCCTACGAGGGCACCCTGGTGCGCCACCGGAACGACATCATCCAGCTGGAGGTGCGTAAGACCGCCGCCGCCGGCGACGATATGCGGAAAAACCTCCGGGTGCCGGTGCAGGCGCACAGCTTCACCTACCCGGTGAGCGGGAACTGGAGGGGCCGCCGGAAGGTGGACACACATGATCTGAGCTGCGGAGGCGTGGCCTTTTTCTGCGGGCGGGAGTTTCAGATCGGGGAACAGTTCGAGATCGTCATACCCGTGACCAGCGAGCCGCTGGTGGTAAAGGGCCAGATCCTCCGCCAGCGCCCCGTGGACGGCCGGGAGGACACCCTCTACGCCGCCAAGTTTGTGGAGTTGTGCAACGACGAGGAGACCCTGCTGCGGGAGGCGGTCTTTAACCTTCAGCTCTCCGGACGGCCCAGGTTGGTCAACCGGTAGCGATATAAACCCAATGGATACGGACAGGCGCGCCCGGGGCGGGCCGGAAAGGAAAGGTCACTTCATCATGAGCAAACAACGTACACATGGAGCAATCCGCCGGCTGATGGCCGGTCTGCTGTGCCTGGCGCTGACGCTGGGCCTGCTGCCCTCGGGACTGGTTCTGCCCGCCCGGGCCGCCCACTGGGCCGATGCCTACGGCCAGAAGCTGGTGGAGTGGGGCGTGATGCGGGGCGATATCAGCGGCAACCTCAACCTGGATCGCCCCATCACCCGGGCGGAGCTTGTCACCATGATCAACCGCGCCTACGGTTACACCCGGAAGGCGGGAACCCCCTTCACCGACGTGCCCTCCTCCAAGTGGTACGCCGACGACATCGACATCGCCTATAACGCGGGCTACTTCAAGGGGGTCTCGTCCACCGCGGCCTCCCCGGAGGGCAGCGTCACCCGGGAGCAGGCGGCGGTATTCCTGGCCCGGAACCTGATGCTCCAGGAGACCGTGGGCGAGACCCTGGGCTTCTCCGACACCCGCACCCTCAGCGAGTGGAGCCGGGGCCTCATCGGCGCCGCCGTGAAGGAGGGCGTGCTCAACGGCTACACGGACGGTTCTTTCCAGCCCAAACGGAACATCACCCGGGGCGAGATGGCCGCCATGCTGGTGCGGGCCATCGGCACCCCCGTGAATGAGGCGGGGAACCATACCCTGGGCCATGTGTATGGCAACGTCACCCTCAACACCTCCAACGTGACCCTGCGGGACACCACCATCGCGGGCAATCTGTACCTCACCGGCGGCATCGATCTGGGCCATGTGCTGCTGGAAAACGTCACCGTGCTGGGCAAGATCATCGTCAGCGGCGCCGGCGAGAGCATCTCCGGCCAGGAGAGCGTGGTGCTGCGTAACGTGGAGGCCGAGGAGCTGGTACTGGACAACCTGAGAAGCCCCTTCGTCACCATCAAGGCCCAGGGCGTCACCGATATCCCCCTGGTGACCGTGCGAACCGACGCCTATGTGGACGATTCCTCCTGGGAGGGCTACGGTCTGGCCCGGATTGAGCTGCGGGGGGCCCCCGGCGCCAAGCTCCAGCTGGCGGGCAGCATCAAGGAGGTCATGAACTTTACCCCGGCCTCCGACCTCCAGTTTGTGAAGGGTTCGGCGGAAAAGGTCACCGTGGACGAGGACGCCATCGCCTCCAAGCTGCTGGTGGACAAGAACACCCGGGTGGACGAGCTGAACCTGGACGTGGGCACCACCGTGTCCGGCGAGGGCGACATCGGCAAGCTGAACGTGGGTTCCGCCGGCAGCGTGGTGGAGCAGTTGCCCGATCAGATTGTCATCCGCCCGGGCATTGACGCCGACATCGACGGCGAGACCATCGGCAGCTCCGACGCCGCCGAGCTGTCCGCCGAGCCCCGGCTCATGGCGGGCTATCCCTTCATGAAGAACATCGCCCCCACCGAGGCGGACGGCGTCTTCAGCGCCAGCAAGCCGGGCACCATCTACTGGGCCATCTCCGCCGTGGCGGACGGCTCGGTGAGCGAGGAGGATCTGATCGAAAACCCGGCCTACGGCGGGAACATCTTCCAGGAGCAGGCCGGCAGCATCGCCGCCGGCAGCGCCAAGACGGAGTACGTCGAGAAGGTGCAGGAGCTGGAGCCCGACGGCACCTACTACGTCAGCGCCATCCTGGTGGACGGACGGGGCAAGCACAGCCCCCTCAAGGTCATGTCCTTCGCCACCCCCGACGACACCAAGCCCGCCTTCGTCAAGGATCCCACCATGACCAAGATCACCACCGATGTGGCCCAGACCACCGTCATGGCCAACAAGGACTGCCTGCTCTACTGGGCGCTGCTGCCCCAGGGGGCCCAGGCCCCCACCCCCCAGGAGTTCAAAACCGGATCCCTGGGCGGTAACTACGGCTACGGCTCCCTGAACGTGGTGAAGAACGCCGAGATCTCCGTCACCGTCAACCGGCAGAAGCTGCGGGAGAAGACCACCTATGACCTGTTCCTGTGGCTCACCGACCACAACGGCGCCCAGAGCATGGACGCCCCCTTCAAGCTCACCTTCACCACCCCGGACGAGACGCCCCCCGTGGTGACCGACCCCCAGCAGATCCCGCCCTACGCCGCGGACTCCGCCACCGTCTCCTTCTCCATGAACGAGGTGGGCACCCTGTACTGGGCCGTGGTGCCCGAGGGCGACACCACCTTCATCTCGATCCCCGACAACGCCACGGAGGACAAGATCATTGAGATTATGTCCGATCTGCGGAACAAGATCCGGGTGGAGAGCGCCAGCGACACCACCGCCGGCGGCAGCGGCGCCACCGCCGCCGGGAAAGCGGACGCGAAAACCGCCTTCGCCGACGTCCGGTTCCAGATCACCAAGCTGCTGACCGAGACCACCGGCACCAACAACTACCGGATGTGGTACATCGGCAAGGATGCCGCCGGCAACTACGCCGACATGGTGGGCTACATCGACATCAAGACCCTGGACACCACCCCGCCCTCCGTGGAGCAGAGGTTCACCGACGAGGTGGAGGGCAAGCCCCGGGCCAGCACCGATATCCGGCTGGAATTCTCCGAGACCGTGAAGGGCGGCAGAGAGGCGGGCGGGCCCACCTTCCTGTCCCTCTATGATGCGGTGCGGTTGGCCGCCGACGATACAAGCAAAAACGCGGCCAAGGACAACCTGGCCAGGGAGCTGGCCGCCCACATCCAGCTGTACTCCGTGCCCCGAGCCGGACAGCGCGAGCTGCTGGAACCCTTTGGGGGCTTCGAGGGCAACAAGGAGGATAAACGCACAGACTGGGTCATCGACTTCCACAACGCCCGGGTGGAGCAGGAAAGCGACGGCAAGATGGTGATCATCCTGCCCAGCGACAAGGATCCTAAAAAAAGCGCCCTCCAGCTGAACGGCGGGGCCACCTACTACTTCCAGCTGGTTGACGTGTATGACAACGCCTTTGTTCCCAACGGCATTCTGGATCCCGGAACCGGCAAGGCCGACCCCAACGGGAACCTGCAGCTGGATCCTTTCACCACCATTTACGCCCAGATTACTCTGAGCGAAAGCGAGGAGAGCAGCACCGGGGGAACCAGTGACGTGCGCCTGGATATGTGCCTGAATATGGATCCGGACACCATCGGGAATGTGGCGGAAACCGAGCGCTGGGACATGATTCTGTGGAGCGACACTTCGGTGGAGTTTGAGGTTTACCGCCGTGTACTGCTGGGCACAAATGTAGAAGAGGATTGGACGTGTATCAATAAAAACGGCGCCTCCGCAAAGATCACCGTCCCCAGCGGCCGGGATTTCAGCGGAATCAGCTTGAGAGCCAATGTCATTGAGAACAGCAACCAGGCCACGTTCGATCCTCTGAGTAAGCTGGATGAGAAGTACACCTATCAATACGGCATCCACTTCACCAAGGTGGGCAAGCTGAGCGAGGAACAGTATGAATCCTGGAGCAGCATGGTGACCATGCGTTTCAATGTGCTTGCGGGCGGGGCAAACGGCCTGAGCACCGTGGCCAACAACGTCAACACAAACTACAACAAGATGGGGGACTATAACGTGTCGTCCATCGGTACGGCCAGCGAGGGTATGACGGACACCCTCACGCTGCGCCGTCAGTTTACGGATCGCACGGTGCCCAATTTCACCACGGGTTCCCCGGCGATCACCGCCGGCTCCTCCGTGATCCACATGGAGCTGGCCCTGGATCGCAACGGCACCATCTTCTATGTCGTGGCCCCGGCGTCCGGTGAGGGCGCGCTGCTGACCACCGTTGGAGAAGGCACAAACACGGTTCGGATTGATGCGACGAATGACGGCAGTGATAGGAACGTTCCGACAGGCGGGATCACCTACATTCCCATAGATGGCGTGGATAGAGAGACATTCTCCTCATACGTGGCCTATCCCACGATTGCCAACCCGGACGGAAACGGCGGTTATAGCGCCCCGAGCGATCTGGACATCGTAAGTCCCGGGGGCGACCCGGACAAAAGCGGCAGCGTGGAATTCACCGGCAGAACCGTGGGGGTGGATGTGAGCGGCCTGATGCCCAGCACGGACACCAAAATCCAGTGGTACTACATCTATTTCGTCCTTCAGGGCGGCGGCGAGGTCTATTCCACGGTGCAGTGTTACAGGGTCAAGATGGAGAAGCTGAGCACGCCGTCCATCAAAGCGACCGGCACGGGCGCCAGCGTCACCATGACCCCCAGTGGGGACAACAACGAGGTGTCCTTTGCCCTGGTTGAGTATACTAATCTGCCTGGATTTATCCGGGACGAGCAGATTGATGGTAAGAGCGTTCTTGAGCTGATGTCGAATGCGGCTACAGGCGTCAGCGGACCAAGCGGCTTTGATGAAAAAGCAACTGAACAGCAGAAGAAGCAGGTGGCGGAGTATATCCTGGGCACAGGCAGCGGCCTGGGGACTATCGTGGCGGGGCGCTGGCAGCTGCCGGATGGCCAAAACTACAAGGATTACATCAAGGGGCCAGTGTCCTGGAGCTTTACGGAAAAGGACATGACCGCCCCCCGGTCAGAGTATGTGCTGCTATGTGTTGCACGGCACCGCTATGGAGGGACGAACGGCGAAGACTATGGCTTCGGTGCGGCGCGATCCCTGTATAAGCCGGATACGGTTCCGCCGGAGTTCCAGGGAGAGGGCAGAGGCGCCGGATACCTTTCTGCGGCTGTGAAGCCGGACGGTGTGCCGCAGGATGATCAAAAATGGAAAAGCCATCCGGAGGATTACACATACAGCGGCACAGTTAACATCACCTTCAGCAAGGATATCTATTATTTGGATAACGGCGTCCGCAATGAAATTTACTACGATAGTTCCCCCTCGGGAGCCAGGCAAAAGTCGCTGGCAAGTTTGCTCGGCGGCAGTGCCATGACGCAGAGAACCGCAAGCGTGGGCCGGAGGATGACAGGAAAAGTAGGCGGCGAATTTACGTTGACGCTGAATAGGATAAGTATGAACCAGACCATTGTTATTTTTACCAGCGGGATGGTTTGTAATGAGAGCAGCCGTCCGATGGAATACCGTGTGAGACTGACTTTTGATCCTACGCTCACCTCCTATCATTTTGGTGACGCGGTATCGGAGCAGGCGGGAATGGCCCGGCCAGGCTTCAAAGTAACGATTGAAAAAATGACCTAACCACCCCCGGGAGCGGGCGGCTCCGCCGCCCGCTCCCCCGACAACATGAACCGCGCAAAGGAGTACCGATTATGAAACGAAACAGTTTGCGCCGCCTGGGGGCGCTGGTGCTGGCGCTGGCCCTGACGCTGTCCCTGGTTCCGCCCGCGTGGGCGGCGCCGGGGGATCTGTCGATTGCTGGCGATTCGGAGGTCACGATTGGCAATACCGTGACCTTAACGGCTGAGTGGGAGGGATCCGAGCCGAGTGGGACGCTTACATACAAATGGAGCTGTGTGCCCACAGCCGCCGCCGATCTTGTGGTGGACACCACTGATCAGAAAACAGTAACTGTAACACCAAAGGGAACCACAGCTCAAACGGCGGAAATTACGCTTAGCGTCACTGATGCAAGCACGCCGGTAAAAACGGCCACGCATCCTCTCAAGATCAAAGCGGCTGGCACCACTCCCGGCGACATCAAGGTCACCGGCGTCACCTTGGACAAAACCACCCTTGACCTGGCCGTGGGCGGGACGGGAACCCTCACCGCCACCGTTGCGCCCGACAACGCCACCAACACGAACGTGACCTGGAGCTCCAGCGACGATACCGTGGCCACGGTGGATCCCAACGGCGAAGTGAAGGGGGTCAAGGCGGGCACGGCCACCATCACCGTGGAAACCGAGGACGGCAAATTTAAGGCCACCTGCACCGTGACCGTCACCGCTCCCAATGTGACCCTGAGCTTCGGCACCAACCCCGCCTACGCCAAGGTGCTGGGCAAGGACGACCCCAACCCCTGGGAGCTGACGGTGAGCACCACCCCCTCCGGGACGGCCGCCGACAGCAACATCGAATGGAGTATCACCAACGATCAGGACTCCCTCGGCCGGACGGTTCTGCGCCTGCCGGGGGACGGGGACGGGAAGACCTACACCGGCGGCAAAACGGTGAGGCTGACCCGGGTGGCCCCCGGCAAGGCGACGGTCACCGCCAGTTACGGCGGGTCGATGGACACCCAGAAGATAGAGGTGTCCGGCATCGTGCTCAACGCCGAGACCGCCGAGCTTTTGGTGGGCCAGACCAAGGTGCTGGCGGTAGAGCGGAGCTTTGGCTTCGCCCAGAGCGGCAGCGACGCCACCACCGTGTGGACCAGCTCGGATCCCAGCATCGTCACCGTGGTAAACGGCGAGCTGCAGCCCTGGAAGCTGGGCACTGCCATCATCACCGCCAACAAGAACGGCTACACCGCCACCTGCGAGGTGAAGGTGAAGGAGGATGAGGAGTCGGTGATCAGCGGCAGCGGCCTGTCCGCCACCACCAGCAGCCCGCTGATCTTCGGCACCCTGTACGACCGGATCGACGGCATCATCCAGAAAAAGACCCGGGAGGAGGACGCCGAAGGCAATGTGACCCAGTCAACTCTGCACTACATCACCAACGTGACGGTGCCCGTGGAGCAGGGCACGCTGTACTACAACTACGACTCCGAGTCCAACACCGGCGCGGGGGTGGGGGCCACCGACCGTTTTGTGAACCAGCGCACCCCCTCCATCCTGGAGACGCTGGATAAGCTGTACTTCGTCCCCCGCCAGGGCTTCAACGGCACGGCGGAGATCAGCCTTGTGGGCTGGGCCGAGAACGGCACGGCCTTCTCCATCACCGTCAGGGTGGAGGTACAGGGCTCCCAGGGCATTTTCTACAAGACCGCCTCCGGCCAGCCCGCCTACTTCCAGGGCAGCGACTTCAACGCCTACTGCCTGGCGAAGAATGGCCGGGACATGAGCTATGTCACCTTCAACCTGCCCCAGGCCAGCCAGGGCGGGCTGTACTACGGCTATGTGGCCCAGGGGCAGTACGCCGGGAAGGTGTCCACCACCACCCAGTATGGCCGCACCGGCCGGAATATCGTTGACGACGTGTGCTTCGTGCCCAGCGAGTCCTTCGAGGGGAAGGTCAGCGTCAGCTTTCGGGGGATGGACACGGCGGGGAAATCCTTCACCGGCCAGGTGGAGATCAACGTCACCTCTCCCAGCGGCGAGGGGGAGACGGCCAACATCTATCAGAGCGGCCAGCGGGGCCAGCCCGTGAAGCTGGAGCCCAGCCTGTTCAACGCTGCCTGCCAGAACACCATCGGGGACACCCTGGCCTATGTGCGCTTCCAGCTGCCCTCCTATGACAAGGGCACGCTGTACTACAACTACCAGGGCGGATCGGGCAGCCGGGTGAGCGGGGACAGCCGTTACTATTACAGCGGCACCCCCGGCATCGGCGGCGTGAGCTTCGTGCCCGCCGGCAACGACGCGGATCGGGTATCCATCCCCTATACCGGCTACGGCGAGGGGGGCACCTCCTTCACCGGCACCCTGTACATCACGCTGGAGGAGGAGAATCGCTCCACCATCCACTACGCGGTGTCCAAGGGAGCGTCCGTGTCCTTCCGGGTCAGCGACTTCAACAACGTGGCGCAGTACCAGATAGGGGCCAGCCTGGAGTACGTGATCTTCCAGTTCCCCACCCTGAGCACGGCCCAGGGGCGGCTGTATTACGACTACCGGGGGACGAACAACTACCGCTCGGTGTCGTCGGGCACGTACTACTACCGGTCGCCCAGCAACAGCTGGCAGCAGCAGCAGCTGAGCCTGATCTCCTTCCATGCCGGCACCACCGCGGGCAGCGTCACCATCCCCTTCACCGGCTACTCCGCCGCGGACAGCGCGGGGTGGCGCAAGCGCTTCCCGGGCACGCTGGTGATCCAGGTGGGGGCGGTGTCCCCGGCGGACGTCACCCTGTCGGGGTACAGCTCCAGCCAGATCAGGCTGTCCTCCTACGGGATCAGCGCGGTGTGCCGCCAGGTGATGGATCAAAACCTGTCCTACATCCGGATCACCAGCCTGCCCGAGGCGGAGCAGGGGCGGCTGTATTACGGCTACAACGGCTTCAAGACGGGGAGCGAGGTCAAGAGCGGCGACCGGTATTACTACACGGGCTGGCCCAGCATCGACCAGCTGAGCTTTGTCCCCCGGGGCAACTACTCCGGCCAGGCGGAGATCACCTACATCGGCTACAGCAGGAACGGCGGGGAGCAGGTCAGCGGCAAGATCGTGCTGAACATCTCCCGGGCCACCACCACCCAGCGCTACAACGACATGGGCCGCCACGGCTGGGCGGTGGACGCGGTGGAGTTCCTCAGCCGGGACGGAACGGTACAGGGCGTGGGCGGGGGCCGCTATAACCCCACCGGGCAGATCACCAAGGGGGACTTTGCCCTGATGCTGGTGCGGGCCTTCGGGTTCACGGCCAGCGACACCGTCAGCTTCAAGGACGTGCCCGCCGACAGCTACTATGCCCAGGCCATCAGCGTCGCCCACCAGCTGGGGATCGCCACCGGCTACAACGGCAACTTCGAGCCCAAGCGGGCCCTCAGCCGGCAGGAGGCCATGCTGATGGTGTACCGGGCGCTGCAGGCGGACGGCAACCCGCTGAACAACGGCCTGACCGCGGATCTAAGCGTCTACCGGGACAGCGGGCAGATCGCGGGCGAGGCCCGGGAGGCCCTGGGCGCGCTGATCCTGATGGGCGTGGTAGAGGGGGACGGCAACGGCACGCTGCGCCCCCTGGATCGGCTGAACCGGGCGGAGACGGCCTGCCTGATGCACCGCCTGATGACACTGTAACGCCAGACCGTGGGAAAGGAGGTTGGGGCATGGCGCAGACGCCCCAAAAGAGCTGGATCATGGATCCCGGCCTGCGGCCCGGAATGGGGGTAGAGGTGCTGAGCCTGCAAAACCGTCTGATCCGGATGACCCGGGTGGAGAGCTGCCAAAACGGCGCTGTGATCCTCCGGGACGCCAAGGGGGACGATCTGCCCCGGATGACCTATAACCAGGAGCTGAAGCTGCGCTTCTTCCTGGGGGCGGACAGCACCCTGCTACAGGGAAAGATCTGCGGCAGCACCGACCAGATTTGGAAGGTGGATCGGCTGGAGCGCAAGTTCGCCAAGGAACAGCGGGCCTTCTTCCGCCAGCGGATCACCACCAGCGTGCTGGGCAAGTGCTACCGCCGGACCTCCCGGGGAACCGTCTTGAAGGAGGGAACCCCCTGCCGGGTGCTGGATGTGAGCGCCGGCGGGCTGCTGCTGGCCAGCATCGAGAGCTTTGTGCTGGGGGAGCGGCTGGTTGTGGCGGGGGTACAGCTCACCAAAACCATGGATCCCTTTACCTTCCAGTGCCAGGTACGCCGGGCGGGGGGACGGGAAGGGGGCCTGATCCGGTATGGCTGCCAGTTTGAGGCCCTGCACCCCAAGGATCAGGATCGCCTGCTCCAGGCCATTTTCACCGTCCAGCGGGAGGAGATCCGGCGGCAGAAGGAGCAGGGGGGACGGTAGCCCCGCCACCTTGGAAAACCTGAGAAGGACAATCAGCGCGGCCCCGCCGGTTCCGGCGGGGCCGCGCTTTCGTGCGCCCGGAGGCGCATTTGGCAAATTGACGGAAGCGGGCGGTTTTGGACAAAGGGTTTTGCATCTTTCTGATGGAAAACAGGAAAGACAAGAGGGAAAATCTACGGAGTATCTGCCAAAACCTTGGAAAAATGGAGAGGGAAGATTGTGAAAATCAACCCTTGAATTTGCGGGGGGAAGGACTATAATAGGGCGAACATGGGTGGGGAGGCGCCCATGGGCCGGGGAAGGACTCGGGAAAGACATCCACTTACCCTGCCTTGGAAGGAGGCAATCTCATCATGACGAAGGACTTAACCACAGGAAGCCCCATGCGGCTGATTCTGAATTTTACGCTGCCCACCCTGTTCGGCCTGCTGTTCCAGCAGTTTTACAATCTGGTGGACGCCATGATCGTGGGCAAGCTGCTGGGCTCCCAGGCCCTGGGGGCGGTGGGCTCCACCGGATCCATCAACTTTTTTGTGATTGGCTTCTGCCTGGGGGTGTGCTCCGGCTTCGCCATCCCCGTGGCCCAGAAGATGGGGGCCAAGGACTACCCCCAGATGCGCCGGTTTGTGGCTAACGCCGCCTATCTGTCCGCCGCCATCGCCCTGCTATTGACGGTGCTGACCGCCCTGTTCTGCGGAGATATCCTCACCGCCATGGACACGCCCGACGACCTGTACGCGGACGCCTATGCCTATATCTTTGTGATTTTCCTGGGTATTCCGGCGGTATTCCTCTATAATCTGCTGGCCTGCATCATTCGGGCTCTGGGGGACAGCCGAACCCCGGTGTATTTCCTGGCCCTGTCCGCCGGGCTGAATATCGCGCTGGATCTGGCGTTCATCCTTATCTTTCACTGGGGCGTGGCCGGCGCTGCCGTCGCTACGGTGGCATCCCAGGCGGTGTCCGGCGCGGCCTGCCTGGTATATATGGTGCGCCGGTTTCCCATACTCCACGTCACCCGAGAGGAGCGCCGCCCCAGCCTGGACGCCTGCAAAATCCTGTGCGCCATGGGCCTGCCCATGGGCCTGCAATATTCCATCACCGCCATCGGCTCCATCGTGATGCAGACGGCGGTGAACGGCCTGGGCAGCGTGTACGTTACCGCCGTGGCCACCGCCAACAAGCTCCAGCAGCTGCTGGCCTGTCCCTTTGACGCCATGGGCTCCGCCATGGCCACCTACTGCGGCCAGAACGTGGGCGCGGGCCGGCTGGATCGGCTGCGGCAGGGGGTGCGCTCCTGCTCTCTGCTGGGGCTGGGGTACGCCATGATCGCCTTTGTGTCCATGCTGTTCCTGGCCCCTCAGGCCACCATGCTGTTTCTGGATCCCGCCGAGGGGGGGCTGGATACCCTGGTGGCCCTCACCGCCCAGTATACCGTTGTGCTCACCGCGTTTTTCTTCCCCCTGGCCCTGGTGAACATCCTGCGCTTCTCCATCCAGGGCATGGGCTTCAGCGCCTTGGCCATCCTGGCGGGGGTGCTGGAGATGATCGCCCGGACGGTGGTGGGCTGGTTCTTTGTCCCCGCCATGGGCTTTACCGCCGCCTGCTTCGGTTCCCCGGCTGCGTGGATTTGCGCGGATCTGTTCCTGATCCCGGCCTGCCTCGGGTGCATCGCCCACCTGCGGCGGCGTCATCCCACCGCGGGCCTGGAAACGATTTCCAAGACTGCCGTAAGCACCCAATAAGAGACAAAAAAGGTAAATCAGGGTAAAAAGGTATCTAAAGCAGAGGAAAATTGCCTTGACAGCGGTGAATAACCTTGCTAAAATTACTTTTAGCAAGAGCCGCGCAGACCGGTCGGCGGGGATCCCCGCCGGCCGGTCGCTGTTTTATACGGAAAAATGCGGGCGGCGCCGTCCGCAGCGGAAAGGACGGTATCATTGAGATGGAAGCGGAGCGCCATCAAGAGTTGTGCCAGGTTTTGACCGACCATGCCGGACGCTATCCCCTGATGCACCCATGTGATGTTGTGAAGCTCATCTTTCAAAACGAATTCGGCGGCGAGCACCTGATCTGTGAGCCCAACGCCACCCTGGCGTGGCTCCGGGCGGAGCGGGCCGCCACCCCCGACGACCCCGCCGTGTCTCCGGTGGAGGACATCGGGAATGGAATCGTGCGGGTGGCGCTGGCGGCGCTGGAACGCACCGACGCCGTCCTGGAGGAGTTGAACCGGGACTTCATCCGCTCCGCCCAGCTCCATACGGGGCGACGGAAGACCTTTCTGGAGAAGCTGGACACCCTGCGGATGCTGGCGGAGGAGGAGCTGTTTTCCTTCACCCACCAGGAGCTGGAGGAGTATCTGGGGGAGTACGTCAAGTCGGGCTGCTGCCCCGTGTCCCACAGCCCCGCCTACCGGGAGGCCTACCGGCCCGCCTACCGGGTGGTGAGGCGAGCCAACTCCCTGGTGGCGCTGGCCTGGGATCTGGAGCAGATCCAGCGCCGGGGAGAGCGGGCGGTGATTGCCATTGACGGGCGATGCGCCTCGGGTAAGAGCTCCCTGGCCTCCCGCCTGAGCCGGCGGCTGGGCCTGCCGGTGGTGCACATGGACGATTTCTTCCTCCGCCCCGAGCAACGCAGCCAGGCCCGGCTGTCCAAACCCGGGGAGAACATCGACCACGAGCGGTTCCTGAAGGAGGTGCTCCTGCCCCTGTCGGTGGGGGAGCGCCCTGTGTACCAACCGTTCAACTGCCACACCGGGCAGCTGGGGGAGCCGGTGACCCTGGAGGACTCCCCGGTGGTGCTGGTGGAGGGATCGTATGCCTGCCACCCGGAGCTGTGGGACTACTACAAGCGGCGGGTGTTCCTCACGGTGGATCCGGATCGGCAGCTGTACCGCCTTGAGCAGCGGGACGGCGCGGAGGTGCTGAAGGACTTCCGGGAGCGGTGGATTCCCCAGGAGGAGCGGTACTTCAGCGCCTTCCAGATCGAGGATCGCTGCGACTACCAGCTTGAGCTATAAAACGACCCCCCTGGCGAAGCCGGGGGGGTCGTTTTATAGGCTGGGGTTACGCCACGGCGGAGAAGGGAGTTTGGGAGTTCTGCCCCTCCTTGGGCTGCTGCTGGGCCTGCTGGCTGTCCGCCGCCTTGGTGACGGTGCGGGTGGTGCCGCCGGACACGTAGACCTTGCCGCACTCCGGGCAGATGGCGGTGTGGTAGGTGACGGACTGGCTGACCACCTTGCGGCCCTCCTGGCGGGCCTTGGCCTGCTCCCGCACCACGTGCTCGTTCTCATGGCCCCGCACGGCGGAGGCCGCCAGCTCCGGGGCCACATTGGTGGGGGTCTTGAAGGACACGCCGGGATCGTCCGAGCCGTCCTGGTACTTGCGCTCCTTGCAGGTCTGGCACTCCCCCTCCTCCATCACCTCCTGGGCGCTCTTGGAGCCCTCCACGGCGGAGCTCTTCTCCTGGGCCAGGGGGTTGGCGTCCTGGGCGGCGTCTTTCTGACCGGGAAGGGTCAGGGCCTTGGCCTGCTCTGTGCCGTCGGCCTTCTGGCCGGGGAGGGTCAAGGCTTGGGCCTGTTCTGCGCCGTTAGTCTTTTGGCCGGGGAGGACGGGGGCCTGGGCCTGCTGGGCGCCGGCGGCCTGGGCGGCGGGCTCCCCGGGCTGCTGGATCCGCATCCGCACCGCCACGGCGGCGGGGTCGGAATTGTAGCGCAACAGGGCGGAGGCGGCTGGATCCTCATCGGTCGTCACCGGGCGGGCCGGCGTGACGGGCTGGACGGGGGCCTCGGGCTGGGCGGCCTTCTGCAAGCCCCACTGGGGAGCGGGGCGCTGGGCGGCCTGGGCCTGCTCCGGGCCGCGGGTCAGGGCGGCGCGGTTGGCGTAGGCCGTCCCGTAGGCGGCGTAGCTGCCGTAAGGGGAGATACCGTTCAACATGACGATCACCTCATAGGATCAGAACTGGGTAAATACTCTTACCTTAATTATAGCAGAGAACGGAGGAAATGCAAGCTATTTTCGCCGGGATTTTGGGTAGGGATCCTTCACATCGGTGAGCCCCACCAGATAATCCACGCTGGTTTGATAGAACTCGGCCAGCTTGACGGCATCTGACAGTGAAAGCGCCGCCAGGCCACGCTCGACCTTTGAGTAGTTGGACTGATTGCCATGCAGATATTCCGCAATCTGCTTCTGCGTCAGGTCAGCATCTTCCCGTAAATCTCGGATTCTCAGATACATGAAACATCACCAATTCCATGATAGCGTAGGTCAAATTTACCTATTGACAAAAAGGTGAAATTTATATACGATATCTGTGGGTGATATTGTATGCTGAATTATAAAGAATTATATTACAAAATGGTTAATGCCTCGGAGGATGCCATCAATCTTCTGGAGGATGCCGTCAAGATTCTGATTGCCGCCCAGCGGGAGTGTGAGGAGCAGGTCATCTCCGAGGGGGACAATCCGCCTGGGGGGAACCTCACCGTATTGCCCAGGCATGAGGACAAAGAATAGAGAATCCCCTCCCGCTGGTGGAGGGGATTCTCTTTAGTTTTACAGCAGTCTGGCCCGCTCCAGCCGGCGGCGGACGGGAACGCCCACCAGCAGGGCCGCGGCCATTTTGATCAGATCAAAGGGGATGAAGGGGAACACGCAGGCCGCCAGCGCCTTTTGCAGATCCACCCCGGCCTGGAAGCAGTACCAGACGGTGCCGAAGGCGTACAGCACGGCAGTGCCCAGCACCAGCCCCAAAAACTGCGCCCCCACAGTGATCCAGCCCGTTCCGTCCTGGCCCTCAAAGCGGCGGAAGGCCCACTGGACGACCAAGCCCGCCAGCAGCGCCATGGGCAGATAGCCCACCAGGTAGCCCCCCGTGGGGCCCAGCAGCCGGGCGGCGCCCCCCATGTAGTTGCTGAACACCGGCAGGCCGGCGAAGCCCACCAGCAGGTAGACCAGCACGCTGGCCATTCCCCACAGCCCCCCCAGCAGGTACAGCGTGAGGTAGATGGCGAAGGTGGCCCCGGTGATGGAGATGGGGCCGATGGGGACGGAGATGGGGGCGATGACGCAGATCACGGCGGCCATCACCCCGCACAGGGTCAGGTGACGGATTTGGGCGGTTGTTGCGGCGGTCATTAGGTGTCCCTCCATTGTAAACTTTTTATGAATAATAGTATACAATTTGACAAAGAACCTGTCAAGTCATTATTTTGTAAAAATTCTCCTATTCTCCGGATTGATTCTTGCGGGCAGTTGTGGTATGATAATATAAATAAAAAATTACAAGCTCTGAAACTTCGTTTCAATTTCATGTTGCCGTCATGTTTTCGTGATAGAGTCGGCGTAGATGAAATGGAAGCACGCGCCATATTTTTGGGGGGAAGTTTTTTTGAACACCGAAAACAGCAAGTCGCCCTGGGAATTGATCCCGGAGGGTGCGCCCGACGTATCCCAGGAGGAACTGGGCGACATGATCAGAGGGCTGAGCCGCCTGTTTTTTTCCACTTTCTACGTCAACGTGGAGCAGGACACCTTCCGCTCCGTCACCCAGCCCCAGCAGGTGGGCGATCTGCTGGGCAACGCGGTGGACTGCACCTCCGCTCTGCGGATATACGCCCAGCATTTTATCCACCCGGACGATCAGGCGGAGTACCTGCGGGTGATGAATGTGGAGTACATCCGGAAGGAACTGCGCTGGTGGAACCCCGTCATCGCGGTGGAGTACCGCAGGCGGGGAGAGAATCCGGACAGCTGGAGCTGGGTGCGGGCCAGCGTCGTGCTGGCCCGGGCCGGGGAGGATGAGCAGCCCCTCACCGCGGTCTACGTGGCCCAGGACATCAGCAGCGGCCGCCGAGCCGTCAATCCCTAACCGCCCTGCCCGGATGGGACAGAACGAGGAAAGAGATAAGGGGATGCTTACGTTATGGATGCTATGGATAAGATCCTGGTGATCGACGACAGCCTGGTGCAGACCCGGTTTTTGAGATCCATTCTGGAGACCGATTACCAGGTGGACATCTGCCAAACCGCCGAGGAGGGGCTGATGGCCGCCAAAAAGGGGGGCTATGCCCTGATCCTGCTGGATGTGGTGATGCCCGGGATGGACGGCTTTACCCTTCTGCGGCAGCTGAAGCACGAGGAGACCACCCGGCATATCCCTGTGATCCTCATCACCAGCCTGGCCGATATCCAATATGAGGAGCGGGGGCTGATGCTGGGGGCGGTGGACTATGTGACCAAACCCTTCAGCCCGGCCATTATCAAGGCCCGGGTGGACACCCACGTCCAGCTCTATCACTACCAGATGCAGTTCCGGCGGCAGGCCATGGTGGATGAGGTCACCGGCGTGGCCAACCGCCGCCGGTATGAGGAGGAGTGCACGGCGCGCTGGCGGGAGGCCGTCCGCTTTGGGCTGCCCTTTTCCATCTGTATGTTCGACATCGACAACTTCAAGATCTATAACGACACCTTCGGCCACCCCGCCGGCGATCAGGTCATCGCCGCTGTGGCCCAAACCGCGGCGTCCTATTTCCAGCGCTCCACCGACCTCTTTGCCCGGTATGGCGGGGAGGAGTTCGTGGCCCTGTTCCTGGGCAGCGTGGGCCGCACCGCCTTTGAGTTCTTGAAAACCGTCCGCCAGGCGGTGGAGGATCTGCACCTTCCCCACAAGTCCCCGGTGAGCCCGTGGGTTACCATCAGCGTGGGCGGCGTCACCGCGATACCCACCACGGAGAGCAGGC
Organism: bacterium; assembly: GCA_004560375.1. Taxonomy (GTDB): domain Bacteria; phylum Bacillota; class Clostridia; order Oscillospirales; family Oscillospiraceae; genus Enterenecus. Next base: position 36,838 of record SFVC01000014.1, read on the forward strand.
CGAAGGAATTGCTCCAGCAGGCCGACGCCATGCTCTACGAGGCGAAAAGCGCGGGCCGGAACAGGGTGATCTGGTGCGGCGAGAACCAGGAGCAGCTCCGGGAGTGGGAGTAGCCGCCCCCAACCCCCCGATAAGAAGAAGAGCACCCCCCGGCTTTTGGGCCGGGGGGTGAAAATTTATGCCGCTCCGCGCCAGATTTTTCTTGACGCAGGGCGGCCTTTGTGGTATAATAAACTGCTTTTATACACAGCAGAACGGGGGAGGACACTCCCCCACGTTAAGTTAAAGTATAGCAGACCCCGGCAAAAAGTGCAAGTGGAAATTTCAAACCCGTGACAACAGCCCCGGGCGTGCGGCCCGGCGGCCCCGAAATTCTGACGAAGTGGAGCGTGATTGGCAAATGGCGAGAGCGGTCAAAGACGTCTGGTACGGCAAGACCATGCGTAAGAGCTTCGCCCGCAGCGAGGAGATCCTGGAGATGCCCTACCTCCTGGAGATCCAAAAGAAGTCCTACAAGTGGTTCCTGGAGACGGGCCTCCAGGAGGTGTTCAACGATGTGGACTCCATCACCGACTACGCGGGCAACCTGGAGCTGTCCTTCATCAGCTTCTCCATGGATGATCCCCCCAAGTACACCATTGAGGAGTGCAAGGCCCAGGACATGACCTACGCCGCCCCCATGAAGGTGCAGGTTCACCTGCGGAACAAGGCCACCAACGAGATCAAGGAGCAGGATATCTTTATGGGGGATTTCCCCATCATGACCGACGCGGGCACCTTCGTCATCAACGGCGCGGAGCGGGTCATCGTGTCCCAGATCGTCCGCTCCCCCGGGGTGTACTACGCCAGGAACGCGGACAAGGCGGACAACATCACCTTCGCCTCCACCGTCATCCCCTACCGGGGGGCGTGGCTGGAGTATGAAACGGATCTGTCCGACATCTTCTATGTCCGCATCGACAAGAACCGCAAGCTGCCTGTCACCTGCCTGATCCGGGCCATCGGCCCCCGCACCGACGCAGGCATCATCGAGCTGTTCGGCGAGGATCCCCGCATCCTGGCCACCCTGGAGAAGGACGCCTGCAAGACCTATGAGGAGGCCCTGCTGGAGATCTACCGGAAGCTGCGCCCCGGCGAGCCCCCTACGGTGGACTCCGCCGAGAGCCTGCTCACCGCCCTGTTCTTCGACCCCCGCCGGTACGACCTGTCCAACGTGGGCCGGTACAAGTTCAATAAGAAGCTGGCCATCTGGATCCGGCTGTCCGGCCAGAAGCTGGCCGCCCCGGTGGCCGATCCCTCCACCGGCGAGATCATCGCGGAGTCAGGCGAGGTGCTCACCCGGGATCGGGCCCGGGAGCTGGAGGCCCTGGGCGTCAACGAGGCGGTGGTGGAGGTGGAAGATCTCCACACCGGCACCCACATGGTAAAGGTGTTCTCCAACGGCATGGTGGACATGAAGGGTTTCGTGGACTTCGACCCCGCCGAGGCGGGGGTCACCGAGAAGGTGCGCTTCGCCGCGCTGAAGGATCTGCTGGCCAAGCGGGAGGCGGAGAAGCTGTCCCAGGAGGACTTCTTCGAGCTGATCCACGACCACATGGACGAGCTCATCCCCAAGCACATCACGGTGGACGACATCATGGCCTCCATCAACTACCTGAACTGCCTGGCCTTCGGCGTGGGCAGCGCGGACGACATCGACCACCTGGGTAACCGCCGCCTGCGCTGCGTGGGCGAGCTGCTCCAGAACCAGTTCCGCATCGGCTTCACCCGGATGGAGCGGGTGATCCGGGAGCGTATGACCATCCAGGATCTGGACATGGTGACCCCCCAGGCCCTGATCAACATCCGGCCCGTCACCGCGGCCATCAAGGAGTTTTTCGGTTCCAGCCCCCTGTCCCAGTTCATGGATCAGACCAACCCCCTGGCGGAGCTGACCCACAAGCGCCGCCTGTCCGCCCTGGGCCCTGGCGGCCTGAGCCGCGACCGGGCCTCCTTCGACGTGCGAGACGTGCACTACTCCCACTATGGCCGCCTGTGTCCCATTGAGACGCCGGAAGGCCCCAACATCGGCTTGATCTCCTACCTGGCGTCCTATGCCCGGGTGAACCGCTACGGCTTCATCGAGGCCCCCTACCGCCGGACGGAGAAGATTCTGGACGAGAACGGCAAATGCGTGGCCGTCAAGGTCACCGACCAGGTGGATTATATGACCGCCGACGTGGAGGACGAGTACAATGTGGCCCAGGCCACCGAGCCGGTGGACGAGAACGGCTGCTTTGTCCGGGCCCGTGTGGCCTGCCGCCACCGCAACGAGATCATCGAGGTGGATCGGGATCGGGTGGACTATGTGGATATCTCCCCCAAGATGATGGTGTCCGTGGCCTCCGCCCAGATCCCCTTCCTCCAGAACGACGACGCCAACCGGGCCCTGATGGGCGCCAATATGCAGCGTCAGGCCGTGCCCCTGCTCACCACCGAGGCCCCCGTGGTGGCCACCGGTCAGGAGTACAAGAACTGCCAGGACTCCGAGGTGGCCGTGCTGGCCGAGGGGGACGGCGTGGTGACCGCCGTGGACGCCACCCACGTCACCGTGCGCTACGACGGCCAGGGGGAGAAGGACTACAAGCTCACCAAGTTCCTGCGCTCCAACCATGGCACCTGCATCAACCAGCGGCCCATCGTGGCGGTGGGCGACCAGGTGCACGCCCGGGACACCCTGGCCGACGGCCCCTCCACCTCCAACGGCGAGATCGCCCTGGGCAAGAACATCCTCATGGGCTTTATGACCTGGGAGGGCTACAACTACGAGGACGCCATCCTGCTCAACGAGCGGATGGTGAAGGAGGACGTGTTCACCTCCATCCACATTGAGGAGTACGAGACCGAGGCCCGGGACACCAAGCTGGGCCCCGAGGAGATCACCCGGGACATCACCAACGTGGGCGAGGATATGTTCAAGGATCTGGACGAGCGGGGCATCATCCGCGTGGGCGCGGAGGTGCGGGCCGGCGACTATCTGGTGGGCAAGGTCACCCCCAAGGGGGAGACGGAGATGACCGCCGAGGAGCGCCTGCTCCGGGCCATCTTCGGCGAGAAGGCCCACGAGACCCGGGATACCTCCCTCAAAGTGCCCCACGGCGAGTACGGCATCGTGGTGGACGTGAAGGTGTTCTCCCGGGAGGAGGGCGCCGAGCTGTCCCCCGGCGTCAATCAGGTGGTCCGGGTCTACATCGCCCAGAAGCGGAAGATCTCCGTGGGCGACAAGATGGCCGGCCGCCACGGCAACAAGGGCGTGGTGTCCCGCATCCTGCCCCAGGAGGATATGCCCTTCCTGCCCGACGGCACCCCCCTGGACATCGTGCTCAACCCCCTGGGCGTGCCCTCCCGTATGAACATCGGCCAGGTGCTGGAGGTTCATCTGGGCTACGCCGCCAAGGCCCTGGGCTGGAAGGTGGCCACCCCCATCTTCAACGGCGCCGACGAGCAGGACATCGCCGACACCCTGAAGCTTGCCGGCCTCCGGGAGGACGGCAAGAGCTGGCTGTACGACGGCCGCACCGGCGAGCGGTTTGACAACCCCGTCACCGTGGGCTACGTCTACTTCCTCAAGCTCCACCACCTGGTGGACGACAAGATCCACGCCCGCTCCACCGGCCCCTACTCCCTGGTGACCCAGCAGCCCTTGGGCGGCAAGGCCCAGTTCGGCGGCCAGCGCTTCGGCGAGATGGAGGTGTGGGCGCTGGAGGCCTACGGCGCGGCCTACACCCTGCAGGAGATTCTGACCGTGAAATCCGACGACGTGACCGGCCGTGTCCGCACCTACGAGTCCATCGTCAAGGGCTACAACGTGCCCAAGCCCGGCGTGCCCGAGTCCTTCAAGGTGCTGGTGAAGGAACTCCAGGCCCTGTGCCTGGATATCCAGGTGCTGGACGAGAACGGCAACCAGATCGAGCTGAAGGACGACGATGACGACACCGGCTACCAGCCCGGCCGCTTCCGCGACGACGACTACGACCGCTATCAGGACGTGGGCAGCGAGAGCGAGTTTGCCGACGCGGGCTTCACCATGAAGGAGACCAGCGACGACGACGATCTGGCCGCCGCCGCTGACGAGGACGCCGGGGAGGACGACGACTCCTACGGCGACGAAGACTGAGAAGGGAGGGTGAGATCATGAGCTACGCTGAGTTTAACGCCATCCGCATCGGTATCGCCTCCCCGGAGCAGATCCGCGAATGGTCTTTCGGCGAGGTGAAGAAGCCGGAGACCATCAACTACCGCACCCTCAAGCCCGAGCGGGACGGCCTGTTCTGCGAGAAGATCTTTGGCCCCACCAAGGACTGGGAGTGCCACTGCGGCAAGTATAAGAAGATCCGCTTCAAGGGCAAGATCTGCGACCGCTGCGGCGTGGAGGTCACCCGGGCCAAGGTGCGCCGGGAGCGCATGGGCCACATCGAGCTGGCCGCCCCCGTGTCCCACATCTGGTACTTCAAGGGCATCCCCTCCCGGATGGGCCTGCTGCTGGATATCAGCCCCCGGATTCTGGAGAAGGTGCTGTATTTCGCCGCCTATATCGTCACCGATCCCGGCCCCGAGTACACCCACCTCACCAAGAACCAGATCCTCACCGACGCGGAGTACAGGAAGCTGCGGGAGTACTACGAGGACGACTTCCAGGCCGGCATGGGCGCGGAAGCGGTGAAGAAGCTGCTGTCCGACCTGGATCTGGAAGAGCTGTCCGCCTCCCTGCGGGCCCAGATGAAGGATGCCAGCGGCCAGAAGAAGGCCAAGATCGTCAAGCGGCTGGAGGTGGTGGACGCCTTCCGCCTGTCCGGCAACAAGCCGGAGTGGATGATCATCGACGTGCTGCCCGTCATCCCCCCGGAGCTGCGCCCCATGGTGCAGCTGGACGGCGGCCGCTTCGCCACCTCCGACCTGAACGACCTGTACCGCCGGGTGATCAACCGGAACAACCGCCTGAAGCGCCTGATCCAGCTCAACGCCCCCGACATCATCGTTCGCAACGAGAAGCGGATGCTTCAGGAGGCGGTGGACGCCCTCATCGACAACGGCCGCCGGGGCCGGGCCGTCACCGGGGCCAACAACCGGGCGCTGAAGTCCCTGTCCGACCTGCTCAAGGGCAAACAGGGCCGGTTCCGCCAGAACCTGCTGGGCAAGCGGGTGGACTACTCCGGCCGCTCCGTCATCGTGGTGGGCCCCGAGCTGAAGATCTACCAGTGCGGCGTGCCCAAGGAGATGGCCATCGAGCTGTTCCGGCCCTTCGTCATGAAGAAGCTGGTGGAGAGCGGCATCAGCAACATCAAGGCCGCCAAGAAGGAAGTGGACAAGGGCTCCCCCGCCGTGTGGGACGCCCTGGAGTCCGTCATCAAGGAGCACCCCGTCATGCTCAACCGGGCGCCCACGCTCCACCGCCTGGGCATTCAGGCCTTCGAGCCGGTGCTGGTGGAGGGCCGGGCCATGAAGCTCCACCCTCTGGTGTGCACCGCCTTTAACGCCGACTTCGACGGCGACCAGATGGCCATTCACGTCCCCCTGTCCGCCGAGGCCCAGGCCGAGGCCCGCATCCTGATGCTGGCCGCCAACAACCTGCTGAAGCCCTCCGACGGCGGCCCCGTCACCGTGCCCACCCAGGACATGGTGCTGGGCTCCTACTACCTGACCTACGAGCGGGATCCCGCCTATGACCCCGACTTCGCCTACCAGACCACGGACGAGGCCGCCAAGGCCCTGGCCGACGGCAGCGTCGGCGACAACGACCGGATCTGGGTGCGGGACGAGGAGGCCAACCGCTGGTACCGCACCACCCCCGCCCTGTGCGCGGAGGCCAGGGACGGCAAGGCGGAGGAGGTCTACAGCGTATTCTCCGACGACGACGAGGCCCAGCTGGCCTATGCCGAGGGGGTGCTGGATCTCCACGAGCCCATCCTGGTGCGCCGTTCCGCCGTCATCGACGGCGAGAAGCGCCACAAGCTGGTACGCACCACCGTGGGCCGCCTTCTGTTCAACGAGGGCATCCCCCAGGATCTGGGCTTCGTGGATCGCAGCGACCCCGAGCAGGTGTTTGAGCCCGAGATCAACTTCATGTGCGGCAAGAAGCAGCTGGGTAAGATCGTGGATCGCTGCATCAACCAGCACGGCTTCACCCGCTCCGCCGAGGTGCTGGACACCATCAAGGCCCGGGGCTACAAGTTCTCCACCCGGGGCGCTTTGACCGTGGCCATCGCGGACATGACGGTGCCCGACGAGAAGCGGGAGCTCATCGCCGCCACGGAGAAGGAAGTCGTCAAGATCGAGAACCAGTACAAGCGGGGCTTCCTCACCAACGACGAGCGCTACCGCCTGGTGGTGTCCGCCTGGGAAAAGACCACCGCCGACGTGTCCGACGCCCTTCAGGCGTCCATGGATCGCTACAACCCCATCTTCATGATGGCGGACTCCGGCGCCCGTGGTTCCCAGGCCCAGATCCGCCAGCTGGCCGGTATGCGCGGCCTGATGGCCGATACCTCCGGCCGCACCATCGAGATCCCCATCAAGTCCAACTTCCGGGAGGGCCTGACGGTGCTGGAGTATTTCATCTCCTCCCGGGGCGCCCGGAAGGGCATGGCGGACACCGCCCTGCGTACCGCCGACTCGGGCTACCTGACCCGCCGTCTGGTGGACGTGTCCCAGGAGGTCATCATCCGGGAGGAGGACTGCGGCACCCACGACGGGATCACCGTGTCCGAGATCAACGAGAACGGCCAGGTCATCGAGACGCTGGAGGAGCGGCTGCGGGGCCGCTATCTGGCGGAGGACATCACCGATTTTGAGACCGGCGAGGTGCTGGCCGGCCGGGATACCCTGGTGGACACCAACCTGGCCAAGCGCATTGAGTACAAGCTCCGCGCCCAGGCCGAGGCCGAGGGCGACCCCGACCGCAAGGTGTCCGTCAAGGTGCGCTCCGTGCTCACCTGCGAGGCCCACTCCGGCGTGTGCGCCAAGTGCTACGGCATGAACCTGGCCTTCGGCGAGCCCGTGGGCCAGGGCGAGGCGGTGGGCATCATCGCCGCCCAGTCCATCGGCGAGCCGGGCACCCAGCTGACCATGCGTACCTTCCACACCGGCGGCGTGGCCGGCGGCGACATCACCCAGGGCCTGCCCCGGGTGGAGGAGCTGCTGGAGGCCCGCAAGCCCAAGAAGATGGCCCAGCTGGCGGAGATCTCCGGCGTTGTCACCGTGGAGGAGACCAAGCGGGCCACCACCTGCAACGTCACCATCACCGCCGACGACGGCGAGGTTGTCACCTACGCCCTGCCCTACAGCTCCGGCATCCGGGTGAAGTCCGGCGACCAGGTGAAGAAGGGCCAGCGCCTCACCGACGGCGCCCTGTCCCCCCACGAGGTGCTTCGCATCCGGGGCGTGGACGCGGTGCACAACTACCTCATTCAAGAGGTTCAGAAGCCCTACCGCCAGCAGGGCGTGGACATCAACGACAAGCACATCGAGGTCATTGTCCGGCAGATGATGCGAAAGGTGCGGGTGGAGGACGCCGGCGATTCCACCCTGCTGTCCGGCTCCACCATCGACCTGGTGGAGTTCCGGGACGCCTGCGCCAGCCTGCGTGAGCGCATGGAGGCCGGGGAGACCCGGGAGGACGGGGAGCCCCTGGTTCTGCCAACCTGCACCCGGCTGCTGCTGGGTATCACCAAGGCGTCGCTGGCCACCGAGTCCTTCCTGTCCGCCGCCTCCTTCCAGGAGACCACCAAGGTGCTCACCGAGGCGGCCATCAAGGGCAAGGTGGATCACCTCCAGGGCCTGAAGGAGAACGTGATCATCGGCAAGCTGATCCCCGCGGGCTCCGGCCTTGCCGCCTACCGCAAGTTCGACGAGATCGAGGACGAGGTTCACGACGACAACCGCTTCCGGGATGTGGCCGCCGCGGCGGCTGCGGAGCGGGAGGAGGAGGAAGACCTCCTGTCCAATGAGGATCTGGCCGAGGTGGACGGACTGGAGGACGAGGACGAGGTGCTGTCCATCTCCATTGACGGCGAGGACGAGGGTGAGATCGACTTCGACGAGGAGTAACCCCCATTCCAAATGAGAAACAGCCCCCATCGCGCCGCGATGGGGGCTGTTTTTAAAGGACGTTCAGGTGCTCCAGCAGAATCTTCAGCCCGATGAGCACCAGCACCACGCCGCCGGCCAGCTCCGCCCGGGCCTTGTACCGCGCGCCGAACAGGTTGCCGATCTTCACCCCCAGGGCGGACAGGAGGAAGGTGCACACCCCGATGAGGGTGACGGCGGGGAGGATATCCACCCGCAGGAAGGCGAAGGTGATGCCCACCGCCAGCGCGTCGATGGAGGTGGCCACCGCCAGCAGCAGCATGGCCATGGGGGCCAGGGAGGGATCCCGATCCTCCTCCTCGGAGGACAGGGCCTCCCGGATCATGTTGCCGCCGATGAGGGCCAGCAGGACAAAGGCGATCCAGTGATCAATGGCCGCGATCCGATCCGCGAAGGCCGAGCCCAGCAGCCAGCCCACCGCGGGCATCAGCGCCTGAAACGCCCCGAACCACGCCCCCACGATGGCCGCGTGGCGGAGCTTCAGCTCCCGGATGGACAGCCCCTTGCACACGGCCACCGCGAAGGCGTCCATGGACAGGCCCACCGCCAGCACAAGCAGTTCTGCAAATCCCATTTGTACGTCATCCCTTCTTTTGTTCTGTTTGAAGGTATGCGGGACAATAAAAAAAGAGACTATCCCCGCATATCATGCGGGCAAGTCTCATCGTGAAAGACGCAACCAGACGGTCAACCCGTCAGTATGTTGACTGCGCCGCGGAAAACCGCCGACTACTCCCTTACCGGTATCGGCATTGTATCCCACCGGGAGGGAGTTAGTCAACCACAACCTGAAAAAACTGGGTCAGTTCGCCCGGAATGGCAAAATTTTGGGGAAATCTTTGAACTTTCCTTAAACTTTTTGCCGGGGCGGTTGCTTCTCTCTGCCGAAAAGATTATAGTGAATACAATCACAATGTCCCGCGGCGGCCGGGAAACGGCCCGCAGGGGCAGCAACGGACGGTGAAATGCGTTGAGCTACATATCCTTTGAGAACGTAAAAAAAGAGTACAAGATGGGCGAGATCACCATCAAGGCCGTGGACGGGGTGGACTTCGCGGTGGAGAAGGGCGAGTTCACCATCATCGTGGGCCCCTCCGGGGCGGGCAAGACCACGGTGCTGAATATGCTGGGCGGCATGGACGCCTGCTCCGGCGGCACCATCACGGTGGACGGCGCGGTAGTCAGCGGCTACAACGCCAAACAGCTCACCGCCTACCGGCGGCACGACATCGGCTTCGTGTTCCAGTTCTACAACCTGGTGCAGAACCTCACCGCCCTGGAAAACGTGGAGCTGGCCGCCCAGATCTGCCGCCACCCCCTGGACGCCCGGGACGTGCTGGAGCACGTGGGGCTGGGCCACCGGCTGGACAACTTCCCCGCCCAGCTGTCCGGCGGGGAGCAGCAGCGGGTGGCCATCGCCCGGGCCCTGGCCAAGAACCCCAAGCTGCTGCTGTGCGACGAGCCCACCGGGGCGCTGGACTATGTGACGGGCAAGGCCATTTTGAAGCTGCTCCAGGACACCTGCCGGGAGGGGGGCATGACGGTCATCGTCATCACCCATAACACCGCCCTCACCCCCATGGCCGACCGGGTGATCCACATCAAGAACGGCCGGGTGGCGGCCATGGAGCGCAACGAGGCCCCCACCCCCGTGGAGGAGATCGAATGGTAGCCCATAAAAACCGCCTGACCACCGACGCCGCCCGGGAGATCAGGCATACCTTCAGCCGGTTTTTGTCCATCCTGGTGCTGTCGGCGCTGGCGGTGGCCTTCCTGTCCGGTCTGTGGGCCACCGCCCCGGACATGAAATTCACCGCCGACAACTACTACGACCGCACCAACCTCATGGACGGCTGGGTGCTGTCCACCCTGGGGCTGACCCAGGGGGATCTGGACGCGCTGGGGTCAGCGGAGGGCGTGGATCAGGTGGAGGGCGCCTGGACGGTGGACGCCACGGCGGTGGACTGCATCGTCACCGTGCGCTCCATGCCGGAGCGGCTCAACCTGCTGGAGGTGAAGCGGGGCCGCCTGCCGGAGGCCCCCAACGAGTGCGTCACCGAGGGCCTGCTGCTGGTGGAGCTGGGGCTGGACGTGGGGGACACGGTGGAGCTGGTGCTGGACGAGGATCACCAGGGGGATCTGGTACGCACCACCTACACCATCGTGGGCGTGGTGAACTGTCCCCTGTACGTGGGCACCGACCGGGGCACCTCCTCCCTGGGCAGCGGATCGGTGGACGCCTTCCTGTTCGTGCCGGGGGAGAATTTTACCTATGACTATTACACCGCCGCCTATTTCACCGGCCAGGGGCTCAAGGAGCTGAACAGCTACAGCGACGAGTACGAGGATCGGGCGGAGGCCCTCATCGACAGCCTGGACGGGCTGGCGGACGAGCGGGCCCAGCTCCGGTACGACACCCTCATCGGGGACGCGCAGAAGGAGCTGGACGACGCCCAGAAAGAGCTTGACGACGCGAAAGCGGAGGCGGATCAGGAGCTGGCCGACGCGGAGAAGGAGCTGAACGACGCCCGGAAGGAGCTGGACGACGGCTGGGCGGACTACCGGGAGGGGCAGGACACCCTGGAGCGGGAGCTGGCCGACGCCCGGCGGACGCTGGCCGACGCCCTGCAAAAGCTGAACGACGCCCAGCGGGAGCTGGACGACGGCCGCGCCCGGTATGAGGACGGGCTGGCCCAGTACGAGGACGGGCTGGATCAGTATGAGGACGGGCTGGCCCAGTACCAGGCGGGGCTGGCCCAGTACCAGAACGGGCTGGCGGAGTACCAGAAGAACAAGGCGGCCCTGGACGGCCAGCAGGCCCAGGTGAACGAGGGGCTGGCCCAGTATGAGGCGGCGCTGAAGCAGGCGGAGGGCACCCCGGCCTATGAGCAGGTGAAGGCCCAGCTGGCGGAGCAAAAGGCCCAGCTGGACGGGGCCCAGGCCGCCCTGGACGAGGGCTATGCCCAGCTGGCCCCGGTGAAGATCCAGCTGGACGGGGTGAAGGCCCAGCTGGACGGCAGCAAGGCGGTGCTGGACGACTCCAAGGCGGAATTGGACAGCGCCCGCGCCACCCTGGACGACACCGGGCGGCAGCTGGCGGACGCCGAGCGGCAGATCGCCGATGGCCGCCGGGACTATCAAAACGGTCAGGCCGAGCTGGCCCAGGCCCGGCGGGACGGCGAGCAGGAGCTGGCCGACGCCCTGCAAAAGCTGGAGGACGGCGAGGCGGAGTACGCCGACGGCCTGAAGGAGTACGAGGACGGCAGGATCGAGGCGGACGAGAAGATCGCCGACGCCCAGCAGAAGCTGGACGACGCCCGGGACGAGCTGGACAAGGTGGAGGAGTGCCAGTGGTACGTCCTGGGGCGGAACACCAACATGGGCTTTGTGAGCTTCTCCCAGGACACGGAGCGGGTGAGCAATCTGGCCACCATCTTCCCGGTGATCTTCTTTCTGGTGGCGGCGCTGGCCTGCCTGACCACCATGACCCGGATGGTGGAGGAGCAGCGCACCGAGATCGGCGCGTTGAAGGCCATGGGCTTCTCCCAGCTATCCATCTCTAAAAAGTACATCGGCTACGCCTTCCTGGCCAGCCTTCTGGGCGGTATTCTGGGGTTGGCGGTGGGAGCCACCCTGATCCCGGCGGTGATCGCCAACGCCTTCAACATCATGTACGCCATGCCCCCCCTGGAGTTCCGGGAGCAGACGGTGCTGTGCGTGCTGGCGGTGCTGGCGGCGGTGCTGTGCACCACCGGGGCGGCGCTGTGGGCCTGCCTGTCCACCCTGATCGCCACCCCCGCCAACCTGATGCGCCCCAAGGCCCCCAAGGCGGGCAAGCGGGTGCTGCTGGAGCGGGTGGGCTTTATCTGGAAGCGGCTTACCTTCACCTGGAAGGTGACCATGCGGAACCTGTTCCGCTACCAGCGGCGGTTCTGGATGACGGTGATCGGCATCGGCGGCTGCACCGCCCTGATTGTCACCGGCTTCGGGCTCCACGAGTCCATTTTCGCCATCCTCAACAAGCAGTTTGACGAGATCTCCCTCTACGACGCCACGGTGGGGCTGGACGAGGACGCGACCCGGTCGGAGCTGGCGGCGGTGACGGATTATCTGGACAACAGCGGCAAGGTAGAGCGGTGGCACCTCACCAGCCAGCACACGGCGGAGGCCTCCGCTGGCGGGGTGGCCTACGACGTGGGGCTGTACGCCATCGACGACTTCGAGGGCTTCACCCGGTTCATGAACCTGCGCCACCGGCAGGACGATGAGGCGGTGGCCCCGCCAGAGGACGGCGCCATCATCACGGAAAAGCTGTCCGAGCTGCTGGGGGTGGAGGTGGGCGACACCATCACCCTGGACAAGGACGGACGGGTGGACGTGCGGGTGGACGACATTGTGGAGCACTATGTCCAGCACAACGTCTATCTGTCGGCGGCCTGCTATGAGCGGCTGTTGGGCGAGACCCCGGCCCAGAACCTGATCCTGCTGAAGTACGGGGACGGGGTGCAGTCGGACGAGGTGTCCGCCCAGCTCATGGCCATGGACGCGGTGACCTCCCACTCCTACATCGCCGCCATCCGGGACAGCTTCACCAACAGCATGGAGGCCATCGACTACGCGGTGGTGATCATCATCCTGTCGGCGGCGGCGCTGGCCTTCGTGGTGCTCTACAACCTGACCAACATCAACATCACCGAGCGCACCCGGGAGCTGGCCACCCTGAAGGTGCTGGGCTTCTTCGACAAGGAGATCACCGCCTATGTCTACCGGGAGAACGTGTTCCTCACCCTGTTCGGCATCGTTCTGGGGCTGGTGATGGGCCGGTTCCTCCACGCCTGGATGGTGCTGACGGTGGAGGTGGACATCGTGATGTTCGGCCGCACCGCGCCCCCTTACGCCTACGTGCTGGCGGCGGCGCTGACGGTGGTGTTCTCTGTAATTGTCAATATCGCGGCCCACTTCAGGCTGAAAAAGGTGGATATGGTGGAGAGCTTGAAAACAGTAGAATAGCAGAGAAAAGCCCCGCCGCATAAGCCGGGTACTCACAGGGAAGCACCAACCCAACAACCCACAGCCGAACCCTAAAAACCGAAAAGACAGGAGGCCGAACCCTGGCCCCCTGTTTTTTCATGCCCTCCAGCGCTTCCCGGCCCTCGGCCTCATCCCCATGCCCCGCAGGGCATACGAGCGACGCAATCCCCACGGGGACAGCGTCTCAGGGCTTACCCACCCATCGGCGGGGGATTGCATGGAGCGGAACCAACCTTTGGCCCCGCCATGCACCCAGGGCTGAAAACTGTCCAGGCTCCACCCGTGGCGGGCTGGAAATGTCAAGAAATGTGCAGTCGGGAAATACCCAAAATCTGAAAAGCTCGGCAGCGCCGGTCAGGCTGCCTGCTGCGCCTGCGCCCACTCCCGGTACCTCACGGGTGGCAGTCCCAGCGGGTTGCGTGTATAGACCCTGACGCGGTTGTAGTAGATAAAAATATAGCGGAAAATGATCGTTTTGACCTGTTCTCTCGGCAGCTTGTACGCCGCGATCTGATAGATCTTCTCTTTCTTGAGCGTGGCGAAAAAGCTCTCCATCCGTGCGTT
>SFVC01000062.1 GCA_004560375.1 bacterium
AAACGCAAAGTGCAGACCCTTTGCGCTTTGCACTTTCGCGCTTTCGCCTTGATTGTGCGTCAATAACTCCAAATAACACTTGACAAAACGCTTCATGGGCGGCGTAGAACTCGTCCGACGTGAGATCCACCCCCTCGTACCGGATCTCCCCGTCCACCAGCAGAGGCATGGGCTGCACGAAACACCCCAGCTCCCGGCCCTCGGCCACGCTGATCCCGCTGTTGGTGTCCGTCACAATGGCAGTACGCATACGCGCTCCTCCTTGATCAAGCAACCCCCGCCGGCTCAGCGGCGGGGCGGCTTCACTGGGATAAAGTATACGGGAATGGCAGGGGACAAGCTATGGACAGAACGGGCCCAATGCACAAAATCTGTGCATTGGGCGCCAAGTGTGCAAAATCTCCCGATGGGGCGTCAGGGCAGAAATCCCTCGAAGATGGTGGGCACACCCTCCGCTTCCAAGGCCTCCATGGTCTGCCGATCCCGGACGGTCCAGCCCACCTCATGGACGCCATACAGCGCCCGCATCAGCCGCAGGGAGGGGTTCCGTCGATCCTGCCACTTGTAGGCCACGAAGTCGGGCCGGGTGAGGGCGCTGGTCAGCAGGTTGGTGAGGGCGAACCGGGCCGGCAGGGACAGGCCGTGCACCTCGCCCCCCTTGAGGAAGTCCTGGCTGAGCTGGCCCCGGAGCACCCAGGGGTAGCGCTCCTTCAGCCGCAGCAGCACGCCGGGGTGGAAGGACTCCAGGCAGTAGACGCCGTTCCAATCCTCCAGCATGGCCATCACCGCGTCGGTGAGGGCATTGGCGTTGCCGCCCTCCACCTTCAGCTCAATGATCAGAGGCGTCTTGCCCTCGAACAGCTCCAGCACCTCCTGGAACAGGGGGATCAGCTCCTCCGTGCCCATCAGCGGGTACTCTATGAGCTCCTCTTCCACCAGATCCTCAATGATGGCCTGTTTACCGCACACCCGGGTGAGGTCGCTGTCGTGCACCACCGCCAGGTTGCCGTCCGCCATCAGGTGCACGTCCAGCTCCGCGCCGAAGCCGGCCTCCACCGCCAGCTGGAAGGCGGTCATGGAGTTTTCCGGCACGCCCTTCTCTGCGTTGTGGAGACCCCGGTGGGCGTACTTCACGCCCGCCAGCTTGTCCCAGCCCGGCTGGTTCCGCCGGGGCCGGAGCAGGGCGCACCACGCTCCCGCCGCCCCCAGGGCCGTCAGGCCGATCTTTGTCAGTGTTTTCATGGTAAGCGCTCCTTTCTCTCTATTCGGACTGCGGGGACGCACAGTGTGCGCCCGCTGATAGGGTTCTCCGCGCTGCTGCCGGCAAACTCCCGGTCAATCGTCCATGTCCTCAAAGGCGTCCAGGCCCGTTTTTGCCTCTGCCTTGCTGTCGCCGTGGCGGACGAACAGCATGGTGACAAAGCTCATGGCCACAAAGAACGCGGCGTAGGGGAACAGGATCTGATAGCTGATGTGCTTCATCAGCGTGCCCGCCAGTACAGGGGTGACCACCTGGGCCGCCATGGAGGCGGTGTAGTAGTAGCCGGTGAACTTGCCCACGTCGGAGCCCCGGCACATCTCCACCACCATGGGCAGGGAGTTGACATTGATGGCCGCCCAGGCCAGCCCCACCAGGGCAAAGGCCACGTACATGATGGGGGTGATGGCGGTGGCCCGGACGGTGAGCAGATAGCCCGCCAGGAAGCAGGCGGCCAGCAGCACCACCCCGGCCTGGATGGTGCGCTTGCGCCCCACCTTGGAGGCCAGCACGCCGATGGGGATGTAAGACACGATGGCCCCCACGGTGGCCACGGTGAGGCAGATGTTGGTGCCCTGGAGGCCCGCCCCCATCACCTCCGCCGTATAGTTGGACCACCAGGTTGTCACGCCGTTGTAGCCGATGAACCACAGGGCGATGGAGGCCAGCAGAAAGCCCAGGCTCCGCTTCACCGGGGAGGGCAGGGTCTCGTGGCCGCTGCCGTCGTCCTTGGCCAGGTTCCACTCCGGGTGCTGCTTCTCCAGGGCCTGGTTCTCCGCCGCCAGCTTGGGCTCCCGGATGGTGAGCAGCAGCACCGCCACCGCCACCACCATGATCAGCGACACGATGAGGAAAAGGGGCTGGTAGTCCACGTGGGCCGCGCCCCCGGTCTTGGAGGCGGGGTACAGGGCCGCGCTCACCCCCAGGTAGAGCACGCCGCCCACCGCCCCCATCAGGTTGATGATGGCGTTGGCCTTGGAGCGCAGGGGCTTGGGGGTCACGTCGGGCATCAGGGCCACCGCCGGGGAGCGGTAGGTGCCCATGGCGACCAGCAGCAGGCCCAGCACAATCACAAAGCTCACCAGCTTGAAGGGGGCCGCCTCGGCCGCGTAGCTGTTGTCCAGCATGGGCAGCAGGTTCATCAGCACCACCGCCCCGGCGGTACCCGCCAGGATGAACGGCGTGCGGCGGCCCAGCCTGCCCAGGCCGCACTTGTCGGACAGACCGCCGAACAGGGGCAGCAGGAACAGCGCCAGCACGTTGTCCGCCGCCATGATCATGCCGGTGAGGGACTCGTCCAGGGCGAAGGTGCGTCGGAGGATCAGGGGCACCAGATTGTCGTACATCTGCCAGAAGGCGCAGATGGACAGGAAGGCCAGCCCCACCAAAATCGTGCGCTTGTTGTTCAGCTTCAGATCGTTCATGGATTCGCTTCCTCTCTCGTGTTTAGGGGGTGTAGGGGAGGGGCTTGCCCCTCCCGGGGGAAAGGGTCTCTGACCCTTCAAGGCGGGAGGGGCAAGCCCCTCCCCTACATGGCCGGCGATAGACGTGTGCCATCAGCACATATGGCCCCTCCCTTACACGGGGCCGTGCCTCCCCGCCCAGGCCCGGTGCAGGGCGGAGACGTCGTCAAATACCCAGGTCGGCGTCACGCCGCTCCCTGCTAAATCCTCCCGCGTCCCCTCGCCGGACAGGACGAAGGCGGTGTCGATCCCGGCGTTTACCCCGCAGGCCACGTCGGTATACAGCCGATCCCCCACCATCAGGGCCGCCGACGGCGGAACCCCGGTGCGCTCCAGCGCCAGCCGTACCATGGCGGGCTGGGGCTTGCCGATGACCCGGGGACGGCGGCCGGTGGCCCGGTACAGCATCTCGCACACGCTGCCGCAGTCGGGCACCGAGCCGTACCAGGTGGGGCACACCCAGTCCGGGTTGGTGGCGATAAACTCCACCCCCCGGTTCAGCAGGATGCAGGCGTCCTCCAGCTTTTGAAAGGTCAGCTCCGTGTCAAAGCCGATGAGCAGGCAGTCCACCCCGTCCTCAAGCCGGTTGGTGACGGGCACGCCCGCCGCCCGGAGCTGGCTTTGGAAGCTGTCCGTGCCGAAGGCGTAGCACAGGCGGAAGGGGGGACGCGCCGCCAGATCCGCGATGAGGGCGTCCACCGAGGTGAGGAAATCCTCCCGGACGGCGGCCACACCCATGCCGCCCAGCTTTTCAATGTAGGAGTCCACCGACTTGGAGGAGTTATTGGTGAGGAACAGATACCGCCCGCCCCGGGCCCGCACCGCTTCCAGAAAGGGGGGCGTCCCGGGGAACAGGGTGTGATCCAGATAGATGGTGCCGTCCATGTCCAGCAGGAACAGGCGCTTTTCCGACAGGTTGCCCATGGGCGTCCCCCTTTTTGCGGCCGGTTGTCTATTATGATAACCGGAAATCAGATTTATTTTAGCATACCCGCCCGCATTTGTCAAAAAATTCCCCCCCCGGCTTGGCCGGGGGGGACAGGGATGGGTCTATGCGGTTTTTGCCAAGCGTTCCAGCTTCTTACTGGAGCAGCTGGAGGACGCCCTGGGGAACCTGGTTGGCCTGGGCCAGCATGGCCTGGGCGCTCTGGATCAGGATGTTGTTCTTGGTGTAGGCCATCATTTCCTCGGCCACATCGGTGTCGCGGATGGTGGACTCCGCGTCCTGGATGTTCTCGGTCATGACGGACAGGTTGTTGATGGTGTGATCCAACCGGTTCTGGGTGGCGCCCAGAGTACCGCGGACGTCGGACACGGTGTTGATGGCGTCCTTGATC